>NZ_CP087139.1:6380860-7055532 GCF_045160025.1 Spirosoma sp. KNUC1025
GAAATAAATGGTTAACAAGGCTTCCCAGGGGGAAGATTTCTCAGTACCCTAAACTTGTATAGGATGGATTAGGTTGGCCAAGTATTGATAAAATTTAATAGCTTAGCCTGGTTTTATACCGCGCTGAAAATGACCTCACGGTGTTTGGCTCCCCAATCGGCCAGGTAATTAATCAGACCCTGTAACGTCCAACCGTATTCGGTTAGGGTATAATGAACCGTCACGGGCTGGGTGTCCAACACGGTTCGTTTAACGAGCTTATTCTGCTCCAACTCCTTCAATTCCTTGCTTAATTGTTTGTTGGAAATACCGTTAAGGTCATGCAGGATTTCAGAAAATCGTCGCTCGTTGTAATAGCAAAGCGTGGAGAGAATGGAGATTTTCCATTTCCCATTCAAAATATCCATGGCGTCATGGATGGCCATCAGATCCCGTTTGTGGCATTTTGCTTCCATCATCAGTTACTTGGTTACCTAAACTATACCGTTACATCTGGTAACAAAGTAACGAAAATAAACTAGCAAAGACTATGTTTGCGGAGTAAATACTAAAATATGCAACTCATGAAGTTCGCCAATAAAAATATAGTTATAGCGGGTGGAAGCCAGGGAATTGGGCTGGCCACGGCAAAAGCCTTTATTAATGAAGGAGCCACGGTCTGGATTACAGGCCGAAATGCAGACAAATTGCAACAAGCGGCTGAGCAGATCAACAGTCCGAATTTAACGGCCCTCGTATCGGACACATCAAGCCTGGAAGGCATTGCCGTACTGGAAAAGGCGGTGGCGGAAAGTGAAAAAAAACTGGATGTGCTGCTGCTGAATGCGGCTACCGCCGTCGTGGCACCGATCGAACACATCACGGAAGCGGATTACGATGCCCAGTTCAATACGAACGTGAAAGGGCCCCTGTTTACGCTCCAAAAGTTGCTGCCTTACCTGGCGGATGGCTCGTCGGTGACGTTCACCTCATCGGGTGTCGCTTCAGCCGCCTTCGTCGGCAACAGTGTGTATTCGGCTACGAAAGCCGCTCTCAATAAAATCGCCGACATTGCGGTCAATGAGCTGGCTGAGCGAAAGATCAGGGTGAATATCGTTAGCCCGGGGCCGATAAAAACCCCTGGTCTGGACTCGGTAGCCCCTGAGGGAGCTCAAGCCTATCTGGCCTCGAAGAATGCCTTACAGCGCTTAGGCACGGCAGATGAAGTGGCCAGCACGGTGCTGTTTCTGGCTTCCGAAGCGGCCAGTTACATCAACGGAGCCGATATCGCCGTTGACGGAGGCTCCTTGCAGTATATGCTAAAGTGAGCCGATACTGGCATTCTCAAAGAATGCCTTTCAGGCTAATTCGAAATGGCCGGAGGACAACTAAGCTTCCGGCCATTCTGTGATAACCGGCCATACATTAATCTCAAAATACCCTCCTAAACAAGACAGACGAAAACAGTCATTTGTTGGGGCGCTGGATTGATAAAGTCAAATGCTAGTCGATACGTTCCCGACATTCACTAATGGCTGAGTGATGACTGCCCGCTTTAGCGATATTCTCTCCTCCAACTAGCGGCAAGGTACGAGTGCTGCCGATGGCTAACATAGACGAAGGGGTCTGCAATTCAGCGAAACTATCGGTACTCTGAGTCATTGGAAAGCCGGTGATCGGCTCGTAGAAGCGAACCATTGGCTTCATGTCGATGATGATCAGGCGAGCAGAGACAAAAGTCATGATAAATGGGAGTTGTGTTGAATCATACGAAGGAAACTACGACCACTGACCGCCGGATGTCAGGAGGGTTTTGCCTTACACTCGTTTGTCTATGATCCGATCTCCCGGTTGCGGCTTCCTGCCTATACAAAATAGCCAGTCATGGCTACCTGTTTTGCCATCTCAAATCCAATAACTGGGTTGGCAGCGGTTATAACCGCTGTTTTCATTGGAATACCTGTTTACCCTTTATTCATTTTCTTTTGTTTCAAAAACTGTAGAACAGAACCGGCGATAAATAATATAAACAGCACCAGCAGTGTTTTTACAATAACCGGATCGCCGGGATTAGTTGCCAACGGATGCCCCAGGGGAACCCTTGTAAACGTTTCGTTCACTGTGGGAAGCCAGGATAGAAAGAAGCTGAACGTCAGGAGAAAATTTTCGAAATACCGGCTGCGGTTATTGCCCTTTTTCTTGACATAAAGAAAGTAAGCAATTAATACCAGAACAACAATCAGGATGGAAAACCCGTGACCTGCATTAAAGCCGCCCCGCTTCGAAATACCCAATGCCGTTAGTGAGGTGATCAGGGTGGTGTAGAAGTAGAGTTTACCCCACACCGCTGCTAAGTTTATTTTCCCAAACCGTAAATACGATACGATGGCTGCCACCACGGCAATAATACCAATGATGGTGTGAACGATGCCTACGTTAGATAGTCCCATACGATGAAGAGTAGAGGTGCAGGCTAGTTAAAAAACGAGGTGCGCTTCTGAACGGAGGGGTACATTCAGCGCTTTGGAAATGATACAGTTGCGTTCGGCATCTTTTGTAATGGCGTCAAACACGGCAGCTTCAATACCGGGTACCACACCGGTAATCACTAGATGCACCGATGCAATGCCAAGACCTTCCATGGTTATAGTAGCTTCCGTGTCTAGGGCTGTTGCTTTCGCCCCTTTCTGGGCAAGGGCAGCACCCACCGCCATGGTAAAGCAGCCCGCATGGGCAGCGGCAAGCAACTCTTCGGGATTGGTACCCACTCCCCCATCGGTGGTGCGGGTTTTAAAGCTGTAATTGGTTTTGGTCAGGATGCCGCTTTGGGTGGTCAGTTCACCTTTGCCTTCTTTCAGGTCGCCCTCCCAGTGTGCTTTTGCTGTACGTTTCATGGTCCTTTTTTTTCAATTGATTGTCGTTATTGACAAGGCAAAATTGAATCAGAAGACCCACGTTCTTTTTGTGATTTGGTTCAACTATTTGGCAATTCCGTTCAGCCGGTAAGCCGTAGGCGATAGCTTGTAAGTATCGGCAAAACTTTTCGAGAAATTGGCAAGATCATGAAAGCCGCAGCTAAAGGCAATATCGCTGATGCGTTCCTCAGAAACCCGTAGCAACTCGGCAGCTCTTTCCAGCTTTTTGTATTTAAGGTAATTGGCAGGCGTATCGTTGTAGAGTTTAGCAAATTCACGTTTAAACGAAGACAGGCTCATGTTCGTTTGCTGTGCCAGCTCATCGAGCGTAATGTGCGAAAACAGATTTGCCTCAATGATTTGTTTAAAGCTATAGGCAGCCGGCGAAAAAAGCTGCGATAAGATCACGTGTACCGCTTCGGCATTCCGGGTTTGTGAAAGCAGCAGGACAATTTCTTTCAGTTTCAGGACCAATATATCTTCATTGACCAGCGAAGGATTTTCAAAATAGAACAGAAGCCCTTCCATATATTTCTGAATAAGAAAGTCGTTGTTGATCACGTCTCTGGATTGGTTGGACACCTTTCTTTGAGTTGGTTGCAGCAAGGCGGGCAGTTCCCGGTTGTAAATCTCTTTTAAAATGTCGGGGTGAAAATGAACAATGACCAGTTCGTTGTGGCTGCCCGGCGCCGGATTACCAATCTCGGTGGAAACATCCAGGCAATGCAGCAGCAGCGAGTGTTTTACCGGAACGGCTACTTTTTCTTCGTCCAGGTTGTATTGAATGTCGCCTTTCAGTATATACAAAAAACAGGCATAGTCTGCCAGCGGAAACGTGAAGCGAAAGGGCGGCTCCAGCACAATCTTCCGGATGAGCGTCTTTCCAAATAGATCGTATTGCTTATGGTCGAGAATCATGTTTGTTTATGCTTCAGCTATACGTAGACCTTTATCTTCCTGCAAAACTAGTACAAACGTTTCGTACACGAGGTTGCCTGGCTACCATTCCACGCTCCGATACATACAGGAGCGTTTTACTAAGCAACGATGAGCTGAAAGTTGCCCATAAGGGTTTGACCTCAACGTTGTAACCAATAGAAAGCAGTGAAAATAGTTTGGTTTATCACCGGCAGTTCACGTGGACTGGGAAGAGGTCATGCCGAAGCGGTATTGGAGCTAAGCGATTGGCTGGTGGCTACCAGCCGCAAACCGGAAGATTTGCAGGACTTGACAATCAGTCTGGCGAACGGATATAGCCGCTTGCATTAGTGGTTACTAACCCCTAACAGATCCCGGCTCCTCATTCGACCAGGGCGGCAAAAGCTAATTCACTAAATAGCTCATGGTCCGAGTGAAGCGAATACGGAGGAGCGTAAAGTATCCTTAATTCGGTTAGGATCAAGCCCACGAAGGTCCGTATGGGAATCGACGATAAAACGAAATTTGTTTCGTTGGCGGAAAGTTTGTCATAGAACACCCTTACATATCTGCTAAACCGACCTTTACAGCTATCAAAGCGTCAAGTTATATCATCTCAGAAAACGCTCTTGCTTCAGGCGAAGGAGGGTTGCCTACAAGTCAGTTTTTTAATACCTCTCAATTACTACATGTCGCATACGATAAGAGGTGAGAGGAGGCTTTACTGGAGGTGGCAATTAGCTTATTTCCCCAGAATTTGTTTACGATGACTGACGCCCCAGCTATAGAGTTCCATCATCACTCTCTTTAAGGAATGCGAATAATCGGTGGCGATGTATTCGATCAGTCCCGGATTATTCTCGTCAACGATTCGGTTAATTAACTGGTGCTCTTCCATGTCTTTCAGTTCTTTAGAAAGAACCTTGGGATTGATTTTAGGAATGCTTCTCTGTATTTCGCCAAAACGCCGATTATCGCGCATAATGGAGGTCAAAATCAACACCTTCCATTTGCCGCTGATCACATCCAGCGCGTCACGGATCGGCAGTAATTGGTCTAAGCAATCAACATGCTTGGTTTTGCCCTTAGTTAAAATCATACTGCTTACGTCAAGGTAACTGCTTACAAATGGTAAGTAAAAGTAAGCAATTTTGTCAGACTAATCACCAGGCATCTACTATGTCAAGTCTACCAAAAAAATCGAAACCGCTCCATAGTAGCTTATGGGTCGCCCAGGCCCTTTTGGCTCTTCTCTTCATAGGTTCGGGACTATTCAAGCTGCTCACACCTATACCTACGCTCGCCCAGCTGTGGTCCTGGGCGGGAGAATACCCAAACTTGCTTCGCTCAACTGCACTCTTTGATATAGCCGGGGGTGCCGGCCTCGTTTTACCGGCGCTCACTCGAATCAGGCCAGGATTAACCCTAGGTGCAGCCTCGGGCTGCGCTGCCCTGATGCTAGCGGCCATCGGCTTTCACTTCTCCCGTGATGAAGCCGCCAACACACCCATCAACTTCGTGGTGCTGGCACTTACCCTTTTCGTTCTGTGGGGTCGTCGAGTGAAGATACCGTTTAGCAGCTAACCTAATCTCTAAAGTTGTGACCGTCAAGAGTGTTTAGGAGAACGCCATCCCTAAGCAGTAGATTAGATTGGACAGATATAAACATTTTGGTCTCAAGGGTTAGCTGTCAGAAAAGACTCCCATTTAAGAATAAGGAGTTTGCGTATATGTACGGCTTTTATGGATCAATACGTAGCGATGAGGCTGTAATTCCTTGCTTGATGACGTGTTGCGCCAGTGATTCGATCTGGTTCGTATTTTTACTGAAAGGGAAGCCCAAGCTCATTCTGCTTTATGATCGCCATGTCTCTCCTAACGTTGCTCAATAAGGCGTTTCAATATGAACCAGTTCTCCCAGAAAGAAGAAAAACCCGTTGCAGGGATCGTTGCATTTATCTGATACTGGGCTTTATTATCACCAGTCACAGCCTGCTGGGCCAAAGATCACTAAAACCTGGCAGTAGCGAATATACTGTTACCAAACGCATGCTGTCGATTGACAATGGACTAGCCTCCCACGAGGTATTCTGTGGACTACAGGATGCCGCTGGTTTTCTATGGTTTGGTACCCGAAATGGGTTGAACCGCTATGATGGTAAAAATTGCCTGCTCTTTACCCGACAACGAAATGGACTCCAGGACAACAAGGTTGTTCAACTAGCAAAAGATGAGGCCAATCGTCTGTTTATTGCCTTCGGAAGTGCTGGCTTCCAACTCACTACCAACGGGAAAGTGGATGTCATGGACATCCAAACGCAGGACGTAAAATCCCTGACGGCAGCTTTCCCGAACTTGCCATTTAAGGAGAAAGACGTATACTGGTTAGCGAATGATGGAAGCGGGGGCGTCATTTTTTTAACTGCATTCCCGTTTCGGTTTTGGACTTATACATCCACACGAGGTTTTCAGCTTCGCTACGAAATGAAGGCATGGAATCAATCCGTCAATGCAAAAGAGTATCGGGTTACCGGGCCTTTCTGTGCCTTTGCCAACGGAAGAGCTTTACTAAAATTGACCAATGCCGACCCACAATATCTGATCACAAAGGATAGGGTGCTGGTCTTTCGGCAACCCAATGTTTTACGTTCATTGCCAATTGGTTTTACTCCCCAAAATGACCTTTTACTGGCGTATAATACCCGTTCGCATCCGGATACGTTCGCTGTTGCACATGTGAGTAGAAAAGCGGGGTTAGACACCGTTGCGAGTCTGAATAAATATAATCTAGAGGCTATTCGTGGTCGGTACTGGTATCAGATCCTGCTCTCGACTGATGGCGTATCGTCTTTACTATACATCGGCCTGGATGCGCTTTATCTGTGGAACAGGGAAACGTTTTTGAAAGTACTTGATAAATCCGAGCTGAAAGGATTTGAAAATCTGTTTTTATACCAGCTTTTTCCTGATAACCTCGGCAACCTTTGGCTTTGCACCTCACTGGGCGTTTTTCAGCTCCGTATTGAAAAAAATCGATTCGAACCCTATTTTTCCCTCAGTCGACAAAATGTTCAGCCTAACAGCCAGACCAGAGGAATCTATACCGATAAAAATGGTCCGATTGTCGCTAACGTATGGACACATACGTTCAGCCAGTTGGAATCGAAAACCCGTTCGGTTGCTGATCTTGAAATAAAATACGCGATCACCAAACACCGGTCAGCATGGTACGTTGGAGGTTATCATCTGTTTCGGTACGATGAGACGAAGAATTCAATTAAACCGTATGCGGGTGGTGTGGGATCGGAGATCTGGTCGATGTTTTCGTTGAACGACAGCCTGCTGCTTTTAGGCCGGACGACGGGTATTCATCTGTTTAATAATTATACGTACCACTTCGACTCACTTGCTGTCCTGACCCCCAGCTCGCCCGAGCCGAAATTTGTGTACCGGTTTTTTAAGGGGAAAGACGGTGAGGTTTGGGTCGTTGCTGAAAATGGATTGTATAAAGTGATTGCCAACCCTCGCGCTGTTGTTGGGAATGGCCTCTACTGGACAGTAGTCAGAATTCAATCCGCCGTTTTGAACGGTCTTAGTCTGCTCGATGCGTATCAGGATTCTGGCGGAGTGTTCTGGCTGGCCACCAACGGAGAAGGGCTTTACCGTTGGGATCCTAAAACGGACACCCTCCGACAATTTAACATCACAGATGGTTTTCCTTCCGACGTGCTCTACCGGATCGAACCCGATGAATTTGATAATCTGTGGATTAGTTCCGATTATGGATTGGTTCGCTTTCATCAAAAATCGTTCGCCGTGAATACCTACACAATCGCCGACGGGATTACGCACAATGAGTTTAACAGAACCTCCTCGTTTAAAGCGATGGATGGTCGGTTATTTTTCGGGGGGCTAGATGGGGTTAATGCGTTTTATCCACGTGATTTCAAGGCCGATACCAATTCCCTCCAGATACCCCTTCAGGTCATTACCTTTAGCCAGTTTGTGAGTGAACAGAATAAACTAGTCAATAAAACCACCGAGCTGATTAACAAGCCGCAGATTACACTCATGCCCGGCGATAAGTTCTTTACCTTAGAATTTCAATTGCTGGATTTTGCCAAGGACAAAGGGCACCGGTATGCCTACAGGATTGACGGTATTGATAAAGACTGGAATTACCTTCGTGAAAACTCAATTCGCATCAGTGGATTACCGTACGGAAAATTCACCCTGCGCATTAAAGGGCAAAATGGTGTGGGGGCCTGGAGTAAATGGGAATTAGCCATTCCGCTAACGGTTCTAAAACCGTTTTATCTGAAATGGTGGTTTATTTCAGGCGTCGTTCTGCTCCTGTTTCTGGGCATTTACCTGCTGATCCACTGGCGAATCAGGCAATTAGCTATCGATAAACGTAAACTGGAACAAACGGTCAACCAACGAACGGCCCAACTAAAACAAGCCGTGTCCGAGCAGTCGGCACTGCTGCTGGAAAAGGACGTATTGATGAAGGAAATTCACCACCGGGTTAAAAATAATTTACAGGTTATTTCGGGATTACTCGAATTGCAAAGTAAGAGTTTGACGGACGAAATCGCCAGAGAAGCGCTTCAGGAAGGACAAAACCGGGTCCGAAGCATTGCGCTGATTCACCAGAATCTGTATCAGTTTGACAATCTTAGCACAATTTATTTAAGCCGGTTTGTCAAGGATTTGTGTAACCAGGTACAAAGTGTATTTCAGATACAAAAACCAGTAACGATTGCGATACGTGTACCCGATTTGCACCTGGATATTGATTCTGCCGTTCCGCTCGGATTGATACTGAATGAATTACTGTCAAATTCCTACAAATACGCCTTTGCCAATGTGGAAACCGGTGAAATAAGGCTAGATATAGAGGTAAAGAGCGAGGGAAACTATGCATTACGGTATGCTGATAATGGACCAGGTTTGCCAATTGGCTTTAATGTAACGAGCGCCAGGACACTTGGTCTGCAACTAGTCAACGATCTGAGCCGACAAATTGGTGGATCGGTGCACTATACAACGCAAAACGGGGCTGTTTTCACCGTTCAGTTTACCAATCGACAAACGCGTAAAAACCTGGACTAAAGCGCATGTCTGTTTTAAAAATAGGGATCGTAGAAGATG
This sequence comes from Spirosoma sp. KNUC1025, assembly GCF_045160025.1. Taxonomy (GTDB): domain Bacteria; phylum Bacteroidota; class Bacteroidia; order Cytophagales; family Spirosomataceae; genus Spirosoma. The sequence continues at coordinate 6,389,827 of NZ_CP087139.1, forward strand.
AGCTGGTCATCGCCCGAACCATTTCCCTTATCCTTGAGGAATTAGGCTATTTACCCTGTGGACCGGCTATCAATTATTCCGAGGCCTTCGAATTACTTGAGCAGAATAAACCCGATTTACTGCTACTGGACATCCAGTTAGCCGGGCGAAAAGATGGCATTGATGTCGCCCAAAAACTCAATGACACGTACCCAATACCGTTTATTTTTTTAACGGCCAATAGTGATGCCGAAACGATTGACCGGGCCAAAAAAGTAAAACCGCATGCCTACATCGTAAAGCCGTTTACAAAAGAAGAACTGTATGCCGCTATCGAAATCGCATTCAGTAATTTTACGAGCAACCAGAGGGATGTGAAGCCATCATCGGCGGTATCGAATCCAGCCCGGAGTTTCGTGTTTGTGAAGGAAAGCTATGTGTTTCGTAAGGTATTTTTTAATGAGCTGCTCTTTCTGGAGAGCGACGCCAACTACGTAACCCTGCACCTGAAGCCACACAAAAAAATCATGGTACGCTCTACCATTCAGGATTTTGCAGCGCAGTTGGATCCAACTCTGTTTATCCGCATTCACCGACGTTATTCGGTCAACATCAGCCTCATCGATGAAATTTTCCCGACGGAAGTAGCCCTACAAGGGACTAAAATTCCGATCGGCAAATCCTACCGGGAAGCGCTTTTCAACGCGCTTGGTCTAAACGAATCCTAATCGGATACGTTGCGGGCACAGACAGCCAATTGGTTCCGCCTGGAAACAGTTGGCTGCTGTACTTCTTCCCTGATTTTCTATCATTCGTCCCTTACAAGCCATATTCATCCCTTTTTTTGGGACAGGTGTTTTAGCTGGTCCACTTTTGCTCAGGCTATGGGATTGCTGGATCTGAATAAAATCATCATTAGACGAACAATGCTGGGTATACGCTGCACCGTATGCGGAGGTAACCTGGTCCTTGCTGAGAAAAAAACACTCTCGGGTTGGTTTATAAGCGTGATTTCATTTGGGGCCATTCAACCGAAAACCTATGAATGCGAAACCTGCAGGAAGCGATTCCTATTTTCTGACGACTGATTAGCTTACATTTTTCCTGCCTACAAACCAATTAACCGATAACTACCATGAGCATCCGATTAAATGATCCAGCACCTGATTTCCAGGCCGAAACTACCCAGGGCACCATCCGTTTTCATGACTGGATTGGCGATAGCTGGGCCATTCTTTTTCGCACCCCAAAGACTTTACCCCAGTATGCACCACCGAACTGGGGTATATGGCCAAACTTGCCCCGGAGTTCCAGAAAAGGAGTTGTAAAGTGATCGGGTTAAGTGTAGATCCGGTTGAAAGCCATTTGACATGGGAAAAAGACATTGAAGAAACCCAGGGATACCCCGTGAACTATCCGATGATTGGCGATCCCACCCTGTCAATTGCCAAATTGTATGATATGCTTCCGGCCGATGAGCCGGGCACGTCAGAAGGTCGGACGGCGGCCACCAATCAAACGGTACGGTCTGTTTTTATAATAGGCCCCGATAAGAAAATCAAACTACACCTGACCTATCCGATGACAACCGGCCGTAATTTCTACGAGATACTGCGTGTATTGGATTCGATGCAGCTTACGGCTCAACATAGAGTAGCTACGCCTGTAAACTGGACCGATGGAGAAGATGTCATTATTGTTCCGGCGGTTACGGATGCCGAGGCCAAAGAAAAATATCCGGAAGGCTGGAAAACGATCAAGCCTTACCTGCGCATTATTCCTCAGCCAGGCAAAACGAAAGAAGTCCCAGCATAGAGCCAGTTGAAAAGATAGCCTCAAGAAATCAATGCCGCTATGAAAGGGAAATTACGGGTGGTTGTTCTTGGTGCGGGGTTCGGAGGTCTTGAACTGAGCACGATCCTTTCCGAGAAATTGGGCGAAAACCTTGATCTGACGCTGATCGATAAAAGCGACTCATTTTTTTCGGATTCTCCAAATTTGACATTCTGTTTGGCCATAAATCGTCCGAACAGGTACGGGTTTCTTACAAAAATATCGAGAAACCTGGCATAAAGTTCGTACAGGACACGATTTTGTCTATAGACCCGGGTTCGAAACGAATAGAAACACATGATGGATCGGTTTACCAGGCAGACGTTTTGGTCATCGCCCTGGGAGCGGACTATGATATAGGGGCGACGCCGGGGCTAGCTGAAGCAGGAAACGAATTTTATTCGTTCGAAGGGGTAGAACGGTTACGCGATATTCTCCCGGCTTTTTCGGGAGGCAATGTAATTGTCGGCGTATGTTCGGCTCCTTTCAAATGTCCGCCAGCGCCCAGCGAGGCTGCCTTACTGATGCATGATTACTTGGTTAAACGCGGCATCCGTAAGGACTGTACTATCAGTATGGTTATGCCTTTCGGCTCACCTATTCCCCCTTCGCCGGATACCTCCAACGCATTACTCGCTGCTTTTGCCGAACGGGATATCAAGTTTATTGCCAAACATGTGGTGAAATCAATTGACCCATCGCGTCATGAAGCCTTGCTGGATGATGGCACGCAGATGCCTTTTGACTTATTTCTGGGTATTCCCAAACATCGTGTTCCAGAAGTAGTGCAGAAAAGTGGTATGACCGTAAATGGTTGGATACCGGTCGACAGAATAAATCTGAAAACGCAGTATCCGGGAGTCTATGCTATTGGCGACGTTACCAGTGTCGGAACACCAAAGGCTGGTGTTTTTGCGGAAGGTGCGGCAAAAGTGGCTGCCGCATCGATCCTGGCGGATTTCGAGAACGGCCAACAGCCTGCGCCTTATAAAGGAAATGGCATTTGCTACGTAGAGTTTGGCGATGGGCGCGTGGGTCAGGTCAATGTGGACTTCTTCTCAGGACCGTCTCCCTTCGGAACCTACACGGAAGCGTCTGCTGAGCTGGTCACCGACAAAGCCTACTTTGGTTCAAGTCGTGTGAATCGCTGGTTTGGTTTATAGCCCTTGAATGACACTGGACAATCCTAACCAATAAACACTCAAAAAAATGCCAACGTATCTGGTTGAAATTCCTCATTCTGAAAAAGTGTCGGACTGCAAAAAAGTGATTAACGTTTTTTTGACCTCCGGTTCACATGTGATTTCCCAAGCCCATTGGGGTTGTAAAGATGGAGTTCATAAATTGTGGTTTATCTACGATTTTGAGAATAAAGAAAGTGCGCTTCGGGCCATTCCACCCCTGTTAAGGCCCGATGCCCAGATTATCGAGCTGGTAAAATTCCGTGTTGAAGATGTCAGGCTATATGCAGAAGAGTAATTAAATAGGGAGCAGCTTTTCCGATTACCTACTACCCCAACAAAGGAAGAATGGGTTGGGGTAGCAGTGTAGTGAATTATGAAAGTTAATGATAGGAGAACTAAATCCTGTTATTCCCGATGCTCATCTGAACAACAGGTAGTTCATTTGCACGAATAACCTGGCAATAACACACGGAGCAATCCGGGTAACTGATCTGCGGTATCTCAAAAAAGGCTCCTTAAGTCAGTCATTGATAGAGTAACAAAAGTGGTTAGTCCTCTTCCGTTAGGGTACTGATTATCCTAAACCCTTTTATTAGTTCGAATGACTGAGTATCAAACACCCAAAGACCGGGCCTATACCAACACGCTCCTACAGGCCGCTCCCAAAGAGGCCGCTGCCTTCATGAACCTGAAGCATACCGCCGAGCGAACCGACGGCGTCATTCCAATTAAATACCGGGAGCTTATGTCAGTGGCCGTGGCGCTAACCACGCAATGCGCTTATTGCATCGAATCGCATATGAACAACGCTGTACAGGCGGGCGCTACCCGCGAGGAAATTGCCGAAACAGTCTTTATCGCAGCCGCGTTACGGGCGGGTGGAGCCGTGGGAACAGGCTTAATGGCGATGCGTCTTTTTGAGGAAGCCAGTTCGGCCAGCAAATAAGTGTACTGGTCACGACTTCACCAGATATTTGATTGTTTTTAACTACATATTGTACCCACCGATTTTATATTCTCAACATACCCTCCCTGATACACCTGTATCAGGAAACGGGCGTTTAAACAAACACTGAAGCCCTGTCCGTTTCTGTACCTTCGAATGTCCATTTTTTAGACAAATACTCCTCCTCCAAGAGACGAAAATATTATTATATGTCTGCCTTATAAGTCGTACGTTCAACGAGCTGATAAGTAAATAAGAATTGGGTAATGGGAAGCTACAAACCAAATTGTGACTTACGGCTATCTTGTCCCCATAGACACCCCCACTAACACCGCTATACCCATATAGCGGTCAAACCATTAGCCACTTTAATATTTAGGTCATTTCCTTCCATTTTTAAGACATTTTTTTGGGCTAATTACTCCGCTTTTTAACTTGTCCTCAAAACGTATTTCCCCCTGCTTGAATACAGCTTGTTAGCCGTGCCCTTACCCTCAAACTAGCGTTGATTACCTAACCAATCGTTTCACTTTCTGCTGTCAAGTTTATGGAAAACAACTACCAAATGCGATGCCGCCAAAGCTGGCTGGTTCTGATGAGTTGGGCGCTTTGTTTGTCCCTGGCGGGTAACGTACTGGCCCAATCGGAGAGGCCATTGATGCTGGCCGAACCGACCTATAACTGCGCTACGGGTGCCTTTGCCTTCAATACCTACGATGGCGATCGAACACCCATCGAGTATATGGCCCCAGGTATCACCTCCTGGACGACCAATCGCTTCCATGTTTTGGACGATTGTGCCCGTAATTGTGCTGATATGCCACCCTTTATACTCTTGGCACGGCAGAATGGAAAAATTGTCACGTATACGTGGTCGCGACAGAACTACTGTGCTTCGTACTCGTCCATTGTTAAGGTGAGTCCCATTAATGATCAAACCGCTACCGTCGGACAGGGGATCTACTTCCCAATCGGGCTAGCCTTTTCTTCTTCCGTGACTACCAGTTGGGGCGTCAGTGCGCAAGGGTTACCACCAGGAATCAGCTATTTTTTCAGGCAGGAAGGGAGTGGCAGCCCAAATCCAACCTGGGTGCTTGTCGGCACCCCCACTACCGCAGGAGTGTACTCGGTAACCGCATCTGCCAGTGCCAATGGCGGACAGGCGTCTACTACTTTCAACTATATTATTACCAATGGCAACAACCCGCTCGCGTTGATTACTCCAACCTACAACTGCTCCACAGGTGCCTTTACCTTTAATACATCGGGTGGTGATGGCACACCCATCGAATTTATGGCCATGGGCATCACGGGCTGGACAACCAACCCCAATCAGTTTGTCGATAAAGAAAGTCGAACGGTCGATGACGTGCAACCCTTTACGCTCATGGCTCGTCAGAGCGGTCAAGTAGTGACCTGGACCTGGGATCTGAAAGCGGCCTGTGGTCGGGCACGTCAGGGAGTCGAAGGCACTGATAGGCAGCTTACCTTAACAGTGCTGGGCAATCCCGTTCACGAGCAACTGCGCGTCCTGCTGAATGGCGCACAGGGCCAGTCGGTGCAGTTGCGGTTGACAGAGGGGGGCGGTCACTTACTGGAAAACCGCACGGTTGAGTTCGCAGGTCTAGCTGTGGAACAGATTTTCTGGCTGGATTACACAGGCCCTGGTTTGTTACTGCTGCAGGCCAGTACCCCCACCCAGCTCTATACAGTGAAGATCATTAAGCAGTAAAACACTAGCCTGGCTGAACAAATCAAACCAGCTTGAACGAAAGGGTAGTGGCCCAACTGCGTTGAATAGGGTATCTTTGTGAATGGTATTAGAAGCCGTTGCCTGTAAGCATTGTGGCCAAACCAAACATGTCAAACGCTATGGCACGACTCGTGCAGGCGTCCAACGCTACCGATGTTTTGACTGCGGGCGAACCTTTGTGCAAACATACACCCACAAGGCCCGGGACCCCTTGGTCAAAGAGCAGATTACGCAGATGGTCCTCAACGGAGCGGGCATACGCGATACTGCTCGTGTCTTAGGCGTTAATCGGAACACCGTTAGCGCTTAGTTTAAAAAAACGGGGCCGCATAAAAAAATGTCATATAACTATCTGTATATCAGTAATTATATGACATTTGATGTGGTCCTGACGGGAATCGAACCCATATCAAGCGTTTAGGAAACGCTTATTCTATCCGTTGAACTACAGGACCAAATTAAAACCTATAAGGTCTCAAAGACCTTATAGGTTTTAATTCACGCGAAATTGCCAAAATTCTATCAGCTTGCCAAACCGTCGCCGTATTCCGCTGATTCTGTGAGTGGTACGTTTATCCAGTTCGGGTAAATCTGGTAGTGTTTTTCTTTCACCAGACTGTACAGCAGCTCCCGAAGTTCACCAACATTCTCGCCCGTTTCGGCCGAAATAAACGCTACGTGATCCGCTTTTTGAGTCAGGTATGTTTTCTTCAGGTAGTCGAGCGCCGTTTTTTTACGTACGGCTACCGGAACCAATACCTCTTCGTGCCCAGCCTGATACGTATCATCCTCTTCGTCAGTAGGCGGCTGCTCGGTCCATTCGTCTTTTGGAACAAATCGATCCATCTTGTTGAACACCAGAACCATGGGTTTGTCGGCCACTTTGATATCAGCCAGCGTATCGTTAACGACCTCAATCTGCTCCTCGAAGTTCGGGTGCGATACGTCTACTACATGAAGCAGAATATCAGCTTCACGTACCTCATCGAGTGTCGATTTAAACGACTCAATTAGTGTAGTAGGCAGTTTACGGATAAACCCTACCGTATCGGTCAGCAGAAACGGGATGTTGCCCAGCGTTACTTTACGCACCGTCGAATCGACCGTGGCAAACAACTTGTTTTCAGCAAATACATCGGTTTTCGCCATGGTCCGCATCAACGTCGATTTGCCTACGTTGGTGTAGCCAACCAGCGCTACCCGTACGAGACGGTCGCGTTCTTTCCGACGCGTAACACTCTGTTTATCAATCTTGGCGAGCTTTTCTTTCAAAAACGCAATCCGGTCTTTCACGATCCGACGGTCCGTTTCAAGCTCTTTTTCCCCGGTCCACGCATCCCGGTACCACCTTTCTGACGGCTTAAGTGGGTCCACATGCGGGTTAATCGGGGGTATAGGTATTGATATTGCGCCAGTTCGACCTGCACGCGAGCCTGTGCCGTTTGCGCCCGCATCGAGAAAATATTCAGGATGAGCAGGCTTCTATCCAGCACTTTGATCTCTTTAAACTCAGCTTCGAGGTTACGTACCTGAGCCGGTGTCAGGTCGTCATCGAAAATGATGGAGTCAACGGGATTATCAAGAATAAAGGTTTGAATTTCTTCCAGCTTACCTTTCCCCACGAAGGTACGGGTATCAGGTCGGTCGAGTTTCTGGGTAAACGTCTTAACAGTTTGTACGCCCGACGTTTCGGCCAGAAAAGCTAATTCATCTAAATATTCCTTGGTCTGTTCGGCCGTTTGTTTTTGCGTAACAAGTGCGACCAATACAGCGGTTTCGGGTTGTTTATGGGTATCAATCATAGAATAAATTCAGTGGTTAGTAGACAGCCAGTGATTCAGAAGCAATGACCATCATCAACAAGTAATTAACGGCCACTTTTCGGGAAAAGTTTCGGCGAAAAGATGGCTAACACCGTGGTTTTCATTACACCTGAACCGTTTTCCAACGCCCCCGGCGGAACACAAAAACAGCAATTACAGCCAGCAAGGTCTCACTGATCGCCACGGACCAGAATACGCCCGGCGGCCCCCAGTTCAGGAGATTAGCGAGTGTGTACGCCAGTGGAATTTCAACCAGCCAGAAGCATATAATGTTAATGATCGTTGGCGTACGGGTATCGCCCGCGCCATTGAGCGCCTGACTGAGCACCATGCCATACGCCATAAACAGATAGCCCAGACAAAATACGCGCAGGCACTCTACCGCAATCTCAACGACACGTACATTGTTGTCGAACAGCCCAACAATTTCGGTGGCTCCCAGAAAAAAGCCAGCGCCAACGGCCGCCAGAAAAAGCATGTTGCAGAAAGCCGCCCGCCAGGCCGACGTTTCGGCGCGTTCGGGCTGACCAGCACCTAAATTCTGTCCGACCAACGTAGCGGCTGCATTCGCCAATCCCCACGACGGCAAAATTGTAAATACAATAATCCGAATAGCGATGGTATAGCCAGCTACTACGTCGCTGCCGTAGGTCGAAAGGATTCGCGTCAGAAAAATCCAGCTTGCCGAACCAACCAGAAACTGACTCGTGCCACCAACGGCCAGGCTCAGCAGATTACGAATTATATCGGTGTCGGGCGTAACATCGGCTCGCAGCACCTGTATCGCTCCTTTCGAACGTGTCAGCATGTACAGCTGATACAACACACCAACGCTACGCCCCATGGTTGTTGCTACGGCCGAGCCCATTACGCCCAGTTCCGGAAAAGGACCGAGCCCAAAAATAAACACCGGGCAAAGCACGATATTTACACCATTAGCCAGCCATAACGACCGCATGGCTACCGATGCATCGCCAGAACCGCGGAGACAGCCGCTCAGCGTGTAAAGCAGGATGATTGCCGGTGAACTGGCAAAAATCATCCGGGTAAATCCGGCTCCATTGGCAATCAGGCGCTCATCGCCCCCCATCACCCGCAGAATCTGTTCGGCAAACAGAAAGCCGGGTATTCCCATCAGCACCGCTACCAGAAGCGATACAAGAATCACCTGCCCAACCGTTCGGCCCGCTTCCCGATGGTTGTCTTCGCCTACGCGCCGGGAAACCAGAGCGGTAGCTGCCGTACTCAGGCCAATGGCAATGGAATAGACGATGGTTAATACGGATTCGGTCAGCCCTACCGTAGCGATGGCCTGCGTACCGATTTTGGCGACAAAAAATACGTCGACCACGGCAAACAGCGATTCCATCACCATTTCCAGAATCATCGGTACCGATAGCAGAAAAATAGCCCGGTTGATACTACCAGACGTAAAATTGGTTTCTGAACCACGCAATGCGGCCAGGAATAACCGTATGAATTTGGTCATTGGAATACAAGCTTATGCCGCAGTCGATGACTACTGCCCGATGCGAACTATATAAAAAATGGAAACAACCACCAGGAGGTGGCAGGAACTTGAAGAAGAATGAAAAACCACGTGGGTTTTTAAGCGAGGAACTTCATGGGCTTTGAATGGACCGCCAGTGCGGACGCCTTTAGGGTCGCAAACCTACGGATTTCTTTGGCAAATTACCAAATCCGGTTGAGCAAACGGTCAATAAATTAAAAACTATCTACGTAGATGTGCGTTTGTTAAGTAATTCACAATGAATGGTGTAAAAATGAATAATACCAGCTGTAGGCAAATAGCCTCCTGGTTTTGTTCATTTTGCCCTGTCCATTATTAGACTATGAATACGCCATATCCTTCACTTACTGAGCTAAACGATTTCTTACGTACTGAGCTATCAGCAGACCGATACCCTAATGACGAACAGGGTGGAGTTTATTCTCCTTCCGAACGGCCCATCCGCCGGATAGGACTGGCTTTGGAACCCTTTTCCGGCTTAGCTGACTGGGTGGATGCTCAGCAACTTGATGCGCTCTGGCTCCACCGGCCCTGGCAACTCAATCTGGATGATCTCCCATCCGACGTTGGGGTATTGTCGCATCATTTGCCGTTTGATGAGACACTAACCATTGGCTATAATAAGCAACTGGCCAGAGAACCTGGGGCCGCCAGTCCGGGAAAACCCCTTGGTTTTAAGCGGGCAACCAATGAAGCGGGCGAACTGCTGCCCGAACGCCCGATCGGCATGTTCATTGACGTACCACCTCAGGAGTTTGACGGGTTATTAGAGACCATGAAAAAACTCTTTGGCGGCTACGACCGGGCCGAAGCGGGCCCCGGTCTGGGCGGGTGGCGGCCTACCAGCAATCGCATTGCCGTAGTTGGTGCCATGAACGACACCCTGATCCGTGAAGCCGCAGATCAGGGCGCTGACCTGTTTCTGACGGGCGCCTACCGCAAACCTGCTCAGCAGGCCGTCGATGCCACCGGAATTGCTGTAGTGGCGGTTGGGCATCAGCGGGTTGAAGAATGGGGCTTGCAGGCTTTAGCCGAGCTACTTCAAAAACGCTGGAATATTGACTGTTTAATTTACCGGCAACCCGTCAGGTAAGCGAGGCTATTCATTCAATCGTACGGGGGTCGTCGGCAATTCGGGTATTGTCGTAGAAAGCATCCATCTGGGCCATATCTTCGTCAGAAATGGTAAAATCCAGTACGTCGAAATTTTCCTTGATACGTTCTCTCTTCACGGATTTGGGTATGGTTACCACGCCGTGTTGCAGCGACCAGCGCACCAGCATCTGATACGTTGACCGACCGTATTTTTCGGCCAGAGTGACCAGTTTTGGGTCGTTTTGTTTCTGTCCACGTACCAGTGGCGCATAGCCTTCCACCTGAATGGTTTTCTGGCGGCAGTAATCCATGACATCGGGCAGAAAGCAGTACGGACTGAACTCAATCTGGTTGAGAGCCGGAGTAATCTGGGCTTCCGTCAGTAGTTCGTCGATATGGGCTGGATAGTGATTCGAGAGACCAATGGCCCGCGCCCGACCATCGGTATAAATTTTTTCGAGCGCTTTCCAGGTCTCGTGCCGATATTGCTTTACGGGCCAATGGATCAGGTACAGATCCACGGCGTCGAGCCGCAGCCGCTCCAGACTCCGGTTAAACGCACGTAGTGTCCGATTGTACCCCTGGTCATCGTTCCACACTTTGGTTGTTATAAAAATATCACTTCGGGGAATACCACTAGACCGAATGGCATCAGCAACTTCACGTTCATTACCATAGGCGGCTGCCGTGTCGATCAGGCGGCATCCTGCCTCAAGTGCCCATTCAACAGCCTGTTGTACTTCGTTTGTCTGACTTGGGGCGTAAACACCAAGCCCAAGCAGAGGCATTTCGATACCGTTATTTAGCGTCGTAAACAATGTATTCATTCAGTAATGTCACTTTTGACTATAAAAAAGCCTAAAACCGAATCATATGTTTAAAAAAATTTCATGGAACGGTATTCATAACTATTCTTTCTCAATAGGATCGTGTTTTTATCGCAGTTTTCAGGCTGAGAAGAGACTTTTCGGCGAGGAAATTTTAAACATGGTTTTAACGACAGATGAATCAACACTGCGCTCAGACAACCAAATAAATGCCTTTAAATCAACAATTTACAACCAAAGCAAAAGCAAATACATAAAGACGTTAAATAGATTTTTAATCTATTTTTAATTTCTATAAATCTGATATTTCTGCCTGCTCGTATACGTATTGATTTTTCAACAAATTCAATACTATGGCTATGCTTTATACTGCACGACTTCGACGTATTACCGGCTTATTAGCCGTTGTTTCAACGGTAGTACTCAATGCCTGTCAGGATCACCGATCAACGCCCGACCCCACTACGGTTCCAGACGTAACGGTATATGCGCTGAACAATGCGAACCAGTTGATCCGGTTTAGTGTCCGTACGCCCGACACAACTACACCAATAAGTATTTCTGGAACAGCGCAGGATGAACGGCTGCTGGCTATAGATTTTCGGCCCGCTACAGGACAGCTTTACGGTGTAAGCAATCAGAGTCGGCTGTTCGTTATCAATCCCGCAACGGGAGCCGCCCGGCCACTTACAGCGATGGCGTTTACGCCCAATGTGGCTGGTACGGTTGTTGGGCTGGATTTCAACCCCACTGTCGACCGTATCCGACTGGTTACAAATACAGGGCAGGATTTACGATTGAATCCCGAGACGGGTGGCGTAGCGGCTACCGATGGAGCGATAAACGGGGCAGCGGGCGCTACCATTTCCGAGGTGGCTTATACCAACAACCGCGCTGGTGCAACCTCAACCACACTCTATGACATTGACCCCGCTACAGACCGTTTATACATTCAGAATCCACCCAATAACGGTACGTTAACGGACGTTGGACCGCTGGGTCTGGATATTACCGGAGCGGCTGGTTTCGACATTTCCCCAACCGATAATTCGCAGGGACTGGTGGCTGTAACATTTAATGGTTCCTCGGAATTACAACAGATCAATCTGACAACCGGTCGACTACAGAAACTGGGCAATCTGCCGGGTACGATTATCGGGCTTGCCATACCAACAGAACCCGTTGCCTATGCCATAGATGGCGGCACTAATTTACTGGTTTTCAATCCGATGAGTCCAGCGCCTGTCTCAAAAACTATTACGGGTTTGCAAACAGGCGAAACATTATTGGGTATTGATTCCCGCCCCGTAAATGGTCAGTTATATGCACTCGGAAGCAGTAGCCGCCTTTATTCGATAGCGGTTACGGCCACATCGAGCTGGAGTGCCGTTGCGGTTGGCAGTGCGGGGGCGTTCACACTGTCGGGAACGGATTTTGGGTTCGATTTTAACCCCACCGTCGACCGTATTCGTGTTGTCAGCAATACGGGTCAAAACCTACGTCTGAACCCCATTGATGGAACCCTGACGGGTACCGATGGAACACTGGCCTTCTCACCAGCAGGAGCTACGCCTAACGTAACGGCAGCCGCTTATACCAACAATTTTGCCGGTGCAGCAACTACAACCTTATACGACATCGACATCCGCTCGGGTAGTGCGGTTCTGCTTACTCAGAATCCGCCCAACATTGGTACGCTGGTTACTGTAGGATCGCTGGGTGTTGAGGCCGAAAGTGCCAATGGCTTCGATATTGGCGGTATGAGCGGTACAGCGTATGCATTATTACGTGTGAGTGGTACAACCCGATTATATACGATCAACTTAACCAATGGTTCCGCTACGGCTGGAGCAGCGATACCGGGCAATCCCACCGTTCGTGGCTTTGCCGTAGGACTTGGGTTCTAACGTAATGTGAATTATGGCTCCAACACCCGAATCTGGAGATTCGGTGTTACTGTAAGGCCGAATCTCCAGATTCGGGTGTTGAACTGGCATAAGAATCCGAATAACATATTGACTGCCAATAATTAATCTACTCAATTATTCATAATTCACGTTAACGTGACGTGAGCGATAGAATCCAATAGTCGCTTTAAAGTAAAAGCGCCCCAGAACGTTCTGGGGCGCTTTTACTTTACTTACCGGCTCAGGTACAGATTCCGTTCTGAGTAGACCTTCTGGAAGTAGTCGTCGGTCAGGTCGTCAATGAAATAAATCCCCTCCCCTGTCGATTTCATTTCAGGACCAAGTTCCTTGTTTACGTTCGGGAATTTGTTGAACGAGAAAACCGGAATCTTGATGGCATACCCTTTCTTGACGGGCTTGAAATCAAAATCCTTTACCTTCTTATCGCCGAGCATCACCTTCGTAGCGTAGTTAACGTACGGTTCCTGATACGCTTTACAGATAAACGGTACGGTACGGCTAGCGCGCGGGTTCGCTTCAATAATATAAACAACCTCATTTTTGATCGCAAACTGAATATTGATCAATCCAACGGTCTTGAGGGCTACGGCGATCTTTTTGGTATGCTCTTCAATTTGCCGGATTACGTTCTCACTCAGATCAAAGGTTGGCAATACGGCATACGAATCGCCGGAGTGAATACCGGCTGGTTCGATATGCTCCATGATCCCAATGATATACACATCTTCACCGTCGCAAATGGCGTCTGCTTCGGCTTCGATGGCGTTTTCAAGGAAGTGGTCGAGCAGAATGTTGTTGTCAGGAATATCCTGCAAAATTTTCATTACGTGCTGCTCCAGTTCATCTTCGTTGATCACGATTTTCATGCTTTGCCCGCCCAATACGTAGCTGGGACGTACCAACAGCGGAAATCCTAACGACCGCGATAGCTCGATGGCGCCTTCTGATTCCCGCACGGTGCCAAACTTCGGATACGGAATATCCAGTTTCCGCAGCATTTCCGAAAAATGGCCCCGGTCTTCGGCTAAGTCAAGAGCTTCCCAGCTCGTGCCAATGATTTTAATACCGTATCGGGTCAGTTTCTCTGCCATTTTTAAGGCTGTCTGCCCGCCCAGTTGCACAATCACGCCTTCGGGTTGTTCGTGCATGATGATGGCGTGAACGTGTTCCCAGAAAACCGGTTCGAAGTATAGCTTGTCGGCAATGTCGGGATCGGTCGAGACGGTTTCCGGATTACAGTTAATCATGATGGTCTCGTAGCCTGCTTCTTTGGCTGCCAATACACCGTGTACACACGAGTAATCGAACTCGATCCCTTGTCCAATCCGGTTCGGGCCTGAACCCAACACCACGATTTTCTTCCGGTTACTACGTATCGACTCATTGCCAGGCAGGTCCGAAACTGGCTCAGCATGATCGGTTGTGATAGGAACCTGATTGTTGAAGGTCGAATAATAATAAGGCGTTTTGGCTTCAAACTCAGCCGCACAGGTATCCACGCATTTGTAAACGCGACGAATATTATGCGCCTGACGATATTGGTACACTTTACTTTCTTTCACCTGTAGCAAGTGCGCCAACTGGCGGTCGGCATACCCTTTTTGCTTGGCGGTACGTAGCAGTTCGGGTGGCAGATCTTCCAGATCGTACTGCTGAATTTCGCGTTCGAGCTCGATCAGTTCTTCAATCTGGTGCAGGAACCAGGGGTCAATTTTGGTCAGTTGCTGGATCGTACGGAACGACATACCTGCCTTAAACGCATCGTAAATATGGAACAGCCGGTTCCAGCTTGGGTGCTGTAGGCTTTCGGTCAGGGCTGCGCGGTCGGTGAGTTCATGGCCATCGGCGCCAAGCCCATTCCGGCGAATTTCGAGCGACTGACAGGCTTTTTGCAGCGCTTCCTGGAAATTACGCCCGATGCCCATAGCCTCCCCTACCGATTTCATTTGCAGACCAAGCGAACGGTCGGCCCCCGGAAACTTATCGAAGTTCCAGCGCGGTACCTTCACGATTACATAGTCAATGGCTGGTTCGAAGAAGGCAGAAGTCGTTCCGGTAATCGGATTTATCAGTTCGTCGAGGTTATACCCGACAGCCATTTTAGCGGCAATCTTGGCAATCGGATACCCCGTTGCTTTTGAAGCCAGTGCCGACGACCGGCTCACCCGTGGATTTACTTCAATAACGATAATATCATCCGTTTGCGGGTTGACCGAAAACTGGATGTTACAGCCTCCAGCAAACTGCCCAATGCCACTCATGACCCGAATGGCCAGGTCGCGCATTTTCTGGTACAGCGTATCGGGCAGGGTCATGGCAGGGGCAACCGTAATGCTGTCGCCGGTATGGATGCCCATGGGATCAAAGTTTTCGATGGAGCAGATAATAATGAAGTTTCCATTGTTATCACGCAGCAGTTCCAGCTCGTACTCCTTCCAGCCCATAACACTTTGCTCAACCAGCACCTCGTGCACTGGCGACGCATGCAACCCGTTTGTGAGGGCCTTATCGAAATCTTCGGGTACGTTAACAAAGCCCCCACCCGTACCGCCAAGCGTAAAGGATGGTCGGATAACCAGCGGGAAACCAATTTCCTGGGCAATTTCCTTTCCTTCCAGAAACGAGCGCGCGGTACGTCCTTTACAAACGCCCGCACCGAGCTGCAGCATCAGCAACCGGAATTTCTCCCGGTCTTCTGTCGTTTCAATAGCTTTGATATCTACCCCAATAATCTGGACATTATATTTTTTCCAGATACCGACCTTATCGCAGTCGATGGCCAGGTTCAGTGCCGTTTGGCCACCCATCGTTGGCAGTACGGCATCAATTGGCCGTCCCATTTCCTGGTGTTTTTTCAGGATTTCTACGATGGATTTCTTCTCCAGCGGCAGCAGGTACACATGATCCGCATTGATGGGGTCGGTCATGATGGTAGCCGGGTTGGAGTTAATCAATGCTACTTCGATCCCTTCATCCCGAATCGAACGGGCAGCCTGCGAGCCAGCATAATCAAATTCACACGCCTGACCGATAACAATAGGGCCGGAACCAATAATAAGAACGGAACGAATGTTGGAGTTTTTGGGCATTTTTCAGTGGAGCAATGAACCGCCTTTGCGGCCTCGAATGAATAATGGCTACTGAATATGGATAAACAAACCAGAGGATCGTTGGCAGGTTATTGACCTTTAGCCAAAAATCCTGCAAAAGTAGCGTATTCAGCGGAAAGAAGTAGACAGCTTACCCGAAAAAATACAAACCTGTCGATAAATCGCAGGTAAAGGACTCGCTAAGTGCAGGAATTGCCGTTAATTGCACAAAACAGAAATCGTAATCACTAGTTTTGATGTTGAGGGCTCTTTAGAAATCAAAGGTTTATTTCGAATGTATGTTTAGACCCGGTTTACTGTTCATTTATGTATTGGCAAGCAAGCTGATTATCAGCTGCACACGCGATTTTCCGGCTACGGCACCGTATACCATTACAGCCCCGGTACCACCCCCTGAAAGGTGGCGGATTGCCGACTCAGGAGCAGCCAGCTCCCCAAAAACGCTTATTTCTGGCTAACGATAAAGTTCGGGTAGCCATCGATCTGAACGCGGGTGGTGCCATTACGTACCTATCGGAAGCAGGCAGCAGCGAAAACATGGTCAATAATTCTGACCTGGGCCGACAGCTTCAGACGTCGATTTATGCTGGACCCATTCCCTACAGCATCAATGGAAAGCAGCCCGTTTATGAGTGGCGAAACCTTGGCTGGAACCCCGTTCAGACTGGCGACTGGTACAACCACCCTTCGCAAATTATCAGCTATCAACAGGGGCAGAATACGTTGTACGTGAAAAGCGTACCGCTGATCTGGCCGCTGAACCAGGAACCCGCCGACTGCATCTTCGAGCACTGGCTCGAACTGAAAGACAATACGGTTCATGTTCGCTGTCGGATATCGGTTAACCGGGTCGATACAACCCATTACGAAGCCCGCACGCAGGAAATGCCCTGTGTGTATCTGAATGGACCGTATTACAGAATGGTCAGCTACGTGGGGTCAAAGCCTTTTACTAACGATGCCGTCTCAGAATTTACCGATGGCGGCAGTTGGTATTATCGGTACTCCTCCGAGCACTGGACGGCTTTACTGAACGACAAAGGGCGGGGTGTTGGGCTTTTCAGACCAGGTGAGGTACGTTTTGGAACTGCCAAATTTGGTCCTGAACGAACAGGGGGCGAATTCGATTTTGCCAGTGGATATATGAACACGCAACCGTTTTTTCTTTTTGATCATAACGGCCAGTACGAATACGATTATACGCTTGTGGTTGGCTCACTGACCGATATCCGTCAGTACGTTTACAGCCAGCCCCGACCCCTTACGCGCCCCGAATTTCGATTCACGAACAGTCGGCTGGGTTGGTATTATACTAACACCCATGATGCGGGCTGGCCGATTCGTAATGAACTAAACGTACGTTGGGAACGGGACAGCCTGCAGAAATCCCGCTTTCGAATTACATCGCCGATGACGGTCTGGCAGGCTAGTGAGATGCGTAAACTGTATATTCAGGCCGCTTTTCAGACGAAAGCAACCAGCGCCCGGCTGGTGTGGCTCAAGCCGGAAGAACATTTTGAAATTGAGGAAGATCCGGGCCGCTACGTCGATTTCCCAATTATTGGCGATGGGCAGTACAGGACCTATGAACTTGATATGAGCCAGTTTGGTGGCTGGAACGGAATTATCTCGCAGATTGCCCTGACCAGTCCCGAAACGCAATATGCCTATGAAAAGGGCTCAACGGTTCGCATACGTAGCATCACAGCAACTCCCCCCTGATAGTGTTTATCAATAATGGCAGGCCATAAAAAAACGGACATTAGGGGCTATCCCAATGTCCGTTTTTTTGCGTCTCTATTGCTTAAGCCATTACGATGAATGGGCCTGCAATTTTCAGTACGTCTTCTTTGCTCAGTGGTTCATCGAAAGCCTCTGAAACCGTATCCGTTGGAATACCGGTTATTGCAGATACATTCAGACCTGCCTGATTAATCATGTCATCGCCTTTGTACACCGCTTCTACGCCTGGGATGTTTGTGGTATCCTGGTTGGTAATCCAGCCTTTGTAGCCACGCAGGTAACGAACACGTGCTGCGTGACGAGCCTCAACGGAGTGAATCTGTAGCGCCGTTTCCAGAACGGGTGTACCAATCAGTTTAGGAGCCTGTCCTTTGTAGGCACGAACGCCTGTGTCTTCCAACGCCTGCGATACTGCTACGTACGTGTCGTAATTTGACAGAACATTCGGAAATGCCCCTTTGTAGGTCAAGTCGAACGTAGGTTTTGAAATAGCTGCACTGCCTAGAGCTCCTTTCAACAAAGCAACGTGTTCGTTCTCGTGCTTGGCAATCTGCGTGTAGATCGTGCGGGCTGTACCTGTTAGCAGACCTGGAGCATCGAGTCCCATGTTGTAAAATTCAGCTTCCAGATATTCGAGTGTAAGGGCAAAATTCAATACATCGGGAACGTCAGCTGTACCAGCATAAGCTTTATTCAGCATGGAGGCCAACACGACAGGAGCACCTGCGGCAGCGCCTTTCATTGCTTTTTTAAAGAAATTCTGGAAAACATTCCGACGTGTGACATGCTCAAGACGTTCGTACACGTCGGCATCCACCTTCTCGATTTCATTAAGTATGTTTTGTAAAATCATGGCTATAGGAGATTAGATGCTAGCTTATGCAGCGTTAAAGTTTACTTTCTCTTTGATGAACGGACCCACCAGGGTTAATACCTGTCTGAACGACCGTACCATATCTAAGCCATTCATGTCAACAATAGAATCAGGAGCAAACATGGTTGAATCGGGTGCGATCAATGTCGCAACGACAGCCGCATGACGTGCTTCTACGGATACAATCTTTCCGGCAAGCGTTAAATAATCGGCACTCTTAATGAATTTGCCAGCACCATTGTAAGCCGACACACCAACGTTTTCATAAGTCTGCGCAACTGACAGTACCGAATCACGGCTCATGAAGTCGATTGAACTAAAATCAGGTGTCAGACCTGGAATAGCGGCACCTCCTAAAGCAGTTTTGAACAATTCACGGTGAGCGATTTCATGTTCTTTAATGTCCTTAAGGATCATGTATTCTTTGTCGGTCATGCCCTTATAAGGAGTCATGATGACTTGCGTATAAAACGCAGCTTCCAATTGTTCCAGGGCATACGCATAATTCAGGATGGCGACATCGTTTGTTTCAAGATCGCCAAGGTCAACTACGTCACCAGCCCGCGCAGCACCTCTTGGAGAAAAGTCATTCATTTCGCTGTGGCAGGCACTCAGGGCAACACCGGCAGCTGCTGTTGCTCCAATGTAACGCATAAAGATACGGCGGCCAAGTCGTGCCGATTCTTTGCCCGTAAGCATACGGCTGATTTGAGCCGAGTCTTGGGGTAGTTTTTCCATTGAGATAAATAGTTAAGTGAGCTTTCTGCCGTTCATCGGGAGAATTGCAATAACTACGAGCCGAAAGCATTTCTGGTTTTGTGCCTTTTAGAAATTTCTTGCCATTATCAGGCATTACCGATTGAATGGTCCAAAATCAACCGCCTACGAAAGAAATTATAGAAAATATAATTTTATTAAGCTTAAGTTACCCATTCCTCAGATAAAGACTAAAACATATGACCGTTCCGGGCGTTCACACCAAATCCAGCCATATGCTTATAAGATTGTCATGAGATATTCACAACGATCATTTTCCTTTTGCTGAACAAACAATTACCTGTCAGGGCGGTTATACTTATCAAATTCATTACTCTTGACATTAACGATTATGATAACCAATAAGGAAATTGTTGACGATCTGAATGATCTGGTGAAGATCAATAATGACCGTATCCAGGGATACGAAAAAGCCATTGAAGACAATAAAGATGCCGATCTGGACGACCTATTCCGGCATTACGTAATCCAGAGCCAGAACTTCCGCAGTCAGCTTGCAGACCACATTGTACGCATCGATGGCCTGGCGGTTACGGACGTAACCTCTACGGACGTAACGAGTAAGTTGCACCGTGCCTGGATCGACATTAAATCCGCGCTGACCGGAAAAGACCGCGATTCGGTGTTAAGCTCAGTAGAGTTTGGCGAGAACGCAGCCGTAGAAGCGTATGAAGACGCTATCTCAAAGGATCACATCCCGGCTTATATCAAAGAAGATCTGCAGAAGCAACTGAGCGAATTGAAAGCTTCTTTCGACAAAATCAAGGCGCTTGAGAAAGTCTCGTAAGCATAGGTTTTTCAACAAAAAAGGGGATTGATACGTATCAATCCCCTTTTTTGTTGAACTGGATTATTAATTATCAGTCCGGCAATCTATTGATTAATGGGATGCCTTCGCAGCCTGTATTGACAAGCCTTCTAGCACTTCCGCTAATTGCAGCAGTTGCCCAACAAGCCCGACATCGGAAGCTTCATTGGCCGCCTGTTTGGTTAGTTTACTGAGTGTATGCAATGAGCTGGCGATTTTTGCTGCTTTCTTTTCAGCCAGCGCCTGCTTGAATGAAAACAACTCATCGGCTATATATTCGAGGGTCAGATTACCCTCCCCCAGCGCTTCACTCCATTGGTTAATTAGTTCATCAACAGGACTTACGTGTTCGGCATCCTGCTGTAATCGACGTAGCGTCGTGGCTAACAGCTGCTGTGGGTCTTGTTTAGTCTGTAGTGCCATAAGGATTTAGTTTGGGTTAGTGCTTAGTCTAGTTGTCAGCTTACGGGATACGTGAAAATAAAGTCTGTGTATCCCATAAACTGACAATCCTAGGGCTTATTTCGGCAAGGGCATATCCTGAAGATCTTCATCCGTGAGCTTAATGGTTACTGCCTGCACATTTTCTTCCAGGTGTTTGACCGATGAAGTACCAGCAATGGGGAGCATAACGGGCGATGCCGCCAGCAACCAGGCCAGCGCGATCTGATAATCCGTCGCTCCGTGTCGGGCTGCTACCCGTTTTATCGCATCTTCAGCCGCTACATTACCGGCATTTAGCGGAAACCAGGGAATAAAGGCAATGTCATTTTTTTCGCAGTATTTCAGTACGTCATTCCAGTGCTGCTCGCCGAAATTGTACATGTTTTGTACGGACACTACGTCGAAATATTCTTTAGCCTGTTCAATCTGGTCAATACCTACTTCCGATAGGCCGATATGTTTGATTTTCCCCTTTTTCTGAGCCTCCTGCAAAAACCCAAGATACTCCTCGGCAGGCACTTTATTGTCGAATCGATGAAGCTGGTATAAATCAATTTGATCAAGCTTCAACCGTTTCAGGCTTCCATCCAAGGCTTCTTCCAGGTGTTTCCGGCTTCCATCAACCGGCCATTGATTAGGCCCGGTGCGGAGTAAACCACCCTTGGTTGCAATTACCAGCCCCTCTGGATACGGATGGAGGGCTTCCGCAATGAGTTCCTCCGAAACATACGGACCGTAGCTGTCGGCAGTGTCGATAAAGTTGATTCCCAGGTCAAGCGTCCGCTTCAACACACGAATTGCTTCGTCATGATCTTTGGGAGGTCCCCAGATACCGTCACCCGTAATCCGCATGGCTCCGTAGGCCATTCGATTAACAGTCAGATCACCGCCAATGGTGATGGTTCCCGCCTGTGCTGCCAGCGTTTTTCCGGCAGATTGTTCAGTAGCTTGCATACGCGTTAATAGTTGTTGAATCAAAACAGGCTTATTTTATCAGTCCTGCGTCTTCTATAAACAAACCGAAACGCTTTTTGTATAGGCTACTGGATTAACTTTTCATTTATCGCTTTTCGATTCCGTCCAGCACGCGTCGAATTACATTGGCCCGTTGCATGAAATCGAGGGAAGTTGTTACGTCCTGATCGTCAATGACCTGCTTGAACTGCTGAAGAAATTCGATATAAGCGGCCAGGGCGTCGGACACGTTGATTCGGTTCTGGTCAAAAATAGGTGCCCACATCTGCGGAGAGCTTTTAGCCAGTCGTACCGTCGAACTAAAACCCGTACTGGCCATATCGAAAATGGCTTGTTCATCTTTTTCCTTTTCCAGCACAGTCAGCCCTAAGGCAAACGCGCTGATGTGGCTCAGGTGCGAAACATAGGCCAGATGCAGGTCATGTTCTTTGGGCGTCATGTAAAACAATTTCATGCCCGCATCCCGAAACAGACTTTCTGTTAGCGTCAGGCTGTCGCGATTACTTTTTCCCTGGTCGCAGATGATGAGATTTTTACCAGGCAGGAGTTCCCGAAAAGCGGCACCTGGCCCCGAATTTTCGGTACCCGCCATAGGATGGGCTGCTACAAACTGCGCCCGCTTCGGGTGCGCATCGGCAATGGCGCAAATCAGTTCTTTGGTTGAGCCCAGGTCAACGACGGTAGCGTCTGGTGGCAGATGGTCCAGTACGGTAGGCAATAGGTCGATGATCACATTAACGGGTGTTGCCAGCACAACTAACGTACTTTGGGCAACAGCTTCGGACAACGGCAATACGTCGTCAACGATTCCCTTTGCCAGTGCCAGCTGCCCATTGACCATCGACGTATCGACACCAATGAACCGCATTTTAGGGTATTTCTCACGTATGGCCAGGGCAAACGAACCGCCTAACAAGCCTATTCCTATGATACTAATAGTCATGAACCGGGATTTTAACAAGATTTAAACGATGGACAAGATTTTTGTACCTGCTATTTGATCTTGTATTTGTTATTAAATAAACGTTTGTATTCTAGGCTGGGAGCGCCAAAATTGATTAATAAACCCGTCGGAAGATTATAGGCTTCTAAATAATTTTTGCCTTGGGCCAAATGAATATTATCCAAGGCTAGGAGCGCTTTTAGTTCAACAGATAACCTATCCTCAATTAAGAAATCTACGCGCCTTGTCCCAACCTGTACGCCTTTGTAAAATACCGGCATTTCAAATTCACGAGCAAAGTTTATGTTATTCTACTTAAGTTCAACAGCTAAAGCGCGTTGATAAATAACCTCTTGAAAACCATTACCTAACGACCGATATACTTCCATCGAGCAGCCAATTATTTTACCAGTAAGGTCATTAATTGACAAGGCACTTCGAGTTTGTATACTGCTCATGCAAAAAGCTGAGATCAAATCAATAAATCCTGTTCAATCAGTCAAATCATGCTAAAATCCTGGTTCAGACGCCCTACCGCTTCTTCAATACGTTCCTTAGGCATACACAACGACACCCGCACGTACCGATTTCCCTTAGGACCGAAAATAAATCCGGGCGCAATAAACACATGCTTCTTATAGAGCAAATCGTCAACCAGCGCTTCCGCCGATTCAACGGTATCCGGCAGTTTGGCCCAGATGAATAAACCTTCCTGATCGGTGGAATACGTACAGTTGAGAGCATCCAGTAAGGCGTGAACGGCATTTAGTCGTCCCTGATACACGGCATTACGTTCCTGATGCCAGGCGTCCGAATTGGTGAGCGCTTCGGCTGCAGCGTCCATGAGCGGCTTAAACTGGCCCGAATCGACGTTACTCTTAATCGTCAGCACGGCATCGACATACGACCTGGCACCCGCCATCCAGCCGATACGCCAGCCCGCCATATTGTGCGATTTGCTAAGTGAATTTAGTTCTACCGCTACGTCTTTTGCACCATCGACCGACAGCAGACTAATCGGCGGTTTTTTGTTCAGTATTAGGCTATAAGGATTGTCGTGGCCTAAAAGAATCTGATGGTCGTGTGCAAATCGGACGGCCCGTTCAAACAAGGCACGCGTTGCCGGAGCACCCGTGGGCATATGGGGATAGTTCATCCAGATGATTTTTGTACGGGTGGGCGAGCCCGCAACTAAATCCGTCATGGCTTCCCAATCGGGCTGCCAGCCATCATGCTCCAGTAAGGGATATTCCCGCACAGTAGCACCGACCATACTGCTTACGGCCCGATAGGCCGGATAACCCAGTTCCGGCACCAGTACGCCATCGCCATCATTCAGAAACGTAAGCGAAATATGCGTAATGCCCTCTTTGGAGCCGATAAGCGGCAAAATTTCGGTGTCGGGATCAAGCGTAACGCCATAGGTATGGTCATAAAACCGGGTAATACCCTTCCGAAGCCCCGGAGTGCCTTTATAGGGTTGATAGCCGTGAGACGTCGGCTGCTGTGCCGACCGAATAAGGGCGTCGATTGTATTGACTGAGGGCATCAGATCGGGATTACCGATGCCGAGATTAATAACGTCGTGACCAGCCGCCACCAGGCGACGGACTTCGGCTAGCTTAACCGAAAAATAGTATTCCTGCGTTTGATCAGCGCGGTGAGCAAGAGGGATAATCAATTTCTGAACCGGGATTTAAAGGATGCTAACGATCTACAAGTGCATTGCCCATGCAAATCAGCCTGCAAAGATAGCGGGTGAATCAATGTTGTTAGTCCTTTCTATATGACCGATTTAATTCTATCAATCATTCCACTCCGGCACTTGCAGGCGTAGAGCGGCTTAGAAAGTACCTCAGCAGGGGCGCTACGTGCAACGACTGAATCATTTCGCCCTTATCAACAATTTCCAGAGCCCGTTTTGGCGAAACAATGTGTACCGTAATTTCTTCAGTCTTTTCCAGGTGCTGCGCCCGGATGGGTTCAACATCCGTAGCCAGGTACGCGTATGTCAGATTGGTGTGCGTGCCCGGATTAGCCGAGATGGTCATCAGGAGTTGCCAGTGTCCACCGCCAAAACCAGTTTCTTCGAGCAGCTCGCGCTGGGCAGCCACAAGAGGATCTTCGCCGGGATCGATGACACCCGCGCAAAGTTCGTAATGCACATCGCCGATGCCATGCCGATACTGCCTGATTAGCACCAATTCACCGTTGGTGGTAACGGCTACTACGTTGACCCAATCGGGGTATTCAAACACAAAATAGTTGGGAATAGCACCGCCATTCTGCATTCGAATGGCTTCTTTTCGAACGGTAAACCAGGGCAATTGATGAATGTATTCAGACGTATCGACCTGCCAGGGTTGGGGATCATTTTCGGGAGTCATAGCCACAAAGGTAGGTACACCAGGCGGACTAATTCACTCACTTTTTTAAGCAAATCATATTAACCACCCTCTCCGATTCGTTGTAGAGTGGACTTTTGCCCTGCAAATGTTGCTTGTCCAACTCAGAGCCTGATGAAAAACACAGTTATTCTTTTTGTTGCTGTTATCAGTTTATTTCTTTCGTCCTGCCATCGTCCCGTTGCTTATTTTCAACCCATGCCTCGCCCGGTTTTTGACCGGTTACCCGTTGAGCAGGCAGCTGTTTCGCCGGAACCTGTACGACCAGATTCTATAGAATTGGCCACCTTGCCTGCTGTTGTCCCGACTAATCAAAGCGCCAGCGCCGATCTTAACCGTGCCCCTGTATCCTCTACCCATTCGCAGGTTGCAGGGCGGATGCGCCATATTCAATCGCTTTTATCGGCATCGACCCAAACGACGGATAAACAGCCGGAGCCTAAGAAGAAACTGAAACTCGGCAACAAAATTCGGCAGAGCCTGGGCATGCCATTACGTAAAGAGCTGAACTGGTGGCAACGTATCAGCTGGAAACTCAAAGCGTCGGTCATTGTCCTTCTGGTGGCAGTGTTATTCGCCATTCTGCACATCACTATACTGGCCATCATTTTTGGCGTTGTGGGTGCGTTCCTGCTGATTAGTGGTCTGAAAAGATCATTCAAAGTTCGCCGACCGTGGTTTTAAGTAGATCAAACTGGTTTCTGTGGTGGTGTCGGATTGGAGAATCCGACACTAATCTGGTTTGGAAATCAAGCGAATCATATTAAGTCGGTTTTGAGAAACCTGACTTCACCACCAGAACCGGGCTGCACCAACGTACCATGCAGGCAAACCGCTTTTTATGGAAGCCTTCTAATTGACTCGTAAATCAAATTGATGTATCGTTCCCGGTCGATGTCATAAACCAGTTCCACATTCGGTTTCTTTTTCAGCACATCGAAGAAGTCGACGACGGTTGTTCCCACGGTTAAGGTTCCCATTACCTCAACATCGACGTGGCAGGTTTTTGAGGTAAATATCGACGGATCGATCAGCCAGGCAATGGCGCAGGGATCATGAAGGGCGGCTCCCCCATTCAATTCGGGGCGTTCCCGGCGGTAGTAGATGGAAAAGAAATCCATCAACTCCGCAATCACTTTCCCGCATTGATTGCCCGCAGCCCTGAACCGCTCAATATCTTCCTGAAAAACCAGCGCCTTATGCGTTACGTCTAACCCGCACATAGTTATGGGTACGCCCGAATTGAAAACAACGGCTGCAGCTTCGGGGTCGACGTAAATGTTGAATTCAGCGGTTGGTGTGATGTTTCCCCGAAAAGCGCCCCCACCCATCAGAGAAATACGGTCAATTTTCGGTTTCAAATGCGGATAAGCCAGCAGCAGGGTAGCTATGTTCGTCAAAGGGCCGGTGGGTACGATGGTTATTTTCTCCAAACTGTCGGCCAGAATTTTCGCCATTGCTTCAACCGCTGGGACTGGCTCGTAGGTTAGCTCAGGTTCGGGTAGAACGGGGCCATCCATTCCCATTTCTCCATGCACCTGATCGGCAATGATCAGTTCGCGAAAAAGTGGTTTCTCACAACCTTTATAAATCGGAATATCCGTCTTAAGTAACGCTTTGAGTCTGAGCGCGTTTTTCAGTGTTTTTTCCTGCGTCTGGTTGCCCGCCGACGTTGTAATGGCTTTAATGTCGAATGCGTTGCTGCCAACGGCCAGCATGAGCATGACGGCATCATCGTGGCCAGGGTCGCAATCAATAAGTATGGGTAATTTCTTCATAATCTGTCAGGTAAAGGGAGCCGCTGGTTTATGCCGCTTAAACAGGCGGCAAATATACTGTCTGCCTCCGACGCGCATCGACAAAATTTTAAAAGCTACTGAAACCATCGATTAATCTTGGTCGGCAATTATCTTAGCTACTGGTTTCGGCACTTCTAACCTACTATCATGCATTTCTCAACCTCTTATTTACTTACGTTATGTATTGGCCTATCCAGTGCAGGTACGCTAACTGCGCAATCAGACGCTGTACCTGTGGAAGCCCAACGCGTTGTTCAATCGGTTCGGCCGGAGGCTATCCGTAACCACATGCGGATTCTGTCCAATGACTCGCTGCGGGGGCGTAAACCCGGTACAAAAGGCTTCGATATGGCCGCCGACTACGTTATCAGCCAGTTTAAAAAACTGGGCCTGAAACCAGCGGGCGAAAACAGTACGTATCGTCAGGATGTGCCCTTACGGCGGTGGCAGGTACGGGAGGGCAGTAGTTCGCTGACTTTAATCACAAACGGGCACGAACAGCCCCTTACGTATGGTAAGCAGTTTATTCTGAACCCTACCCCCGACCACGCCAGCAGCGACGTAACCGCTCCCGTTGTGTTTGTAGGGTACGGCGTAACTGCCCCCGAATTACAGTATGACGACTATTCAGGGATAGATGTAAAAGGAAAGATTGTGGCTATTCTGAATGGAGCGCCGAACTCATTTCCATCCAATCAGCGGGCGTATTATTCGTCGTCGAAAGCGGAAAATGCAGCAGCGCATGGAGCCATTGCTACGTTGGCCTTTAGCTTGCCCGCCGATCTTAGAAATCGTATTGAAACAGCCGCTCCGCGAGCGCGGCAGGGAATTTATCGGTGGCTCGACAAAGCCGGAAAACCGCAACGTACGTATCCAGAGCTGAGGGGTGCCGGTTCGCTCAGCGACTCAACGGCACGATTGCTTTTTGCCAGCGCCGGTACGTCACTAAAAGATGCCATTGCCAACGCCCAGAAGAACCGTCCGCAGGCTTTCCCGTTAAACGTTTCGGTACGCATGCAAACGCAAACCGACGTAGTGGAAGATGTTCCCGGATATAATGTAGTGGCCGTACTCCCCGGTTCTGACCCCGTTCTGAAAAACGAATACATTGTCTGTGCTGCTCACATTGATCATCTGGGTGTGGGTCGGCCGGTAAAAGGTGATTCGATTTACAACGGTGCCCACGATAACGCATCGGGCGTAGCGATCAATCTGGAAATGGCGCGGTTATTTGCAGCTTTACCCAAAGCACCCCGTCGGTCCATACTGTTTGTGGGCGTAACGGGTGAAGAAATGGGCTTGTTAGGTTCTGATTATTTTGCCAGTAATCCAACCGTACCGAAAGAAAAAATCGTCGCCAATCTGGCGCTGGACATGCCCTTCTTTTTCCATCCGCTGCTCGACATTGTTCCCTATGGGGCCGAGCACTCCAGTTTAAATCAGGAAGTTCGACAGGCCGCTACGTTTCTGGGCGTGAAAATCAGCCCGGACCCCATTCCGGAGCAAACCGTTTTTATGCGCAGCGATCATTTCAGCTTTGTTCGACAGGGTATTCCTGCTCTTTTCATCAAAAGCGGTTCTGAAACGGGCAATCCTAATCTAAACGGTACCAAACTAAACCTGGAATGGCGGGCCACCATTTACCACTCGCCCCAGGACGACATGAACCAGCCATTTGATTTCAACGCAGCGGCTAAACACGCTCAACTGCAATTTCTGACGGCCTACCTGACGGCTCAGAGTGACCAACGGCCAGCCTGGAACAAAAGCGACTTTTTCGGGACTAAGTTTGGAAAGATAAGCGAATGAACATTATTAGTCACTGGTCATTGGCTGTTAGTATAATGACTAATGACCAGTGACTAATAACCACACTTAAACGCTTTTCCATTTAATGCCGCAGCCAACCGCTCTTGCTGACGGAGTTGTTACGGGTTTACCAGCAAGCAGTTCATTTACAGCCGCTTCAACGTATTTCTTATCGGCGGCTGCCGCGTCGTACTGGTTGTTGTCGATGGCACCAATGTAAGCAATCCGGAATTGATCTCCCTCCCGCTTGACCACAAACATATGCGGTGTGTTGGTGGCACCAAAAGCGCGGGCCACGGCCTGTGTATCATCGTACAGATAGGGGAACGCATAGTTGCTGGCTTTAGACCGTTGCTGCATGGCATTATACGAATCGCCGGGCGACCGCTGGGCATCATTCGACTGGATAGCCACAACGGGGTATCCTTTGGGAGCGAACTGCTCATTAAGCGCCATGATACGGCTTTCGTAGGCTTTGGCAACCGGGCAGGTATTGCAGGTAAAGGCAATGATATAGCCTTTGGTGCCCTTATTGTCGGCCAGAGAAACCGTTTTCCCATCTACGTTTTTCAACTTGAAATCCTGAACCACATCGCCGACTTTATACCCATCCGACGCATACCGGGCGCTCATCAGAGTCACTGTCAGCAGCAACACAAACACAGAAATGACTGGGCTTTTTTTCATGGTTGATTAAAGTTTGTACTGGTTAATAATTGAGTCAAGCTCTCCTTCTTTCACCGGCTTTCCGATAAACTGCCGGACGTTACGTTTCTGACTAAGAATCAGTGTCATGGGCAGCGCACCCGACCATTCAGGCGCTACTTTATCAACCCACGTATTGAGGTCTGATTCATCCAGCAACACAACTTTTGACTTTATTTTTCGAGTACGAATAAACGGCGAGACTTTTGTGTCCAACGTCTTTTTGTCGTCCAGACTCACCAGCAGTACGTTCAGTTTTTTTGTAGCATAACGATGCCGCAGCGCTTCAAACTGAGGGAGTTCTTTTACGCAGGGCGCACACCAGGTAGCCCAGAAATTTACGACATACAACGTATCATTGGGACGGTTTATTAATTGCTGCAACCGATCAACTTTGACGATAGATACCGACTGGCTTCTGGCTGGAACACCCGCTAATAAACCCATAATCCACACTACGCCTAAAGCCGTTCTCATTGCGGTAACCCATTAAATTTTATATCAACTGATCCTGGAATCGGGCTTTTGCTCATTAGCCTCTATAAAAAGAGTAAACAGGTATAAATCAAACAATTCAGTCGATAACTCTTAGTAAACGTAACGAATAGCCTACTGCCTATGTTATCTGATTTTTAATCTTTATAGTCGTTGTTTTAATGCGCTTTTTCCCAGTTTAACCCGTCGAAGTCAGGCACATCCTGTTGCAGTTATTATCTTTACTCAGCCGAAACCAATTTGAATTGACTTTGAATACCTTCAACGACAGAAAGCTACGTATCGTTGGACCTCTGATCCTGTTTCTGATCGGAGTGGTATTCTTTCGCCTGAACTGGCTACTGGAGCTGCCCACCAGTACTTTATTGCGAAGTGAGCTAATTGCCATAAGCTCCGGGTATTTCTGCTGGAACCTCACCCGCTGGGTCATACACCGGCTACAGAAGCAGTATCCGGGTCTGGCGCGAACCCGCCGTCGGTTGATTTGGATGACTTTACTGTTACCTGTGCTCATCAATATCGGCTGGCTTGTCCGTCAATTGGGGCACATGGCGTTTAATGGTGAACGAAATTTCTGGCCTACGCTGTCCGATTACACCTATTCGCTGGGTATTCAGATTTTCTTTCACATTATTTATTTCGTCATCTATGAAGGAGTCTACGTAATGCGGGCCTGGCAACAGACGTATGAACGTAACGAGCGACTCAAGAAAGATCGGCTTCAGTATCAGCTCGATACGTTAAAAAGTCAGATCAATCCGCACTTTCTGTTTAACAGCCTTAATTCCCTATCGTCGCTGATTTACGAAAACCCGCAGCAGGCAGAGGAAGTGGTCGATGAAATCAGCAGCGTCTATCGGTATCTGCTCCGGGCCAATGACAGCGAATCGGTTACGTTGCAGGATGAACTGCGCTTTATTCAGTCGTATTTTCATTTACTAAAAACCCGGTACGGCAAAAGTCTTGATTTACAGGTTCGGGTAGATGAAGCGCAGTTGGATCGCAAACTCCCAACCCTAACGTTACAGTTGCTCCTGGAAAATGCGGTGAAGCACAATATCATGATGCCTGAGCAACCCTTACAGGTCGTGATTGAAAGTCATGGCAATACGCTGGTTGTCCGCAACAACCTTCAGCGAAAGAAGACGCCCGTCTTATCAAATCGAGTCGGTCTGACCAACATTGCGGCTAAATATCGATTGCTGGGCAAGGACAATTTATCGATACAGGAACGTGATGGCGAGTTTATCGTCAGTTTACCGTTGCTGGAAAATCACCACACCGTGCCGATTCGTTCATGAAACCGATTGACGACACTTATCTCCGCTGGCTTGGTCCAGTGGGCCTGTATGCTTTCGTAGCCTTGTTTTTTCGGCTCGACTGGTACACGATACTGCCGTTAAAAACGCTGATGTACAATGATTCCATCGCGCTGTCGGCTGGATTGGTCTGCTGGCAGATTGCCCGTTGGGTCGTGCTTCGTATTCAACATCGGTATCCGGGATTAGCCAACACCCGCCGTCGGCTTCTGTGGTTGCTGGCCGCCCTGCCTGTGCTGGTATTCTTTGCCTGGCTCATGCGCCATACTGTCCGGTTTTTGATCGATGGGCAGTTTTTATATTTTACAACGGCCGTAGAGTTCAGCCGAACCATTGGCATCCAGGTTTTCTACCACTTCATCTATTTTACTGTCTACGAAGGTACGTACGTGCTACGTGAATGGAAGCGTGCTACGGTCGAAACCAGCGATCTGGAGAAAATGTCGATCCAGAGCCAGCTTGCTTCGTTGCAGAGTCAGGTCAATCCGCACTTTCTGTTCAACAGCCTTAATTCCCTTTCGTCGTTGATCAACGAAGATCCGCGCCTGGCCGATCAATTTCTGGATGAGTTGACCAGTGTTTTTCGGTATCTGCTGCAGGCAGGCGAACAACGCCTGGTGCCGTTACGGGAAGAAGTAGCCTTTATTGAGGCTTATTTTCACCTGCTGCGAACTCGTTATCAGAAGGGTATCCAGTTTGATATGGCTGTGGATGATTCTTTCAACGACTGGTTGATTCCGCCCCTAACTCTGCAGGTTCTGGTCGAAAATGCCGTTCGGTACAACATTATTCTGGCAGACAAACCCTTACGTATTCGAATCAGTACAACTTCCGACGGCTGGCTCCGCGTAGAGAACACGCTTCAGCGGAAAAACCTACGTGTCGACAGAACCGGAGCCGGTTTGACAGATCTGGTAGCCAAGTATAAACTGCTGGGGCAGGATGCGGTTCGGATTGACGAAGGCGATGGCTGGTTTGTTGTCAGTGTGCCGCTCCTGCAGGAAGAGTCCGTAATGGTTTCACCGGCTCTATTTTAAACCCTCCCCAACTAGCCGCCGGGCTGTGCCGAAATCTATTGTGATCAATCGCCCTGACCAGGACTGCCTTTCAGGTGCAAGTCTTTAACAGCGCTTCGCACCTGCTGCATAAACGGCTTACCCGGATCAGCCTTGTCCGTCAAATAGTTTGGGTCCGTTTCTTTCCACAGAGCGGTGCGTCTGAAATCTTTGTACTCGTAATGCCCAATCAGGTATTCGATGTCTTTATAACGTTCTTTCAGGTAGCGTACCAACTGAATATTGGCTTTTATCTGCGCTTCGGTCAGGTCATTATTACCAATATTCTCAATACCAATCGCACAGTAATTCAGGCCAATACAATGGCGGGCAAACGTAGTATCGGGGAGCAGCCGAAAGATGGTTCCATCGCGATCAACCAGATACGGAACGGCTGTATTCAGCCGACTGGCGGCTTGAAGCTCTGACCGGCCGGGCAATACACTCGGGTTGAACAGGTTGAACGTAGCATCGAGTGTTGGAACAGCCGTCCAGTGCAACACAATCATCCGGGGTTTAATGTAGGGTTCTTCCTGCTGTATTCCATGCCGCTTGGCCAGGTATTCGAGTGAAAGCCGCTTGCGTTCGTCATCGAAAACAATAGGCTTGTCAATAATACGGATCGCCGGTTGCTGGGCCAAACAGCTACCGACCAGAACGAAGGGTATGATTCGGGAGAGATATCGGGATATGTTTACTCCAAAAGTCATAATTGATGGCGTTGAGCGCGCAAAAAAGAAAAACTTCTTAATTCCGGATAGTTTTCTTTTTTACCGTTACGAAATCCTGAAAATTATCACATTCAGTATACACAATACGTAGCATCGATCTGAAAGCCAGTACGTTTGTCAGCGTTGCCTTCGTCAGCAAACCATCCAATAAACCACGCAACAAATTGACTACAAGTACATTTAACTATTTTTTAATTGTCATTTTATCCGCCTTTAATCCAATTTCGCGGTTTTACAGCGACTATACTGTTGCTTTACAAAGGCCAATGTTTATCGAATGCTTCTTCGAATTTCATTACGTTCTTTCCTGCTCATTTGCCTGTTAGGCCGAATCGCTTCTGCACAGACAACACTGACACTGCGCCAGACGCTTCAGCGTGTCCGGGAGAATAGTCCGGCGTTACGTGTTGAACGGTTAAACATCGGCGCGGCTCAGGCCGATCAGACCACAGCGAATCTCCGCCCGAATCCGGTTCTGAACAATCAGACCCTAATTCAATTGACGCCAACGCCTGGTGCCGAAGCCGTTGGGCCGCTGAGCCGTCAGCGTCGCCAGTTCTGGCTACAGGCCACCAAAGAGTTCGACATTTATAACAAGCGTACCTACCGGAATCGCTTTGCTGAAGCCAACACCAATCTGGCCGTCAGAAGTGTCGCCGAAACAGAACGTGGCTTGCTTTTCGATGCCGCCAACCGCTATCTCGATGCCTGGTATGCGCGTGTTCAACTGGCTTTGCTCGAACGGGCGAAGGCGAATGTCGATACGCTGGTACAGCTGAATAAAGTCCGGCTTAAAGATCTGGTTATCACGAGCACCGACCTTACCCGAACGCAGCTCCTGTCGGATCAGTACGACATCAAGACCCGTACAGCTCAGCAGGACCTTCGAAATCGGTTGAGTGAGCTTCGGCTGGTGGTGGGCGCCACCGACAGCATCAACGTAGCCTTGAACGACTCGGTCGTAAATCCCGCATTTTCATTGCCTTTGCGCTTACACCCGACCGTAAATGCCAGTGCTGATAGCTTACTCCGCGTCGCTTCGACTACCCGAACGGATGTGCAGGTAGCGCAGGCAAATCTCGAATCGGCACGCCGGAATGTGGATTTACAGCAGGTGCTGGCCAAGCCACGGAATGAAGCGGGCTTCATCTGGAACCCACAAAATGCAATTCCGTATGCAGGTGTATTTCTAACCTTCGAGCTACCCGTTTATAGCCGCAATCAGGGCGAAATTCAGAAATCAAGGGTATTGCAGGAGCAGGCTGGTCATGCGGCCGCGCTGGTGCAGGCCCGAATCCGGTCGGAAGTAGAAACGGCTTATCAATCTTTCGTCACCAGCCGCGAGAACATTGACCGCTATCTGGATATTCGGCGCGATGCCGACCGTGTGCTGGCGTCTGTGCGCTACGCTTACCTTCGGGGGCCACCACCCTCATCGACCTGCTCGAAGCGCAGCGCTCGTGGTATGATACCCAAACGGCTTATTATGAAACGCTTTATGCCTACCGTCAGAATTACGTCAGGCTCCTGTACGTAACGGGCCAGATCAATACGTATTAATAGCGAAAAATGTAAAATGAACAATGGCATACCTGGCCGATAAGTCTCCAATTTCGAATTCATTATCTGTTCATTATTCCTTTTTCCATATCCATCGTTCCTGACAAATAAGCTCATGAAATTTTATTCGATATGCCTGCTGACACTGCTGGCTTTGGGTTGTAAAGAAAAACCGAAGGCTACGCTGAAGTCTGTACCCCGCCCAACCGTCAGTGCCGATGGCGTTCATCTTTCCTTTCCCGATTCGGTGATGATGCGTTCTTTCGCTACGCAACCGGCCCATTCCGAACCTATCCGAACGGACTTTTCAGCACCGGGCCACGTAGCCGCGATGGTATTACGTTCAGGCGAAAACCCATCGGAGCGGCTTGTGCTGTTCGATGACCCCGGTCTGTCGGATAATTATACGGCCATTTTACAACACCGAATTAATATTCAGACGCAACGCGGTAATCTGGAGCGGGTGAAAGACCTGGAAGCCCACGGGGCCGCATCGGGCAAAGAAGTCATTGAGGCTCAGACACAACTGGCAAATGAAGAAGCTGCCATTATTTCGGATGAAGCTACGCTCAAACTGGCCGGTTTCGACCCGGTTGCCCTGCGCCGTGCCGCCCCCAACACAATTCTGGTCGTGTGTGAAATTCCCGAAAATCAGTTCGGCAGTATACGGCAGGGCTTGGTGTGCACGCTCAATTTTACGGCGTTTCCGAACGAGCGTTTTATGGGTCGGATCGACAACGTGAACGATTATGTGGACAACACCACGCGTCAGATAAAACTACGTATTGCCGTAGCTAACCCCGACGGCCGACTTAAAGCCGGGATGTTTGCGACTGTAGCTTTTGGCGTAACGGAAGGCAAATTCATGACCGTTTCGCGGGACGCCGTGGTAACTGTGCAGGGTCGTGATTACGTATTCGTCAGAACTGGCCCCAAAGCCATCGAACGGCGGGCCATACAGCTTGGCCAGCAACGGGCCGACCGCGTTGTTGTTCAGGGTGGCCTGACCGAAAATGACCCCGTTGTTATCGCGAACGTACTACAACTGAAGGGGTTAAGTTTTGGATATTGATCAATAAGGTAGAAAAGGGAGGAGGGTGAAGAAAGGGAGAAAGAGTTAGGCGAGTTACTATTTTCACCCTCTTTCCCTCTCCGCCTAAAAAATATGATTCAGAAACTAATAGAATTCTCCCTCAAGAACCGCTGGGTCATAGTCGGGTTTGCGGTGGCCATTATGGGATTGGGGTTGTGGTGCTTCAAATTGCTGAAAATTGAAGCTTACCCTGATATTGCCGATACCAACGTCATCGTGATCGCCAAATACGATGGACGAGCCGCTGAAGAGGTAGAGCAGCAGGTGACGATACCCATCGAACGGGTGCTCAACAGTGTACCACACGTAACGGATCGTCGCTCCCGAACCATATTCGGCCTGTCGGTCGTGCAGTTGAATTTTGATGAGACCGTAACGGATTATTTTGCCCGTCAGCAGGTTATTGAACGCCTTTCGGGGGCCCAATTGCCCGACGGCGTTGAACCCGAACTGGCTCCGCTGACTACGGCCGTTGGTGAGATTTATCGATACGTTATCGAAGCCCCGCCAGGCATGACGCCCATGCAACTGCGTGATTTGCAGGACTGGACGATTATTCCACAACTGCTTCAGGTACCTGGTCTGGCCGACGTAACGACCTTTGGCGGTCCGATCAAGCAATACCAGGTGATTCCGGACCCCGCCAAACTGCGCAAATACAACCTGACCTTGCAGGAAGTCATTGATGCGGTTCAGAAAAACAACCAGAATACAGGTGGAAATGTCATTGCGCGTGGTGGACAAGGGTTTGCCGTACGCGGTCTGGGTGCGCTCAAAACGCCCGACGATGTGCAGCATATCGTTCTGAAAGCGAATGAAGGGGTGCCTGTTTTGCTGAGCGACGTAGCTAGCGTAGAAATCAACCCGCCTTCGCCATCGGGTATTCTGGGGTATCGGATTCCGGACGAGAATCTGGACGTAATCGGTGCCACCGAAGGAATTGTGCTCCTGCGTCGGGGTGAAAATCCAAGCGAAGTGCTGGAGCTGCTAAAAGAGAAAATTGCGGACCTCGAAGCCCGCGAACTGCCCAAAGGTGTTCATTTGCGTATTCTCTACGACCGGGGCTTTCTGATCAATCACTCGCTCGAAACCGTCGCGCATACACTCATCGAGGGAATTTCGATTGTCGCTATTCTGCTCGTTCTGTTTCTGGGCAGTTTACGGGCCGCTCTGGTCGTTACGGTCACGATTCCGTTTTCGCTTCTGTTTGCGTTTATTCTGATGAAACTGGTGGGTATACCCGCCAATCTGCTGTCGCTCGGCGCTATTGATTTTGGGATTATTGTCGATGGCGCGAGTGTTATGGCCGAGCACCTTATCCGAAGGTACCGGGCCGCTGGTCCGGCGGAACGTAATCAGGGAATTGTCAACGTAACGGTACGTTCAGCGGGCGAAGTCGCGCGGGAAATTTTCTTCTCGGTTACCATCATCATTCTGGCTTATATGCCTATTCTGTTGATGCAGCGTGTTGAAGGAAAGCTGTTTAGCCCAATGGCGCTCACTCTTTCATTTGCCGTAATTGGATCGTTGATCTGCGCTCTCACACTAATTCCCGTGCTGATTTCTTTCGCTTTCCGGAAGGCTCTTGCCCCTAATGGCAAACCGCTGAAAGAGCACAAAAACTTTTTGCTGTCGCCCCTGGAGCGAGGGTATCAGTGGCTGCTCCGTTCAACCTTATTTCGGGCTCCCCGCCTGATTGTTGGGGTTGGAATGGCTGTTGTACTGGTTATGATCGGTTTCGGTCTGAAGCTTGGAACCGAGTTTTTACCCGAACTTGACGAAGGTTCGATTTTCATGCGGGCGTTTATGCCGTCGGGTATTACCATTCAGGAAAATGCGAAAATTGCGCCCAAAATCCGCGACATCATCAGCAAGTACAAACCGGTTAGTTTTGTTATCACCCAATCCGGCCGCAACGACGATGGCACCGACCCCTTCCCGACCGATCGGACCGAAATACTGGTTGGATTGAAAGATTACAGTACCTGGTCCGATACGATTTCAAAGAAAGACATAGTACGTTTGGTGCAGAACGAATTGCAGGAAGCTTTTCCAGGCGCTTTTTTCTCGTCAGGTCAGCCCATTATCGACCAGGTGATGGAAATCGTAACGGGCAGCGCAGCCGATCTGGCCATATCCATCGTTGGTAATGATTTGTCGTTGATGCGTGCCAAAGCCGATAGTATTGCGAGTCTGGTTCGGGGCATGAATGGCGCCGTATCTGTCAACATTGAGCAGGAAGGCCCTCAGGATCAGTTGGCGATACGTATAAACCGCCCGGCAGCCGCCCGCTATGGTATCAACGTATCGGAGATCGAGAATATGATTGAAGCGGCTATTGGTGGTAAAGTCATCGGGTCGATTTACGATGAAGCCAAACGTTACGACATTGTGGTTCGCTTTACCCCCGAAAGCCGGGGCAGCATCGATGCAATTCGGCTGTTACAGGTCCCATCAGCAACAGGTGCGCTGATCCCGATGAGTGAACTGGCCGACATCCGGTACGTGCAGGGACAAACGAACATTTACCGGCTAAACGGCAAACGCATGGTTACGGTCAGAACCAATATCCGGGGCCGCGATCAGGGTGGGTTTGTTAAAGAAATCAGTCAGAAAGTTCGACAGCATGTAAAGATCCCCGAGGGCTACAGCGTGATCTATGGCGGTCAGTACGAAAACCTGGAACGGGCCGGTGGTCAGCTGGCTATTTCCATTCCGTTAACCATTGTCGTCGTATTTCTATTCCTGTTTATGCTGTACGGCAACGTTCGCGATACGTTGCTGACGCTCATGTGTTTGCTGTTTGCTTTGGCGGGTGGTATTGGGGCGCTCCTGTTGCGGGGATATAACTTCAACGTATCGGCTGGAGTCGGTTTTGTGTCAATCTTCGGAATTTCCGTAATGGCGGGCGTTTTGCTGGTGTCGGCCTTAAACCGGAACCTGCTGAACAATCCGAAATCGCTGCAGGAAATCACCATCGAAACGGCACAGGAACAGTTTCGGGCCATTATGGCGATCATGGTAGTGGCCATTATTGGCCTCGTTCCAGCGGCTATTTCCAGCGGCATCGGGTCCGATGTTCAGCGCCCGCTGGCTACGGTCATTATCGGGGGACTAACGACTACGCTGATTTTCACACCGTTAATCATTCCTCCTTTGTTTTATCTTGTCAACCGCCGTCGTCCGCGTCCAACCCCGCTGGATTCAACCGGCCACCACATTGCCGAGCCAATTGAGGAAGGAACGGAGATTTGATAATGTGTAATGTTTTTTAAGAATCATTATTCATTACTTCAGGAAAACTTCTCTAATTGCTTGACCAGTACGTTGAAGTCTTTCGGATAAGGCGCTACGAATGTCTGCTCCTCACCATTCAACAAACTGAATGTTAAGGAGTAAGCATGCAATGCGACGCGCTGAATTAACGGGAGTTCTTCAGTATCCTGTTTTAGATTGAACTTGCGTTTCAGCTCCGACAGGTAAACAGGCTTGCCGCCATACGTAGCGTCGCTAACAATCGGCGCTTTCAGGCACATCAGGTGCACCCGAATCTGGTGCATTCGTCCCGTAATAGGCATACATTCCACCAGCGTAGTGGTGCGAAACGCTTTTAATGTATTGAAAATCGTTTCGGCAATTTTGCCTTTTTCGCGATCAATCCGAACAGCCGTACCATCCTTCACGGGAGAAATCGGCAAAAAAACCGACACACCGTCGAAATCATGCACACCATTGGTTACGGCATGGTAGCGCTTTGTGACTTCGCGGTGTTCAAACTGCATTGCCAGATGTCGGTAAGCTTCCGGATTTTTAGCAATGGCCAGAATACCCGAGGTTTCCTTATCCAGCCGATGACCCAGTTGAGCATCGGCATGATACGCCCTGGCCATTCGGAGTATGCTTATGCCACCCCGGTCGGTCGTACGTTCGTCCAGCGAAGCCACATGGGGCGGCTTATTGATCAGTATGTAATCCTCATTTTCGAACACAATGAGGTCTTCAAAATTAAGCTTCATCACTAAAAATCATTGGTCGTTAGTCATTGGTCATTTCGCTACGCTGTCATTGATCATTGGCTGCTAGTACTAACAACTAATCCCCAATGACTAATGACAGCGTAGCGAAATGACCAACGACTATAAAGAAAACACAAAAAGCCTCCTCCCTACCGGAAGAGGCTCAAGGATGGAATTATCTGCAAAAGACTATGCCGACAACGTACCGCGTTCGTAAGCTTTGCGGATTGTTTTTTCCAGACCGTTTTTGTTGATGGTCTTGATAGCTGACGTAGCTACTTTCAGCGTAATCCATTCGCCCGTCGATTCCACAAAGAACCGCTTCTTCTGAAGGTTGGGGAAGAATTTACGTTTAGTCTTATTGTTAGCGTGAGAAACGTTATTTCCGACGCGTGTGCGCTTTCCTGTGATCTGACAAACTCTGGCCATTACCGTACTCGTTTTCCGTATGAGGGCGCAAAATTCGCTAAATAATTCATAATCTGCAACTCATTCTTTCTTTTTTTGAAACCATACAGGCAATGCCGACACCCATTCTGACAGCAGTAGCCTCTTTTTCGATGATAGGCCTCCGTAAACACTAGGTAGCCCTCCTCGGTCAGATAATAATCTTCATCCGTTAAAGCGGGTTCGTTTTTGTCAGGAAGTTGCGATGGCATCGGTTTTGGGCTTCTGTATAAGAAACTGTATTTTTGAAAGAAAACATTTTTGTTACAACCTGTTTGCTGACAAAAGTAGTGCTTCGTCGACATACTTACTTTAACCATTTCTCGCTATGATACTCGAACCAACATCGTCCACTTCATCGGCTGATCAGGCCATGCAGCTGGAATGGCATTACGGCGCCCACAATTATCATCCTGTACCGGTCGTGCTGTCGCGGGGCGAAGGCATCTTCGTCTGGGATGTGGACGACAAACGCTACTTTGATTTTCTTTCAGCTTATAGCGCTGTTAGTCAGGGCCATTGCCATCCCCGGATCATTCATGCCATGATACAGCAGGCGCAACGCCTGACCCTAACATCCAGGGCATTCTACAATGATAAAACAGGGATTTGCGAAAAATTCCTCTGCGATTACTTCGGGTACGATAAAGCCCTCATGATGAACTCTGGCGCTGAAGGGGGCGAAACTGCGCTGAAGCTGACCCGAAAATGGGCCTACAAAGTGAAAGGCATCCCACAAAATCAGGCGAAAACCGTCTACGCTGCCGGAAACTTCTGGGGCCGTACGCTAGCCGCCATTTCATCGTCGACTGACCCAAGCAGCACCAACGATTTCGGTCCCCTACTGCCGGGTTACATTATTATTCCGTACAACGACCTTTCGGCGCTGGAAGATACCTTCAAGAGCGACCCCCATATTGCGGGTTTTATGGTCGAACCCATACAGGGCGAAGCAGGCGTAGTGGTTCCTGATGAGGGCTACCTGCGTGGCGTTCGGGACCTCTGCACAAAATACAACGTACTGTTCATCGCCGACGAAGTGCAGACTGGGATTGGACGTACCGGCAAGCGGGTTGCCTGCGACCACGAGAACATAAAACCGGATTTACTGGTCCTGGGAAAAGCACTTTCTGGCGGTACCATGCCCGTATCTGCGGTTCTCACGTCGGATGAAGTCATGCTGACCATCAAACCGGGTGAACACGGTTCAACCTATGGTGGAAATCCGTTGGCCTGTGCCGTTACGGTCGAGGCCCTTCAAGTGGTTGAAGACGAGAAACTAGCCGAAAATGCTACGGCAATGGGTGAAGTTTTCCGGGCACGCATGACAGCGCTGAGTCAGAAAACCGACCTCGTTAAATCCGTGCGCGGCAAAGGGCTCCTCAATGCGATTGTTATTGCCGAACGGCCCGACCTGGGCGAAGAAACAGCCTGGGAAATCTGCCTGAAACTGAAGGATAACGGCCTGCTGACAAAACCTACGCATGGCGATAAAATTCGGTTTGCACCCCCACTGATTATCAATGAAGAGCAGATGCACGAAGCCTGTGATATTATTGAAAAGACTATTCTGGCGTTCTGAAACGATTTTCAGCAGGAACGTAACGGCTTGTAGTAGCAGGGGTTCAAAAATGGTCGGTTATGACTGATTTTTGAACCCCTGCTGTTTTTACGGCAAGGGCTGACCGTTTTTGAACGTAGCGGCCATATGTTCCCCATCGGCGAAGTAATAGGTTCCTTTGCCATTCGGCACGTTTTTCTGAAACCAACCTACGTATTTATCGCCGTTACGGTAGAAATACATGCCATAATCTGACCGAAGGTTATCGCGAAAATTACCTTTGTATTTTACCTTCCCGTCAGCATAATACTCCACCCCTTCGCCGTGCTTATCGCCTTCTTCAAACTCACCAACGTAGCGTTCGCCAGTAGGGTAAATAAACGTACCGGTTCCATCTTCACAATCGCCTGAAACGCAGCCAACGGTAGCTCTCACAGGAGCCTTCGGCGCAGATATCGGGCGCGACGTAACGGCTGGCGCGCTGCTTGTAACAATGGGCTTGGGTGCTACAGCCGTAGGCGTTCGGATTGATGTCCGACTTTTCGGGTACATGGCTTCAGCTTCCAGCCAACCTTTCCGAATGGCTTCAAGGCGGGCCGGTTTTGCGGGGTGAGTCGACGTGGCATGCTCATCCCCAAGTGCCTTGACAGCCACCAGGGATTCATCCAGAGATGCCCCCAGTTGATGCAGTACAAAGCCAGAGAATTTATCCGCTTCGATTTCTTTCAGAGGCTGACCACCCAGCCCGTCAATCGTATGACCCTGCAAATGGTGACCGATTTCATGAGCCATAATACTGATGGCCGACCAGTCAGTTTCGGTCTCGTCCTCAATTTGTTGCATAAAGGCCCCGTCATACACAATAAAGCGCTGCCCTTTCAGAACCGTTGCGAAGCAGTTATCGGTATTGGAACATTCAATTACCTTGAAATTACGTACAAGGCCAATAGGCTTTAGAATCCGGTCGACAACCCGCTCTGCGTGGCCATTGGAAGTCGTTTTAGGTGAACACACCACTTGTGGACCAACTTTACCGCCGGTATAACTACAGATAAATGCACCTGACCCGAACGGTAATACAGGGGCGCTGTTCTGGGCTGACAACGGGCTAAACGTAGCCGCGCTTAGGAGAAGAATGGGTAGGGAGAAAGCCGCTCTCACTGGCATAACCAAATTGGGTTAATCGTTCAACACGGCAGAATAACGATGAAAAGGTATCGGTCATTGTGAGAGGTCACCGGCTTTCAGTAAAGGTTTCGGTTTGGCAACTACGCGCTTTAATACGTTCCACAAATGATGGATCTAACAAGCAACTTAAACCCTAAATACTGGTATCCTCAGAACTTCTACTCCAATCTTACCAGCCTGCCCATTCGGACGAAAACCAGCAGAGTTGATAAACTTCTTAAAGAAATTCTTGCGTCTAAAAATTTAGGCTTTTATGTTTGTTTAAAATTAGTCTAAATAAAGAAATGTATGCTTACTTCTACATATTAAAAGTCTTAAGCCCTGTGCGCTGGTAATCTGCCCCATTGAGTTGCGCGCTCAACCGTTTACTAGCCACAGGCACAAATTCTAACAACCCTTTGATTTCCTCTGCATATGATTCCATGCAAGCCTACACTGCTATTCGATCAGGAGCGGTTCTGTATTGCTCACTGTCAGCATTGCCAACGGTTGGGGCTGACGTTCCAAAACCTATTGATGGGCTTTACACGCGATGAGTTCATCGCCTTGTGCCGAACCCTCCATGATGCCGATTTTGAACAGCGCAGTACGCCCATGCCAAATGGAGAGTCATATCTCGTTATCAATACGGGGCATCCTGATATACAGTTCAGCTTATCAAGGACTGAATTTGGTCTCTTGCGCAATGGTTTACTGCACGCCTTACGACGTTTGAACCTTTATCAGCAATTAAAGAATCAGGCCAATTAACCGAACCTTCTTCCCTTACTATGGACCATCAACATCATCTGAAAACCTTATCACAGTCGCCAAACGGCTACATCGGGTATTGTGCTGGTTGTCAGTCATACAACCTTGCCTACAACAATTCATTGTTCATCTTGACTGAAGAAGAGTTTACCTGTTATCGGGACGTAATGGTCGATCGAACGGCTATGCGTCCGTTCTTCACGACCCATGGAAAAGAGTGGTTGATGAAGACGCCCATGCGCAATTATTTTCTTATGCTTTCGGATGATGACATCAATCAGCTTATTCAGTTGATGGACGAAGCGATGCTCATACAGGAAGTCGATCAGATTTTAAAGACAACTCATAGGTTAGGTTAGTACAACACAGGCAAATGAACTGGTCAATGACCAGTTCATTTCTAAATGTCAATCAATTATGGACGAAGCTCACTCAATTCTTGCCACAGCCCGAATCCAGTTGGAGAAGTCACTTCTGGCAAAAGGATTACGTCGATCGTCAGAACGTTTTGCCATTCTCGACGAAGTCTATTCACGAAACGACCATTTTGATGCGGAAGACTTGTACCTGTCGATGCAGCAGAAATCCTATCCCGTCAGCCGGGCAACGGTCTATAATACGTTAGACGTTCTGGTCGATTGCGGCCTGGTGCAACGGCATCAGTTTGGCGACGAAGACAATGTCAAAAGTCGTTACGAAAAATCACTCGGGCGGCAGCAGCACGCCCACCTGATCTGCGTCTATTGTCATCACGTAAAAGAGTTCTGCGATCCTCGTCTGCACTTCATCAAGACGAGCGTAGGCAACGCGCTGAGTTTCCAGATACACGCTCATTCGCTGGTTTTTTATGGTCAATGCACGGATGAGAACTGCGAAACCAAACCGATTGAAACCCTAATCACGAATCGATAAAATAGAAAAGGGGTAAAAACCGGTATCCTGTTCTTTACTATATCAGATATACCCTTTATCTGTATATGGTCATCCTGTCTACCAGAACAAAGCCTTTCATCAGTCTACTGATTTGCTTGTTTCTATTCGCCCCTGCCCTGCTGGCCCAGCGTACGTTTACAAACCCAATCAAAAATTCCGGCCCAGACCCCTGGGTACTTCAGAAAGACGGCTGGTATTATTATATGAATACGACTGGTCGTAACCTGACTCTTTGGAAAACCCGGAATATAGCCGACCTGGCCACGGCCGAAAGCAAAGTTGTTTATACGCCCCCGCCGGGCAAACCCTATTCACGGGAGTTGTGGGCGCCCGAAATTCACTCGTTCAATAATCGATGGTACATCTACTTCTCAGCCGATTCGCTCAACAACCTTAGCCATCGTGTTTGGGTGATTGAAAATACGTCGCCCAACCCAATGGAGGGCGAGTGGGAGA
Source organism: Spirosoma sp. KNUC1025 (assembly GCF_045160025.1). Classification (GTDB taxonomy): domain Bacteria; phylum Bacteroidota; class Bacteroidia; order Cytophagales; family Spirosomataceae; genus Spirosoma. The sequence goes on from NZ_CP087139.1 coordinate 6,434,722, forward strand.
TGAAAGGTAAGATTGGCGACAAAGAGAACCACTGGGCCATCGACATGTCCGTCATTGACTATAACGGTCAGCTTTACGCTGCCTGGTCGGGTTGGGAAGGGGCCACAAATGGGCGTCAGGATATTTTCATTGCCCGACTAAAAAATCCGTGGACAATAGACGGTGATCGTGTCAAGATTTCGCAGCCCGATCAGCCTTGGGAACTACACGGCGACGTACCGCAGGAGTGGCAAAAAAACGGGGAGGTCCCTAAAATTTATGTCAACGAAGGACCGGAATTCCTTCAGCACGATAATAAGCTATTCATCGTTTATTCAGCCAATGCCTGCTGGCTTGATTACAGCTTGGGGCTGTTGACATACAATGGCAAGGGAAATTTGCTTGATCCGCAAAACTGGATTAAAAATAAAGGACCAGTTTTTACGCAGGCACCTGAGAACGGAGTCTGGGCTCCGGGTCATGGTGGTTTTTTCCGTTCAGCCGATGGCCGTCAGGACTGGATGATTTACCACGCTAACCCTTCAGCTACGGATGGCTGTGGAAATAAACGAGCCCCGCATATCCAGCCATTTACCTGGAACGCCGATGGATCACCTAATTTTGGCAAACCTGCCCCGAAAACACCCATGCCGGTTCCACAGGAGTAGCATAACGTATCGGCCAAAGTTCTATAGTAACCCAATTATTTCCTATCATTCTTTTCTCCATTAATCTCCCAAGTCAAATGCGGACATTTATTTTACCGGCTATTATTGCCGCTTTACTTAGCCTGAACGGTTGTAAATCAGCCAATAAAAATGAGCAGCAGGCAATCGACTCCCTTGCCGTTTCTACCAGCGACACCACAAATCAGTCAAGTACCGTAACGGGGCGATGGTCAGCCGAAAAAGCAAACGCCTGGTACGCAAAAGAACCCTTTCTGGTTGGAGCTAACTACATACCTGCCAATGCCATTAACGAGCTGGAAATGTTTCAGGCCGATAGCTTCGATCCGAAAACGATTGATAAAGAACTAGGGCTTGCCGAAGGTATTGGAATGAATACCATGCGCGTATTTCTGCATGATCTGCTCTGGCAGGATTCAACCGGCTTTAAAAAACGACTCGATCAGTTTCTGAGCATTTGCGACAAGCATAAAATACGTCCCATGCTAGTGCTGTTCGACTCCTGCTGGGACCCAGCCCCAAAACTTGGCAAACAACATGCGCCAACGCCAGGCATTCATAATTCGGGCTGGGTGCAAAGTCCCGGAGCGGCAGCTCTTAAAGACTCCTCGCAATATCCACGACTGGAAGCCTACGTAAAAGGCGTTGTGGGAGCCTTTAAGGATGATAAACGCATCTTGGCCTGGGACATGTGGAACGAACCCGACAACACCAACGGAAACAGCTACGGCAAAAATCACCTAAAGACCGAACTCCCCGACGACCAGAAAGTCTCGTTAGTCAATAATCTGTTACCGCGTGTATTCCAGTGGGCAAGAGCCGCTGGAGCCACGCAACCGCTTACATCAGGCATTTGGGTTTATCGTACCCCTGAAGACTGGCAGGACTCTGGTAAGTGGAAGCCTACCGAACGTATTCAGCTTGAGAATTCTGACGTTATTACGTTTCACCAGTATTCAAAACCTGAGGATCTGGAAAAGGTGATACCAGCTTTGGAATCCTTTGGCCGCCCTGTGATTTGTACGGAATACATGGCTAGAGGTGTCAATAGCAAATTTCAGACCCATTTACCCATTGCAAAAAAAGCCAAAGTTGGCATGATTAACTGGGGATTTGTGGCGGGTAAAACGCAAACGTTTCTACCGTGGGACAGTTGGCAGAAGCCTTACGTAAACGGTCGTGAACCAGCAATTTGGTTTCACGAAGTGTTTAAACAAGATGGTACGCCCGTCGATCCGGCGGAGGTAGCTGCCATAAAGCAAGCCACAGCGAACCAACTACGTTGACTTTAGAAAAATCTTTCGGAACGAAGCGCCTGATTATTAAGCCATACGTAGAAGTCAGGCACCATAAGAAGAAACTTTTTTCGGCGGGTCCTTGCACTGAATAGCGAAAGCGCCTACTTTTGTGCCACAATTACAGAAAGCGGCAACGCTGACTGGCAATTGAAAAGTTGGTTCGGTAGTTCAGTTGGTTAGAATACCTGCCTGTCACGCAGGGGGTCGCGGGTTCGAGCCCCGTCCGGACCGCCACTGAAAATCAAGCACTTATCAGAAATGGTAAGTGCTTTTTTGTTAGTATACGTACCTAATCGCGGTTTCCAAGCTTCTAACAGCTTTGTTCGCAATTGTCTGACCAAAATACAAAAGGCCCCGTAACACAGTCGGAACTGTATACGAGGCCTCGTTTTCATCATAGAGTGACAGTTAAAACCTGCCGGGGGCACCTTACCATTAAAATCTTATGGACGGCTAGTGAGCTATCCGTACACTGCCAATTCTAGCCCGAGAATCGGCCAATCATATTCATGTAAAAATCCTTAAAAAGCAATCTTATGAAACTCTGTTTCTAATAGCCACAAAGCATAGACATGGCTATTTAGCGTCTGAATAGCTCGGGCATTACGTTTATAGGATCAACAAAAAGCTGGGCGACACAACCCATTGCTTATCACTTACAATCCGTTAGCAATATTTAGCCCGTAATAAACTTGCTACTTTCTGCAACGAAGCATCAGCCAGCGAGTAGCATACTTCGTTACCCTGATATTCGCTCGTTAGAATGTTCTGATCTTTTAATTGAGCTAGGTGGCTGGATAGAACCGGAAAGCTAATTTCTAGCTGTTGTTCCAAAGTTCCTAAAGTCATGTGGTGCTTTCCAGCTAAGGTAGCCAGGATTCGCACTCGCATTGGGTGAGCCATGGCTTCAAGAACCTCAGCAACCCGATCAATTGTTAAATCTGTCATTAGTTCAATTAGTTAGTACAAGTTACGGGCATTAGTGATTAAGCTAACCGCAGTTCCCCAAATCCTGCGTTACTGACCATAGGTACACTCATATCGACATTAGTGTTAATAAGCTAAGTGCATGTGCACAAACACTTAATTAAGAACTAATTTGTTGTTTAAAATTAACTAGAGCGATACGGAAGTAGGGACTTTATTCGATGAACTGCAGAATTTTAGGTTTTTTTGGCGGAAATCACGGGTAATTTGAATTAGATGTACATACAGACTAAGCAGTTCTTCCTAAAAGTGTGAGGCTAAAATTCGTAAGCAGGCTTATCTGTAAAATCCGCTTCCTAAGTACCGTATAATAGATTACCCTATCTATCAGAATCAAATACGAAAAATAATATGAATATTTTTCATCTTTAACAGTTCACAAAATTTTACCACAATATGGCCGTAGCGTTTATGGCAGATGCGAATTGAGTATATTTACTCTTTTCGGACGGGAAGGTCCACTAAATAAACCCGCCAGAATGCACTGAAATAGCATCGAGGTGTGCTGCTGGACAAATTACAATATGAGGCATTATAACTAACCCTAGGATTGCATTCATTTCTCTACGAGTCGACAAAAACAGAACAGCCATGAACTTTGATCATGGCTGTTCTGTTTTTGTCGACTCGCTTCGTGAGGCTACTCGATGATTATGTAAGCAAGCAGCTCTTTTAGCTGCATCCCGTCTTATGATCTTAAAACAGCTTCAGGAGCACCTCCAGGGCTAATGTCATAAGGAAATCTGTAATGAGCAATATAATTGTCCACGGTCCAGGTACATGCGATTTCTTCCGTATAATCATAACAGTCAGTTGGATGATTAAGGTAAAATCGGCTCATATGTTATAGACTGACGTTTGTGATAGTAGTATAACCCCGCTAATAAGAATAAAGTTTTCGTAAGTTTTAGATACAGATGACTTCGTAAAGTACTTATTATAAAATACTTATCGGCCTCTTCCTGCTACCAGTCAGTATTGATAGTAGCAGGAAGAGGCCGATAAGTGTTGGGTATTGTAGCAAGCCTATTGGCCAAAGTAATCAATCCTATCGCTATCCATGTTATTATTAACCTGCAACTCGCCACCCGAAAATGGCTCAACGACGGAAACCAGAGCAATTGTCCCAGATGTACTTCCGGACGTAAATGTGCCCATTAAACCAAAAGAAAGTTTATTGCCTGCGCCAATTACAGAAGTTGTTGTCAATACATAATAGTCAGGGTCCTCCGAATCACTAAAGCTCCAGTCTGCATTCTGTACTGAGCGGCCACCTACGGACGTAGCGCCAGCCGGTAAGCTAAGCGTAATCTGTGGAGCCTTATTAATGAAAACCCTAATTGTTTGGGTAGTAGCCGTAGACTTTAATTCGAACACATCAACCACTACAGTGAGCTGAGAAGTACCATATTGAGTGGTAGGAGCCGAATATATAACTGGACTCAGATCAGGTCTTGGTATAATCGAGGGTTTAACCGTTAAAGTCGTTGTGTTATTGCTGGTCAACGTAAGTGAGCAGCCATTGGCCGTTATTTCGGTGATGGCGATTGTGTGTACTCCTACCGATAAGTGAGAAGCGGCATCGTTCTCTTCAGCACTTAATGGGTTAACAACTTTGCCAGTCGCATCGCTAGTGACAGTTGAAGGAGTCTGAACGACGCCATCAATCGTGTACACAAAGGTTTGTGTAGTACTTGGAAGAAGCCCGGTAATAGTTGAGGTTAAAGAAGATGGACCGCCCTGGAAGATTTCATTGGGCGTATAGGTTATCGAACCAAACGTAGGAGTAACACAATCCAATTTGATACTACCACTGGAGAGAGCTGACGTTTTTTGGGTAACTTCCAAATTACGCTTATCAGGCGAAGCCAATAAAGACGAGCTTACCAAAACATTTACAAAGAAACCAATTGCGACAATCCATGCTGAATACGAACGAAGGGTTTTGTTCAAACAGAAAGAATGATAGAGTTTTGTCATGGGTTAAAAAGAGAGAGAAAAGTGATATGCTACTATATATTCGTAAAAACTAACGATGATAGAAAGTAATTATGAATCTTGCAAATATAAGACGGTAATAAGTAATTAATCTGAGTAATTTTTCGGTTAATGTTACAGGGTATTTTTTTATCCCTATTGACCGAAAAATATATATTTGAAAAATAATAATTAACAAGACCATTTCTGCTTGGATTCCCAACTCAAGAGAACAAATGTATCATATTGAAATATAAATAATGCTACATTTATATGACGTAAAATCCTGGTTTTCTAAAATTTATACAGAATCAATATTTAATCGACAATTTATCATATATAGCTATTTATTGTATGTTTTATACATAGTTAGTTGTAAAACAACACCACATTAAATCTAAATTAAACAATCTTTTTTTGACTACAATAATATGAGATTTATATCTTTTTTAGCAATATAGGAAACAAAATATTAACAAATTATATACATAGCTATCAAAATAAACCGCTTTTCCTTACGCTTTTTTACAGCTAAATTTTCGATGCCTTTCGTCCAGAAATAATCTACTGTATTCCATTAAATAAATAGGTTAGGGATAAATATTCCTTTAAAGGTTGCTGATCGTCCATTTTTTGTATTTTCAGTCCAAAATCACTTATTCTTTAAGGAGGCTAAAATTTATAGTTATACGATTCATTTTGTATTCACTGTCACTATAGTTTACTTACCTAAACTCCCTATGAAGACGGTTTCATTAACTGACGAGGAAATGATTCGTCAGTACCTGACTGAACAACCCAACCAGTGCTTTGAAGCGCTCTACAAGCGTTACGTCGCCCGCGTCTACCATCGCTGCCTGTTCATGACCAAAGATGCCCAAACCGCCCAGGACTTCACCCACGACATCTTCATGAAAGCCTTCAGCAAACTGGATCATTTTCAGCAACGCTCCAGCTTTGCCACCTGGCTGACCTCGATTGCCCATAATTATTGCTCGGATCAGCTGCGGCTGGCCAAACGGCTTCATACCACCTCCCTGGAGGACGGGATGGACCTGAGCGAGAGCCGGGAGAGCGGTCTTGGGGAGGAGCAACTGGATCGGGTGCATCGGGCGATGAGCGGTCTGTCGGCCAGTGAGCAGTTGCTGTTACGTCAGAAGTATGAGCAGGGTTTGAGTATTGAGGAGCTGGCGGGTTTGTATCAGATCAAGGTGAGTGCCATCAAGATGCGGCTCAAGCGTAGCCGCGATAAAATTGAGCGTCTATATAGCCAATCACATACCTAAAAGGGTGCCACAGGTGTGTGATTCTCAGAATCTTACTTAGCGTTGTCTTATAATTCTAGTCCATTCTACTCTTCGCTTCTTGCTGAAAACAGTCTTTTCAACCAGATTTTCTTTTCTTCAGCGTCCTCTTTGCGTTCGTCCTCGGTAAACTGATACGTTGCCAAAGGACGCAAATCAGGTTGACCTGCGTCTACCCAGCACGTATACCAGAAATCACCAACCATTTTAATCGACAACCGCATCTGACGTTCTACCTGTCCGCGAAGCAGTTCGTGATACTTGCGTGAGAAATCAGCCGAATAAACTTTGGTTGTCAGACCATTACGTTCCTCAAAGCCGTATTTTCGGGTCTCCCCTACTTCTTCGGTTAAAGTTTGCTCAAACCGCAAAACGGAATCCAGCGCCGTATTAGCCCTAAAAACGGCCCGCCAGGCCGCTTTCTGCGGTGAATAAACATACTCAGCCTGTCCGGTCAGAAAATCGTACTCCGTGCTGAATAGTTCTGGTAGGCGTGATTCCCAAAAACCATGAATACCCTGCTGATTTGTCAACTGACCATTATAATTCCGCGTTGTATGCAGCGGTACGTTGGCATCAGCAATATAATGACCCAAATCAGCTGCTACCCGCAAAATACGCCGGACGTTACGCTGCCTGAATGCTTCCGTCAACTGATATTTCGTCAATTGTATTTGCCACGGAACCAGTCCGTGTATAGCCAGTGTATCGGCTCCGTAACGCTCAGCAGCCTCCTTGTAGTAGCGTGGCAATGTGACACTCGATGTGTCCGGATACGCATCAAGATCGATAAAATGGCGGGGAGCCTCTCCCACAACTGCGTACCGACGCTTATCAGGATTGACTGCATTATCGGTTAGAAAGCCAATATATTTTTTGAAGAAAGGCATCATATCAGCAGGCAACGTAAACACGGCCAATCGGTTGATTTGTTGGTGGGCATAGAAGCCCCAAACGGGTCGAATTTTAGCTGATTGGGATGAATAAAACCGGTTGCCGTTCAGTAAACTTCCCAAAAAAATATTGCCGGAAACTAGTAACCAAATAAAACCGTTGTACATTTGACAAAACATGGTACTTTAAGGTAAAAATATTTAACTATTCAACTAAACGACCATGTTATTCAGAATAATATTTTGAGAAACAACAAAAAATCAGAAATCATGAGTGCGAAATCAAAAGGATATACATTGATCATTGTGTTAATGTGTGCGTTTGCCTTAACAATCTATGGTGCTTACTCACCCGCCAGAAAAGCCCAGAAACAGCAAATTGTGTGTGTAAAATTCAAAAATGGGGTCGAAAACAAAGCTGTTGAGCAGCATATGAACGATTTTGCAGCTCTAAAGCATGAAATTCCACAGATCGTTAATTACACGTCGGGCAAGACAATTTTACCAAATCAGGCTGTTTCTGATTATGACGTCGTACATTATCTGACGTTTCAGAGTGAAGCCGACATTAAATTATTTGAGAACAGTCCGGCCTACAAACAATTTATGGATCAGCATAAGGGTATCTGGGAAAAAACGTTGATTGTCAACGCTGATATTCGCCAGTAAGCATAGTGCTCTGATAAGAATTTCGGTTGGAACTATTGGTTGTTCCAACCGAAATTCTTATTTTTGCGCCCTCATATCGCGACAACGATCTCATTTATATATCAATGGCAAACCATAAGTCATCAAAAAAAGCAATTCGGTCGAGTGCCAAGAAGCGGCTACAGAACCGTTATCAGCACGTAACGACCCGTAACATGGTAAAAAAACTCCGTGCTACTACTGACCCAGCTATGGCAGTTGAACTGTTCAAAACGGTTTCATCAGCGCTGGATAAACTGGCTAAGCGTAACATCATCCATAAGAATAAAGCGGCTAACAACAAGTCGAAATTGGCTCGTCTGGTAAATAGCCTGCAAACCGCTACAGCTTAATTTCAGCTTTGTTCGTTGCCGTGTCGGTGCGGTTGATCAGTCCTCAAGGAACCTTACCTTTTTGCGGGTAAGGTTTTTTGATGCATTTTGTAAACGAAATCACCGTCGTAACATACTTGCATACTATGACTTACCAGACTTCCGGCACAATTCAAAGCTGGGCCGAGGAAGACCGCCCGCGCGAAAAGCTTATGCTCAAAGGCAAGGCAGCTTTGTCGGAAGCCGAACTGATTGCGATTCTGATCAATTCGGGAACAGTAGACCTGACAGCAGTCGACGTAGCCAAAATTATTCTCAAAAGCGTCGGAAATAACCTGAACGATCTGGCTAAGCTGAGTGTAAAAGACTTATCAAAATTTCGGGGTATTGGTGAAGCCAAGGCAATCAGCATAGTGGCGGCTCTCGAACTGGGGCGTCGGCGGAAAGAGCAGGATCGTCCGCAACGGGCCCGTGTTACGTGTTCACGGGACGCCTACAATGAGATGATTCCGCATCTGATGGATAAGCCGCATGAGGAATTCTGGATTTTACTAATGAACCGGGCTAACGAAATCCTGAAACCTGTACAAATCAGCACAGGTGGTGTAGCCGGAACGGTAGCTGACCCCAAGTTGATCTTTAAGCAGGCTATTGATCACCTGGCCTCATCAATGATTTTGTTTCACAATCATCCGTCGGGCAATCTGATCCCTTCGCAGGCAGATAAAGACCTAACTCGTAAATTAAAAGAAGCCGGTCGGATTCTGGATATCCCGATTCTCGATCATCTGATTTTTACGGACAAAGCCTACTATAGTTTCGCCGACGAAGGCATCTTTTGAGTCTGGCACGACCTGGCTCTAGCACCAGTGACCTTAAGGCAATTTTAATCGCGCTCTAATTCCGGCGACTTCCATTTTTTCTACCTTGATCTGACAACAAAACTGCAGATTGTCAGCCTGTAAGCTTGTAGTGGACGTATTGACAACAACGCCTTATTTCCACTACAGCTTACGGTTCGCTCATCTTCTCAAAGACGTAACCCGCGCAGGAGGTCAGCCCGATTTAACTTCTGAATCTGCCCCGGAAGCATGCCATCTGCTGTTACGTTTTCTATAGCCCAGCGTACCAACCGGAGCGTGGGAAACCCCACAGCCGCCGTCATTTTACGTACCTGTCGGTTTTTCCCTTCGTGCAGTGAAATCGACAGCCAGGATGTCGGAATACTGGCCCGGTAACGGATGGGGGGCGTGCGCTCAGGCAGAGCCGGTTCGTCAATGATTTGCGCATTGGCGGGAAGTGTATGGTAAGGTTTGCCATCTATCGAAATTGTAACGCCCGCAGCCAGCAGTTGACAGGCCTCGTTGGTCAATGCTCCTTCAACCTGCACGTAATACGTCCGGTTATGGCGAAACTTCGGGTTCAGCAGCCGGTGGTTCAGTTGTTTATCGCTCGTCAGCAAAAGTAGTCCCTCACTATCGGCATCGAGCCGACCTACCGGATAAACATCTTTCGGAAAATCAAACGCCAGATCCGCCAGCGTTGGTTTATCGCCCTCTCGGCTGAATTGCGAAAGCATGAGATACGGTTTATAGATGAGGAAGTAATCTGAACCAGGATTCACAGGATTTGAATGATTTTCTTGATTTAACGTAAATTACGGATAATTTAGTTGATAAGTTTTTGACAATCAATCTATTATCTGGAATCTTATGCCAGTTGTACGCCCGAATCTGGAGATTCGGGCGTACAACTGGCATAATACACGTTGATTTAAGGTAATGTAAGTGAGACTGTAGAATCTTAATAAATCAGATAAATCATTCAAATCCCGCGGGGCCGCCTGGCGGTTCAGACATTGTCAACCACACCGGGCAATGATCAGCGTGAACAGCGTCGGGCAACATTGTACAATCAATGATTTCATCGCGAAGGTTGTCGGTAATGGATACGTAGTCAATGCGCCAGCCTTTATTGTTGCTACGTGCACCGGCCCGGTAGCTCCACCAGCTGTAGGCTACGTCGGTGGGATGTTTATACCGAAACGCATCCGTCATACCCGAACCAAACCATTGATCCATCCAGGCGCGTTCTTCGGGCAGAAAACCCGTTGTGTTTTTATTCCGTACGGGGTCGTGAATATCAATGGCGCTGTGGGCAATGTTGTAGTCGCCAACCACTATCAATTTCGGACGTGTTTGACGTAACGTTTCCACGTACTCATAAAAATCACGCAGGAATTCCATTTTTACGCCCTGCCTCACCTCCCCTGTTGTGCCGGAAGGGAAGTAGCAGTTCAGCAACGTAACATCGCCGAAGTCGGTGCGAAGGATACGTCCTTCACAGTCATAAACCGGTAATCCGCAACCTAACACTACGTTGGATGGAGCAATCTTTGAAAACGTAGCAACTCCGGAATAACCTTTCTTTTCGGCAGCATGCCAATGATAACAGTACCCCAACTGCTCAAAAACAGTCAGGTCTACTACGTCGGCGGTGGCTTTCACCTCCTGAAAGCAGAGTACATCGAAATGTTGCGTAGAGAGCCAGTCAATCAGGCCGTTACGTATTGCCGCCCGAATGCCGTTTAGGTTGTACGAAATAAGTTGCATTGAATTAGGGAGAAGGACTATTCTTCACCTGATTTATTTTGTTTCTTGACTTCGTCAATGATTTCATCAATCATCAGAATATCATTCAAGTCTTTCGTGCGCCGAGCTAAAACTTTTGTCTCACGAAGGTCATTTATATGCAGAAAATAGATGATTTGCCCGCCTTTTGTTGTAAAAGCCCGAGCTCTTTTTCGACAGGCATAATAATCTAAACGGTAATGGACACTGGTCATTACGTCCATAGGGATATCATGAATGCGAACCATTTGTGGTTGTGTGAAATCGGCGCTACGCATGCTCTGAACTGAAATTTCATCGTAACCAAAGCCTAATAATGACTTTATAAAACGATCTCTATTTTCATTAGTTGGCTCAAGCCAGAGGTCAGCATCCTGCGTGAATCGAATCGCTCCGTTCAGAATCATAGCCAATCCACCAATGAGAATGTATTGTAATTCATGCTTGTCAGCAATTGCTACGAAATCCAGGAACTCCGAACTTTCTACATCCATGAGGGCCGTGTGATCGTGATATTTTTTGATAGCTTTGGAGGATCGCCGACTAACCCGTAATACATTCGGCGAAGCTTAATAAATACCTGCCAACGTTCTTCCGGCGTCATAGACACTTGTTCCCGAACCTGGTCCTCATGCGGTCCGTTCAAATCGCTATAAAATGTAATACGTCGTTTCTTTTCCATAACTACTGTTCTCAATGAATAATGTAGAATGCATCGCCGTTAATTATTCATTCTACATTACTCATTATCCATTACTTCAACACCAGTTCGTCTTCTTTGGGTTGACTCCGCTTTTTATCGGAGAACAGCAGCACGAACAGAACCAGAACGATAGCGGCAATACCCGCCGGAACAAGCCACACGCCCAGCCAGTCTTTCGTGCCATCGGGACGGGTGTACATATCCAGCACAATTCCCGACAGCTTGGAACCTATTCCCATGCCGATCCCGTACGTAGCCAGCGAAATCAATCCCTGCGCCGATGATTTAATTTTTTCACCCGCTTTATTGTCCGTATAAATCTGCCCCGTTACGAAGAAGAAGTCGTAGCAAACCCCGTGTAGCACGATAGCCAGATAGAGCATCCATTCGCCCGAACCACCGTCGCCATAGCCGAAACAGATAAAGCGAACAATCCAGGCGATCAGGCCCACGATGAGCATTTTCTTAACACCCAGGCGTGTATAGGCCAGCGGAATCAGCAGCATAAATATCACTTCCGACGCCTGCCCCAGCGACATTTTGTTCTCTACGTTCTGCATACCGCCATCCGTTAGCGAAGGGTTCGCCATAGCGTAATAAAAGGAAAGGGGGATGCAGATCAGGACCGACGACAGGAAGAAAATGGCAAACGAGCGATCTTTAAACAGTTTGAACGCATCCAGTCCCAGAATCTGCGAGAACGTAGTGGATGTAGTAGCTTTGGGTGGTGTATCGGGCAGGAAGAACGCAAACACGCCCAATACAATCGCCGAATACATCGACAGCTGGAAAATCGTCACTTTATCGCCGAAGCCGTAGTAGCCAACAATGTTCGTGACGATAATCCAGGATACCGTTCCCAATACCCGAATACCCGGAAACTCCTTTTCGGGGCTGGTCATCTGCTGCATGGCTATCGACGACGTAAGGGCCAGCGTGGGCGCAAACGTAAGGCAATAGGCCAGAATCAGGAAAAAGAAATTATTTGGGTCGGTATTCTTCGTGATAAAATACAGAACAACAGCCCCCAGCAGATTCAACACGCCCAGCACCTTCTGCGCGGCAAAATACCGGTCAGCAATCATGCCAACGAAAAAGGGAGCGATGATCATGGCCAGCGAAAACGCAGCATAGGCATTACCAACCTGGTCACCAGTCGAATGGAGTTGGGTTAAGAGGTATTTACTCATCTGACCGTACCAGGCTCCCCACACAAAAAACTGGAGGAACATCATGACGGAAAGCTTAATGCGGGTCGTTGACAGCATTGCGAGGCTATTGTTTTTAAGGTTTCAACCTTGAAGGTAGAAAACGACCGTCAGCCCTGCAAGCCGACCGGCCGCTAAAGTTACCGACCATGCAGAAACGTATTCGTATCTTTTCAGTTCTGCTGATTATTGCCTTCCCGTTTACGGAGTGAATTCAGTATATTTGACATAGTTTCTGACTAAACTTTCATGAAAAAACAACTGATTAACCTCGTTGCCCTGGTGGCAATCCCGGCTTTAACCTTTGCGCAGACAGCCGATGAAATTATTGATAAAAACATAGCAGCGCTGGGCGGAGCCGATAAAGTTGCCTCGGTTAAAACGCTTCAGTATGATCAGAACATGAGCATCATGGGTCAGGAGTTGACAGGCAAGACGTCGATTGTGGTAGGGCAATCCTACCGTAGCGATATGTCTATCATGGGGCAGCAGATCACGCAGGCTTTCGACGGCGACAAAGGCTGGATGATTAATCCGATGATGGGCGGCACATCGGCCCAACCACTGCCCGATGATCAGCTAAAAATCATGAAAGGCAACGCTTCAGTCGTGGGAACGGACCTGCTTACGGCGAAAGATAAAAAATATCCGACTGAACTGGTCGGCAAAGAAAAACAGGATAATAAAGACGTATTCAACCTGAAAGTAACGCGGCCGGAAGGCGTAGCAAACTACTACGTTGATGCAAACACCTATCAATTACTGGGGATGAAAACAACCGTGAGCGCACAAGGCCAATCGGGTGAGGTAAAGGTGAAGTACGGTAATTACAAAACGGTTGAAGGGCTCAACATCCCGTCATCGCTGGAACTCGAAAATCCAGGTATGCCCGGCCCGCTATCCATGAACCTGACGAACATTACGTTCAACCCCAAAATTGACCCGTCGATCTTCGCCATGCCGAAGTAAGAGCAGTAAAAAGCCGAATTCATCGTTTAAAGAGACGCATTAAAAGCGTCTCTTTTTTTATGCTTTTTTTGAGAATGTCGCTAAACACGGATGTCAACGTTGCCCCGACCGCTAACTTTTCGTCATACTTACAAAAACTTTAAAACACCGGAGTGACATGGAAGCGGTAACCGAACAGTCGGCATATGAACGTCGTCAAGTAAAAGTGGACATAACCAAGGTGACTTAGAAGAAACAATTTACTGAATTGTCTCTTCCCATTTCCCCCTTTTGTCCACTTTTACTTGACGACGTACAATCTAATCTGCTACCTCCTGAGCAAGTGTTTTTATAAATATCAACCCGGAATCAGCGATCCCACAAACCCCGGCCGTTCCCGCTTCTTAGATGCCTGCTCGTAGGCGTAACCCATTGAGAGTAAGGCTCCCTCCTGATACGCTCCGGCGATGAGGGAGAAACCAACGGGTAGACCATGGACGGTGCCCATCGGGATGGTCAGGTGAGGATAACCGGCCATCGCGGCTGGTTGGCAAAAATAAAAGCCCGTGTCGTAGTCGCCGTTGATTAGGTCGATGCAGCCCGCTGGGCCGATGCTTGTACCGGCAATGGCATCGAGTTTATTAGTCGCCATCAGCTTGTCGATACGTTGGCGCCAGCTTCGGGTTTTAGCTAGGGCTTCGGTGTATTCTTTACTGCTCAAATCGCCTTTGGCTTCGCTGCTTTCGAGGGTTTCCTGTTTAAAGAATGGCATGGCTTTCGCCTGATTCTGTTTGTTGAAGGCAATCACATCGGCTAAAGTCTTCACCCTGGCATTGGCGGTCGACAGGTAGCGGTTCACGCCAGCTTTGAACTCATATTGCAGTATGGTAAATTCGGCATCGCTCATATCGCGAAGTTCTTTCCGTAATTCGACTTCTACGACTGTAGCGCCCTGTTTTTTGAGTATGCCAATGGCCGCTTTGTATAGAGCTACTACGTCTTCGTGGCCTTCCAGAAAGGATTTTTCGATGCCAATCCGTTTACCCGTCAGCCCGTCCTGTTTCAGAAATTGGGTATAGTCAGCTGCGCTCTTACCACGGCTTTCGAGCGTAACGGCATCGGCTGGATCGACGCCAACTAATGCGCCTAGCAAAATAGCCGCATCGGTTACGGTTCGGGCCATTGGTCCGGCGGTATCCTGCGTTTGTGAGATGGGAATAATTCCACTTCGGCTAACCAATCCTACTGTCGGTTTCAGGCCAACCAGCCCGCACATAGAGGAGGGGCAAATGATGGAGCCATCCGTTTCGGTGCCCACCGCAACTGAGCATAGATTGGCCGACGTCGCCGAGCCGGAACCTGAACTGGAACCGCTTGGGTTTCGGTCCAATACGTAAGGATTTTGGGTTTGGCCACCCCGACTACTCCAGCCACTACTGGAGCGGGTCGATCGGAAGTTAGCCCACTCACTCAGGTTTGTTTTGCCCAGAATAACCGCACCAGCCTTTCGCAACTGAGCAGCAACAAACGCATCCTTAGCCGCTTTATGGCCTTCCAGCGCTAAAGCACCGGCCGTGGTCATCATCTGGTCGCCCGTGTCGATGTTGTCTTTTATGAGTACCGGAATGCCATGCATCGGGCCACGAAGTTTGCCGTCTTTCCGTTCCTGATCCATCGCTTTAGCAATGGTCAACGCGTCAGGATTAACTTCAATAACGGCGTTCAGGCGCGGTCCTTTTTTGTCGATGGCGTCGATCCGGTCCAGATAGAGTTGGGTAATGGCTTCGGACGTATACTCGCCCGACTGCATCTTCTTTTGCAGATCGTTGATGGTAAGTTCATTGAGCGCAAACTCATCAACGAAAGGAGACGTATCGTTTGCCGGACTTTCTGATTTGGGCGATGAGCAGGCGGTCAACGTAGCAGCCGATACCGAAAAGACTGAACTGGTTTTAACAAAACTCCGACGATTCATGAGGTAAGTTGGGCGTAATTCAGATTGATAGAAACGCACAAATTACCACATTTTAGGCTTTCTGGCAGGATTAACCGGATTTACTTTCTATTTGATGAATCAAATCAACCCTGCCAATTCGATTAATCCTGTCGGAAAGAATTCACACACCGAACTGCTGCAAATGATGATCCAAGTGCTTGTAAAACATCGTATTCCATTTATCCTTGCTCAATGCCCCGAACGAATGCGATTCTTTCTGATTAAAATGATCTTCGCCCAGTTGCTGCGTTCGTGTTATATAATCGATTAACCGCTTGCGTTCTGCGTCAAAATTGCGTGCATCGGCAATGCGAAAGGCAGGAGCCGTCTGCGAGTTTCGCTTGTAAGGTTTAGGTCCTGTGACAGCATCTTTCACAAACGCTTTCAACAGGATCTTCATGAGGAAATTGGGCTTGGGGTGCTTGTTTTCATACAGCATTTCGTATCTAACACAACAATGTGCCAGCATCTGCGCCACGTTCATTTTCCCCCAGTTTGGTTGCGTAGTCGGCTTTAGCTGATTAATCCGTTCTATTACGTTGTTAGAAACCTCGCTTTCAAAAATATTAGGTAGTGTCATTTGAAAAAAGTAGCGATTTGTATGCTTTCTGTTTAGACGATTGATTGGCTAAAAATCGACGCTATTTCTAAACTATTTTCTGAAAATGCCTGACGCGCTCGTTCAGGAATAGATTTATTAAAGCAATATATTGTCCTTTTCCTTCAGGCCAAGCCAAGGTCTTATTTTAGCAACGAATTCCCCTCAAAACCAGCCTGCTCGCCATTTCGCTTATGGGTGTAATTGCCGATATTTGGAAATCATACAACCTACTTCTTATGCGATACCCCTCTCTACTAACAACTACCTGGCTTCCCCTCGCTTTCCTGCTGGGTATAGTATCCGCAAAGGCGCAGTCGAGTACGTCGCCGATGCTTTCGGGCTTTGTTCCGGCGCGGCAGGCAGCTCAGATCAAACTTGAAACGGAATTTAAAGCCAAACAATCGTCGGCCGCGTTTAAAAATCACCTTGAAAAACTCAGCAGCGTACCGCATATTACGGGTTCAAAAGAGAATGAGCAGGTACGCGACTACATCGCCGAAACCATGCGTAAAGCGGGCTGGCAGGTCGATATTTATCCCCACGACGTACTGCTGCCCAAAGGCCCTGGCGACATTGCCGTAGAACTGGTCGAACCGATTCGTCAGCCGCTGAACATCCGGGAGTTTTTGTTCAAGGAAGACAAATACAGCAGCGACCCACGGCTGACGCCCGGTTATAATGCCTGGTCGGGCTCGGGCGACGTAACGGCCGAAGTGGTGTATGCCAATTATGGACGTAAAGAAGATTTTGAGCAGCTGAAAGCCATGGGCATTTCGGTGAAAGACAAGATCGTGCTGGCTCGCTATGGTGGCAACTTTCGGGGCTATAAAGCGCAGTTTGCGCAGGCGGCCGGAGCCATTGGCGTTATTATCTTCACCGACCCTGCCGACTCAGGCTACATGCGCGGGCTGACCTTTCCGGAAGGACCGTATTACAGCGAAAGCGTCATCCAGCGCGGTTCGCTCATCACAACGCCTTACACCGGCGACCCACTCACGCCCGGTGAAGCCGCCCTCCCGCTGGACGCCAAAAACACGCCCAAACGGATGGATATAAAGGACGTAGTGCTGCACAAAATTCCGGTGACGCCCCTCCCCTATGGCTCAGCAACCGAAATTCTAAAACGCATGACTGGCGCAAAGTCGGTGCCGGCTGGCTGGCAGGGAGGTTTGCCCTATACGTACCGGCTCGAAGGAGGTAAAGAATTGAAAGTAAGGCTGATGGTGAAGCAGGAAAAAGCCATTCAGCGGATTTATCAGGTGGTCGGTACGTTAACCGGCGCAGAATTTCCCGACGAATGGATCATTGCCGGTTGTCACTACGATGCCTGGTCATTTGGTGCTACAGACCCCAACTCCGGTACCGCTATGCTGCTGAGCATGACCGAATCGCTGGGCAAGCTGGCGAAAGCCGGACAGCGCCCACGACGTACCATCAAAGTATGCCATTGGGATGCCGAAGAGCCGGGCGTGATTGGGTCGGCCGAGTGGAGTGAGCAATTTCGGGATGAACTGTCGCAGAAAGCCGTTGCGTACATGAATTACGACGCGGCCGTTTCGGGGCGGACATTCGGGGCGAGTGCTTCGCCATCCATGAAAAAACTGATTATCGAAGCCACACAGTCGGTGCAATACCCCGACTCGAACAAAACCGTGTATCAGCACTGGCTGGGTCATAAAGCGGCTGGCAATCCGACCCGCGTGACGGGTTCATCGGCACCGGCGGTGATGGATGGCGAACCAACGATTGGTAACCTCGGCGGTGGCTCAGACCATATCGCGCCCTATATGCACATCGGCATCCCCTCGCTGAGTGCGGGTACCGAAGGGCCAACGCTCTACCATTCTCAATATGACGATTTGTATTTCTACGACAAATTTGCTGATCCGACTTATAAAATGGGCCCGATGATGGAGCAGGTTGTCGGCACCATGACGCTCCGGCTCGCCAATGCCGACCTTGTTCCGTACGACGTAGCCCGGTATCCGACCGACCTGGCCGTTCACCTGAAAGCGGCCGAAAAAGCCATTCAGGCGTATGCCCCAACGTATTCGATTGCTCCACTCCTCAATGTGGTAGCCGACCTGAAAAAGAATGCCGACGCCTGCGAAACGGCCCGGCAGAATTACCTGAAAACAGGCCGCACGGATAAACTGGCGGATTTAAACAAAGAACTTCGTCTGCTCGAACGGTCGTTTATCGACCCGAAAGGCAATGCGTTTGGGGGCTGGTATAAGTCGCTTTACGCTTCTTCGGACCCCAACAGCGGCTATGCGTCCTGGATGCTACCCGGCCTGCTTTACGAAGCTTCGCTGAAATCGACCGCCAACCTGCCTGATCTGGAAGCTCGTTATAAAAAAGCGATTCAAACCCTGAGCGACAAACTCCTAACGCTTTCGCAGGGTATGAGTGGCCCGTCGGCGGTGGGTAGCGGGAATCGATAGGCGCGTATTCGCATGGCTCCATTGGAGTCATAGCCAAATCTGACAAAATAAAAGGGCTGAATCAGGCTTAAACCGGTTCAGCCCTTTTATTTTTGGCCCCTCTTACGAACTCAATTCATGGCTTTTATTCAAACCGATACGGTTACGTTGCGGGGGTATGAGTGCGACGCGCTGGGGCGGCTAAGTATTCCAGCGCTAATGAATTTCATGCAGGAATCGGCCAACCGGAATGCGCTCGATTACGGGATTGGTATAGCGGACCTCGAACGTCAGGGTTTCGGATGGATGCTCATGCGCTTTCGGTTACGTATGCATCACTATCCACGCTATGGGCAAACGATCCGGGTCATTACGTACCCTACTGATGTTGAGAAATATTTCATTCATCGCGATTTTCGAATTGAAGACGAAACCGGTAATCTGCTGGCCGACGCGACCAGTGTCTGGCTGGTTTTCAGTATGGAAAAACGGGCGATGGTGCCGCTTCCCGATTTTATTAAGGCCCTGAGCCCACCTATCGGTCCTGAGCCGTTACCGAAACTGCCGGGCAAACCCGATTTTCAAACGAAACCGTTTGGTGCCACCCGGCAAAAGGACGTAGAGGTTGGCTGGCTGAGCATTGACCAGAACCAGCACGTCAATAACGTAGCGTATGTGCAGTGGCTGATCGAATCTCTCGATAAAGAGACGCTACAGACTGGCGAATTAACCGAAATTGATTTAGTTTACCGTTCTGAAAGTCATTGGGGCGACCAGTTGCTGGTGCAGTCAGCTCCCGAACCGTCGGATGCGTTCGTACACCGAATTATTCAGGGCGATACGGGTAAGGATGTTTTGCTGGCCCGTACTCGCTGGACTTTCAGCTAACCGTTAATAGCAGGCAAAAACTAGCTTTTATGATAACGTCATCCCCTACTCAAACCCTCGATGCCGTATTGGGTGGCCTTATGCGTCGGTACAGTGAACGCGTTCCCGACGTCCAGAAGGTGATCAAGGCTATGATCGAAGAAGGCATCATTACGGCGCCGGAGGAAATTGAGAATGACCACATTGCCTTCCGAACGATGGGCGTACCAAACCTCGGCATAGCGTCGTTCGAGAAGATTTTTCTGCACTACGGCTACGAAAAGCGGGATGAGTACAACTTCACTGAAAAGAAACTGACGGCTTACTGGTATAGCCCGCCAGAACCGCATTACCCACGCATTTTTGCGAGTGAACTTCGGGTACATGAGCTCTCCGACGAAGTTCAGCGCATCATTCACCACTATACCGATACAGTCACGAGCGATCCGGTCGATGCGCTGGATCTGGACGATGCCGAAGCGGTTGACCGCTTTCTGCACCAACCGCTCTGGACAACGCCGACCCTGGCCGACTACCAGACACTATTGAAGGAAAGCGAATATGCGGCCTGGGTGATTTACAATCGCTATTACCTGAACCACTTTACCATCAGCGTTCATAACCTCAAACCGGGCTACAACACCATCGATGAATACGTAGCATTTCTGGAACGGCGCGGTTTCCGGCTCAACTCGGCGGGGGGCACGATCAAGGTTAGCCCCGATGGTAATCTGCGGCAAGCGTCAACCGTTGCGCAAATGATTGATGCTGAGTTTGCCGACGGTAACGTATTCCGCATTGCTGGCTCATACGTAGAATTTGCCGAACGACGGGTGCTTCCTTCGTTCCAGAACCTGCCCGCTGACCAGATTACCCGCCAGCACCGACGAGAAGGGTTTGAAACAGGCAATGCCGACAAGATTTTCGAAAGCACATTTACTACCCAAACGGGTAGATAGCGTATCGTTTTACGTTTGAGACTCAGCGTTCGTGTTCAGACCATTGACCCTAAACTTTTTACCCTTTACTCTATGAAACGAACCTATACTTTTTTTCTGGCCGGATTACTGATGTCGGGTCTGGCGGCATTGGCCCAGAAACCTGCGCCGGTGGGTTTAGGCCTTTATAGCTTTCGAAATCAATTTTCGAAAGATGTTCCGGGCACCATGACACAGGTAAAGCAGATGGGTTTCCGGGAGGTCGAAGTAGCGGGAACGTACGGCCTGAGTGCGCCCGATTTTCGAAAAATTCTGGATCAGAACGGAGTCAAAGTAATCAGTGTCGGCGCCAGTTTTGAAGACCTCGACAACAACGTACCGAAAATCCTGACGGAAGCGAAGGCATTAGGTGCCAAATACGTAGCCTGTTTCTGGATTCCTCACGGTGGCGACGCGTTTACGATTTACGACGCCGACCGAGCCATCGATGTATTTAACACCGCCGGAAAACTGCTGGCCGATAATGGCGTTACGCTCTGTTATCACACGCACGGCTACGAATTTCAGACGTATAAAGATGCTACGTTCTTCGATTACCTGGCCGAAAACCTTAACCCTAAATACGTCAATTTTGAGATGGATGTTTTTTGGGTCAAAGCCCCCGGCTACGACCCGGTTGCCATCCTGCAGAAATACCCTAAACGCTTTCTGCTCATGCACTTAAAAGATCGTAAGCCCGGTACACCCGACTCCAATACAGGACATTCGGATGTCGAATCGAACGTAACACTGGGGCAGGGCGACGTGGGGATAGCGGCTATTCTGAAACAGGCTAAAAAATCGGGCGTGAAGTACTATTTTATTGAAGATGAATCGTCGCGCTCCGTGGAGCAGGTACCCGCCAGTGTAACATTTCTGGAAGGATTGAAATAGTTTTTTAACGCAAAGGCGCAAAAGGTAACGCGGAGATCGCCGGGAAAAATTGGTTACGTTCTTTGCGACCTCTGCGCTACTCTTTGCGTCCTTTGCGTTTGAACTCATTAACTCCCTCGGCAACGCGCTTAATATCCTCGAGCGTATGAAAGGCGCTGATAACAATGCGCGTGTTGGCGCGATCTGCTGCTGTTGGGTAGGCAAACGAATAAATAAAAATCCCTTTTTCTAGCAGATATCCATACAGTGCATCTTGTTCCGTGTAGAAAACCGGATACCCATCTGCCTGCTGAAACAACCCCGTCGAACCCAGAAACTGCTCGGCAAGCGCTACATTCCGGCTAAGTTGTTCACGCCCTTCAGTATACAACGTATCAGCTTGCAGAAAAGCCGCTAAACAGGCAGGAGGCATGGGTGAACAGGCACCAAAGAACGCCGTCCGGCGGATGGCTGTCAACGTAGCAGAATCACCGAAAATAGCTCCGCCCGGCAGCCCCATCGCCTTAGCCAGCGAGGCCGTAACTATTACGCTAATATTCGGTTTTTGAGGCAGCGACGGCCATATACCGCGCCCATTGTTCAGTACGCCAATGCCATGCGAATCGTCCACAACAAGCGTAAGAGGTACGTCATCTGGTAAAGCATCTATCCAGTTGAAATCGTAATATTCGGAACGGACAGCATCGAGTGAATTAACCAGAATGGCAATGGGCTTCAGACTCGTTTGAGCTGCCGTCAGGCTACGTACCTGATCGGCTAACTGCGCCGACCAGTCAGCAAATGAACGCGTTGGCAGATCGACAGAAGGCTGATGCCACATCGCCGGGTGCGCGTTTGACCCATAAAGAAACGTAGCGTTCTGACTCCGCAGCCAGTTGGAAATAACCTGCCCGGCCATCATCCCCGACGAAAGCGTCAGCGCCGACGGTGCTCCAACAACAGCCGCCAGTTTTGCTTCAGCTTCTTCATAGACACTCAGACGCAGATTTCCATTTCGCGAACTGCCAAATACAGTACCGTACTGATTAACGGATTCTGCCATCAATTGCTGAAAGGCCGGATGCTGGGGTAAACCCAGATAGGCCGTTCCACTAAAGAAAAGGTATTCCTGGCCGTTATGCCGTATGGTCCGGTTCGGAAGTTGATTAACGGTAAAACTTTCGCTCATCTGCTCAGTCGCTCGTTCGCTCATTGTTCCAGTAATTGAACGCCTGTACCATTTTCACTGGCAAAAATAACGGTGCCGTAATCAAACGTAACGCCCCTGGCCGGATCATTGGCAATGAGCATGGCGCCGTCCAGATCGGCGTAGTCGAGTAGCGGGAGCAACTGGGCAATGGCCGAAATACCTACACTTGACTCAGTCATACAGCCCACCATCACGCGCAGCCCCAGCTCACGGGCACGGGCGATCATCCGACGGGCCGGCGTAATTCCTCCGCACTTTGTGAGTTTGATATTGACGCCATGAAAATAGCCCGCGCACTTGTCAACATCGGATTCGACAATGCAGCTTTCGTCGGCAATAATGGGCAGAGTCGATTGTTCGTATACCTGTCTGGCACCCTCCCAATCGTCGGCGGGAAGTGGCTGTTCGATGAATTCAACCCCCAAATCAGCCAGTACAGTGGATTTAGTGATGGTTTCTGTGGGCGTCCAGCCACAATTGGCATCCACCCGGAACACGGCATCGGTATGCCGACGTAACGTCTGAACAAGCGAGATATCCTCTTCTGGACGGCCCAATTTTATTTTATAAAGCGGCCAGGGCCGTTCCTGCATCTTTTCTACCATCCGCCCGGGTGTATCCAGCCCGATGGTGTAATCTGTGATCGGGCTGTTAGCCGGATCAAGATTCCAGAGTTTATAAAGCGGCTGCCCCTGCCGCTTCGCCCACAAGTCCCACCCAGCCTGGTCAAGAGCACACAAGGCAAAGGGGTTCTGCGCCAGATGCGGCTGCATATCGCTCCAAAACGTTTCAGGATCAGCTACGGTATGGCCTTCAATCAGATGGCGAATAGCTTCAAGCGCGGCTACCATGCCGTCAATTGTAATGCCGTAATAACGGGTAGCCGTGGCTTCGCCAAACCCTCGATACGCACCCTCGCGCAGCTCGACAATGAGCGTCGGCTGCACATCGCGGCTATCGTGGGCAATGGTAAACGTATGAGTCAGCCGAAGGTCGACCCGATGAAGAACTAACTGCATTAAGCAAAGATATGGGGAAATGTAAAATGAAGAATGGCGATTGACAACAGATCCGGCATAGATCGTTTATCAATCGCCATTCTCCCCTATCATTTCATCACACCTGAATCAACCCATGACGAACGGCTTCGAGCACCATGCCCACGCGCGTTCGGACGTTCATTTTCTGAAATACCACTTCCCGATAGCCATCTACCGTACGAGGACTGACACACATCTTATCAGCGATCTCATTATAAGTCAGTTCGCTACAGGCCATTTTCAAAAAGTCGGACTCACGCCCGTTCAGGTTGAAAATCGGAACGACACTACTCTCTCCGGGCGCATTCAGATTGCGAATGAGCTGCGACGTCAGAAAGTCGGAATAATAATGGCCTTTGGTCATAATTTCGTCCAATGCCTGGCGGAGTTCACTCGGACGACACCCTTTAAGCAAATAGCCACGTGCGCCGTTACGTATTACCTGAACAATGTGATCTTCCCGATCAGTCATGGAAAGTGCCAATACATTTACCGTCGGATACAGTTGCTTAAGTTGTAGGGTTGTTTCAAATCCATCCATTTCTGGCATGTGCAGATCCAGCAAAGCAATGTCGGGAATCCGATTACTTTGCTGGATCTGATTGATCAGATCACGACCGTTTACTGCTACAAATAATACTTCATACTGGTCAAATTTGCGAACATAATCAGCAAGCGCTTCGGCCACAAGATGATGATCGTCGGCAATGGCGATGGAAGTAGGCATGAGGAAGGTGTGTTAGTATGATTATCGCCTGAAAAATAGGGAGTTACCGCACCAAACACAATACCCCGAATGGGGTATTTTTTTAATCAACCAGCATTTTAGGGTATCATTTTAACTATAGTTAACACCTTTAAACTAATAAGATTGCTTTTTCAAATCATTTGGTTACGTGGCAATTGTATTTCAATACGGGTACCTTCACCGAAATTACTGTCGACACGACAGGCACCGCCCAGTAAACGGGTCCGCCGATGCAAATTATTCAGACCAGCACCGGCCTGATCCAGAGTTCGGGCAGTGGCTTCTCCCACATTGAATCCTTTCCCATCATCGGCAATCGTAAGCACAAAACAGTCAGGCTTGTAGAGAACCGAAACAGTCAGGTTGCTGGCGCTGGCATGCTTCAGTACATTATTGATAGATTCCTGCGCCATACGTAATAGCACAGTTTCAGCCTGGTCGCCAAGCGAATACGTCTCCCCCGACGTAATAAGCTGGGCCTGAATTCGGCCCGTATGCTGAATACGTTCCAGTTCAAGCGTTAGGCTGGGCAGTAGCCCGAATCGCTGAACAGTGTCATAATCGAGCGTTTTGGAAAGAGCTCGCACATCTGAAATCACGGTTCTGAGCAATTCACGAGTTTGCTGTACAGACCGCTGGGATTCCAGTTCCTGCACTTCATCTTCGAGGGTATTCAGCCGCATAACGGCTACCGTCAGTAGCTGACCAATGTTATCGTGAAGTTCCTGCGCGATTTGCTGAAGTGTATGGTTCTGTATTTCGATCTGCGATTGAAGAAGTTCGCGCTGGTAAAGTTCAGTCATTTGTCGTTTGTCGTTAAGATAGCGTCGGTATTGGCGTTGGTGCAGGATTACGAAGCCGATTGGGGTCATTGTAATCAGTACTAAAAACACCGTAGCAATACTGACAAGAGTTACTTCTCCGGTAAAACTTTGCATCGCATACCTATATAGAAATACACGCACATAATTAGAAATACCACATTGTGGATCTTCCAAATTACACCAATATTCGCCGAATTTCGATTGGTTAAGGTGTTGTAAGTCAGAAAAATAAAGAAATTGCTGGTGTAGTACGTGAAAACCCCGTTAACGTACCAGAAATCCTTAACCCGGAGGATATCTTCCTTTGGCTGTACGGCTAGTTTAAGTGTGTAATATAACAGGCTACCGACTGTTATCATCAGGCTGATTATCCCAAAAGGTACGCTGTTGAAACTAGCGACCGAATCGGCCGATTGCAGACTTAAAATAGTGCGTAATTGGTAGAGGATAATGAAGCTGAAAATCAACCTGGTAAGTAATGGATTTCTGTAAAGCCTGGCAAAGTAAAACGCCAGGATAAAAAAAGACCAGGAAAAGTTGAGGGAGTAAACGAATAGATTGTTGAATTCCAGAATATCCAGAATCGTAGCATATCCGTTAAAAAAGACCTGGCCAAGAATATAATAAACTACATAGTCTCTCCTCTGCCAATCTATTTTAGCAGCCGCCAAAACAAATAATAACAGAGGAGAGATCAGGTCAAAATAGTTAATGGCTTTATAAAATAACTGCCACATCGAATATAAAATCAGACTCATTAACCACAGCCCGGCGGTCTGGGGCACCCCGTAACCCCTACGGCTTCATTCTCTTCGTTGAAAGCCCAAACCTTAGCCTTAAAGGTTCCGGGGGCGTCGCCAAAACTAAAGGCTAATTGTATGATAACATTACCATTGTCGGAGTCTGGCGACTCTTTAATCAGTTTCGCCAGCTCGGCTTTTTTAAACACATATTCCAGCATACTATGATTGAGTTAGGGTGAGATTAATACCAATGCTAAAATAAGTGTTCGTATAAATAAAGAGCTGTACACGGGGAAAAGCCCAAGCATACCTAAAATTAATAACACATTGATTATCAATAGGATTTTATAAATTATTAATAAGTTATTACCTAAATACCGTATTTTCCCCGTATTAATCCCGCCTTTTTCCCGCTCTTAAATCGGGCAAATCTCCCCTACTCTGCGGCCTGTTTCTGTGGCAACTTTGGGCTATCCATTCTGTTCATCACCTATCCATCACCTTTTGAAGGAGCAGCTCCGCCGGGTACTAATCCGGCGGGCTGTTTTTTTATAGACTATCCAGAAACCTCTCCGTATTGCACTATAAATCAAATGATTACACATTTCTTTTAGCGGATATAAATCCAAAGACCACGAATCCCGCGTAAGTCTGCATGTTGTCGACAAACACCAGTAAGCATTCAGTACACAGTTTCACTAACTCAAAAAGACAACATCATGAAAACGATCAAATCGGTATTCGCTATACTTACATTACTGGCGCTGAGTCAGGTCTCTTTTGCTCAGGAAAAAACCGTTACGGTGGGCGGTGCACCCATGTATCCATCGAAGAATATTATTGAAAATGCCGTCAATTCGAAAGATCACACGACGTTGGTAGCAGCCGTAAAAGCCGCAGGCTTAGTCGAAACGCTCTCGGGTCCCGGTCCTTTCACGGTCTTTGCACCAACCAATAAGGCGTTCGATAAACTGCCTAAAGGCACCGTTGAAACACTGGTGAAACCAGAAAACAAAGAAACGTTGACGGGTATTCTGACCTACCACGTAGTGCCGGGCAAAATGAGCGCAGCTGACCTGATGAAAGCCATTGCGGATGGCGGTGGGAAAGCCACGCTGAAAACAGCCTCGGGTGGTACGTTGACGGCAATGCAAAAAGGCAAAAAAATTGAACTCACCGACGCAAAAGGCGGAATGGCTACAGTAACAATCCCTGATGTAAATCAGTCAAACGGCGTGATTCACGTAATCGACACGGTGCTCATGCCGTAATAAGTCCGATTCTATCCGAATAGAAAAATCCCCGTGGCAACCACGGGGATTTTATTTTTTAGGTGTATTCCGATCGTATAATAACACACGACAAATGCGCAGAAGGTGCTACTATTCAGCGAATGCTTTCCGGTACGTCGTGGGTGTTTGTCCGGTTATTGTCCGGAAGGTTTTGTTGAAATGAGACAGGTTGTTGAAACCTACAGCAAAACTGACGTCGGCAACGGTGCGGGCGGAATGCAGCATCCGGCGAGCCTGATTAACGCGGTATTCATTTACAAAGTCGGTGTAAGTTTGCCGGGTCATGCGTTTAAAATACCGACAAAAAGCCGGAACCGTCATACTGGCCAGGTCTGCAACAACGTGAATGTCTACTGGTTCTGCGTAATGTTGCTCAACGTACTGGCAGATGCGGTTGATGCGCTCCTGCTCTTTAGGATTCAGGTCAAAGCGAACACCATCGGTATGCAGCGGCTGAGCATCGGGCGCTTCAGCCAACTGTTGGAGAATATGTAACAATGTCAGGAATCGCTCGAACGGCATTTGTGTAGGCATCTGCCTGAGTAGCGGCCCAATTTTCTGTTTGGTATCATCCCCAAAAATTAAACCTGTGTGCGCCCGGTCGAATAAGCGCCTGACGATTTTCAATTCCGGCTTTTGCAGAAAGGGTTCGCCCATAAAGTCCTCGCGCATCTGCACAACAATCTCCTCATGGTCGCCCAGCTTGCCGTAGCTGTAATTAAGATGCGGGAGGTTTGGGCCAATAAACACCAATTCACCCGCTTCATAGCGTGATACGTTGGTACCAATACGGCGCTGGCCTTCGCCCGCTGGCAGAAAGACAATCTCATACTCAGGGTGATAATGCCAGTAAACACCACAGGTGTCGACCCTGGTATGATGGATAACCCGAAAGGAACTGCCTGCTTCAGGTTCTATTTTTTCAAACTGGAGTTTCATAGGGGCGCAGGAACGGGAAGAAGGGGAGTAAAGGGACGAAAGGAAGGCGGCCCGAAACGTATTCACCCCTTTCGTCCCGTTCTTTCCCTTACTCCCTCTCCTCCTTCTTTTCCATGAAACCGCAAATGGATTTTAAACGTTTATATACCAACGCAATACTCGTACTACGCAGCATGAAAAAATTTCATCTATATGCGCTCAGTCTGCTCTTTATGGTGGGCTGTGCACAGGGTCAGTCAAAAGATTATACGCCCGCTAAATTACCGACCCTCAAACCGGGTGAAGCAGTTGCTACGTTTGCTGGTGGCTGTTTCTGGGCGCTCGAAGAAGGTATGAATCAGTTAAAAGGGGTTCGGGAAGTGATTTCAGGATACGCTGGTGGCAACGTCAAAAACCCGACCTATGAGCAGGTGGGTACCGACGCAACCGGCCATGCCGAATCGGTGCAGGTTTATTACGACCCGAAAGTGATCAGCTATTCGCAGTTACTCGATGCTTTTTTTGCGGGTCACGATCCCACGACGCTCAATCGTCAGGGACCCGATGTTGGCCGCGATTACCGGTCAGTCGCTTTTTACCGGACCCCCGAAGAAAAAGCCGAAATTCTGGCTGCCATCAAACGTACCAACGAATCGAAGCATTACGCGAATCCGGTGGTTACGGAAGTAACGCCTTTGACGGCTTTCTATCCGGCCGAAAATTACCATCAGAACTACTTTGCCCTGCACCCTGACCAGCCGTACATTCGGAGCGTATCGCTCCCAAAGGTGGAAAAGCTACGTAAAGCCATGGCCGGGCACCTGAAAAATAATACGTCGTTAACTATGCTTGACTGATTTTTAAACCCAATGGGTTAATTCAGCATTAGCAACGGATAATAGATTGTAAAAATAGCCGGTCTCAGCCGGCTATTTTTGTACTATGAATACAACCTTAATACTTAAAAGATCTCAACGAAACGTGTTCGTACGTAACCTGCTGACATTTCTCCTAAATCGGCAGGCACTGGCTGTTGGATTGGTGTTTGCCTCTGACAGTCTGCTGTTTGGCAGTTGGGTAGCCCACATTCCGCACATCAAGGAGAGACTACAGCTCTCCGATTCAGATCTGGGCATGACGCTTTTTGCCATGCCCATTGGTTTGATTGTTATGAACCCGTTGACGGGCTGGATCATCGCCAAACTTGGCGAATCCCGCACTTGCTTCTGGTCGGCCATCGCCTTAACGCTGGCCATCTGTATTCCAATCAACGCGCCGAACACCGTCGTTATGGCTGGGGGGCTTTTTCTGGTTGGCTTGTGTAGCGCACTGATCAACGTGGCCATGAATACGGCAGCCACCAACGTAGAGCGGTCACAAAACATCTCCATTATGTCGTCGTGTCATGGCATGTGGAGTTTAGGCGGGCTGCTCGGGTCGGGGATTGCGGGTGCCGTAATTGCGCTGCATGTTTCGCCTTCTGCTCATATGGCTGTAATGGCGGGCTTGGTCTTACTCGTTACGTTTCTGCTTCAGCCAATACTGAGCACCATTCCGTCGAGCAGCCGGACCGAGTCGGGTGAGAAAGCGGGGTCCTCGTTTGTATTGCCGAATATGGATTTGTCTCTGATGATTCTGATTGGGCTGGCCGTTGCTATGGGCGAGGGCGTTGCGTTGGACTGGAGCGCGGTTTATCTGCGCGAAACGCTGGGTGCCAGCAGCCAGATTGCAGCACTAGGCTTCGGTGCTTTTTCGCTGACAATGACTAGTTTCCGGTTTGTTGGTGATGCTATCCTCCCTAAAATCGGCGCAAAACGCTGGCTTCAGATTGGCGGGCTGATTGGCGCGTCAGGACTTTTGCTGGCCATAGCGTTACCTTATCCGCCAACGGCTCTGATCGGTTTCGCTTTGCTGGGCGTCGGCTGTTCGCTGGGGGCACCCATTCTCTACAGTGCGTCGATGCGCGTGGCTGGCATTCCACCGGCCGCTGGTTTGGCGACGTTCGCTACGTTCAGTTTCATTGGCTTTCTGGCGGGTCCACCCATTATCGGTTTCGTTGCCGAATCATTCGGGCTGTATTATGGCTTAGGTCTTGTAGCGATTATGCTGCTTCTTTCGGCGGGGTTGTCACGCATTGTTAAATTGTTCTAAGCCACACTGTTTGCTGCACATTTGGTTTAACAGACATGAGGCAGCAACCAGCTATCGGTGAGCATAACCTATTATTCTATTACGCAAATTCCGTAGTATTGCTTTCTGAACGTAATCAACGAAAGCCATGACCGTAGCAGTTGCCACAGCCCCCAAAAAGCGGAGAAAGTCGGGCGTACCCTCGTATCTGATTTACGAAACGCTTAACGGCCGCCCGCTATATCGACGAGGATACCGGGACGTAGTAAGCGGTAAGAAAACACCCGCCGAAATTATGGGAAGTAGTTCACTGCAAGCTACGTTAGTAGCCACTTTGGTGATGTTTTTAGGTAGGACAATTAATCGAAAAAAGTATTTAGTCGTTACAAACGAGTCGGGTATCCATCTCGACAAAGGCAATAACTTATCTAACGACATCGCTATTTTCGACAAATCGACGGGTTTGATTCTGACGGATAAGTTTTTCAGCGTACCCCCGCGGATTGCTATCGAAGTGGACGTGCGAATCGAGCCCGGCGAATTTGAGGGGAAAGAATCAGGCTATGTGTATGAAAAAACGGAACGACTGCTTGAATTCGGCGTCGAAACCGTCATCTGGATTACGACCCAGCCCAAAAAGATATTTGTAGCCACTAAATCCTCCCCCTGGCTGACGCAAAACTGGGATGCCAACGTACTGGTTCTGGACGATGTCGTGCTGAATCTGGCAGGCTTATTGACAGAAGAGGGCATTGAGTTTTAGGCATTGGTCAGTTGTCATTGGGCATTAGTCATTTGCTATCTGTCGATTTTTTTGTCTGATGACCAACGCCTAATGACCAATCACTATTGACTAACCGATATAGCCAGTAGATACCAGGCAGCGTGGGGTAACCACTGCTCAGCCCACCGCCAGTCGTTGTCTTTTCCCGTCATCTTATACGACAGATTAAAGTCAATATCGTCTTCGTTATTCAGTCCTGATGTGATGCCGTTGGCAATACCTCCCGGTGCATTGGTGTATTCAAACGTACCGAAGAATCCGTAAGCCGGGTTGTTGTGCCCACTCCCCTGTACCATGCAGGCATCGTAGGGATTCAGGCCAAGAATCCAGTTTAGCTGATCGAGCGCAAACCGTTCTAATTTCCCCTGAAATACCTTATCATCATTGAACAGCGGCACACACATACGGGCAGCGGCTGCCATTGACCCAAGGCGGGCGTTTTCGCCCTGCCACCACGGAGAGGCTTCGCTGCCATGCGGAAAAAAGAACGTAGTACGCCGGTTGCCTAAAGTGTCCTGAACCAACTGCCGACTGTACCCAAATGGATTTTTGACCTCATTCGTTACGGCCAGTTCATACGTCATTGACCGTTTAACGGCGTCCCTGATTTTCTTCTGCATGTCGGCGGTTGCCATCGGATAATAATATACCAAACTGGTCACCGGCAAACCTGCATCCGACGGATGAAAAAACGGCCGGTCCTGATCGTCGGCCCGCCAGTAATCCCGATACGTTTTCCAGCTCGCCAGCCTGTTCAACAGGTTCTGAGCACGTCTGTCAGCCGCTTTCCGGTACGTATCATTTTGGGTGGTGTTATATAGTTCGGTAGCAGCCGTTAGCGCACAGTAATCGTCTACAATATTTTCTTTTCCGTCGTTGGTCATAGCCTTATTTTCTTTTTCCAGAAAAGCGAAGGCTTTTTCGGCTGCGTTACGGTAGTCTGCGGAGCTAAAATCGCCGGTTTGATCGGCGGTATACGTAGCGGCCATCGCCAGAGACGCGATAGCCATTCCCCCACCCGACCGGTAGCTCACCTGGTACCTCCGCCAGTTGGTTTCGTCGGCAGCACTGGTTAAGGTCTGGTCTTTCGACTGCTTGATGCGGTACGCTTTGTCTTCGGCCTGAATCACCCGGTCTTTCGGCAGTTTGCCCGGTCCCGGCGCTTTCACAGAACGGTAGAACGAGCCGTCTTTTGCCTGAACACGTACCAGATAATCAGCCCCATACATAGCTTCGTCAAGCAGACGACGGTTAACCTGGCGAAAGTCACTTCCTTTACGTTTCGTCAACTGAGCGTAACTTTTCAGCAGGCTGTAGGCTGTGAGCGTTATTTGCTGCGGATTGAAATACGACGAAAACGTAAGGTGCGAAAGGTGTTTGCCATAGTCGCCGGTGGCGTCGTACCAGCCACCGTGTACGTCGAGTGTATCGGATGCCCGACCCGCCAGCACCGACTTCCGATCTGCCTTATCCAGCAGTCCCGAACTTCGCTGCCCTTTAAAATAATAGATTACATCTGAGAGCGTATACTGCTCCAGTACGTTTTTGCCAATCACGAACGGATAGGACAATACGTTTTTACCCGACATTGAAACCTGTACCTGATACGTCCCTTCAGTAGTAAACGGACTGAAATCAACCGTCCAGAAAAGCCAGTTTTTCCACTTATTAACAGGTCCACTAAAAACCGGTCTACCCGAATAGACGGCACTGCCCGTTTTTGCGTTGATGAGTTGAAAGATGGGAACGGTTAGCTGTCGATCTGCCATGATAATCGCCTGCTTGGCTTTTGCAGGTTCATAACCGACCTGATTGGTAAGTACTTTAATATCCTGGCCCCGAAGTGAAAAAGAAAGGTGAAAGAACAGAACCAGGAAGGCGCCCACAGGTAGTTTTTTGATCATTGGAACCAGAATGTTTATGAAAGGTGTCCGTTTTGAGAAGCCGACAATACAACGAAAGCGATTTAAAGACGTAACAACTTATTTCCCTGCGCCCCAGAAAAGGGCGTTCCGGAAGATTTTTACAAAGGCCTCGTTTTTGAACAGGTCGGGATGGTGGCCCATAAAAATGTAAACGTTACGTGCTTTCATGTGCTCGTTGGACCAGATGACTGGATGATCGCCCCCCATTTTTATGTCTGAATCAGGCGAATAGGTCGATTCATCGACGGTAGCCAGCACGCTTACGTTTAGGCGTGGATTCTTGTTGTAGGTATACCATTCTTCTTTTTCAACGGCAAACGTAGCCGGTAAACCCTTCATAACAGGATGATTCGTCGCTTCGACATGAACCGTCGCTTTGGCAAACGTAGCGATGTAGTTTTTGTAGCGAATACCCCCCATAAATTCTGAAAACCAGGGCCACATCGGGTACCCGTCGAACTCGCCCAGTAACGACGCATGATGAAAGCCAACCCAGCCGCCCCCTTTGCCTTCGGTAATGTATTTTCGAAATGCTTCTTTTGCCGTATCTGTCCACATGTAGGGCGGATAATTTAGCTGGATAAAGAGCTGATACTTCGCCAGAAAAGCGTCGTTGATGGGTTCGGTATTTTCGATATAGTCAATCGTAAAGTTGTTTTCCGAGGCCACTTGTGCCAGCCATTTTTTTGCTTCAGTCACAAAAGGAGCGTGAACGCCCCCGCCCTTTTCAGCGATAGCCACCACCCGAAATCGGGGTTTCTTCGTTTGTGCCAAAGCAAACGTGTGTAGACCAGTCAGGAAAATAAGAGTCAGTAATCGGATAGGGAGCAACAAGGCAGAGGTCTTTTTCATTGGTGGTTGCCAGGCAGGACTCCCTGAACGACTAAAACAGTCAGGGAGTCGATACAGCCCAAAAATACATCAGGAAATTGGCCTGGCACACACTTACCTAGCGAATCAGGCTGAGCGGACCCTGTTTTTGGCTCATTTTAATCTGTTTGCCGTTCTTCATCCGATACCGGATACTCCAGGCATACACGTCCCCCGGACAAAGTTCGCCATGATAATATCCATCCCACTCGAACGGCTGATGATCGGTATGAAAAATGACCTCGCCCCAGCGATTGAAAATTGAAAGCGACGTAATGGTAATATCTCCGCAACCGTAGGCTACAAAAACATCGTTCTGTCCATCCTTGTTGGGCGTAAAGCTGTTAGGCGCGTACAAAATACAATCGCAGGCGCTGTAATCGATAGATACCGAATCCGTCACGGTGGCACAGTCATTACGAACGCCAGCCCGAAACACACCCGACGAGTTAACCGTACGTTCAGTGGCGCTGAATGCATCCTGCCAGAAAAACGTACCATCGGCCACAATGGGTTTGATGGTAAACGTCTGTGCCCCGCAAAGCTCCTGATCGGCGCCCAATTCCAACGTGGGCGGACGAACGTACCGAACCTGTATGGTATCGAGCGCTACACAGCTTGCCTGCGTCACCCGGATGCTGTACTGCCCCGCCTGCTTCACCGTATAGGTATTTTGTGGCGTACCATCCTGCCAGCGGTACGTAGCGGTAGGAATAGATGGCACCGTCAACGCGAGGGTCTGTCCGTTGCAAAGTGTTGTATCAGCGCCCAGGTCGAAATCGAGGGCGTAGTCGACTGAAATAGAGTCTGTAAGGTTTTTACAGGATGTGATCACCGTCACCGAATACTTACCGGGCCGCGTCACCTGCAGGGTTGGGTTAGCGCTGCCATCCTGCCATTTGTAATAGATCGCATCGGGCGTCGTGCCGTCGAGTAGTAAGGCATTTTTGCGGCTGCACAAGGTGGTATCCCGTCCCAGATCCAGTGTTACAGGTTTTAGCGAAACATCGTCGATAAACACGTAATAAAAACCCAGAAAAGGTGGCGATTTATAATAACTGCCGATGGTTACGTATTCTTCACCCCCTTTGGCATTGATAAGCCCCGACATACGTTCCCAGCGAAATCCCTGAATTCTCGGTAGTTTATCAAGTACCTGCGGATTTAGGTTCAACCGGTCTGTACTATTGGGCGCTGTTACAGGACCACTCGAAAAATACGCGCCGAGGGTTTCGGTCTGATATCGGTTGGGCGTATCCGTAGCCACATACATTTCAAAAAAATAACACTCCCCGGCTTCGAGCGGCTTTTTCAGCCGGACACCGATATACTCAGCCCATCCCTGATCGAAATAGAGCCGCGCCAGGCCCTGGCCGGTACGGGGAGGCACCACCATTTGACCGGTATTGTAGCATTGATGGTAAAAGTCGGGCGTAGCGCGGGTTGGATTATACCAGGGGACTGCTTCATTCAGAAGGTTATCCAGTTGTGGGCAGTTTCGGTAGGTTTCAAAGCTGTTATTTGGAATGAGATTTTGCCCCGTCGCCATCCGTGTCAGGAACGTAACGAGCCAGATCAGCACCCAACTAGATTCTCTCCGCATAACTCTGATGCCCTGCACGTAGCTTAAGGAACAATTGTCCAGCCTATCAGATAAAAGGTATCTAATGTACGCATTTTTTGCTCACTCAATACGGTTTGTACAGCTGAAAGGTTGCTTTATCTGTCAGATTAATAGACGAGTTTATCTGAAACTATCCCCCTGCGCTACGTACTGACAATCAAGCGGTTATTTTTTAACGTTATACCGTAACTGCTTTATCCGTAAACCCTGCTCGCTATCGCTGATTAGTTCCTGAAGCCGTTTTTGGCGCGTTTCTTCCTGTTTGGCGCTCATGACCCAGTTGATTGCTGTTTTGCGGTACGATGGCGGCAACGCGTGAAAAGCAACCCATGCTTTCTCGTTGGCTCGAAACAGCTGTTCAAACTCGTCAGACAGCCCAACCTCTTTCTGCTCGTACGCATAAATTTTCGACTTATTCTCTTCCAGTTTTTCATAAGCCGCTACGCCTGCCGGGTGCATGAGCCCCTGCCGGGTTAGGTCTGCTATTTTCTGAATATTCACCGCGCTCCAGATACTTTTCGGTTTTCGGGGTGTAAAGCGAATGCAGTAACTATCGGCGTCGATTGACCGGCGAACGCCATCTATCCAGCCAAAGCAGAGTGCTTCATCAACCGACTGCGACCAGGTCATACTGGGCTTTCCTGAACCTACTTTGTAATAACCCACCAATAGCTCCGTGGCTTTATCGTGGTTGTCTATCAGCCACTTTCGAAAATCGGCTGGCGTCGAAAAAAACGTTGGATTCATAATCAGTAAAGGGTCTTATACCAGTCAAAAGCGGTCATTACTACGTCAGCGGGCCGCTAATTTAGCCAGCGTTTCTTCGGCCAGGAGTTTGGTTAGCTGTCCTGCCGGAAGCTCTCGTCCCAAATGAGCCGATTGCCCTGACCATAAGGACATAAAATCGCTCGACCCCATTGGCTCTGTTTTAGCCCGTAACGGCATCAACGCACCACCCGCCAGCGGAAACAGGGGCGCCGTTTCGGACATAGGTCCTAACTCGCGAACAATCCGGTTTACGATGCTACGTGCCGGGCGACCTGTAAACACGTTTGTGATGGCGGTGCTGTTGTCTTTGGCGTTACGTAACGCTTCCCGATGAAGAGGTGGCACGTTGGCTTCCGGACAAAAAAGATAGGCCGTTCCGATCTGCACCGCCGAAGCCCCCAACGTCAGTGCCGCAACGATTCCACGCGCATCCGCAATTCCACCAGCCGCAATAACCGGTATGCTAACAGCGTCTACTACTTGAGGTAGAAGAGCCATTGTACCAACCTGTGTGGAAATATCTGAACTCAGGAACATGCCCCGGTGTCCGCCCGCTTCAATACCCTGTGCAATAATGGCATCACAGCCGTGCTGCTCAAGCCATCGCGCTTCGTCGACTGTCGTGGCCGAGGCTATAATTTTAATTCCGGCGGCCTTCACGCGCTCAACTAACTCAGTGGCAGGCAGGCCAAAATGGAAGCTGATAACCTCCGGCTTCAACTCCACAACCAGATCGCAGAGAGCAGCGTCAAACGGGGCACGGTTCGACGTTGGTATGGGTTCCTTCGGGTCAATACCCAATTCGAAGTAATAGGGCTCTAGCTGTTTCCTCCATCTGCTTTCCCGCTCCAGATCAATCGGCGGGGGTGTATGACAGAAAAAGTTGAGATTGACAGGTCGGGTAGTCCATTGTCGAATGGTTGTAACCGCAGTACGTATCTGCTCGGCACTCAGCAGGGCGCAGGGTAGCGAACCGAGTCCACCGGCTTCAGCTACGGCAACAGCCAGCTCTGCCGAGCCCGGCCCGGCCATTGGAGCCAGAATGATCGGCAACTCAATGCCCAGCAGCTGCTGAATCCGGTTATCGGGCCAGGTGTTCATGAATTTTCATTAAGTTTATTAAAGTCGAACCACCGTTTTATACGCAGATTGATAAATCGCTTCAGGTACAGATCATTTAAGAATACGTTCGACCAGTTATCAAAGCGCTCACATTGAATGCCCAGATAATAGAAATAAACGCTCTCGGCCAACATAGGCAACAGGCGTTTTTCTTCGGCACTCAATTCCGTAATGGATTCATAACCAGCCAGAAAATAATCCCGTTTCTTATAGAACTCTTCAACGTCCGTCTCCGTACTGTGAATCTGCAAAATATAATAGGCAAGGTCGAGACAAAGCATCGCGTTGCCACAGAAATCAAAATCAAACAGGGTTACAGCGCCGTCTTCTGCAATATTCAGGTTATCGAACCAGATATCCAGATGCACTACGCCCCAGCGGGTTTGCGTAGTATCGATTCGGGCAAATTCGCCAAGCATATACCGCTGCGTCTGCATGAGAAACTGCATCTCTTCGGAGTCGGCAGGCAGGAATGGCTTCACTTTTTCAAGCGAATCGACCAGGAGCACGTTTGGCGTATACGTAATGCGTTCGATTGGCTGATCCTGCGTTAGCTGGTGGAAGCGCGCCATAATTTTACCTAATTCATAATGCAGTTCAGGCGAAAAGGTCAACAGTTTTTCACCGGCTGCAAACGAAAAAAGTACCCCGTATCGCTGACCTTCAGGCGCATTTATTGCCTGGATATACTCACCGCTTATGTCGGCTATTGAATAAGATACCCGAATGTCATTTGCTTTGACCAGCTTCAGGAGCGCAATTTCCTCATTGATTTCCCGCAGTGTCCGCCAGTTCAGGCTGTATACACGAAAGACAAATTTATCCGGTCCATCGGTAATTAAATACGTATGGTTAACTCCTGCTTTTAGTAGCTGGCAGGTGCTGCTTTGACTTAACTTATATTTTCCACGCACAAACTGAGCCAGATGCGAAGCTGATAAGATGGAGGAAGAAACGGGAAAATGCTGCATGCAAACGAGGAGCAAGGTGCGACAAACATCGAGTTGTTCAGTGGATGTTGTGGGGGCAGATTCTCAAATCTGCCCCCACAACATCCACTGAACAACTCGACAAAAACGTATTTACTAGTTACCGGACCGGGTCGTAGCGGGCCGCATCAATGATCGACCAGAGGTGAATAACCCAGCCCATCAGAATAAACCACAGGACTGCGGCTAGTACAAACTGTAAAATGGCCATCAGCAGACGCCCCTGCAACAACTGACCTAAACCCGGAATGAAGAAACTGCAAAGGGCAGCCAGTACGTTGCCGCCCGAGCCTTGACCTGCCATATGATTCTGTTGTTTATTTTTATAAAGGTTATGTACACCAACGGGTTCACAAAACCGTTTTTGAGCAGGCACACCGATTGGGTGATTAACGGTCTGAATACTATTTAAGCGTCGTCAAAACGGCCGTATCGACCGGCCTCTACTGCATTAATGAGCGAATTCGATTTCGTAGATCGAAGGCCACATCTTACCCGTCACATATACTTTATTGTTGCGCGTGTCGTAAGCTATTCCGTTCATTTCAAGCGATTTGGCATACTTCGTTTGGGCATCACTCTGCAACGAACTCAGATCCATCCGGCCAACAACATCGCCACGGCTTGTATCAATTTTTATGAGTGTATTCGTGGACCAAATGTTGGCGTATATATGGCCGCCAATGAATTCCAGTTCATTGAGTTTATCAACTGCCGCCCCATTTTCGGATACCTTCAGCACTTTAACCGGACGTAATGAATCGGCACTCAAATACGTCAATGTGCTTGTACCATCACTCATTATCAGGTAGCGACCGTCGGTTGTAAGCCCCCAGCCTTCCGGGTTTTTATAATCAAACTGACCGATTTTCCGATACGTATTGGCGTCGTAAATGAAGCCTACTTTATTTTTATACGTCAGTTGGTATAACTTCCCATTCAGAATGACGATGCCCTCGCCAAAGTATTTTCTTCGGTCCAGTTCCACCTTTGGATCAATTTTGCCGGTTGTCGTGTCGACGGTCCCAAACAGGGATCTGGCTTGAAGGAGTTCATCTGGTGATCCGGTACTTTCAAACAATTGGCCTTTATGCACAAGCAATCCTTCCGTAAACGAAAGCGTATCGTGCGGGAGCGTACGCTTAACGGAATAACTAATTATGGGCGTTGCGACACTGCTCGACGAACGCTCTGATTTTTTGGTAGCGTTGTCACAACTTTCTATAAGCAGTAGAACACCTATAGTGCCTCCAATCAATGCGTGTATCAGTTTCACAACAGTAATTCGCTTAACAGTAGAATGGCGGATTCCCAGAATCCGCCATTCTACTGTTGTTTAAGATTGAGTACCTGTCTAGGTTATAACCCCAGCACTTTTTTATTAAAGGCTTCATCAGCACCTGTTCCGGCGAAATCGTCGAAGGCCCGTTCGGTAACGCGGATGATGTGGCTGTCAATAAATGGCGCGCCCTCGGCAGCGCCCTGTTCAGGATGTTTCAGCGCACACTCCCATTCCAGAACGGCCCAGCGGTCGTAGTCATACTGCGCCAGTTTGGAGAAAATCCCCGAAAAATCAACCTGACCGTCGCCGAGTGAACGGAACCGCCCGGCCCGCTCAACCCAACCCTGATAACCACCATAAACGCCCTGCTTACCGGTAGGGTTAAATTCCGCATCTTTTACGTGGTAGGCGTAGATCCGTTCATGGTAAAAATCAATAAACTGGAGGTAATCGAGCTGTTGCAGTACGAAGTGGCTCGGGTCGTAATTGATACCTACGCGCGGGTGATTACCCACTTTTTCGAGGAACATTTCGAACGTAACACCATCGTGTAAATCTTCGCCGGGGTGCAACTCATACGCTAAATCGACGCCCGCTTCTTCGTAAGCATTTAGAATAGGCATCCAGCGGTTTGCCAGTTCCGTAAACCCGGTTTCAACCAGTCCCGCCGGACGTTGCGGCCAGGGGTAGATGAAGGGCCACAGGAGCGCCCCCGAAAATGTTGGGCTGGCCTGAAGACCGAGGTTTTTGCTGGCTTTAGCCGTCATGATCAGTTGATCGACAGCCCATGCCTGCTGTTCTTTGGGTTTACCAGCCAGTTCTGCCGGTCCGAAACCGTCGAACATAGGTCCGTAGGCCGGATGAACCGCCACCAGCTGCCCCTGCAAATGGGTGGCCAGCTCGGTAATCTCTACACCAATGTCTTTGAGTTTCCCTTTCAGTTCATCGCAGTACGTCTGACTTTCGGAAGCCTGCTTCAGATCGATCATGCGTGGGTCCCATGTCGGAATCTGAATGCCTTTATAGCCGAGGTCGGCCATGTATTTAGCGATGGACTCCAGCGAATTAAAGGGCTCAGCATCACCTAAAAATTGGGCAAGAAATATGCCCGGACCTTTCATTGTTTTCATGCTGTATGTAGAATCGATTATAATTATTATATCCCGATACGAATAAGCTTGAGCATACCTCTTTCGTCAGGATTTGACTCATCCAGGAAAGACGCAATAGCGTCGAAATTTAATTCTAACAATTCAACGGTCTGGTCTACCGTCAAATTACCGGGACGCAACAGAACAACTTTTGGCGGCCAACCGCGCATTTGACTAAGTATTTCAAAGTCTTCGTCGAATGTAACGATAGCGCTCCTGCTTGTTTTCGCATACTCCCAGATTAGCTGGTCTTACTTTGCCAATAAATCTAAACGCTTAGCGACCTGACAGTCACCAAACCGGGCCGACAACTTTTTGCAAACCCGGTAAGAGACGTTTTCATCAAGCAATAATTTCACGCAGACACAACGATTTTAACATTACGTTCCCGATCGGCAGCAAACAACAGACAAGCCATTATTTGCTCATGAGTTAGCTCCGGAAAGTCTTCAATAATTTGATTTTCAGTCATTCCAGCCCCCAGCCAACCCAGCACATCACCTACCGAAATACGAGTGCCGGTAATACAGGGTTTCCCAAACCGAATTTCTGGATTAATTGAAATGTAGTTGCGGTAGTCTTCCATATTATTCGTTGTTTAGCGGGTTAACATGCTTCTCTAGGTAAGTTAAACTATTTCCATTAAATCTCAACCCACGCTTGTTTGCGGTTAGATTCCAGGATTTTTTCGCAAATGAGCAACTCGCGGTAACCGTCGGCGAAGGTCGGGTAAGTTGGGTTTTCGGGTTGCTTACCAGCAGCAATGGCGTCGTACACTTCCTTGAACAGCTGCTTCGACGTATCAGGGAACCCTTCGTTATGACCACCAGGGAACGATATGACCGAACGGGCTTCGGGATGCGCCAGCGACGGATCACGCAGGAACGATTCATTTGAACCATCGCGGTTACCGATCCACATCTGGTTCGGCGCTTCGGAATTCCAGGCAAAGGTTTTCTTCGATCCGGCTATCTCCAGTTTCATCTGGTTCTTCCGGCCCGCCGATACCTGCGATACCGTAATGACACCCTTATTGCCATTATCGAACCGCAGCAGTACGTTGGCGTGGTCTTCGGTATTGATGGGTACGTCGGCGTAATCTTCCGGCTTAAGCATTTTGCCCGAATACGTTTCAACAGGTTTGAGGGGCTTCTTCCGGAATTTATGGACAGTGTTGAAATCGGCCATTACTGCTACGGTTTTCAGCCCCGTAATGTATTCCAGGCTGTCCATCAGGTGTGAGCCAATGTC
Source organism: Spirosoma sp. KNUC1025 (assembly GCF_045160025.1). Classification (GTDB taxonomy): domain Bacteria; phylum Bacteroidota; class Bacteroidia; order Cytophagales; family Spirosomataceae; genus Spirosoma. Next base: position 6,476,762 of record NZ_CP087139.1, read on the forward strand.
GGCAATAGCGCGTGAATCACCTGATTTGTCGGGCTCCAGACGCCAGTTGTAGTCGGTGTCATAGAACAACCAGTCCTGCAAGTACGAACCAATAACGGAGTATACATCGCCCAGGTCATTTTGCTCACGCATCACTTTCATCTGACGGACCAGCGGGTAGTAGCGAAGGTTGAAGTGAACGGCGTTGACCAGGCCGGTTTTTTTAGCCAGTTCGACCAGTTCTTCGGCTTCGTGCAGATCTTTTGCCAGCGGCTTTTCGCAGACGACGTGTTTACCTGCTTCCAGCGCAGCTTTCGACTGAGAGTAGTGCAGGAAGTTGGGCGTACAGATATGCACAACCTGGATGTCGTCCATTTTAAGAAGCTCCTCAAACGTACACGACCGTTCGATACCCAGTTGATCAGCTTTTTGGCGAGCCAGTTCGGGCGTTACCTCGCAAAGAGCAAGTACGTTTGTATTCGGCAGACGACGCAGCGCTTCGATGTGTGCGGGGCCAATAAATCCGGTGCCAACGACACCAATATTGATTTTTTGCATGAGGGAATTAAAGAGCGAAAGAGTGAAAGAATGAATGAGCGAAAAGTTGCATTAGCCACCCTTTCACTCATTCGCTCTTTCACTCTTTATTTCAGTCGCTCACTGTTTTACGGGATTTTGATAAAATTTTTAAAAGTTGATATCCTTCATCGATCAGGCTATGCAATCGATGGTTGGGTACAATTTCGGTAAAGACCAGCGTTTCGAGCCAAAAAAGCGACTCATCCAGTTCTTCAAGTGTGACACTGAGTTTGGCGAAAAACTCTTTTTGACTCCTTCCTCTGCACACAGCCCGAAAGTTGGCAGCAGCCGAAGAAGATGAGCGAATGAGTTGATGACCGAAATGCTGCGCATCAAATTCGTTTGGCAAAGCGCGACAGACTCTCACACAACGGAGCATAAAATGTTTTAGTCGTTGTTCAAGATCATCCAGAAACTGGCTTTTAGAATAAGCCGAATAATCTACCCAGGCCTCATTAACAAGAGTTTCCTGGTTTTCAATATTCTCGCTTTCATACATCGCTCTTTGGCTCATTCGCACTTTCACTCATTGAATAAATTTCGTCCACTTTTTCGAATCGTCCTGACTTGAGGCAATGACGGTATCGATAAAGGCCAGCCCCCGAACACCGTCTTCGGCTTTTGGAAAATCATAAATTGGATCGGGCTCGCGGCCCTCGATGTGCGCTTTAACGGCGTAGGCAAAATTGCGGTACAGGTTAGCAAAGGCCTCGAAGAAACCTTCGGGATGGCCCGCTGGCATACGCCAGTGCGCTTTGGCCGAAGCCGACAGATCGCCAACGTTCGGGCGGATAATCCGCTGACCTTCCTGCGTCTTGTATTTCAGCGTATTGGGTTCCATCTGGTGCCATTCCAGGCCGCCAAGCTCACCGTACACGAATATTTTCAGGGCATTTTCTTCGCCATTGGCAATCTGGCTGGCGTGAAGAACTCCTTTGGCACCCCCTTCAAACCGAAGCAGTACGTTGCCGTCGTCATCAAGCATACGGCCCGGCACAAACGTACTAAGATCCGCACAGAGTTCAGAGATTTTCAGGCCGGTAACGTATTCCGCCAGATTTTCAGCGTGAGTACCAATGTCACCCATACAACCCGCTGCCCCCGACTTCGCCGGATCGGTGCGCCAGATGGCCTGTTTGTAGTTATTATCTTCTTCCTTCTTCGACAGCCAGCCTTGCGGATACTCGACAACCACTTTCCGGATTTTGCCCAGTTTGCCGTTACGTACCATATCGCGGGCTTCTTTCACCATCGGGTAGCCGGTGTAGTTGTGGGTCAACCCAAATACTAACCCCGAAGCCTCAACAATTTTAGCCAGTTCTTTAGCCTCTTCGAGCGTAAGCGTCATGGGCTTGTCGCACATGACGTGAAAGCCATTTTCCAGCGCCATTTTGGCGGGAGGGAAGTGCATGTGATTGGGCGTTACGATAGAAAGAAAGTCCATCCGCTCCCCTTCTGGCAAGGCTTTTTCCCGCTCAATCATTTCCTCATAGGATGTATAAATCCGATCCTCGGGCAGGTAGAGCGCATAGCCCGTTGCTTTCGATTTTTCGGGCGATGAGCTAAATACACCACAAACCAGTTCGATTTCGTTATCAAAACCAGCGGCCCGACGGTGAACGGCGCCGATAAAAGCGTCAAGTCCTCCGCCTACCATACCCATTCGCAATTTTCTGTGCATTGGTAATGAAGTTGAGTGAAAACAGGTTAGAAAAGAAGGTTACAGTCGCCGGTTTACTGTATTCTAATTAGGCTTTTACATGTATATTTCTAGTTTTAGACCATAAAACCGTTCAAGAGGCTCAGGACCGACACGTTAACCTTGAAACCGCAAACCGATTACTGTAATCCCATTATTTTTTTGCGGCCGGAAATTAGCGGTTTTCTCTTATTTTTCGGAAATTTTGCACAAAAACGGCTCCAAAATGGGGAGTTTATTCTGTTGAATGCCTTTTGTTTTTAATCAAGTTGTAAACTCACTAAATCCCTCTCTTGCAGAAAATGAATCAGACTGTTAATCCTTCGCGGCTTTTCCTGGCCAGTTGCCTTGCCATTATTACTACGGCCTTTTCCTTCAGTATCAGGGCGGGTATTTTACCTCAGCTGGGCAATGAGTTTGGGCTGACTGCCGAGCAGTTGGGCTTTATTAACTCGATGTTCTTTTTTGGCTTTCCTATTTCAATGGTCATTGGGGGTATCGTTTACCACACAGTAGGGCCAAAAATTATCATGCAGGTGGCCGTTGTTGCACACACCCTGGGTATTTTGCTGACTATTTACGCAGGTGGGTACACAGGACTCTTATTCTCGACATTCTTCATCGGCTTTGGGAATGGCTGTACGGAGGCCGCCTGTAACCCGATGATTGCCGATATGTATTCGAGCAACAAGCTGAACAAAATGTTGGGCCGGTTTCACATGTGGTTCCCGGGCGGTATTGTGATCGGTAGCCTGATTTCCAAATTCATGACAGAGGCCGGTTTCTCCTGGCAGGCGCAGATTTGGGTGCTTATGATTCCGACGGTGGTATATGCCTTCCTGTTTTTTGGCCAGGCTTTCCCACAACCAAAAGTGGAGGGCGTTACGTCCATAGCGAAGAATTTTCAAGCCATGCTGACCCCTCTGTACATTGTGCTGTTCTGCTGCATGGCGCTCACAGCCATCACCGAATTCGGCCCTAACCAATGGGTGGCCGTTGTTTTGAGCAGCAGTGGAGCGGATGCCATGCTGGTTCTGGCGCTGACCTTCGGTGTCATGACCGTTGGCCGACTTTTCACGGGTCCGGTTGTCGATCGGTTGGGGCAGACGGGCGTTTTGCTTGGCGGGGCTGTTCTGGCCGCTTTAGGTATTTATATGTTCAGCACCGTTACGGGTCCGATCGCTTATTTAGCTGCTGTTATTTTTGGCCTTGGCGTATGTTTTAACTGGCCAACCATGATTGGTTTTGTGGCTCAGCGGGTTCCATTGAGCGGTGCATTGGGTATGTCCATTATTGGTGGGGTCGGTATGCTGTCTACGTCTATTTTCCAGCCCATCATTGGCCGCTGGATTGATGAAGACCATGCAGAAGCTGCAGCTAAAGGTCTGACCGGGCCAGCATTGGAATTAGCTGCCGGACAAGCTACACTGTCTACCATGATGACCTTCCCAATTATTCTGATTGTAGCTTTCACCGCCCTCTGGTTTTGGGCAGGTAACCGTAAAGCAGGTCATGTTGACGAAACACTGGTAGCCGAACAACCCCAATTGTAAGCCACTGTTACGTTCCTTATAAGGCAAAACGTATCGTTCAATACGTACTGATGAAAGCCCTGAGGTCATCCGACTTCAGGGCTTTTTATTTCTACCCACACATTAAAATTTGGCTAATTATGACCGGCTAATTAAACCCACTGAGTATATTCATTGTCAACAGTTTATCTCTGATTAATCAATTCTTACTGTGGCGCTGCTCGATACGTATACGCAACCCTTAACGGCTGCGCAGGTGGCTCACCTGCTACGGCGAGCTACCTTTGGCCCTACCCCCGACCAGATTAAAAGTTTGACCGGGCAAACGGCCACTCAAATCGTAACGAAACTACTGAACGATCAGCTCACACCCGCCCCTCCGCTTGATCTGGCAACCGGCAAAACCTTTCACGACCAGCCTTTTGACCAGACGAATGCCGGTAAACTGAATAGCTATGTGAAAAGTTGGTGGGCCAATCTGATGCTCAATCAACCCGTGTCGCTGCTCGAAAAAATGACACTGTTCTGGTCGAATCACTTCGTCACCAATGATTCGACGGTGAACGATTACCGGTATATGTACCGATACAATGCACTGCTTCGCCAACAGGCGCTCGGCAATTTCAAAACATTCACCATGGCCATTACGCAGGAACCGGCCATGCTTCGGTTTCTGAACGGGAATCAGAACGTAGTGGGCACTTCCAATGAAAATTATGCCCGCGAACTTCAGGAACTCTTCACCATCGGACGTAACGGTGGTTATACCGAAGAGGATGTTCGGGCAGCTGCCAAAGTCTTGACCGGCTGGTCCGATACAGGGTATCGTGATCAGGTGAATGCACCCATTGGCAATACGTTTCGAGCAAACCGGCACGACACAACCGACAAAAAATTCTCAGCTACGTATCAAAACACGGTGATTAAAGGTCGTTCGGGAGCCAGCGCGGGGCCAGACGAGCTAAACGATCTGCTGGACATGATTTTACGTAACGATGAAACCCCTCGTTATCTCTGTCGGCGGCTTTACCTGTGGTTTGTCAATTCCGATATTTCTGAAACCGTTGAAATGACCGTCATTCGGCCACTCGCCGATCTGTTTCGCCAGAGCAACTTTTCGATCAAACCCGTACTGGCGACGCTATTTCAGAGTCAGCATTTTTTTGATGACGGGTTGCGGGGCGCAGTCATAAAATCGCCAACGGATCTGGTAATTGGTACGCTACGTTTCTGGGGTTTACAGGCGCCTGACCCGACAAAAAATATCACGGGTTATTATCAGATCGGCAATTACATCGTTACCCGTGCGAAGGAAGAACAGCAGGAATTGCTCAATCCGCCAACGGTTTTCGGCTGGACCGCTTATTACCAGACGGGCTATTACCAGCAGTGGATTAATTCGACGACGCTGGGACTACGCGGTTATTTCAGCGATGCGCTTACTACCAATGCCCTGAAACTAAACGGAAAAGTGGTTGTCGACGTACTGACCTATGCCAAAACATTATCTGATCCAGCCGACCCGGGTAAGCTGGTGACCGATATGACGGCGCACTTGCTTGCCATTTCGCTAACGCAGGAACAACAGGATTTCCTGACAGATACCGTTCTGCTGAATGCGCTTCCCCGCTACGAGTGGACCGCCGAATGGAACGACTACGTACGCGCCCCAAACGATGCGGCTAAAAAACAGGCCGTTCAACTAAAGCTCACTACGTTTCTTCAATACCTGTTCCGCACGGCTTTGTATCAAATCACTTAAAGAGCGAAAGAGTGAATGAGTGAATGAGCGATTGACGGAGTTTAATATATGTTTTTACGCTTTCACTCATTCACTCTTTCACTCTTTCGCTCATTTACTCCTTATGAAGCGTCGTAACTTTCTACAGTATGCAGCCTCGTCGCTGGCGTTGCCGGTGATGATTGACGGGTTTGGTGCGCGAGCGTTTGCCCGACCCTCATCGTTTATTCATTCGCTGATTAATCTGGCTGAAGCCAGTGACCGCGTACTAGTCATTATTCAGTTGCAGGGTGGAAACGATGGGCTCAACACGGCCATTCCGCTCGATCAGATGAGTGTTTATACAGCAGCTGGTTTTCGGGGGAATATTGCTATTCCGGAGGATAAAGCACTGAAGCTGAAAAATTATGCCGGAACGGGTCTGCATCCAGCCATGACGGGCATGCAACAGCTTTTCAACGATGATAAGTTGAGCATTATACAGGGCGTATCGTACCCGACTCCCAATTTCTCACATTTTCGCGCCAGCGATATCTGGATGACCGCCGTGGATGCCAACCAGACAGCAACGTCAGGCTGGGCTGGCCGCTATCTCGACAAACGGTTTCCTGATTTCCCGGATAGCTACCCAACTGCCACCATGCCCGATCCGCCAGCCATTCAGATTGGTTACGTAGCGGCCAATACCTTGCTCGGCCCCACCGATTCGATGGCGATTGTGCTCCAGGACCCCGATACGTTTGCGCGCCTGGTTGGCGATAAACCCAACGATCCAATAGCCTCTATTCCAGGTTATGCCGGGCAGCAGATTGGGTACATCCGCGAACAGCAGGCCAGTTCAGTGAGTTATGCCGGGCAGATTAAAACGGCCGCCGGCAAAGGGCAGAATCTGGCAACGTATCCAGCCAACAACGCGCTGGCAGCGCAACTCAAAATCATTGCCCGGCTTATTAGCGGAGGCATGCAGACAAAAGTGTATTACGTTACGTTGAACGGTTTCGACAATCATGCCGCACAGGTAGTTGCTACAGATACCACGACCGGCACCCACGCCAACCTGCTCCGTACACTCTCCGACGCTATACTGGCTTTCCAGACAGACTTGGGTCAGCTACAGGTAGAAAACCGGGTCATCGGCATGACGTTTTCCGAATTCGGTCGACGCGCCATCTCGAACAGTAGCTACGGCACCGATCACGGTACGTCGGCACCGATGTTCGTTTTCGGTACAGGTATCAAGTCGCCGATGGTTGGCAAAAACCCCGATCTGAGTGATCTGGACAATAACAACCTGAAAATGCAGACCGATTTCAGGCAGGTGTACGCGGCCATTCTGACCGACTGGTTCGGTACCGATGCCAGCACCGAAGCATCTGCCTTATTCCGGGATTTTCCGGTCGCCCCCGTTTTCCGGCAAACCGTTACAGCTACAGAGCCCATTGCCTCTGACGTTCAGCTTTACCCGAATCCGGCTTCGTCGGAAGTTGTGCTGGAATCGAAGGCACTAACGCCGGGCGTTACGTCATTTCAGGTTACCGATATACAGGGGCGATTTATGTCGGTCAGTCCATCGCGCCCGTCGGCTACGTCAATACGCTTCAACGTAACAGACTTACCTACCGGCAATTACGTTCTACGCATCGAAACCCAACAGGGCTTGCTTATCAAGCGGCTGGTCGTGGTCCGTTAACCGCCAAAGCGTTCGCGCATAGCCTGATCAATTTCAGCAATCGTATGAACTTTAGAGGGGCTGTTGGCTTTTCGGAGTTGTACATGCGGGGCATCCTGAAAGCTTGTCCAGAACAGACCGGCATTGAGCCCCAGTTTTTTGGCTTCCTCGGCATACACCCTGAAACCATTCTGCCCGTTTACTTTTTTCTCCAGGTCCCAGACTGCTTTGCCATTCACGACCCAGAAACAATCGAGCGACTCGCCCCATTGATGCCACGACAAACCCGGCAGCGCGTTTGTCACCGGATCGCCATGCTGAGGCCCGACACTGTCCAGACAATGCGCCAGAAAAGTAGCTCCTTTGTTAGTCAGCTCTTTTATGGCTTTGCGGATTTCTTCGGTTGCTCTGGACTGACGCCAGTACTTCGCCTGAACAAACGGACTCCTTAAGCCCTCGTTGGGGCGCATTTCGATGCCTCGGTTCCGGCAGTTTTGAAGGAGCGTAATAGCCTTCTCTTTAAATTCGGGATGAGTAATTCGAGGTCAGCAGCCATTTTGGTACGGGTTTAGAAAAAACAAGCAAATATTGTTTTCTAAACCAGATACCACAACGTGAAAAACCCCTGTTTTTCAACGTATTATTCCTTATTCTTTTTCATTTGCAACAGAACTACAACTACACGAACGGCTGCTCTCGTTTCACTTTTTCAGCTTTTTGAAATCATCTAATGTACCTCTAATGGTGGAGGCAAACTTGCTGTCCTTAAAGGCCAGATCGCCTTTTTTGTCGATGAGTTTACAGCGGAACGTAACCAGATAAGGTGTATCTTTTTTATCGAATAGCATTTTTGGCAGTACGCTCAATGTTTTACCCGGCCGGGCGGTTACCGGAAAAATAACAGGCGTGGTAGCCTGCGCCTTAATCAAAATAGGATCAGGCTGATGCCCGTCAGCAATCTCTTTGCCATCAATCGTGACGGTATAATGCGCATCGCTTATATTGAAGGGGATCTTGTTTTTGTTGGTTATATTCACCTTTGCCGCTACGTCGGTTCGCTTTAATCCCAGCGGGCCAAAATCAATATCTTCGATCTTGATTTCAGGCAGATAAAAGGTCGGCAATCGACGCTCCATCGTAATGGCAAACGTCTTTTCGCCCAGAATAGGAACATCGAGCGCAAAGCTTGACCGCACTTTATACGTTGTGCTGTCGATGCCTTTTCGTTCGAGAGTTTTCAGTACCTGCGTCATCGTTTTAGCCAGTATCTTAACCGGCAAAGCCAGCAACGTACTATCACCCGACTTGATCTCTATCGCTTTTTTGTACGAGTCTTTCACAACAGGCGTATCGGCGATGTATACGGTGTAATCCATCTGATGCGCTTTAAAGCCAATGGGCAAAGGGTTATCAATCAGCAGATACATCTCCATATTGATGGCCTCTTCAGCAACATTCGTTATGTTGAATCGGGTCAGTTCCAGACGTGGTTTGAGCGTATTGTCGTACGGCTTGCCGGTACTCTCCCGTCTGTCGAGTGTGGTTCTATACCAGATATATGCACCGGCACCGGCAATCAGCAGTACCAGTAACCCAATAATCAAGCCCTTTTTCATAACGTATCATCTACTTTGAATCAAGTGTAACAACATCAATGCTATGCAACTGTTCAGGAACGGGGAGATAAGCCTACTTTTGTTAGGGTAGCCGAAGTATTTGTTAAACTTTTGCAACTGCGGGGAGTCTTACCCATACATTGAACGTTATTTTGGCCATGCGCACCCTTTTGTTTGGTCTGTTGATTCTGGTAACAGCCTGCCGTCGCCCATCGACGCAGTTTGCGGCTATGCTCTCTCCCATCGGCCAACCCGCCGACTACACTCGTTATTTAAAATCCGGCGACGAGTTAGTTGCCGTTGGCAGTGATCCTTCCTGGTCATTTACCGTCAATTCGTCCAAAGGCCAGATGACGTTCAAATCGGCAAATGGCGACAGCCTTACCACCACTGTTCCCGAGCGACAGACGGATTCGGATGGGGTATTTCGCTATAACGCACAGGTTGAATCCGGGAGCCTCAATGTCGTGTTCCGGCCCGATAGCTGTATAGACTCAAAAACAGGCCAGCGATACGATTACCGGGTTCAACTGGATGTACGTGGGAAAAACTACATTGGTTGCGGGATATCCCTGCAAAAACTCGCTTTACTACAGGACATATGGGTTCTCACTGATTTTCAGGGACGTAGTATCAGCGCCAGCGGAACAGGCCGGGAAGTGCCGCGTCTGGAAATTTCGCTGACCGAAGGCCGCGTAACGGGTACTACCGGATGCAATCGACTCAGTGGGAACGTTAAAGCTGACACCCGCCTGATTCAGTTCGGCCCAATGGTGATGACCAAGATGGCCTGTGCCGACCCGGTTGGTACATTCGAGAATACCTTTCTGAATGCACTTGTCCAGCCTGTCAGCTACCAGATTGCGGAGGGCAAATTGACGTTGCTCAGAAATGGTCAGCAACTAATGGTCTTCAAAAAGGTAGATTAGTGTCAAATTGACCTTTATTAAATGCGAGCACCTATAGTATGGCGTTCGCTTTTTCGTTATTTTTGTTTCTTATTAAAAGTCAATCGAATCACCGAATAAGTTAACCTGATTTTAACGTCTACTTGTTTCCCAACCAACCTGTTTTAAAACCCCCAATACTCTATGAAAAACTTACGGCTTCCCTCCCGCGCGTGTTTGCTGGCGGGCGTGCTGGTATCTACTGCGGCTGGCCTGTGTGGACCAGCTATAGCGCAAACCATGGCAAAACGTAATGCGGCTGCTAAAGCGACAAGCGTTGCCAGCGAAAATCCCGTTGCGCTGAACCGAGTGCTGGTTTTCTCGAGAACCAAAGGGTATCGGCATGCGTCTATTCCGGTTGGTAAACTAGCCATTATGAAGCTTGGCAAGGAGAATGGGTTTGCGGTTGACACGACCGAGGACGCCAGCAAATTCAACGAAGCCAACCTCAAGCAGTACGGCGCGGTTATCTGGCTCAGTACAACGGGCAATGTGCTCGACGATGCCCAACAGGCTGCTTTTGAGCGATACGTTCAGGCAGGGGGTGGTTTTATGGGTATTCACGCAGCCGCCGATACAGAATATGACTGGCCGTGGTACAACCAGCTTGTGGGCGCTTATTTCCTAAACCATCCCAAGCAGCAAAATGCTGAAATCGAAATTGTTGACAAGAATCACCCGGCTACAAAAATGCTGCCCGACCGCTGGAAGCGCTGGGACGAATGGTACAGTTACAAAAGCATTCAGCCTGATCTGAAAGTGCTGGGTAAACTGGACGAAAAAACCTACGAAGGCGGTAAAAACGGCGACAATCACCCTTTTATCTGGCATCACGATTTTCAGGGCGGTAAAGCATTTTATACGGGTGGCGGTCATACCGACGAATCGTATAGTGACCCAATGTTTTTACAGCACATTCTGGGTGGTATCAAATCGGTTATGGCAACCAATCTAAAATTTGGTCAGGCCATCACCAAGCCGTTTCCTGAAGAAAACCGCTTTGAACAGCAGGTTCTGATTCAGGGTATGGATGAACCTACGGAACTGGCCGTTCTGGACGATGGCAAGGTTCTTTACTCACAACGTAAAGGCGAACTGAAGGTCTACGATCCTAAAAAAAAAACGGCAAAGATAGTCGCTAACTTCCCGGTATTCAGCAAGTTTGAGTATGGCCTGATGGGACTGAATATTGACCCGAACTTCAAACAGAATAAGTGGATTTACGTATACTATTCCCCCTTGACTGGCGCGACAGTTGCTGACACGGCTCAACATCTGTCGCGTTTTGTTTATGACGATGTGAAGGATACTGTCCTGCTCAGCACCGAAAAGGTACTGCTGACGATTCCGGTTAAACGCGACGGCTGCTGCCATACAGGTGGCTCCATTGCCTGGGATAAAAAAGGCAATCTGTATCTCTCGACCGGCGACGATACGAACCCGTTCAACTCCGATGGATACGCACCGATCGACGAACGTCCGGGCCGCAAAGGCTGGGATGCCCGCCTGACATCGAGCAATACCAACGATCTGCGCGGTAAGATTGTCCGCATCCATCCAGAATCCGACGGTACGTATAGCATTCCGGAAGGCAACCTGTTTCCGAAAGGAAACCCAAAAGCCCGGCCTGAGATCTACGTAATGGGTAACCGTAACCCCTACCGCATTTCGGTCGATCAGCGCACGGGATATCTGTATTGGGGCGAAGTTGGTCCGGATGCCGGAAATAACAGCGAAAAGTACGGTCCGCGCGGTCACGACGAAATCAATCAGGCCCGTAAGGCAGGGTATTTTGGCTGGCCGCTGTTCGTTGCCGACAACCGGCCCTACCACCAGCGCACCTTTGCCGACAGTACCACCGGCCCATTGTTTGACCCGGAACATCCGATCAACAACTCACCCAACAACACGGGACTTACTGAATTGCCCCCGGCTCAGAAAGCGTACATCTATTACCCTTATGCCGACTCACCGGAATTTGGCGAAATCGTAGGCAAAGGCGGACGTAACGCGATGGGCGGACCGGTCTATTATTATGATGATTATCCGGAAACGGCGGTGAAATTCCCTCGCCATTACGATGGTAAATTCTTTGCGTACGACTGGATTCGCGACTGGATTCATCCGGTTACGATGAAAGAAAACGGCGATTTCGTGAAGATGGAAACCTTTATGCCCAGCGCGAAATTTTCGCACATCATCGACATGCAGTTTGCTAAAGATGGGTCGCTGTACACGATTGAATATGGGCAAAAATGGTTTGGGCAGAACGCCGATGCCCGTCTGTCGCGTATTACGTACAATGCCGGAAACCGGAAACCCGTAGCCCTTGCCAGTGCGAATACAATGGTAGGCGCAGCGCCACTGACGGTAAAATTCGACAGCAAAGGCTCGATGGATTACGACGGTGATGCGCTGAAATACGAATGGTCGTTCGGTCAGAACATGCCCAAACAAACGACAGCCAACCCGACCGTTACGTTCAGCAAACCCGGTGTGTATGCCACTACGTTGAAAGTGACTGATGCCGCCGGAAACGTAGCGACGAAAACGATGAACATTAAAGTTGGTAACGACGAGCCTAAAGTCGAAGTAGCCGTAGCCGGAAACAAAACCTTTTATTTCCCGAACCGTCCCGTTAAATACGCTGTAAAAGTCGTTGACAAAGAAGATGGTACGTTGCAGAAAGGTATCAGCCCCGACGACGTAACGATGACGATTGACTATCTGGAAGGCTTCGACAAAACGATGCTGGCACAGGGTCACCAGGCCAATACGGGCTTTTCGACCGGCAAACGGTTGATTGACCTCAGTGACTGTAAAGCGTGTCATACCATCGATCAGAAATCGATTGGACCCGCTTATCTGGACGTAGCGAAAAAATACAAAGGCCAGCAGGTTGAGAGTAAACTGGTGCGAAAAGTCATTACGGGTGGTGGTGGCGTCTGGGGCGAACAGGCCATGAGCGCTCACCCACAACTGAAAGAAAGTGAGGTTACCGACATGGTACGGTATATTCTGTCGCTGGCTGATGAGAAAGCCGCCAATCGTCAGCCCATTGCTGGTGATTACGTACCGGTTCAGCAGAAAAAAGATGGCTCGTACATTCTTACAGCTACTTACACAGACCGGGGCAACGGTGTCATTGGCCCCCTGACCGGCTCGACTTCACTGGCGCTACGTTCGCCATCGGTAAAAGCCATTACTGCCGATGTGAAGCAGGATATTTTTCAGTATGATATTCCTAAAATCGGCCCGGCGGCTATTGGCACAAAATCAGGTAGTTATATCGCTTTCAATGATATTGACCTGACGGGTATTGCGAGTATATCGCCAACCGTGTTTTCTTCGACGACACAAACGGCAGGAGGTAAGCTCGAAGCTCGGCTCGACTCGCCAACGGGCACCTTACTCGGCGAAACCGAGGTAGCATCGGGTACTGTAGGCCCTGTTAGCATACCCTTCCGTCAGCCAGCGCCCGGTACGCATAAACTGTATCTGGTGTTTGTAAACCCGGCTGCCGGTCAGAAGCCGTTGTTTGCGCTGGACAAAGTGCAGTTCGATACGCAGGGAATGTAAGCGAACGCAATTATCACATAAAACAAAATCGCCACGGTCAGCAACGACCGTGGCGATTTTGTTTTAATGGTATCCCAGCCACTATGACCTTGCATAAAAGCCCTGAAAACAGGCCAAATTGTTGCCTGGAAAGGCGTCCGTCGCAGGAGAAGAAAAGCCGGTAGTATGTCAATAAAACATAGATTGGCCTTACCAACTACGAGAGAAACCCTCGAAAAAATAAAAGCCAGACAACACGAAGTCACCTGGCTTTCGTTTCGCTCTGTGTGCGGACCTAGAGCTGCGTTTTAAGTGCATTTAGAACCACTTCGAGCGAAATGTAACAGTATAACAGGGCAGCTAACGAATTGTTTGAAAATTTCATCAATTTCCTTCTACTGACTTATGACTTATCAAGAAGCTTGATTTAACGTAGTGCAGTTTGTACAACAGCAAATTTAACGTTTATTAATTGATCACTTGTCCGCTAACACCCTAGTTTTGAGCTCCTTCAATTCGTAATCGGATGGTAGCCAAAGCGGTAAAAACTAAGTGGCTCTGGTCAGGGTTTTTGATAATCTTATTGTGCTATACTGGTGTATATCTACTGCTCTACACGGAGAAAGATCAGCAAACGGCTCGTTATAGGTCAACACCACTACCGAGTGATTTTAAGTACAACTTTCCACAAAATACCGAAGAACTAAATTTTCAAACTCCCCGTGGCGGATTGTTGAATGCTTTACTTTTCAAAGCCCCGAAAGCAATGGGAGTGGTTTGTTTCTGGAAAGGTAATGGGGGCACATTAGCTAATTGGGGAGCAATGGCTCCAACCTTTCTGCAATTCGGTTATGATGTATTGATAACTGATTATCGTCAACACGGAAAAAGTAAAGGCAGTATTAGCTTAAACAATTTCTTTAGTGATGCCCAAACGGTTTATGACTCGTTGAAGCACCGGTATCGAGAAGCTGACATTATCGTTTGCGGTTATTCACTAGGGGGCAGGGTGGCGGCTCATTTAGCCTCTGATAACCGACCAAAATTCACTCTACTGATTGATCCAGCCTCAGCCGGTGGTGATTTTAGCGACCGATTTACGGATATACTCTATTATCCCTTTCCCTCCGTGAACGGCTTTGTCTTTCCCACCGAAGAGGATGTACGAACGGCTTCAAGTCCTGTTGTGGTCGTGAGCACAGATAATCCAAATAGTACAGCTTATAAACTGAAATCATACCTAGACTCTAACGATCATTTTTTGGCTTTGGCAGGATCAACCCACGAAACGATTTTAACTCACCCTCAAACAGCACAACTAATAAAAAAACTACTCTCGAATTCTTAGTCTGCAATCCATAGTGTTGAACACCCGATTATCCACTTTTACAACAGCCACTGTTTTTATGTTAAGATATGGGCAAATGTTTACAAGTATCCCTTCGATTTCGACTAAGCCAATAAACAGGAATTGTGGTAGCGTTATTGTTTGTTTTACGTATTCTCGCTCTTGCCGGTATATACTATGCGCTGATGAAAGGGCGTAGGGACTGGTCCCGGTTACTTTTTATCGTCTCGTTATTGCTGGCCTCGGCTGGTTACAGCGTGGATGGGAATTGGTTATGGGCAGTTCTCCAGTTGGCCGTACTGCTCCTATTTTTTGTTGTTTGGGAGGTGCGGAAAAAATCAAACTGAGACACGTTTTTTTGAATTCTAGCACCTGGTAAATGAGGATTTTGTTTCCGTGCAACGAATTAGACGAACGGTTGCTACCGGTTCTGCTCCAGATTTACTCGCCGTTCTTTTTTCTAGAAAATTATACTCAGCTATTCCGTAACGAGTGTTTCTGATGGAGCAAGTCGGAGGCAGAAACTGCGAATAACAGCCTCCGTAAGCGCTGTTGATTCAGCCCCGCTCTGTTTATCCTCCGTCAGGATCGAGTGTGTAATCCCGGCAATCAGTAATCGAATCAGGCCCGCTTCAATACGCGTTGCCGCTCCTACCTGCTGAAGAAACTGATTCTGAAGTGTTGCCAGACGCTGGCCCAACTCTGTCAGTTTATTGTCCATTTGCCAACGTATCAATACCTGAAAGGCTACGTTGGTATGTAACGCCTGATAATACTGAACGGCGAATGTTTCTATAGAAGCCGATGAGCCGGATACCTTCAATTCGGTGGCCTGCGTGTGAATGATGGGTACTAACCAGGATCAAACTTAAACGACTTTACCCGTTAACTATTGATGGCTAAAACAATTGCTCAAATCAGTTTTATTTATTTCAGTAACAGTTCAATCTCCTCTCTCGCTTTGTCACTCGGGCGACTAGCATGGGTTTGAACAATCTTACCCGCTTGGTCAATCAGTACGTAACGCGGATAAGCATCCACGTTGTATTTACTAATCAAGGTGTTTTCCCAATTCTTGTCCGCATAGAGATTAACGGTTGAGATGCCAAACTGCGCACTACTGCTGAGCCATTTCTCTCTCGGACTCGTTAGGCAAATGCTTACTATCTTGACTGGTTTGTCTTTGAAGTAGGTCACTAACTCATTTTCATGAGGTATTTCTTTATGACAAGGCACGCAGCCCACAAACCAAAAACTTAAGTACACTACCTGACCCCGCAAATTTTTCAGTCCGATTAATGAGTCAGCTTGATCGGGCAAAACAAAATTAGGAGCCATTTGGCCAACCTTAAGGCCATTTTTCGCTTGGTAATACGCTTTTAGCTGATCGAGCCATTCTTTGTTGGTGAGACGAGGATAATACTGAGCCAAGAGGTGTTCACCTTTAGCGGGAATACGCGCTAAAATTTTGCCAACGTACTGACTGACAAATATATCTCGAATGGGTGCTTTTAAGCGGGTAAAGGCTAAAGAGACAATCATATCCGGTGTGTCTGGTTTATGCTCTCTTTTTAACTCATATAAAAAATAGCTAGTCAGAAATAAGTGATAGTCCAGTAAATAAATTGCATTGGGATTGTTAACTAGTTCCAGATTGAGAAAGCGATAGAAAGTAGACGGGACAGTCTCTTGGCGACCTTCGTTGGTAAAGTTTCGATAATCTATGCCATTTAGCCTTAGATAAGCGTCGTTGTAGCGAATCTGCAATTTCTCCTGCTGGATAAACCACTCGGGTAAGTGTGTGTGCGCCGAGTAAGTAGTGAGGAATTGCAGCTCAACCCGCAGCAGCGAGTCCATTTTTTGTTGATAAGCCCCCAGAGAAGGGGCTTGCTGAGCCAATTGCGCTCTGGTTAGAGAAGGAATACTATTGAGCCGACGTGCCTGTTCAGCGTAATACGTATTAATGGTAGCATACTGACCCCTATAGTGATATGACTGCCAAGGATTAGGTTGGCTCAGATCCAACGCTAGAGTAAGCGTATCGCCCGGAACCAAATAAATGGTTGATCCGATTAAGTCGATAGCTAAAAAGCCTTGTTGCGCCGAAAGTACCGGATAACTAATCCATTTCTGGCCTTCTCCGATAGGGATTGAATCTTGGATCTGAACTTCTTCGTTAGGTGGAAATAGGTTAATTGTATATCCCTCTATGAAGCGAACTTTATGGTTGTTCCGATAAACAATTTTAAGGACTGTTTTTGCGTTTTTGTGAATAGAATTGGCTGGCGATGGTTGTGATTGAGCGACGCCAGCCAAAGGTAAATATAACAGCCAAGCAATTCGAAACAGGTTCATAGTTTAAGACGTGGAAATAAGATCAAAAGATTGGTAGAAACTATCTTTAGCTAAGCTTTACTGAGCGCCAGCAAGAACGTATGTTTACTGAAGGGCTACAATGCAGTCCTAAGGTTAGTATAAATTTATTGCCCCACAGCAAGTTAGCACTATTCCTAGACCTTTTGCATAAATACGATCATGTAAAGGGATTGACATTATACATGCTCTTTCCAAGAATAAGGCATGGTTAGTTTTGAGAAAAGAGCAATTGATTATACCGAATTTCCAGCGCAGTTCCCCGTTTCCAACGAATCCAATATTTCGTCAGGCCTGTGGCAAGCTCAAGCTCCTGCTGGTACTCCGCTATGGTCTGCCGTTTGAGCCGGTAATACAGCTCTTCTCAACGAATAAACAAAGCCTGCTCTCATCGTTTTTGTGTTGGACACTCAACCGGTATATGACTCTACAGTAAACAAAATCAGATTTTGTTAGACAGTCAATTGAAGCGCTATATTAGATTTAGCCGCGCCTAACTTATTCTCAAAAAATTAACTAAAACCAGCTACTCCGTAACGAGTGTTTCTGATGGAGCAAGTCGGACGCAGAAACTGCGAATAACAGCCTCCGTAAGCGCTGTTGATTCAGCCCCGCTCTGTTTATCCTCCGTCAGGATCGAGTGTGTAATCCCGGCAATCAGTAATCGAATCAGGCCCGCTTCAATACGCGTTGCCGCTCCTACCTGCTGAAGAAACTGATTCTGAAGTGTTCCCAGACGCTGGCCCAACTCTGTCAGTTTGTTGTCCATTTGCCAACGTATCAATACCTGAAAGGCTACGTTGGTATGTAACGCCTGATAATACTGAACGGCGAATGTTTCTATAGAAGCCGATGAGCCGGATACCTTCAATTCGGTGGCCTGCGTGTGAATGGTCGCCAGAATATGGTCAAAAAGTCCTTCAACCAGCCCGTTCCACCCGCTGAAGTAGCGGTAAAGCAGCACCTTATTGACACCTGCCTGTTTGGCAATGGCATTGACCCCTGCCTTACTTACCCCTCCCCGAGCAATAGCCTCTCCTGCAGCCTGCAGGATCTTACCCATGGTTTTCTCTTTATTCCTGCGCTTAACAACTTTCTTTAGCACCATTTCATCTTCGAATACAAACAGCTGCAATATAACAGCATCTGCCCAAACCGGCTACCTGACCGTAGCAATCTGCGCAGATAGCTTCTGGTGCATTTTCCGGCCTTCGCTGACTATAATGTCGACAATCTCCTCAATATCTTTTTTTGAAGTCCTGAAATTCACAATGCACCCCCGTAAACAGTACGTTGTATTGATCACCGCATTTGATAAAAACACCCGCCCGCCCCGTTGTAATTCGTTAAGCAGCCCTTCGTTCAATGTATTCAAATAGGACTCGCTATTTTCCAGATTATCTCCCAAATCAGCGGGAACATACCTCAGGGTGGTGATGCTTAAATTGTGGCTTATGGCGTCAAGTTCTGCGTGGTTTTGGGCCAGATCAAATAATAATTGAGCCAGGGCTATATCGTCACCAATCAGTTTAACGTACCCGTTACGGCCTACCTGTTGCAGCGTAAGCCAGACTTTCAGGGCTCGAAAACCCCGTGAATTCTGAAATCCGTATTCATAATAATTTTGCGGTGGCACATCGTCCGTATGGCTGAAGTTGTAGTAAACGGGATGGGAACTGTACGTATCGATCAAATGATTGGGGTTTTTCACAAGCGTACATCCCGCTTCAAGCGGACTGTATAGCCATTTGTGCGGGTCAAGAGCAATGGAATCGGCCTCGGCGACCCCTTCGAATAAGTGGTTTAATTCTGGAATCACAGCCGCCGGTATTCCATAGGCGCCATCGATATGAAACCATAAGTTGTACGCCTTACAAAGCGAAGCAATTCCCTTAAGGTCATCAACAGCCCCGGTACTAACGTCACCCGCAGTGCCAATCACCATTAGTGGAGTACATCCCTTAGCAAAGTCGGCTTTTATCGTCTGCTCCAGAATCTTATTGTCCATTCTATTGCGGCTATCTGTCGGAATCCAGTGAATTGCTTTCGACCCAAGGCCAAATAAAATGACCGCCTTTTCAATCCAGGTATGCGTCGTTTTCGCACAGTAAACCACCAGCCGTTGCGACGCATTATCGATGCCTTCTTCTTTTACGCTTTTTGGCGCTTTGGCCGTCCGTGCCGCCAGAAAAGCGGTGAAATTGGCCATATTCCCCCCGCTCACCAACAGGCCGCCATAGTCAGGCGAAACTCCAATAAATTCGGCCAGCCATTGTACGGTTTGTTTTTCAATTTCGGTGGCAATGGGGCTCAAAATATTAGCCCCTACGTTCGGATTAACGGCAGCCGCTAATAGATCAGCCAGCGCACCCATAGGTGCCGGAGCGGCCGTTATATACCCCAGAAATCTAGGGTGACCATTGAACAGCGAGTGATTAAACAACAACTCGGTGGCCCTTGACAGAATATCGTCAGCCGAGCGGCCCTCTTCCGGAAGTGGCTGCATGCCGAGAATCGACTGCAACTGCCTGGGCGACTCGCCCGTTGTAACCGGCTTACTGTCAATGCTGGCCATAAACTCAGCAATGGCATCAATGAGTTGATAACCCATTTTTTGAATTCCTCTTCAGGAATCTGAATGGGCGTTTCCCGATGGTTTGTCATCGTATTACGTATCATAAGTTGCTGTCAACTGGTAGATATCGCAAAAAAACGTACTGGTCCGTCTGGCTAACGTTTTAGACTGTTTTAAACACCTATCGGCTTAGCTGATCGAAGCTCAGGCCACTACTGCCCTCCCCTCGCCCAATGGTGGCTTTCCGTCCGATCCAGAGCACCACTCCGCCATCAGGTGTACGGGTTCACTGATACGTTCGGGTGATGAGCTTGCCGGAGCGCGGAACCTCTTGTTCGTCAATAAAATTATTGCCGTTACGTTGATTACCGATTTGTGCAACAACCGCGTCGTAAAAACGTATACACAGCCGCACCTGATGCCTAACCCCTGGCGTAATGGTTAGTCTGGTGGGCATAATCCAGACTTCTTCGATGCGGGTATAGTTATGAATCCCTTCCGAATCTAAATAAAAATTGGGGATGCGGTTTTGTACGTTGGCGAACTCGCTGCCAATGCTGAGCAGGGATGCAAATGGATTAGCCGCATTAACGATCTGAAGTACTTGCCCGCGCAACGGGTGAATGTCGTAGGGGGGATCAAAATAGATAGTTGGAGCCGGCATGATCAAACCCGTTTAGAACACAACGGAAGTTAGTCAGCCGGCTAATAGCTCAGTGAATATTTTGAGCGAACGTACCTGGTAATTAATTGCTTACTGACTTTAGTACCGAATGGCCCAGTACGGATTTCGGTGAGCCGTAATACTCTCGGCAATATGCTGACGTATTAAGGCATCATAGCCCACATCGTTGATTTTCTTGCCTTTGGTTTTGGAAAGCTTAAGCTCATCAGGCGCTGGCTTTTTGAACGTAACACTCGTCGCTTCAATAATAACATCGCCTTCGTTGAGATTCAGCTCCAGAATTAGGCCGGGTAAACCATTGTAGCGTTCAGGACCGGCTGGAACCGGAATATCCTGAGCAAACCAGGCCGTAATTTTCTGCTTCTTGATTGGGTCTTCCGTTTCGGCCTTCATGCATATGTAACCGGCAACGTCTTTAATCTGGTTACCGATTTTCCAGACCGGCGTATGCAGCGAATCGTCAATAACATACGTTTTGCCCAGCATTTCCATAACATCGGTCTTTTTATCCTGCGCAAAATTCCGGTACAGTTTCAACTCCGACCGGCGCCAGGAATACCCACCATCTTCCGGCTCCTCGCTGCTACGCGTGTATAAACTTTCATTTTCGGTAAAGACCAGTTTCATTTTCTCGCCTTTATCCTCTTCCTCAACGTTTTTCCAGGTTTGTGCCGCCCTGTCTTTTTCTTCCTGCCCCAGATACGTCAGTCGGGCAATGATTTTAAGCCAATGTTCCTTTCGGACATACGTAACAACCCCCTCGGTTTTTTGGGCCGATACGAGCGAACTGACTAGCAGAAACAGAATTATCAATATTTTTTTCATAATAGGAAAAGGATTTTAGTCGAACCACATACCATTGGCCGAATGACAGGTTTTAAAAACCATCCCGGCGCATTTTGGCCTGAACTCCACGCATATTATAGGTGAAACTAAGCATAAAGTACCGGGCCAGCGTTAGCACTCGCTCATCCTGTACGTAATTTTGCCCGGCATATTGCGACACGTTTATATTCCGGTTCAGCATATCGACCGCCGAGAGCCGAACTTCTGCTTTTTTGGCTTTACCCAGAATATGATAGACCGATGCGTTCCAGAGCGGAATGCGCTGGTCGAAGCCGAACCGCTCGTTTTTGTAGACACGGTAGTTCAGGCTGGTGTTGATGTAAATACTGGCAGGTAGTTTCAGTGTCAGGTCGCCATTGAAATTATTGTTGATAATCGTCTGATTCTGCCCTGAATTAATGGAATAACTCGTGTTGGTACGGCCAATGTTGCCATACCCGTAGAACGTCAGCCATTCGGTTGGTGTCAGGTCCAGGCGCACACCGATGTTGTAGTTCTGGTTGTTCGTCTGGTTTAAGACCTGGTTTATATTGGTGAGATTATTGCCAAAGTTCAGCTGTGAATTGATGCCCATGGTGGCTTTCGTTTTCTTCAACGGGAAGCCAAAGCTAATGTACGAACCCAGGTTCTTGCCGCCCGTCAGGTTTTCGGGTACGGTACGTGTAACAAGTGTCTGCTGATCAACAAACTGGCTGTACACAATCTGGTTGACGTAGTACGTTCCGTAGATATTTACAAAAAAGTTGGTAAAGCTGCCGGGGTTAAAATAACTGAAGTTGGTATTCAGATTATGCTCCAGTTGCGGCAGCAAATTCGGATTTCCCTGCGTAATGAACAGCGGATTGCTGTTGTTGACGATGGGCTGTAAATCCCGCGACGACGGTATCCGAACCCCCACATCATAACCAGCCCCTACGTACTTATTATTTTTCAGATCGTAGTTCAGCGAAACATTCGGCACTACGTTTGTGAATGTGCGGCTGATCTGGTTGAAATTGGCGGATGTCTGATCGGGCGCGTATTTGCCATTGAGCGAAAACTGTTGCCCCGCCAGCCCCGCCGAAATATTCAGCCCTTTGTACGAATACCGAAGGCTGCTGCCCAGGCGATTGAATACATAGTTGTTTTTATAATACCGGCTCAGCGAGTCATTTCTGGTAAGAATCTGTCCGTTATCGCCTTTGTTGAACACATCCCGGTCAACTTCATCATAGCGTAGACTGAAATTGTAAAAACTCTCCCAGAAATACTTTTTGGCAAAAGGTTCAACGTACAGCAGGCTGGCTTTGTACTCGTTTCGCAGACTGTTGGTGGCCTGTCCCTGCCGAATAACACGCAACTGATCGTTGACGCTGGTAGCCTGTAAAAATTCATTTCTGGCGTACAAATCCAGATCTCCATCGTTTGTATTGATCTGATACGTAGCGCTGGCCGCAAACGAACGCCCCTTCTTTTTAAATTTCAACCGATAAATCAGTGAATTAGCGGAGCCGAGCTGGCGGGCACTGGTGAGGTTATTCGTCGTGTTCCGGGTAGAAAGCACATCCGTTTGCGCAGCGCTTGTCTGATACAAGTTCTGAAGGGTAAGCAGGTTCGAATTGCCGTTATTCAACCGACTGTTGTTGATAAAAACCAGCGTATTAAGCGAATCAAGCTGTTTTTCAAATCGTAAACTGACGCGGTGATTACCATTGAAATTTACCTGGCTGCTGTTCTCCTCGGTTCGGAATGATCCGGTTTCCAGGAAGTTTTTACGATTTCGTAAGGCATTCAGCTCCAGCCGCGTCTGGTTGTAGTAATAGCTCGTACTGAGTTTGGTTTTTTTCGTATCGTAATTGTAGTTTGCGCCACCGGCAACGTTATTGGAAAACCCTCTGCCCTGCCCTCCATTCACCGGAATACCCAGCGATTCGTCATCATCTCCGAAGTAAATAAACCGGTTGCCACTGCTGAAGCCGAAGTCGGCATTATCGTTCCAGTTAAACGAATTACTTCCTCTGAAATCCTGATAATCATTCCACGAGATTCCCTGTTGGTTGGTATTGTTGCCCAGGCCGATGACCGAAATTTGTCGTTTGGAATCGAACTTGTTGTAATTGCCCTTGATTTCGGTACGTGCCGATAAGTCGTTGGAAGCAGGGCCCGCTCCGGCTGTTATTTTACCAAAACCACCTTTTTTAAATTCTTCCTTAAGCTCGAGGTTCACGGTTTTTTCTTTCTTGCCGTCCTCAACGCCTGTAAGTTTGGCCTGCTCGGTTTTGTCGTTATACACCTGCACCTTCGAAATAGCTTCTGCCTGAAGGTTTTTTGTAGCCAGTTTGGGATCATTTCCGAAAAAGCTTTTTCCATCCACCATCACTTTTTTCACCTCCTGCCCCTGCGCCCGGATGTTGCCGTCCTGATCAATCTGAACCCCCGGTAGTTTTCGCAGCAAATCTTCTACGGTAGATCCAGGTGGCACCTTAAATGAACTGGCGTTGTACTCAATCGTATCGCCCTTGATGGTCAATGGAGCCTTTGCTGTTCTTACTACTACTTCCATCAGTTCCCGGGCTATCGGTTTCATTTTCAGGTCGCCCAGGTTCATTACCGCATCGCCTGTCGGTTTAACAACCTGATTGTGAGGCACAAAACCAACGAATGATATCTTCAGGATGTACGTACCTGATTTGATGTTTTTGAAGGCAAAAGCGCCCGTTTCGCCCGTTCGGGTAAAGTTCACCAACGACGAATCTTTCGGGTTCAGCAACATCACAGTCGAGGAAGCCAGCGGAGCGGCAGCCGTATCAACGGCGCGGCCTTGTAATGTAAACCGAGTGGGTGGAGCCGTTTGCGCGTAGAGCGCAGAAGTCAGTAGGCACAATACGGCCAACAGGAAAAGGTTTTTCATGGAGTATGAGGGACAAAGGGAATAGGATACGGCGACAAAGCTAGTCGGATGAACGTAGCGTAGCTAACTCGTTAACGATTTTTAACTAAATTTATAGTAGCTAATTTCGTAAACGGTCAACTCGCTTATAATGAGTCATTCGTGCCGATAAACGTTGCAAGTGTTATTGACTAAGAGAAAAAACGGGACAAAATTCCACAAGCAAGCAGAAACTTTTTTTAATCAGCAGTTAATACCGCCCTGTTTCGCTCACTAACGTTCAAGCCGGAGGTGGCGTGTGGCTATTGATCACTTAATCGCCCTGCTCCAGTACGTCCCGAATCGCGCGGGCTTTTAGCAGGCATTCTTCCCATTCCTGTTGAGGATCGGAATCGTAGGTAATGGCGCTGCCCACCGAAAATGAGGCATAACCGCTGTGGGCATTATAGAGCAACGTTCGGATCACAACACTGAAATCAAAATCACCTTCCGGCGTGATAAAGCCAATAGCACCTGAATAGAGCCCTCTCCGACTCGCTTCCAGTTCGTCAATCAGTTCCATGGCCATGATTTTAGGAGCGCCGGTCATACTGCCCATTGGAAAAGCATGCTGGATAGCGTCGGCCCAGGAAACGGTATCACCCAGAGTAGCCGAAACTGTCGAGATCATCTGATAAACTTGCCGAAAACCGTAAATTCCGAAGAGTTCGTCGACGACTACAGAACCGGTTCGGGCGCTACGTGCCAGATCATTACGTACCAGATCAACAATCATCAGGTTTTCAGCCCGCTCTTTTTCGGAATTTAGTAACTGGGCACGTAGCAACGCATCCTCTTCCGGCGTTTGCCCTCGTCGGATAGTCCCTTTAATGGGTTGGGATAAAATTTTTCGACCTGTTTTCTTCAAAAACCGTTCTGGCGATGCACCCATCACGTAGTGGTCGCCCAGTTTCAGAAAACTGGAGAACGGCATCGGCGACCGTTTATTCAGGGCATGGTACGTTGCCAGCGGATCGAGCTGGACATTCTCCGCAAAAAATTCAATGCAGTAATTCAGTTCGTATACATCTCCTGCCAGAATATGCTGCCGAATCTGGCGAACATTCGTCTGATAATCGTCGGACGTAACGCGGCAGCTGACATTGGCTCGCGTTGCCTCGGGTAATGGCTTGAGAAGCGGAGAGTGGTATTGGTCTAGTTCTTTCAGCAATTCCTGCGGATCACCCTCGCCCGAGATGAGTACGTTACCATCTGGCAGGTTTGTCATCTCAAAATCGATAATCCACCGCGGCTCAACAAAATAAACGTCCGGAAAACCGAGCCTGTCTGGGTTTCGGCTGCTTAGGGCTTCAACCTGATTTTTCAGATCATAGCCCCAATAACCTACCAGAAACGACGGTTTTTCCTGATGCACTCTGTATACTTCCTCAAAAGCGTCTGCGCCTGAAAACGAAATGACCCGTTTCGCACCGACAAACAGTCGATCAGGAAACGGGTCATTTGGGTAAGCAATGCCGTTGTTATTCAGAAAAGCGACAAAATCCTCTGTATGTGTTTGTTGACGGACGGCCCAGTCCAGCGCACGCCATCGAAACGCTTGTATATCCTCACTGGCTATACGAAGGACATTCATACTTATCGACGTACCAGACGCACATCAATGGCAATGTCTTTACCTTCGGCATTCTGCCCAATGGTAAACTCCACCTCGTCGTCGATCTGCAATTCATTGAAGTCCGTATCCAGCAGACTTGTGTAATGAAAAAACAGATTATTGGGTGGGTAGTTGATAAAGCCATAACCGGTTTTCAGGCTACGAATGGTGCTGATCTTGCGTCCTTCCGGGTCATCATCTTCGCCCACTCCTACGATGTTGTAGTTGGGTTCATCGATAAGCGGATAATCGTCGTACGGATGGCCATTCGCAAAAGGAGCGTAATTTGCGCCAGAAGCTGCGGCAAAAGCCGGACGCGCCTGCTGTTTCACAAACAGATTCTGAATGGCCGTATCGTTCCGGCGGCTGCGGTCATCGATGATGCCGTGCATGGCAACCGGATACGATACTTCTTCCAAAAGGTCCTGAGAAGTGCGGGTAATCTGTTTTTCGCCCTGCTCATTGAGAAATTCAAAATCCCAGCTCAGCACCATAATCCGCGAACCAAGTGTATTGAGCTTACGGATAAGCGGTACGTAATCGCCATCAGACGTAATGAGCACCACTACGTCGAATTTCTTATACTGAGCCAGTTCAAAAGCCTCAAGCGCCAGCCATACGTCGATGCCTTTTTCCTGACGATATCCCTGATACGTTTTTACCGGTAAATAGTGAGTTACAACCCCTTCCGACATCAGAATATCGTCGAACAGGCGATCATAAAACAACTGATTACCGCGCTGATTGGCCTCATGGGCATTCAGACGCCCCCGAAAATAGTGGGCATCAACAATCTGGCATAAACGCTCATTAACGCCTTCTTCTTCGGCTACCTGCCTTCTGATAAAAGCGTGTAAACCCGAAATACTGATCCGGCTGCGCCGTTCGTGTGAGTAATTGTAATAATTGCTTACGTGTAAGAAATAATTGCCGTCATAAAAAACCCCAATGCGGGTCAGTCTGGATGCTGTCGCTGGCATGTTAACCTCTAATGTTTATAAAGTATAAGTAATAAATAATGTACGCTGATGTATGTTTTAAAGGTTGATAGTGTATGAATTGGGTGTTTTTTGAATAGTATTAGGTTAGAGATTTACGGATACCAATAAAAACGCAAAGTACTCGGTAACTACTAATTTTATGATAAAAAAGAGGTGATAGGTAGGCTTATGGGTATTTGGCAGGGACTGCTACGGTAGGAAATACGCTATAATATTCTCTGCTCAATAAACTAATAAAAAATATACGGATAATTACAAAAAACCATTGTAAAGAACTACTCTGCAAACATAACACTTTTTCGCGTGTAATGTTCCAGGACTGTATCTTTGTTGGCTCATTCCTGCACATTATGCAAAAAATTCTCTTTATTGATCGCGATGGCACCCTGATTGTCGAACCCCAACCCGATCAACAGGTCGATTCGCTGGCGAAACTCGATTACATGCCAAGGGTCCTGTCGGCCATGCGGAAGATTGCCGAAGAAACCGATTATGAACTGGTGATGGTTACCAATCAGGATGGCCTTGGCACCAGTTCGT
This sequence comes from Spirosoma sp. KNUC1025, assembly GCF_045160025.1. GTDB lineage: Bacteria > Bacteroidota > Bacteroidia > Cytophagales > Spirosomataceae > Spirosoma. Next base: position 6,503,973 of record NZ_CP087139.1, read on the forward strand.
TTCCTGAAGATACGTTCTGGCCAGCTCACAACAAGATGATGGCCACCTTCGCGGGAGAAAATATTCATTTCTTGGCCGTACATATTGACCGCCATTTCCCACGCGACAATTCATTGACCCGCAAGCCCGGCACCGGCATGCTAACGGACTATTTCAACAATACGTATGACCTTGCCAATAGCTACGTGATTGGCGACCGGCTCACCGATGTTCAGCTGGCAATAAACCTTGGCGCTAAAGCCATTTTGTTTCTACCCCCAAACGGCTTGTCTGCGGTGCAGTTTGCCGATGTGGATGGCCTGACGGATGCCATGCAGCAGGCCATTGCCCTAAAAACCGACAGTTGGGACGATATCTATGAATTTCTGCGCCTTCCGGCCCGTACGGCTACCGTTGAACGAAATACGAAAGAAACCCAGATTCGGGTGGATTTAAACCTCGATGGTCGCGGTCAGGCCAGTATTCATACGGGTCTCGGCTTTTTCGATCATATGCTCGACCAGGTAGCCAAACATTCGGGAGCCGATCTGACCATCCAGGTCAATGGTGATCTGCACATCGATGAGCACCATACCATTGAAGACACGGCGCTGGCGCTTGGTGAAGCCTACCGACGGGCGCTAGGAGACAAGCGCGGTATCAGCCGCTACGGTTTTCTTTTACCGATGGATGAAGCCCTGGCGCAGGTTGGTATCGATTTTTCAGGGCGGCCATGGCTGGTGTGGGATGCCGAATTCCGGCGCGAAAAAATCGGCGATATGCCCACGGAAATGTTTTTTCATTTCTTCAAATCGTTTTCTGATACAGCTTTGTGCAACCTGAATATCAAGGTCGAAGGCGATAACGAACACCATAAGATTGAAGCTATTTTCAAAGCATTTGCCAAATCCATTAAGATGGCTGTTCGGCGGGATATAAAAGAATTGGACAACCTCCCCAGCACTAAGGGAGTTCTGTAGGTTGGTGAGTCGGTAATTCATTAGCCGTTAATCATTGACCGGCTCACCAACGGATTGTCTGACCGGCTATTTTGTTATACTTTTGCACCGACATTCAACTGAATACAAACATGGATTTATCAACCCCTTTAACACTGCTGTTCTACGCCGTTCTCCTGATCGCTTCGTTTATGACAGGCCGGTGGTTAGAGCGCAATGATCGGAAGTATTAATTCAGTCGGTGAGCCAGTGAGTCAACTCATTACCCGATTGACTCACTGACTGACGGCTTTTTATTGACGACTATGTTTAGTGCCCTTGCCCGTTGGTTGTTCAAGATTGCTGGCTGGCAGCTTGTTGGCACTGTTACGACCCTTCCTAAATCCATCTGGGTAATTGCTCCGCATACCACCAACTGGGATTTTCTGGTTGGCGTAGGCGCCAGAGCCGCTACCCGTATCTGGGTGCAATACCTCGCCAAGAGTTCGCTATTTGCCTGGTATTCAGGCTGGTTTTTTCGTGCGTTGGGTGGCAAACCTGTATACCGCGACCAATCGCGCAATCTGGTCGATACCATTGTGATGCTGTTCAATCAGCATGATCGGCTGCATATCTGCATCGCTCCGGAAGGAACCCGCCGTAATGTATCGAAACTTAAAACCGGCTTTTACTACATTGCGCTTAAGGCACATGTTCCCTTTATTCCGATTGGAATTGACTGGCCGCGAAAATCCGTCGTTTTGGGCAATCCTATTTATGCTACTGGCAATTATGAACAGGACATGGTGCCTTTCTATGAGTTTTTCGCAGCCTTGAAGGGAGAACGGAAAGACTGGCTCCGGCAGTGGGAAGAAACTGGAATTATCCATTAAGCCTTTTTACTATAGCCTCCCGGCATTTCGCCACGACCCTCCTTTCTCACTACGCTTTTCAGCGCCAAATGCAAACTTTTTCGTACTGTCCACCGACTACTTCTGAACAAAATCCGCAACATAAAAGCGGTTGAGGCCGCACTTTTAAAAAGAGATTTCTATCTTTAAACCCTATGAACGGGCAATTTATCCGACTAACGTTAGCGCTTTTCTTATTCCTGAGTGTGGTTGTATCCTGCAAAAAGACGGAGAATGACATTATCATGGCTCCATCAATAAACTGCACATCCACCTCACTTAGTACTACGTCGTTTACCAACAGCGGTTCACCGCAAAACACTACGCTGTCGGTTGGTCTGAACAATGCTACGGCTGGCTCTGTTACGTTCAACCTTGTCAGTTCGGATTTTACCCCTACGACCTATACAACGACAGTAAAAGATGGGCAAACCTCTGTAGCCATACCGCTCACGTTTGACGGGACGGCAACTATAACTTCTGAAACCATTACCGTATCAGCCCCTTCCTACGCGTTAGGCTCCTGCGCCATCGCAACGACTATAACGGAAGGCTCATCTACCACCACCACAACACCTGATTGCAGTACGGCCACCACTACAACCGAGAAAGTTGTTTGCGCAGCTAACGCGTTTCTGGCAACACTAACCGATGCGCAGAAAACGGCCGTTGTGCTTTCCTACAATCAGACCAATGCCATAAAATGGTCGAATCTGCCCTGTGGATCAGGCTGCCGGTTGGGGCTGCAACTATCTACGCTGACGGATGTACAGCTGACGGCAGCACTAGCCGTTGTGAAAGCTGCAACCGGCACAACCGAAAACGAAGGCTACGATGAAGCCATGCAAATCCGGGCTGCCGACGACGTACTGAAAACCGCAGGGGGCGGCACTGGCTATTCATCGGGGATTTACTTTATCGCGTTTCTGGGTACGCCTTCTACCACAACCACCTGGCAGTTTCAGTTTGGTGGGCATCATCTGGCCATCAATAAAACCTACAATGCAGGTGCCGTTCAGGGCGCAACTCCTCAGTTTGAGGGGGTCGAACCGAAAAGCTGGACAGCTACCAACGGTAGTTCCTATGCTCCGCTCAGCAGCGAGCACGATGCTATGGCAGCCATGCTGGCATCGCTGAGTGCAGATCAGCTCGCCAGTGCAAAACTCAGCAGTACTTTTAGCGACGTCCTGCTTGGGCCAACTAATGATGGCAAATTTCCGGCCACGAAAGTTGGTCTGAAAGTCAGCAGCCTGAGCACCGATCAGCAGGCATTGATACTGGCAGCCATGAAGCCCTGGGTACTGGATACGGATGACGCTACAGCGGCCAGTTTGCTGGCTACGTACCAGAATGAACTGGCGGATACATATATCGCTTATTCGGGCAATGCCTCGCTGAGCAGCAACGCCGATTACGTACGTATCGACGGGCCGAGTGTCTGGATCGAGTTTGTTTGTCAGTCGGGTGTAGTGTACCAGAATCAAATTCACTACCACAGCATCTGGCGTGATCATACCCGTGATTACGGCGGCAACTTTACGTTTTAACTTACCATTCCAAAGCGCTTGATCTGTATATACACTACTGGTTTCGGCCCGGTAGTACGGGCGCTTTCTTTTAGCCGCCTGAACTAAAAATAGCCCGAATATCGGCCCGCGATCTACTGACCAGCTGGTAAGTAGATTGACTGCTTAATGTCGAAAAAGAAGGAAACCAGAAACTAATTGATTTTAATTCGATTAAGGATCGAAATTTTTCAGGGTAGCAATTATAATTTATTAATTTTACTAACCTCTTAATAAACTATTAGCTATTTAATCGAATCATAAACCTTAATGAGTAGCTCTACCTCGGCCAAGCGTCACAAACACCCAAAATCTACTATTCTGGTAGTAGAAGATAATGCCGATCAGTGGTTCGTCATACGCTGGGCTCTGCAACAACAATTTCCAGAGGTTGAGGCTGTCTGGCTGTCGGAAGTGGCTCAGGTTAACATGTATCTGGAAGCCTGTACGCAGGACCTGCGCGAGTTGCCCAGATTAATTTTGCTCGATTTATACCTGCCCAGCCGACAACAGGGCTTGAGTCTTCTGGAAATCCTAAAAACGCACCATATCTATCGTGAAATACCGGTCATTATTCTGAGCCATTCAAACGACAAAGACGATATTAGCGAGTCGTATGCCCTCCGGACAAACTCATATATTGTTAAGCCAAACGGGTACGAAAAGTGGCTGGAATGCTTTGCCAGCTTCCGCCATTACTGGTGGGATGCTGTTACGCTGCCGAAATTTTCCTGAACCAAACGAAACCGGTCGGTTCCGGTTCTCTGGTTTCTATGTATGAGTAAGGGAATAGAAACCAGAGAAATATGTGCTAAGCCACGTAGCGCCGGGGAAACGAAAGCTCAAAACGGGTACCTACTCCAGGCTGGCTATCAGTGTCCATGTGGCAATCCAGGAGTCCGCATAACTGCCTGACAATGTTCAATCCAATCCCTTCGCCCGATTTGGAACGGTCATTTTCTAATAAACCCGGACCCGTGTCGGTAATGGTCAGTAACCATTGATCGGCTGCGGGGGCCACTCCCCAGTTTATCGTTACGCCCCCAGTTTGCGTATATTTCAGCGCATTCAACAGGAGGTTTTGTGCAATACGATGGACTTTAACCCTATCCCCTTCAACAAGCAGGACTTCGTCGCCTTCACTACGTAGCCACAACCCCCGCTCATCGGCAAAAGGCTGCAAACTATCGACTAATCCGTGAAATAACTGAGCCGCATCGAATGATTCAATCTGGCGCTGCTCCTGCCCGGCTTCCAGCCGGGCTACGTCCAGCAGCTCGGAAAGCATTTGGGTAGCCTGCCTCAAATTTCGCTGGAGCATTTCCAGCATATGACTCCGCTCTTCATCCGAGGTAGCCATGTCCAGCAGCGTAACGGCTCCCTGAATGATGCCAATATTGCCCCGGAGGTCGTGCGAGGTGCTACGCAGAAACTCGCCCCGCTCCCGCAGTTGCTGACGCATCTGTGCCAGAACCTGAATATTTTCGTTCGATTTTTCCAGCTCATTAAGCAAGTGTTCCTGCTGCTGCTCGGCTTTTTTCAGTTGGGTAATATTCTGTCCCATCAACACAACACCACTATCGAACTTATTCAGGACGATAGTCATCCACTGATTCTTGTCGGGGTTATATTGTTCGTCGACAAATGGCGTACCGGTTTCCAAAACTTGTCTAATGTTTTCGACAGTATGTTCATGCCAGAGTTTGTCGGCCAATTGAGAGATCTTCTGGCCCATCAATTGCGTAACAGACTGCTCTGCCATCTCCGCAAACTGCTGATTACAAACCACTAGCTGAAAATTGATCAGCGTATGCGCATCATCCCAGACAGGTTTCAAAAAACAGATGGCTGCCGGTGAACTGTTCAGAACTGCCTGTAAGTTCTGGGTAGTTTGCTGGGCCAGCATTTCGGCCGCCTTCCGGTCGGTAATGTCGAGGCTGTTTATCACAAGCCCATCGTCAAGCTTTACGATCGTAACATCATACGCATTCGGGAACCGCTCCTGGTCATAGTTCAGTTCAAAGCGGATGGTTTCGCCCGTTTCCATTACGTGCAGGCATTTTGCAAAAAAGCCAGCTTCTACCAGACCGGGAGTAACCTGGAGTAAGGTTTCCTGCAAGCTGTCGCCCAATACGTCACGAGCTATTTTGTTTTTTAATATCCAGCGAAAATCGATGATTTCGCCCGTTTCGTTCCGTACGGCTTCCAACACCTGTACTAAACTTTTCGAACTATCCAGCGTCATCTGAACAAAGTGTTTGCTTTTGTCCAGCGCCTGCTCGGCCAGCTTGCGGTCGGTAATGTCCAGACTGGCAATTAAAATCCCATCTTCAAACGGGACGGTGTTTACCAGCGACCAGGCATCCTGCCCGTTGATCTGCGTATGAACCTCTTCCCGTTTAGCCAGACTGGTTTCGGCTACCGTAATCATACTCTGGTAATACGGATGGTCAATTAGCTTTACACGTAACTGATTGACTGTTTGACCATTAACCTCTTGCTCAAGTGTAAGTAACTGAAGGCTGGCCTGATTAGCTTCTTCCAGCGTAAAATCAACTATGGTACCATCTTCATTGCGAATTGCCCGGAAATAACTCAGCGGCAGCGGAAGAGCCTCAAAAATAGCCCGTTGGCGATCATGGGCTTTTTGCAGATCGGCTTTGAATTTAGCCAGTCTTAGCCCGGTAATGTCAATGACCATACCTGCCGAACCCATCGGCTGGCCACTGGCATCCTGATTCATTTTTCCCGAACCTAGCACGTAGCGAATACTACCATCATCGTGAATAACGCGGTATTCATGCAGAAAGGGGGTTCCGTTCTGCATGGCCTCCTGTGCATGTGCCATTACTTCGGCCCGATCATCCGGATGAATGCGGTTGATCCAACCATCGGATTTCGTCATTTCTTCATCGCTGGTAAAGCCAATGATTTCTTTGCCGCGATCATCCCAGATGGTAGCGTTCGTGTTCCAGTCCCAGCGGCCTTGCCCGGCTTCGCTGATATTGAGCGCAATACTGATCAACTGATTAAGCTCAGCCAGTTCCTCTGTTCGCTCCTGCATCTGGCGATCCATCCGCTGGGTCGATTCTTTTTGCAGCTGTATGTCAACGGCATTACCGATATAGCCGTTGAAGTCGCCCTGGGCGCCAGCCATAGGCTGTGCATTTTCCAGCATCCAGCGATAGTTTCCATCCTGTCGGTACAGCCGATACTCCGACTGGAAGGGTTCCTTTTTAGTAATATGATCGTTGTAGTTGACGAGGTAATTTAACCGATCGTCGGGATGCATTACGTGCACCAGGCCGTGTTTCATTACTTCATCCAGATCGTAACCCGTATAATCGAGCCAGGCTTTGTTCAGAAACGTGAATTTTCCGTCGGCATCGGTCACCCAGATCAGCGTAGGGGCATTGTTGGCAATTTGCCGGAACCATCCCTCCCGCTCGGCCAGCAACTCCTGCGCCCGCCGGTGTTCGGTAATATCTTCAATAGCCAGCAGAATCGATTCCTGTTGTCGAACCACCCGTCGGGCGTTGAGTGACAGGACTTTTTCGCCCGCTTCAGGCGAGGAATATTTCAATTCAAATCCCTGAAACTGAGCATCGGACGTAATGATATCGGTCAGCATCAGCCTCAGTTCAGGAATATCCCACTGGCGGTTACCAAGTTCGTAAATAAGCCGCCGTTCGGTAGACTCATCGCTTAGCTGAAACAATCGATAGAACGCCTGATTCGCGCTTTTCACCCGCAGATCGGTATCGAGTACCAGCGTCGCTTCGCGAATAGTGCCGAAAATATCTTCGGCAAACTGATAGGCTTCCGACAACTGATCATTACGTACCTGCAATTCCTGATTAATGGTCAGCAGCTCTTCATTCGTCGATTCAATTTCTTCTTTACTGGTTTCCAGCTCTTCGTTGATGCTTTGCAGTTCTTCGTTGCTGCTGATAATTTCTTCGTTGGCCGATTGCAGCTCTTCATTGCTGGCTTCCTGCTCTTCAATAATCGAGCGCATGTCTTCCCGCAGATTGGCCAGTTCGTTCTCCAGCTCTTTGATCCGGCGATTTCGGGCGTCGGCGGTGCGGGTGGTTGGCACTGCGGGCGGTTCGACTTCCTCAAACAGAATCAGAAACATTCGCTCCTCACCCACCGTTTCGAGCGGTACCGCTTCGATAGCTACGTAATGAATCTTGTTTTTTACCTTGATCTCCAGACCGCTCTTCCGGACGGGCTCGCCCAGTTTCTGCGCTTTATGGACAACATTCCGTAGTTCGAAGACCAGCGACGGACGCGCCATTTTGATCAGGTTAAGGCTGGCTTTGCCGGGCGAAGGTTCGAGAAACAAACCGGTCGATCCCCGAAACGAAAGGATTTCCAGATCCTGATTGACCACCACACTGGCCGGTACGTATTGATTCAGCAGCAGGTTATCAACAACTTTATCCAGATCAGAAGCGGCTCCCGCCCACCGATCCTGACTGCCTGACGCGTTACGTCCCGGTGTATCGCCAGCGCCTTGCCCGGCCGATCTGGGAAGAATCGATGGTCGGTTCGACATTGTATCACCATCCAGTTGGCGGGGCGACATAGCGAAGGTAGCCCGGCTGTCGACGTCATTTTTGCGGGAGAAAATTTTGTAATTTTTCTCGATTTGTAAAAACAGCGGGGCTGACGTACCCACCGTTTCCGATTTGCCCAGTATGAGGTAGCCGTTCGGGTGAAGCCCATAATGGAACGTAGCAATAGCTTTGCGCTGAAGCGGAGCTTCCAGATAAATAAGCAGGTTGCGGCAGCTTATCAGATCAAGCCGGGAGAAAGGCGGGTCTTTCAGAAGATTGTGGGGAGCAAACACGCACAAGTCCCGCACCGCTTTATTGATACGGTAATAGTCGTCTATTTTGGTAAAGAACCGCTGCAGCCGCCGGGCCGATACGTCCATAATTTCACCCCGCGTATAGCTTCCCAGCCGAGCTTTTGCCACGGCAGACTCGCTCAGATCGGTAGCAAAAATCTGAATGGTCCGGCTAAGGGCCCGATCGCCCAGCACTTCCAGCAGCAGCATGGCAATGGAGTAAGCTTCCTGACCCGTCGAGCAGGCAGGCACCCAGATACGTAACGGCTCCTGAGGGGCTTTCTCCCGAACCAACTGCGGCAGGAGAACCTTCTGGATGTAATCCATCGTGTCGGCATCCCGGAAAAAAGTGGTTACGTTGATGAGCAAGTCATCATACAGCAGGTTGGCTTCCTCAGGATGTCGGCGGAGGTACTCAGCATATTCGTGCAGCGACTCCAGCTTATAGAGCAGTGTTCGACGGATGATCCGCCGTCGGATGGTCGTTACTTTGTAATAGCTAAAATCCACGCCGGTTGCCCGGCGCAGCAGTTGAATGATTGTCCGCAAATCTTCATTCGTACCGGCAATGGATTCGGTTGTTGAGGAATCTTCACTGTCGATCTCCTGGCTTTCGGGAAGTGTTGTCTGCTGAAAAACACTGATCTGCCCGCTCAGTCGTTCGAGTTCTTTGGCGATTTCGGCAGGTGGCAGCACCCGATCCACAACGCCCTCCGTAATGGCCGACCGGGGCATACTCTGAAACCGGGCGGTTTCATCCTGCGCAAACGTAATTCCCCCGCGGCTTTGATGGCTCGCAGGCCAAGAGTTCCATCGGAGGCCGTTCCTGACAGCACGACGGCAATGGCTCCCTCTTTCTGCCTCTCCGCCAACGACAGAAAAAACTGGTCGACAGGCATGTGGATGACCGAACGAGCTTTGCGTGGTACCAGTGTCAGTACGCCGTCCAGCACTTCCAGATCACGGTCGGGCGGAATAATGTACAGGTGGTTGGGCTCAACCCGCATCAAATGCTGTGCTTCCTGCACAATCATGGACGTAGCCCGGCCCAGAATGTCAGACAAATGGCTTTCGAGAGTAGGGTCAAGGTGCTGAATATACACGTATGCCAGTCCTGTGGTTGGCGACAGGTTTTTCAGCAGTTCAACTACGGCTTCCTGACCGCCCGCAGAAGCGCCAATCGCAACGATGGGTACGTTTGACGGCGATTGGGGTTGCGACGAATCTGCGGCAGCTTTTTGTTTTGACATGTTCTAAGGATTCCTGCTGAACCAAGAGGCAGGTCTGTGGTTAAGGTAACTAGAGCGGGTTGTGAATGATCACTAGCTAAAGGTAATCCATACGACCAAGATGGCAAAACGGGACATTATTGTTATTGGCGCATCGGCAGGCGGAGTTTTTGCCCTCAAAGAATTAGTGGCTGCCCTGCCCGCCGATTTTAAGGGATGTATATTTGTAGTGCTGCACCTATCGCCCCATTCGCCCAGCTATCTACCAGAAATTCTGAGTATGGCAGGGCCGCTAAAAGCGGTTCATCCCAGTGATGGCGAACCTATTTTGCCCGGTCGAATTTATGTGGCTCCGCCCGATCATCACCTGCTGGTAGAGTATGATCAGGTTATTGTAAAAAAAGGCCCGAAAGAGAACCGGTTTCGTCCGTCAATCGATGCCCTGTTTCGTTCAGCAGCCTATTCGTATGGGCCTCGGGTGGTGGGGGTTATACTAACAGGCATGCTCGATGACGGTACGTCGGGTATGTGGTCGGTTAAGCGGCTTGAAGGGACCTGCATCGTTCAGCAACCCAATGAAGCCTTGTATAACAGTATGCCCAACAACGTACTGGACCATGTAGATGTTGATTACATTCTGCCAATTTCAGAAATAGCTCAGCTAATTACCCAGTTAAGCACAGAGCCAGTTGCCGGTAAACCCGAATTAACGCCAGCAGAAGAGAAGCGGCTGGAAACGGAGGTAAACATTGCCGCTCAGGACAACGCTTTTGATATGGGAATTCTGGATATGGGTGGCCTGACGACCCTTACTTGCCCGGAATGTAACGGCGCTTTGATTAGTATTAAAGAAGGTAAACTGATTCGTTATCGCTGCCATACAGGTCATGCGTACACGGCCAGTTCGCTACTCGCCGAAACGACCAGAGTGGTGGAAGAATCGTTCTGGAAGGCCGTTCGTAGCCTGGAGGAAACCGTAATTCTGCTCGAACATTCGGGTAAACATTTTGCGGAAGGGGGCAACGGAGAAGCGGCTGAGCAATTTCTTGAGAAAGCTAAAGAAACCCGTGAGCGGGCTCGAATAGCCCGTAACTTTGCTATGAGCCAGGAAAAACTCAGTGAAGATTCTGCCCTGGCCAGACCAGCGTAATAAGAAAGCTACTCTAGAAACGGGTAAGGAGTTTATATACAGCCAAAACTACAGGGAATGTTCCAGCTGACTCAGTTTTTTATGAACAAGATTCCGCTCGGCAACGGCTCGGTCAATGTATACTTCATAATTATGAATCAACGAGGTATATCGACTGACAAGTACATTCATTCGGTACCCGTCGTGGCCGGCAAGTGCACGTTGACGTAATATAGCCAGTTTATCAAGTAACGTAACAAAATGGGTGATCTGGTTATCATAGATCTGGATACGATGCCGGGTAATGTCCTGAAGCCATCTCCTGCTTACCAGCATTGACGAACGTACCGGCTTTTTAAGCACCGCCTGCCATTGTTTTTCCAGCCTTTTTAGTGAAGCAGAAAGTGGCTTCCCGTCGAACACGTCACACGGCAGTTCGGTACGCTTCCCCTCATCCAGAATATAGGCATAGAGAATTGTATTGCCCTGATAGGCAACCATAGTCAATACATCAAGTGCATCTTCAAGCTCAGGAAGCTCGCAGGAAAAATCCTGTGGGCAGGAGCTGTCATCTAATGCCGAAAATGAGAGGATCATAGGTAGTTTTCAGGAATGAACGTACAATAACTAAAAAATCAACTGCAACCCATTACAGTACCTGAGAACAACTGTATGTATACCTTGCCAAAACGTAACGATTTCCTGATCTTACCCAAAAAGCGGCTTAATTTTTCGTTGATACCGACTTAATTGGCCGAAATCGCTATAAGCTGAGCGACTGTTAGGTGGTAAGTGTAAATGTTATGTGTTTGAGTCCCCCATCTATTGAACGATCCTGAATAGCCAGGCCAGAATCTTCATTGAACAGGCGGTCACCGATCTGTGGGAGCAACCCAAACGTATTGTAATATTGCTGAATACTATTGAAGCAGATACGAACGCGCACGATCCATGTATCGGCTACAACCGGGTCTTCATACCAGTGCTCGGCTCTGGAGATCAGTTTCACCTGATGCAGCAGTTTGTCGGACAGTAGGAATTTAACGGTCCACCCCCGAATCACCCAGTCATCCTGCTCAATTGTGTCAACAATCACTTTCATGAATGAAATATTCTATAAACTAATTATAGAACACTAGCTAAACATATGTTGTAAGCTAATTGTTTTCATTCTGTAAGATAAAGAACTGACGATCAACCGTTAACCAAATCTTGTCTCTAATAACTTTCCAGCTTCTTCAGCTTCTTTATAGCGCGTTGTCGGCCATCCTGAGCCCGATCAATATGGCTTTGATACATGGTTAATGTATTCGTATACTGCTCCATAAGCTGGTTCCGCTGCTGGTCATAATACATATCCTCAACGCGTCGACGAAGCATCTCAAGCCGGTCGACTTGCAACGTAAGCGTTTCTATCCGGTCGCCATATAGCCTGATCTGTTGACGGATTAACTCGATATGCCACTGATTCGCAGATAGTTTATCGCTGACGGGTTTACGTAAAGCAGCCTGCCATTGCTCTTCCAACTGCTGAAGAGGCTGCGAAAACAGCTGCCCATCAAAGGCTTCGGGCGGTAGCTCCATCCGATTCCCTTCGTCAAGAATATAAGCATTGAGGATCGTATCGCCGTGCGACGTAATGGTGCTCAAAAAGTCCAGAATGGTTTCAAGTCCAGTAAGATTACAGCAAAAATCCCGGAATTGAGCGTGTCTGTCAATGGCCGAAAACGAAAGGATCATATGGGAAAAATCAGGTTAAGCCATTGGCTCTGTAAACCTACACGCAAAAACGTATGATAAGATGCTAACGTCATTAAATATTATTAAGCCTATAATTTTCTGAGCATTAGAGCTGTCTAATCAAAACAAATAACCCCGTGAAGAGTCGATCACAGTCGGCAATGCGACTCTCCACGGGATTACACTGCTATCAAACAAACTGCGCTTCGTCGACGGCAGATTTGGCTTTTGCATAAGCCCCTTTGACAGAATCGCTAACCGATCCTAACGCGCTCTTTGCTGATTTGGCTGCTTTTCCGGCTTTGTATCGATACTTCAGCTTATCGTACGGGCTCGCCTGCCGGTACGTTAGGTAAAGTCCGGCAATAACGCCCACCACGACACTGATACCAACAGCCAGTTGGGTTAGCTGTTCTTTGGACTTATCTTCTGTTTCATCCTTCGGCGTCATGTCGCTACGTACGTTGGCGGCCAGAAACGGATCAGGCAATACATGGGCAGCCGCTACCCGCGCTTTATTCATCCAGCCAGCCACTACGTGATCTTTCCCCTGCATCAGGGCGCTGTACCCCTCTTTGGCAACGTCGGCAGGATTTGCCGTTTTGGCGGGGTCAGCTCCTTTGGTATGATCGGCCCCAGCGGTTTTGAAGAAATTCGTGTTGGTAGCGCCCGGCATCAGCACCGTAATGGTGACGTTTGTGTCCTGCAGTTCGTTGCGAATGGCTTCGGAGAACGATTTAATAAAGGCTTTTGTCGCCCCATACACCGCCATCATCGGATTAGGAATAACCGACACTTCAGACCCCAGCATCAGAATTTTACCACTGTTGCGGTTCACCATGTCTTTCACGTACAGCTTGGTCAGGTGCACCAGCGCTACAGCATTAACCTGTACTACGTTTAATTCTTTCTGCAGATCGGTTTCGGTAGCAAACTGGCCATATTCGCCAAAGCCCGCGTCGTTGACCAGTACATCGATCTGAATCCCTTTTGCCTGTGTTTCGGCGTAGATTTCTTCCGGTGCGTTAGGGTCGGCGAGATCTTTCTGAATAATGGTCGTTTCGGTACCGTACTGGTTCCAGTGCGTAGCGGCCAGTTGTCCAAGCATCTTGGCGTTACGTCCGACTACCACAAGTTTGTATCCATCTTTAGCGAAGAGTCGGGCCAGTTCGCGACCGATCCCACTGCTTGCTCCCGTAATAAGAACCGTTTTTGATGTTTGATTTTCCATAGTTGAGTAAGCTAATTGAACAGAATGAATCTGAGGTGCTACGGCCCAATAATAGTTTTATAATCAGGGCTTTAGTACCACTTTTGTGCAGTCGTCTTCCTTCTTCTTAAACATATCATAAGCTCGCGAGGTTTCCGATAGGGGAAGTATGTGGGAGATTATATCGTCCAGAACAACCTTACCCTCCACAACCAGATTCAGCAGGTAATCGATGTTTTTGTGAACGAACGATTGTCCGCTACGTATCGTAATTCCTTTGTCGAACACACGGCCAATCGGAAAGTTATCGGACGGGCTTCCGTACACACCGACTACCGATACGATACCCCCGCGACGAACGGCCTGGAAGCATAATTCCAGCACTTTCGTTGTTCCTTTTTCGAGGTTAACTACGGCTTTTGCTTTCTCCAGAAACGACCGGTTAGCTTCCATACCGACCGCATCTACGCATAAGTCGGCCCCGCGGCCTTCGGTCATCTGTCGGATCGCTTCAACGACATCAACATCGTTTGGATTCAGCGTTTCAACTTTATTGACGCGTCTGGCCCGTTCCAGTCGGTATTCCAGCGGGTCTATGGCGATTACGCGTCCGGCTCCCTGAATCCAGGCCGATTTCTGAGCCATTAGCCCAACCGGACCCGACCCAAAAATGGCAACCGTTTCGCCCCCCTTCAGCTCACCCCATTCGATAGCGCTCCAGCCCGTTGGGAAAATATCGGTCAGAAACAATACCTGTTCGTCCTTCAGGGTTTCGGGTACCTGCCGCAAGCCATAGTCGGCGTAGGGAACCCGTACGTACTCCGCCTGTCCACCATTATAACCGCCGTAAAGATCTGTATATCCGAAAAGTCCACCCCCTTTTTGCGACAACAGGCCACCATCGGGACCGTAATGCTCATGGTTGGAGTTTTCGCATTGCATTTGCAGGTTGTGCTGACAGAAAAAACACTGTCCACAGGCAATGGTAAAGGGAACCACTACGCGGTCGCCTTTTTTAAGATTGGTCACGCCCGACCCAACGTCTTCAACAATACCCATGAACTCATGGCCAAGCACTTCATTTTGTAATTGAGGAATAAAGCCATCGTAAATGTGCAGATCAGAACCGCAGATGGCTGTCGACGTAACGCGGATCAGGGCGTCGCGGGGTTGTTCGATACTTGGATCATCCGTGTTTTCAACGCGGATGTCTCCGATTTTGTGAAACACTGCTGCTTTCATAAGAGAAGCGGAAAAGAAGTAACGTTGAGATTAAGTTTTCTTTCTAACTAACTTCTCCAGGCATGGTTTCAATAAACTAGGTAGTGGATATGCTACATACAGAAAAGCCTGCTCCCATCACGAAAGCAGGCTTTTCTGTATAGTCAGGAATTTCTAATACTTATTGATAATCGAATCAGGCAGCACTTTTACATCGATGCCAGTAGCTTTGAGCAGGTTGTTTCGATTATTTAACCCATCGACATAAGCCGGATTTACTACCATCGACCGGTTGTAGTAGTAAGAAGCTAATTCCAGCTTCTGCCGGTTATTCTGCGTGATTCCTTCGTTCTGATAAATAACGCCCAGGTTGTTATAGGCTGGTGCATAGGCGTTGGCCGCCCGCATGGTCTGCTTGTAGTAGTATTTGGCCGAATCAACGTTGGGCGTAATTTTCTGAAATACGTAGGCCATCGAAAAATAGGCTTCCCCGAAGCTTGGGTAAATGCGGGTCGACTCCTGCAAATGATCCAGTGCCCACCGACCGTGTTTGTTTGCGCGAGCAATGTTGGTGTCAATCAGCGCCTGGGCCGTTTTGATTTTATCGGGTGATGGTTTGGGCTTCAGCGCATTGGTAGCATTGGCAATGGAATCTGCTTTGGCCCGATCTTTCAAACCCTTTTCGATCCATTCGTTTGCTACGTGTCGCTGCACCTGACAACTGTTTGGCGCGTAGGGTAAAGCAGAGTTAAAAAGCACGAAATTGTTCTCCCAATCGCGGTTTCGCTCGACCGTTTTGAATGAATATAAACCCGCAACCACAGCCATCAGACCCAGCACAGGCGCATAGCGGGTCAGTAAGGCCCGAGGTTCGACCCGTACATCAGATTCGCTTTTCGGTTCCGCCGAATCACGTACCAGAAATTTCTGCAGGGCCCAGATCAATACAAACCCGAAACCCATGACGGCTGCATAGGCAAAGCGTTCGGCAAAAATGCCCCCCCGAATCCAGATGAATCCCAGACCCGGCGCCATCGTCACGAAAAACCAGACTATTCCGAAGCCCCAGAGCGTCCGTTTGATAAACCCTTTCCAGGCCAGCCAGAGTAAGCCAATGAACGTAACAAAGCCTGCCCACGTCATCCAATCGCCCTTCCCTCCCGAGGGGATGACGTTGTACGAATAGTCGTAAACCAGCGGGTGCGGGTAAATGATTAGCCGGATGTAGTACAGCAGAAATTTAAACATCGTCGACTTTTGGGTCTTCTCAATCGCATATGGATAATTGGCCCAATCGACGGGCGGAGTGCCGCTCAGCGTGCCAATCATTTGCTTCTTCTGGAAGAAGAATACGGCCGTTATGAACAGAAATGGCCACAAACTCAGCAACGTTTCGCCAAGCGGTCGGCGGGCAAACCAGTACTGCATGGCCGGAATCAGGGCCAGACTGACGATGGATGACTCTTTCGATAAAAACGCCAGATAAAGAGCCAGACAGGCACTAAAAATCCAGCCCCAGTCTTTGGTTTCGAGGTACCGCCAATAAGCCAGCAGCATCAGCGAAATAAACAGGAAACTGAGGATTTCGTCGCGGCCTTTAATGTTGGCTACAATTTCCGTATGAATGGGGTGCGCGATGAAAACCAGTCCGATCAGGAAGGCCGCAATGGTTTGGCCCGATAACCACTTCTGTAACAGAATGCCAATGACCAGGCCCGTCAAGCCATACAGCCCGGCATTTATCATATGGCTGATATTCGGGTTATCCTTGAAATATTCCTGCTCCAGCGCAAACGTGATCAGCGATAAGGGCCGGTAGTAACCCAGAGAGATGTTGCTGAAATGCCAGAATTCTGAACGTAGCAAATCCGGGATACCAGCGATTCCTTTTTTAACGAACAGGTTCTGACTAATGGCAGCGATATCGTCGAGTGCGTATTGATGACCAAAGGTATTGACGTACAAGAGCACGCCCAGGAGTGCCAGCACAACAGGCGGCCACCACACTACAGGACGCGATTCAATTGGCAAATGGGCTACTGACGGAGTGCTCTCCGTTTTTGTTATTGGGCGTAAGGGAGTACGTTGGGGATTCTCACCAGCCCGGCCTGTATTGGGACGTATGGGGCCTGTGGCTGGCGTTAGAGCGGGCTTGGGAACCGCCCCTTTTTCACTGGTCGGGCGTGGATTATCCTTGCCCGGCAACTGCTTTTTTTTGGCCATAATAGCAATAACTCGTCTATTTCAGGGTAATTTACCTCTTTAAAAGGTTTTGCAGAAAGTATTTAGATGAATCAATATGTAAAGTTCGTAAGAATGTCAGCAAAATCAATTCCGATGGTTTATCAACTAAGATCAATCTTTCTGGCCGTCAGTCTGGGACTACTGATAACGGGCTGTCGAGTCGGCCGACCCATCACCCCAGTATCAGGCACCAGCCTCAATCGTGTCGACAATCTTGCCCTGGGCAATCCAAGTCAGGCATCGGTCAGTGATCCCAACAATTACCTCATCTCCCGGCCACAGTACGTACTATCCTACAACCGTAGCCGGGGCATTGCCAATTGGGTAAGCTGGCGATTGAGCCCATCCTGGAAAGGAGACAGTCGCCGAACCAATGATTTTCGTCCCGATCCACTTATCCCGGCAGGATGGTACGCCGTTCGCACCGGCGATTATACCAATACTGGCTTTGATCGGGGCCACCTTTGTCCTTCCGACGACCGGGATGCTACTCCCGAAGACAATGCCGCTACGTTTCTTCTAACCAACATTGTACCCCAGGCGCCCCGTCATAACCGCGAAGTCTGGAAAGCCCTGGAAGATTATGAACGTCAACTGATGAGTAACGGAAACGATGTGTATATCATTGCGGGGGCCAGTGGAACGGGAGGTACCGGCCAGAACGGTTTCGCTACGGCGCTGGCTAATGGTAAACTAACCGTTCCGGCTACTCTCTGGAAAATACTGGTTGTTGTTCCGGCCGGTTCGGATAATACATTTCAGATTACGGCCAATACCCGCGTGATTGCAGTTACGATCCCAAATACACAGACGGCTGCCGATAAAACCTGGCAGGCTTATCTGACCAGCATTGATGCGCTGGAAACCCTGACCGGCTACGATTTTCTATCGAACGTACCGACCGATGTGCAGCAACTCATTGAACTGCGAATCGACGGCGGGAATAGCTGAATATGCAGATGCTATAGATTCGTTGGCTGCAATTAAAGCCAGGCTATCCTGAGCAACGGCAACCAAAAAATCTATAGCATCTATCAATTAGTACGGCTTAGTTACGCTGCCGCTACCGTAGCGACTTCAGGCTGTAGGACAGTCGCCGACTGAAGCGGAATACGCTGCGTCCGACGACGTAGCAATGCGATTGCTTCCTCATCATTGGCAAACGTACCGTTCACGTTGATCATATGCTGCGCTAAAACGTCGTACCGACCACGCATCAGTAGGTAGAAAATTTGCAAGAAGTCCAGCCCATCGAATATAATAGCTTGATTCTGTGCGTATTTGTCAATTGTTTTCTGAAAAAATGTGGGATGCTCCGTCCAGTGCATGGCCGGGCGGATGTGGTGGCTGATATGATAACCATCGTTCCAGCATTTTTTGTTGTATTTCACATTGATACAGGTAATGCTGTTTTTGTAGGCATTGCCCGGATCTTCAAAATCAACGAACGAGTGCTGTGTCCAGTTGCCTACCATAGCAACCAGGCGGTAGATAACCAGCGGCAGTAAGAAAACCAGTACCGTAGCGGGCCAGCTCACAAAACACAGCCCTACGCAGACTATACCAAAGACAATTTCACCTTTTAAAGCGCGGGTAGCCAGTTTCGGACGATTTTTCCGGCGCAGGTAATTCAAGAGATTCCGAACACCCACAACAAAGAAGCGGCCGAAATACGCCAGAAAACTCCGGAAGCTATCACGCTGAAACGTCATCGTGCTGCTGTCGTCATCTTCAAGGTTATTTTCGGGATGGTGCATGCCGATGTGGTGGCTATAATACGTTTCGGGCGTATGACCGAAAAAAGGTGCCACCACCCACGGCAGGTAGTTGTTCATCCAGTCGTATTCCGATTTAAAAAACTGGCGGTGGCTCGTACAATGAAGCATTAGCCCAAAGGGACCTTTAAATACAAAGTTACTTACATAAAAGTGAGCAACAGCGACTGCCCCCCACATCCACCCCGTAACAAAGGGCATGAAGAGTAACACACTTAACGGAATCAGGATTAGACTAATGCGAATAGTAAGATAAATGAAGGGAAGATCGCGTTCATCTTTAATGTAGGAGATAAAAAAGCGGTCAATCTGGCTGTATTCGCGTTTTGTAAATGTTGGGTCCTTGATCGTGCTAAGTAACTTCATGCAGATTTACGGTGATTAGAAAAGGTTATAAAAAAGGTTCGGGCCGTTTTGATTGCGCTATGACAATCGAAACTGCCCGAACCTTCCGGTAATGATAACGAAAAAAATGGAATAGAATTGAGTGTAAGGCAACTACAACCGAATTTATTTTTTCTCGACGGCGTGGCCACCAAATTCATTACGTAGTGCAGCCACTACTTTTCCGGTGAACGTATCTTCCTGAAGAGACCGGTATCGCATGATCAGCGACAGGGCAATTACAGGCGTTGGCACTCCCAGATCCAGAGCGGTTTCGAGCGTCCATTTTCCTTCGCCCGACGAGAACATTTTGCCTTTAATACCATCCAGTTTGGCATCTTTACTGAAAGCATTTTCGGTCAGCTCCATTAGCCATCCGCGAATAACCGAGCCGTGGTTCCACATTTTGGCGACAGCTTCAAAATCCAGCGGAAACTGACTTTTCTGCAACACTTCAAAGCCTTCGGCAATGGATTGCATCATGCCATATTCGATCCCGTTGTGCACCATTTTGGTAAAGTGACCGCTTCCCGCAGGGCCTGTGTACAGGTACCCATCTTCTACGGAAATATCCTGGAAAACCCCATGCAGCGGTTCAATTACGTCGGGGTCACCGCCAACCATCGTACAGGCACCGTTCAAGGCACCACTGATGCCACCGCTGGTGCCACAGTCGAGGAAGCCAATGCCTTTCTGCTTGAGGTAATCGTGCCGCCGAACCGAGTCTTTATAATGTGAGTTCCCTCCGTCGATAACCACATCACCAGGCTGCATGAACGCCAGCAGCTGCTCGATAACATTATCGACCAGCGGCCCCGCCGGAATCATAAGCCACAGTACGCGTTTTTCAGGCAGCGCTTTATAAAGATCTTCTAACGTATTGACTCCCTGTGCGCCTTCGGTTTTAATTTCGTCAACTAAGGTCTTGTTGATATCGTAGCCGACCACCGTATGGCCGTGTCTTACTAGATTACTGACGAGGTTAAACCCCATCTTTCCTAAGCCAATAAATCCAATGTGCATAATGATCAATGATTTAAGGGGGCCAAATTGGCGATTTTTTCCCAAAAGCTCCCCCGGGAAGGCAATAGAATTTAATTAAAAGATCGTGTTCTGGGAAACACCCGATACAGGCCCAGAGCCAGCCCCGCCCCAACAATGGTTCCGATACAGTCGGCAAACAGATCAATCCAGTCGGCGCTCCGATTGATGGGCAACAGGTACTGTAGTAATTCAATAAACGCTCCGAACAGGAATCCGGCGATCAGTACGTTGTTGAGCCGGAAACCCGACAGCATCCACAGGAACGAGAACGGAGCAAATATGGCGATGTGCATGGCTTTGTCATTCCACTCGATGATTGGACCGGGAATGTCCTGATGCGGTGTCAGACAGCCAATGAGCATGATGATTGTCCAGATGATAGCCAGCCAGCGGGCAGCAGTCGTAAATTGCATTGATTGAATACGTTCTAATTGGTTGATTTTAGCCGTTGAACGGTTATGAGTAGGAAGAAAAAAAGCAGGCTGAGCAGATAAACAACGTTGCGTGAATCAATCACGCCCCGCCCGAGCGCCCGGTACTGCTCATCCAGCGCAAACGAAGATAGGTAATAAGCAACGCTACTCAAAATTTGCAGACCCGCCAGTGCACTCAGGCCGACGTAGAGCAGAAAGCAAAAGAATACGCCAAGCACAAACGCGACGACCTGATTGTCGTTGAGCGACGAAGCCCACAGCCCTATGGCGACAAACACCCCCGCCAGCAGTGCCAGTCCGATATACGATCCAAAGACACTTGCCGAATCGATATTGCCCACCGGCGACCCGAGTTGATACAGCGTTACGTAGTAAAGCAGCGTTGGCAGCAGGGTGAGCACAACAAGTAGCCAGCTCGCCAGAAATTTACCACCCACTACGCCCCACCGACTTACCGGCTTTGTCAGCAGCCATTCGAGCGTACCCGAACGGACTTCATCGGCAATGGAGCGCATGGTAATGGCAGGTACCAGAAACAGCATGACGTAGGGCGTCAGGTTGAAAAACGTACCCATATCAGCGTAACCATTCTCAAGCAAACTCGAATCCGGAAACACCCAGAGCATCAGCCCCGTAGCCGTCAGGAATACGCCCATGATAATGTAAGCAATAGGCGACGAGAAAAATTGGTTGATCTCTTTACGGAAAATGGCCAGCATACTGTGGTTTACGGATGTACGGGGGTTTGCTTTACAGGTTTGTGTCGGTTCACTATAAACCAGTTCTGTTTACCTGTAAAACTCTTTTATTCAAACGGATTGTCCTTATTCCGACGTATGAAAGCGGCTATAATCAGCGAAAAAATAAACCCCATCAGTATAGAGCCAAATATCCCGAACAAGAACAGCAGCCCCGGACTCTGAAACATCTCCATAAGTTTCATCTGACTGTCAATCTGATCGTCGGAAAGGCCACTGTCTTCCAGTTGCTCGCGAACTTTATCCGCTGCCCGGGTCATTATGCCCGTATCAATGATGGTCATGTAAAACACGGAGAACATACTGGATAGCAGTCCGGAAACAGCCGCGGTGAGTGTACCTAAGCCCAGCCCTTGGCCATAACTCATATAGCCCCCGTTGAGTGTTCTAAACTCACGCATGGCCAACGTAATACCAGTGATAATCAGCAGATAAGTTACCGCTCCCAGCCATCGGTTATCGGTATTATCTGTAATGAACAGGACAGCCGAAAAAGAATGGAAGCAATACCCAAGATGGCGCCCCACTTCAGGGCAACACGGGCTGTAGAAGGTTGGTCATTCATAGCTGGCAGGAGGGATTATTGCAGGACACTGTAATCCTGCTTTCGGAAAATAAGTGAAATGATCAGTACAGGGATAACCGCCAGCGCCGTTTTTTTACTCAGCTCGTCGGGCAGGAGTACAGAGGGCTGCATTGAATTGACTTTACTCCACTGTTCGGCGAAGGTTTCCGGCCCAAATTGATCGGTGATCTGTTTTTTGCCTTCAAGCAGAAGTTTTTTAGAATTAATAACGTACTCCGTGAAAACGCCCGGATCAATTTGTGTGACAAACAGATAAACAAGCCAGCCTGTTACCAGCGCGGCAACGGTGTTGAGTACGTAGCCGATGGTCAGGCCCTCCCACAAATGCAGTCGGCCATGCCCTATGTATTTTCGATAATACCAGACCGTGGCAACCATCACAATGATATGAATCCCGTAGTCTAACACCCGAATGTTTCCCAGAGCCGGAATGCCGAGAAAATAAAGACCCAGAAAATAAAGAAAGCACAAAACACCCGTCAGCAACCCCGCCAGCAGCGGAATCTTCAACAGGGGGTGCGAAAAATAAGCGAGAATACGTTTCATACGGTTGGATTAAATTGCCCGTGATGCACTGTTCCGATGACGCGGCCAGTGAGCGTCTGCCCCAGAAACGGCGAATTTTTCGACTTGGAGTGCGTCTGGCTATAGGTCCACGTACCGTCGGGATCGAAAAGAGTAAGGCTGGCTGGTTCGCCCTCAGCAATACGTACGGGCGGTAGTCGAAGAATCTGGCGGGGACGGATGGACAGTGCTTCGATAAGTTTGGGCAGAGGAAGATTCCGGTTATGGGTCATGACAGCCGCAAACACCGTTTCCAGGCCAATAACACCAAACTCGGCCTGATCGAATTCCAGATTTTTGCTTTCGGCATCCTGCGGCAAATGGTCCGATACAACAGCATCGATAGTCCCATCAGCCAGTCCGGCCCACAGAGCCGCTACGTCCTCAACCGATCGGAACGGTGGGTTTACTTTCAGGTTTGTATCGAAACTAACCAGAGCAGAATCATCGAAAACCAGTTGATGAGCCGCCACGTCGCACGTAACGGGCATCCCCTGGGCTTTAGCCTGCCGAATCAGTTCTACCGAACGGGCGGAGGAAAGGGTTGAGAAGTGTAAAGCAGGGAGCGGGGAGCGGGGAGCGCTGGAAGATCCACCCTCAACAATCCCGGGTCCTATTACGTACTCCAGCAGACGTAGGTCGCGCTCAATCATCAGCTCTTCGGCCAGTGAGGGCATTCCTTTCAGGCCCAGCAACGTACTTTGAACCCCTTCATGCATCTGCCCGAAACGAGTCAGCAGCGCTTCTTCCGGCCGGTTCATCAACAGACCATTAACTGGTTGCAGGTACTGAAGCGTTTTAAGCAGTAAATCAGGGTTTTGCAGCGGATGTGTGCCATCCGAGAACGCAACAGCACCGGCATGATGCAAATCGAGCATCTCCGTAAAATCTTCCCCAGCCGCTTTTTTCGTTACGGCCGCAATGACGTGTACCTGAACAGGTTGTCCTTCGGCCATGCGTTGTACATAACCCAGCGTACCTTTGGCATCCACAACCGGCTGCGTATTGGGCAGCACGGCAATATCTGTGAATCCGCCCGCTGCAGCCGCCCGACAAACGCTCGTCAGATCTTCTTTGTGCTCGTAGCCGGGGTCCTGAGCCGAAACACGCAGGTCAACCCAGCCGGGCGATACGTGTACATTTTCGGCTTCCAGGATACGCGTCCGTTTATCGGCATCCAGCTTTATCCCGATTTGGCTAATAAGCCCATTGTCGACCAGAATATCCACGATCTGTCCGTCGAACGACGAAGCAGTGTCAACAACATGGGCAGAACGAATAAGAGTTTTCATAAATAACACGGCGCTCTTTTTTAGGGCGAGCAACTGTGAACCGGCGGTCGCTACCGGGAAGTATCTCTATAAAAAAGGCTCCTTGCGGAGCCTTGTAGTCATATAATTAAGTTGTCAGGCACCTACCAGTTCCCGATATGCATCAGCGGTTAGCAGACCTTCTTTCTGCGAAGCGTCTGAGGGTTTCAACCGGATAATCCAGCCTTCGCCATACGGATCGCTATTGAGTAGTTCAGGGCTTTTCTCGACAGCCGGGTTGAGTTCCAGCACTTCCCCTTCAATCGGCAAAAAAAGGTCCGATACGGTTTTAACGGCTTCAACGGCGCCAAAAACGTCACCTTTTGCCAGCGATTGGCCAACGGTAGTCACATCAATGTAGATAATATCGCCCAATTCGTTCTGAGCAAATTCAGTGATACCAATCACAGCAGTACCATCCTCTTCTATGCGAATCCACTCGTGATCCTCCGTATAACTCAATTCAGCGGGAAAATTCATTATAGAGTTTGTTATTTTGACAGGCACAAAATACGGCAGACTAGGCCGAATTTGCAAACAATAATACGGCTGGCCCGATGTATCAGCAGACCAGCCGTATTATTATTGCCTATGGTTTTCGTAGTGTGCTATTTAGCCACTGTCGACTGGTTCGGCGAGAAATTATACGCGCCAAACCGATCACCACTTTGCCGCTGAATCATCCATTGCGGATAAGGCTTGGCCGACCCACTGATTTCGTCCAGTTTCTCTAATTGCTCGGCAGTCAGGCTAATATCGGCGGCCTGAATATTATCCAGCAGTTGATCGGTGTTTTTAGCGCCGATTATTACACTTGTTACACCGGGTTTGGCCAGCACCCACGCCAGCGCAATCCGTGCTACGGATACGCCATGGGCTTCAGCCACCGTCTGCATGACGTCAATAATATCGTACGCTTTTTCCTGATTGACAGGTGGGAAATCAAAATTAAGCCGGCGCGAATCATCAGCAGGTTTGTTGTCGCGTGTGTATTTGCCCGACAAAAATCCACCCGCCAATGGGCTCCACGGCAGAATAGCCATCTGCTGATCCTGCACCATGGGCACTAGTTCATTTTCAAGATCACGCCCGGCAATGGAGTAATAATTCTGAGTTGATACAAACTTCGTCCAGCCGTTTTTCTCGGCAATGCCATTGGCTTTCATTACCTGCCAGGCCGCCAGATTCGAGCAGCCGATGTAGCGCACTTTACCGCTTCGCACTACGTCCTCAAGGCCGCGCATGGTTTCTTCCAGGGGCGTAATCGGGTCGAACCCGTGAATCTGATACAGATCGACGTGGTCCATCTGTAAGCGCTTCAGGCTGCCTTCAAGCTGCTGCATGATTTGCAGACGTCCCAGCCCTACCTGATTTTTTCCTTCGCCCATCCGACCGCGTACTTTTGTGGCAATAACCAGCTCATCCCGCGACAGGCCAAGTGCTTTGATCGACTCGCCCAGCAGCCGTTCGGATTCACCAAACGAGTACACATTTGCGGTGTCGATAAAGTTGATACCGTTATCGATGGCTGTTTTTACGATGTCATTCACGGCATCCTGAGGCAGTTCGCCGATGGCTTTCCAATAACCGCTGCCGCCAAACGTCATGGTGCCCAGGCAAATTTCGGAGACTAATACACCAGTGTTTCCAAGAGGGTGATACTTCATAGTTGATAGATTGGGTTTTGTTAGTTCAACTGAGAACCAAATGGATTGTTAAATTGCATTGAGGATTGCTTTCTACTATAAAGCGGAACAAACTGGAGTTAACTCCAGAATTCCCAAACCACTCGTTTATTTTCAAAAATGTACATCCGTGAGCTAGCCGATCGCACGGGTCTAACGCCCGATACAATTCGTTTTTACGAGAAACTAAACCTATTACAGAGCCATCGCCCGACTCGACGCGGACACCGGCAGTATAACGACTCGCATGTAGCTGCACTCCTGCAGATCAAATACATTAAAGCGATGGGCTTTACCCTGAAAGACATTCAGGAGAAATTTACGGACTGGCGAGCCGGCCGATTAACCAACACGGAAAAACGTGCCATTCTGGAAGCTCAGCTTCAGAAAATAAATGAAGCCGCAGCCGAAATCGAGCAGGTCCGGCACTATCTGCAAAAAAAGATCGGTATGTTCCCAGATTAAAGATTAGTTAGTCATTGATTGTCGTTAGTTGGCCTCCGTTCATTTACGAACTACGTAACTAGCGACAATCAATGACCAATCCCCAATTATTCAGCCAGATTGAATTTCACCTGTACCCCACCCGATGTGGTAGCCCGGCGGAATGAGTTCGATACAAGCGGATCGTTGAACGTCCGGTCGAAATAGAAGTTGAGGTTCAACCGGCGACTAACGATGTAGCTGACCTGCGGACGTAGCTGGAAATTCACGTTACCGGCCGTAATAACCTGTACATCGTCCAGTTTGCGCTGAATGGCCCGCGTATCCCGGAAGGTGAGCGCCAGTGAAAATGTTAGATCGTTTTTGAGTCGTTTGTAAGCTCCGTTGATTCGGAACGGCACCCGGAAATTCTGTTTGGTAAAGCCCATCGAAGCCGTCAGGTCTTTGTTTGTCAGCTCAGCCACCTGAGCGTTCGACAAACTCAGCGCGATGTCCCGGCTCTGATTATACTCCAGACGTCCTGTAACCCGGCTCTTGGTCTGAAACTGAACCCCAAGCATTGGCGCGAATTTCTCCGACATGGTAATGGTGCTCATAGCAAACACAGGAACGAACTGCCCCAACTGATTTACAGCACTGGCCGTAGGATAGCCCTGCACAGCCAGATTGACATAAGCCGCACCATAATCCAGGTTCGAAATAAAGTTACCAACGCTATAAGTCGAACTGTAGCTATGGTTGATCGTGAACGCGCTGAACTTTTTCTGAATAAATCGCAGGCCCGATAAACCGTTGTACGTAACCTGCCAGTTCGGGAGCGGGAAACTAAAGAAGGGCGAAAGTGGCGCTTTGTCGAGTTTTTCTTCCTTAATACCGCTGTAAGCCGCAAAGAAAGCTGGAATCAGTACGTCCTGCGACGTAGCTGTGTAATTACCCGTTTTTTCGGGGTTAGCAGCCGTCAGCTTGTCAATGAAGAACTTACGATACGATTCAAACCGGTCGAATATTGGCGATGTATTATCGTCACGCAGGCCCGAAAACGCCGTACGGAACGACCAGAACGACATGCTGAACTGCCCGTTACGTACCGCCGAGAACGTCTCGAAAGGGCCTCCCTGCGAACCGGGCCGGTAATACTCCTGATAGGCATCCGTACGATCCAGCCGCCAGTTGATCTGCATTCGGAAATCTTTGAAAGGCTCCAGCGTCGTATTGGCTGTAAACTTCTTCGTAATGTTTTGCTGAAAGGCTGTATTCAGCACCGTACTCGGTGAGAGCCAGCCCTTTGCCGCTGCCTTATAAGCGATATCATGCGCCTGACTTCCCAGCACAAATCCAAGTCCGGGCGCACTCTGATTGTTCCGGTCCAGCCCAAAGAAAGTTGGTGTAGGCAAGAAGCCCGGCAGAATGGTCGATTCCTGAACGGAATAGGAGAAATTGATACCACGAACGGTCAGCAACGTGCGTGTAAAGTTCTTTAGTACGGAGCTTTCACTTCGGGCAATATCCTCAATATCACCAGGGTTCCGTGCAAAGTTTTTGCGGATGGGAGACGGTGTATTGGCAAAGCGCAGGTACCGGATCTTGTTATAGAGACGAATCAAATCGACGCGCCCCGTAATGCCCCGTTCGCGGTTGTTACGTATAATATTGCCGAAGGGCACACCGAGCGTATCGGCCACACCGAACGAGTTGGCCTGGAATTGATAGCCCACGCCGTATATCGCATCGGCGGCAATCCAGTCGACCAGCGGAATCTTGTCTAGAGGTAATCGATACGTAGCCCGAATATCCTGCACGAAATTTTTCATCCGGCCCAGATGCTTGATGCTGTTGATGATTGAATCCCGTTTGGCCTTTGTGTCAATATCGCCAGCGGGTTCGTCGATGAGTGCGTTGGCCTGCGCGTGGTACGTCAGCACCAGGCTGCGGGTCAGGTTCCAGGTGATGTCGTAATACCGGTTAAAGAGAAAATACTTCTCAAACTGCGGTACAATCCCGTTGGTAGTCAGGTCCGACGAGCGAAGTTGTGTTTTAATAAAACTCCGGTCCATATCCGCCCGAACCGAAACCAGCGAAGGCAGCAACGTCAGGTTAAAATCTTTGAGCCAGCGCAGATAAGGCGCTTCGAACGACTGCACATTTCGGAACGGCTCGAAGGGCTTGGGTTGCGCGCTGTAGGTATAGGCAATGCCGCCCTTATGCTGTTCCTGCAGGTATTCCTGCGTTAAAATGTTCGTGTGTTTCGTATCATTGAAAGCATACGTAAACGCGAAATTTTCAATGTCCCAGAAGTGCGATTTTGAATTCGGATTCGTCTTTATTTTTCGGACGTTCGAGAAGTTATACCCCCGGCGGGTGGTGTTATCCTCAACCAGCTTGCGGTAGCTGTCCCGCTCCGATTCCGGTTTCGTTGAAATCGACATGTCCAGCGGTACGTCGGGGTCCAGTGGATCGAAATGCGGGTTTACGTTCCGATGATCGTAGTTTACGTAAAATGGAATGCGAAGGCCCCAGGTGGCAGGTAGGAATTTATCGAGCGCCAGCGCCGACGAGAACCCAAACTCGGAAGTTGTTTCGAGCGCCCGTTCGCCAATGCGGGTCTGCACGCCCCCGAACCCAAAGGTTGTAACCTTCCCGGATGCAGTCAGCGTACCGAGGTCAGCCAGTTTCATGTTTACCGATCCAACGGCAGCCATCCCCGCGTGCTGGTCATACCCGTTTGCCCGCAGTTCATCCACCCAGATCGTAAACGTTTTGGGCCGTTCGCCATCGCCATCTATTTTCGGATTTCGCAAGCCAATCATCACCGACTGCACCGAACTTAAATCAGGGTTACCCACTACGGTCAGTCGATAGTGCCCGTCGGCCGATAATTCCGTATACGGTAACGATGACTGCCGCGTAAATTGCCGGTTACGGTTGGTTTTAAGGGTGATGAGCTCACTTAAAGCAATGTCGAGGTCATTTGCCGCGGGCCAAACAGCCTCTGGAGTCTGGTTGCCGGGGGGCGTGGCAATCAGGTTCGGAATCTCAATTTCGTAGTAGTTATCGGTATAGTCCGTTCCCAGCCGCACAAAAGCCGATACCTGACCGCTTTCATTCTGGTCATTGTGCATGTGGATAAACATCTTGAGCCGCTCCCGGAACAGCAGATTGAAATTCGTATTCCGGAAAGCACCGCGAGAATCGCCGTCGCGCAGGTTCGTTACGCTCATCCGCATGGATTGCTCATTCAGCTGAACGGTCGTAACCTGTGTGTAGTCGCGGTCGCGGACATAACCCGGTGGCACGGAGTAGATGTATTTATTGCCACCCTGATTCGAAACCTGAGCACCACTGTTCTCTTCAATATTCACTGTCGAAACCGTAAAATTGGCATCATAAGGTTCAGGCACTTCCTGTAGCCCGCGTTGCGTCAGATCGCCGGTATACTTACGATACTGGTTGGCTTCCATTTGCAGTTCAGCAAAACGCAGGACTACGGGTTCGGCAAAATCAGTCAGATACATACGCATGAAGCGGATGGATTTGAACCCATTGATGCTTCCGACTTTCCGTAATGGTTCGCGCACCGGAATCCGGAACTGATACCACGTAACGGCTCCACCCGGCGCTCCCTCCGATGGCACCGTTACTTTATCGACAATGTATTTGTTGCTGCCCACTTCCAGCTTACCCGGCCGCAGGTCTAATTCATATTCGTAATACGCTTCGTTGTCGTTGATGGTGTTGTCAATGTTGAGGTCCTCAATATCGGGCAACGTCGTCGATGCGGGTGTCAGGAACTGGTTCGTGCTGGTATTTTCGGGCGAGTTATTCTCCATGCCCATATACCGTTTGTAGCGGGCGATAATGTATTTCTGCTCGTCGGCCTTTTCACCCAGATAGAACTGAAAGTCATCGGCCGAAGGGTCTCCCTGAATATCGGCCAGTACGTTCGGGTCCGTTACGCGGCTCTGAATGGTATTCAGGTAATTCCGGTAAAACTCCTGCTCCGACGTTACTCCGGTTGGAATATTCTGCAGGCTACTCAAACCATCCAGACCAATATCCTGCCGGTCGCGGGCACCACTCTGAAACGCCTGTGTGACAAACTGCTGCGTAGGCGCTTTCCCCCAATTCGTCGTTTCGATACCGCCGATCCGGCTGCTTAACGTATCGGCACTTGCCGGAAATCCGTTTTCAAATTCGTACCGGCTGTCTTTAATGACATCCTCCGAAATATCGCCGAGGTTGAAAACCAGTTTACCGCCAGTGGTATTATTTGTGTGTTGACTTGCATCGGCACTCCCCCTGATTTTACCAGATTCACCCTGCACAAACGGGTCCATCAGCCAGAACGTAATGTTCTCAATGTTGGCGTTGTCGAAATCGTTGTCCGAGGCAATGGCCCGCGTAACTGCGCCAAAATTATTTCTTGGGTTAGTCAGTAATCCGGCGGCTGTCAGGTTTGGGTTGAAGTTGTACATACCCCGTTCGCTCGGAAAGTACGATACGTCCAGAATACTCGCAGGCAACTGTACCGGAAGCACCGATCGCCCAGGAAACAGATCCGTTGGCAGAAAATACCGTTCATATACGTATTTCTTCACCTCGTCGGGATCTACATTCGAAACAACGCCCAGCGAACCCGTTGAGTAGAGACTAGGGTCAACCGAGTACACCGAGATACGTGCCC
The DNA here is from genome assembly GCF_045160025.1 of Spirosoma sp. KNUC1025. Lineage (GTDB taxonomy): Bacteria > Bacteroidota > Bacteroidia > Cytophagales > Spirosomataceae > Spirosoma. Next base: position 6,534,659 of record NZ_CP087139.1, read on the forward strand.
GGTTATAAGCGAACGGCAATGGGTCTTGAAACGAGCCCTGCGGAAACTGCTGGGGCGTAGCGCCCAGACGCCAGCGGGTTGGCTGGCGGGTTAAATCGAAGATCGTTCGGGCCGCTTCAAAATCATCCAGATAGCTTTCATTTCGGGCACGCGGATTGGTTCCCGGAAACAATTGAGCAACCTCACCATTAAACTGAATCGTTGACATCTCCTTGGTCTGCACCATTGGGAGCGCATCCAGCAGACGTGTCAAACCGGGAGCGTCTTTCCGAATGGTAGCGTTCAGACCAAGAATCGTATTGTTGACAGGCTCATTACCAAGCGCCACACGGGTCAGAAAACCGGCCGGCGTTTCTTTCATGTGCATGGCCGTCAGTCCGATTGTTACGTCCCGGTTAACAGCGTAATCCAGATGGGTACCGATGAGTGTCCGTATCTGATTCTGAAAGAGATCGGGCTGTTCGTAGCTGATGCGAATTTCCCGTCCGGAATTGGTGACGCTCTCGTTGATAATCCGCAGCCGCCCTACCTGCGCATCCAGTACGTAATCCTGACCGGCCACCAGTGGTACACCACCTGCCGTTACGCTCACCGATTGTTCGTTCACGCCATAAGGCAAAGCCACTTCAGCGCCATTCCCCGATTGAAACGACCCTTTCAGGAAGAACTTATTTTTTTCGGCAATCTGTGAGGCATCTGTTTGTGTGCCACTGTAAAGTTGCCTGAAAACGTATTTCGCCTTCAGGTTGTCCTCGTCTGTATCGAACTGCCTTTCCAGATAGGCGCCAAAGGGTTCCAATACCGGGAAAATGATTTTACCGTATCGGCTATCGACCGTTACGTTCTCTACAAAATCGAAGTTACCATCGGGCTGGGCATCCAGTTGCTGGTTAAGTCGGTCCATACCGAACAGCTGCACCAGTGGCCGGTTCTGCGTCCGGCGGCCTTCCTGCAGGTTCGGATTGTCGATACCCGTTATGTCATCTTTGTAAATGATACGTAGCTGAAAGCCCTGACGGGTAATTTGCGACGTACCGAGTGAATAGATGTTTTTCATCATCAGGTTCCACATCGGCAGTTGCAGGTTGTTACGGATTGTAGCCGATTTCAACAACTTCAATACGAGCACCTCGTCGGCTTTACGAGCCTGATAATCCTCCGTCAACTCACCTACTTTATAGCGTCGGCCCTGATACGTATACTCATAGGCAACGGCCAGAATTTCATCGTTCCGGAGGGGAGTCACCAGCGAGATGTAGCCAAGATCAGCCTCAAGTTTAAACTCCCGGTCTGTCAGTCGTTTGGCCCCTCGCAGCAAGTTGTAATCGGTGCCATTGGCCAGGGCAAACGTTCCCGTTAATATTTCATTGGTCTGATTAACCTGCCGGAATGGATTGTTGGCATTGGCCGTCAGTTTGCCGAAAAGTCCATTGGTAGCGTTGTCGGTTGGCGTCAGGTTACTGCGCGAAAAAGGAGGCAGGTTGGGGTTCGTCTGTGCGTATGGATTGCCCTCGCCCAAATCCTGAAAACCGGCAACATTTCGCAGCGTTTCAGTCGTGTTCGTCCGGTTGGTTACGTACACTTCAATTCGCGTTACGTTCACGCCCGACGTTACCTGAGGCAGCGATTTTAACGAACCTTCGTAGATAGAGCGGAAAAACTGCGACAGAAAGAAGTGTCGGTTTTCATCATATTGATCGGCACGAATTTCGAAAGGCCGGTTGGAGGTACCCCCGCGCAAAACAATTTCATTCTTTCGCGACCGCTGCTGCGAGGCTACCAACGTAGCGTTGAGCTTTCCAAACCGAAGCTGCGTTTTTATACCGAACAGATTCTGTACCCCCGGTATCAGCTGACTGTTGACGGTCCAGTTAATATTACCCACTTCGAGTCCCTGAATGATACTTTCATTTTGGGGCGTAAAGCCAGGCAGGGATGTACCGCCCGCGCCGGGCAAGTTCGGCGTACTTGGTAAGTTAGGTAGATTCGGCAAGCCCTGACCCGTTCCGAACGCTGGCAGATTGCCTCCTGGTTTATAGTTGAGTTTCAGCGCATTTTCGAAATTGAAACTGGCTTTTGTGTCAAAATTGGCCAGAACGCCCAGCTTTTCGCCGACTTTCCCATTGAAGTTAATGCTGATCTGCTCATTGAACAGGAAATTTCCGTTCCGACGTTGCCGCACGGGAAGCACCGGGTTGTCGATAAATTGATACAGATACCCAAAATCCAGCGTAACGAAACCGTTGGGCTTAAAATCGACCTGACTACCTCCAAAAAGCCGGTCAATAATAGGCGGCAGTTCGAGTTTCGGAATCAGTCCGCGCCCGCTCAGTGCACTTTGCCCATCCCGTTTGGCGCTGTACTCACGCCAGAGACTTTGCTCGACACGCTGATTCTGAATCTGATTGTAAGTCGAAAAAGGAATCGTTTCAGACGGGCGATACGGCAACCCATACTGCGATGGCGGCAACGAAGTTCCTGGAACAGTTGTATTAGACGTAGCGGGCGTCGATCCGGCAGCATTACCGGCAGCGGCACCGCCAACCCGCTCAGTAATGGCGATACTCCCATCGGGAGCCAGCCGGAAATCCGTCGAAACGCCTTTGGGATCACGCAAAATAAAAGGCGACTTGGATGGTGTTTCCGAAAAGCGCGTTGCCCGGCGATCAGGCCAGTTTACGGTCGGTCGCCGGTTGGCACTACGTAGTGCCCGGATGCTGTCGGTACGATTTTGAAGCGCTTGTTTGGCGGAGTCAGCCCGCATAACCGCCCGACGTCGGGCCTGTGCCCGAGCCGAGTCAGCCGCAGCCTGTTGCTGCTGACGTCGTGTTGTAGGGGCTGCTCGTCGGCTGGGCACAGGCTGATCCTGCCCCCAGCTTATGCCTAGCCCTAAAAGCAACCAAAATCCCAGCGTTTGCCAACCACTTGGCATGATCAGGAATCGGCTAACGGCAGCAAGGAGATGGCTATTAACAACAGTACTGTGAACAAAGTAAGGGTTCACCATTGAGGGCACTTTCAGTTCAGTATTGGTAGTATACGGTGTGTTCTTCTATCAAACGGCCGAAAACCGACCAATCGTCTAATTGAACGATAGAATTTTTAAACGATAATCTTAGGCTATTTTCTATTTTACAAATACGGACTGTAAAAATAAGAATTAGCGTATGATCTACCAATAATATTACTGAATGCCCTCGATTTATACCATGCAATTACCTATGGTTCTATGTGAACGAATATCTTATAACTAATTAATTACTGACTATCAGCCGATTACCTGAACTGGACGACTTCTGTTCTGCACGAGTGAATAAAGAAATACCATACCGAACCCTACCATGAGCATGATGTGCAGAAAAAACATACGAAAGTCCTGAATATACACCGCCAGTGCCAGCCCGCCCAGGAAATAGAGGGACAAAAGCCCTTCCATCACCGTCAGCCAGTTTAGTTTGCGACTTACGTATTTATTGGAATCCCACCGATCAGCGGCTGTTTTTACGTTGAATTTTGGTGTTCGTATAAACGGTGTTTTACGCCCCAGGTAGCCTTCAATAACGGCTATTGTGTTATGCAGCGACAAGCCCATCATCAGTGACGAGTACATCGGGAAATACCACATCAACCGCGTCTTTGAGGACGGTTTCAGGAACCAGAGCGGAATGCCGTAAAAGGTTATGAGAATCAACAGGTTGAACTGAAACAAGTTGATAATAAAAAACACCCACTCCCATTCGGGATGCTGGCTACGGATGTAGATCAGCGGTACGCTCATTACGCCGAGAATCAGCACCAGAATAAACGTAGCGCTGCTGAATAAGTGAAAAAACGCATGAAGTTTCATCGTAAAGGATATACCCGGCGTTCGGAGCACTTTGCCAAACAATTTCCGGGCACATTCGGCAGCGCCTTTCATCCAGCGATATTGCTGCGACTTCAGCGCATTCATGGCAACCGGCAGCTCGGCAGGTGAGCCAATGTCTTCCCGATATACAAACTTCCAGCCGCGCAACTGAGCCCGGTAGCTTAAATCCAGGTCTTCCGTTAACGTATCGCTCTGCCAGCCGCCTGCATCCGCAATGGCCGCTTTACGCCAAACGCCCCCCGTACCGTTGAAGTTAGCCAGAAAACCAGCTGCATGACGCCCGCTCTGTTCAATGGTGAAATGCGCATTAAGCCCAAATGCCTGCAATTGCGTCATCAGCGAGAATTCTTCATTCAGGTGCTCCCAGCGGGTCTGGACTATCGCTACTTTCGGGTCAGAAAAATGGGGGATTGTTTTCCTGAGAAATTCGGGGTCGGGTACAAAATCGGCGTCGAAAATGGCGATAAACTCACCTTTGGCAAACTCAAGGCCATAAGCCAGCGCACCCGCTTTGAATCCTTTTCGTTCCGGACGGCGAATGTGCTCAATGTCAAATCCCTGCTCTTTGTAGACTTTTACTTTTTCTGCAATCAGCTCCACGGTCTCGTCCGAGGAGTCATCGAGCAGCTGAATGTCAAGCTTATCTTTTGGATACTGTAGCTGAACAACCGCATCAATCAGTCGCTCCACTACGTATAACTCATTGTAAACAGGCAATTGAACCGTAACGCGGGGTAATTCGTCGGAAGGAGTCGTGTTGATCGATTGAGCCATTTTCCGACGCTCCCGTTCCGAACGGATATAAATAATAATGAGGCTTAACTGACCGCAATTGTACAGAAACAACAGCATCAGTGCCAGTCCATATAACAATAGGACCAGGATTTCCATACGTATGAGAAGTAAAGTTTACTAACATTGCCTAATAGCCTGCTGGCTTAGTACCCGAGGTAACTCAGTGTGTAAGCAAATGGTTAAGCGAAGTGACCTACCGGGGCGGCTTTGTCCGGAAGTCGTTGTTAGACTGGGCGCATTTCCAGCTAGAAAAGCAGGTTGAACGTACTGCCCGCGCCGGGTGTCGATTCGGCCGTCAGCTGGCCATTGTGGAGCTGCATAATCTGCCGCGACAAACTCAGGCCAATACCGGAGCCGGTTTTCTTGGTGGTGTAGAAGGGGATAAAAATCTGCTCCAGCGCTTCGGGTTCAATACCGGGCCCGTTGTCGATTACACGTATAATGACGCGCGGCCCCGTCGACTCGGCCTCAAGCTGAATAACCGGAACCTGCGTTTTCGGCAGACTCTCAACGGCATTTTTGATCAAATTAATCAGGACCATTTCGATCTGAGCGGCATCAGCCCGAATGGCCAGATTTGGCGACGAAACCTTGCAGGTAATGTGCGCTTTGGGCGCATTGGCCTGCGCCAACTGAACCACCGTACGTAACAGCTGCTCAACCGGAACGTCGGCAAAAATAGGTTGTGGAATCGTGGTAAAATTTCGGTACGCATCCACAAACTGCATAACACCAGCTCCTCGCTGTTCGATGGTGGTCAGAGCGTCGCGCAGGTCATTGATGGATTCGCCCACGTACGATGGTAAAATCAACGCCTGACTCTCTTCGTTGGAAGGGGCAGCCAGGGGCACCAAATCCGTTTCGACAATATCACGCATCGTACCAGCCAGCGACACAATGGGCGTAATGGAGTTCATGATTTCGTGGCGCAACACTTTTGTCAGGTTCTGCCAGGCATCGAGTTCGCGCTGCTGCAACTCCGTACGGATGTTCTGCATCGATACGACCGTTACTAAACGGCCCCGCAACCTCACCGCCGTACAACGTACCGATAGTTCGCCATCATGCCCGGTCTGGTACGATACGGGTGTTGGCGAAACGGCGGCCGTTCGTAATAGCTCTGCCAGATCGGGGTTCGTACTGTTGAGATCGTTGAGCGTACGGAGTCGGTATATACCCAGTAACCGCAAAGCCGTTTGATTGACCAGCTCCACCTGTCCGGCAGAATCGAAGGTTAGCAGCCCAACATTTACGTGCTGAACAATAGTATTGACGTAATGAAGATTCGCTTCTTTTTCGGCCCTTGCCTGTCGGAAAGCATCCAGCACTTCATTGAACTGGTCGTTTAATTCATGAAAGGTAGGGCCAAGATTACTATCGGCCCGGAACGCCACGGCAAAGTCGGAATAACGTACCGATTCCAGAAACCGCGTCAGCTTGCGGTTCAAGCTAGTAACGTATCGGTAAAGATTCAGGGCAAAGAATAAATCAGCGCAAACGAGCGGGAACAGCAACAGTCCGCTATTTTCCTGAAGATAGACGTAGGTGACCGCACTCGTCAGTACGCAGATACTGACAATACGCCAGCCGATACCAAGGGCGAAACGGTCCATAAATCAGATCAGGCAATCCAGCTAAACGGGTATTCGAGCGCCGGAATTTTGGTGCGCTCCGCCACCCGGCGCAAGCGGGTAGGCAAGGCCATCAGATAATCGCGAGCCCGTTGGCCAGCGTCGTTGAGGCCTGTAATCGAGTCGATTTGCCAGTCAACCAATAACGATTCGGCAATGTCGATATAATCATGGGTGGTATACACGCCTAAGCGCTGAGCAGCGTCGGAAAAATGGCTGAACGTTTCACCAATTTTTACGCCTGTTTCGCGCAGAAAGTGAGCGGGCATAACGATTTTCTTCCGCATCATGTCCTCAAAAGCCAGCATCATTTCGGAGGTATCGACCTCGAAAATTTGCTGGACAAATGCTTTATAAGCTTTGGCGTGGCGCATCTCATCGGACGCAATCACTCCGCAAATTTTCGACAGCTGGTTGCAACCGGCCTGCTTGGCGAGCGTAGCGGTTCGGCGGTGCGATACGTTGGTAGCCAGCTCCTGGAAGGACGTATACACGAAATTGCGGTACGGATCGCGGCCCGTACCAATATCGAAGCCATCCGCAATCAGATACTGCGTTGATACCTCCATGGCATGCATGTTCACCCGCCCCGACAGATAGAGGAATTTATTGAGCAAATCACCATGCCGGTTCTCTTCGGCTGTCCAGTTCCGAATCCAGCGAGTCCAGCCATGCGGGTTTCCCTGCTCGATGCCGTCCATATCCATCAGCCACGATTCGTAGGTGGGCAGGGCCTCCTCCGTGATGGTATCGCCAATCAACACGGCTATATAATCGTACGACAGCTCCCGACAACTTTCGCGCAGGAGCTTCACTTCGTCAATGAACGTTTCTTTGGTTGTATCAGGCAGCAGGTCGGCCGGTTGCCAATATTTCTCAATTGGTTTAAGAAACTGATCAATGGACTCATCGATCTTTTCGCCGATGAATCGCATAACCTCCAAACGTGTACCTGGTAAACTCATGTAAGTAATTAACTCAGAAAATGAACGATAAATCCAACTATTACGTAAAGTTCGGCAATATAACCGTTCGAATTAGTTCAATCCGTGTTTTTCTGCCTGATAAAAATCAGTGGTTCACTAATTTTGGGAATTGAATCGTGGTGATGTTTCGTATGAAAAAACTGTTGGATTACGTTCTAAGCGGTATATACCTGCTTTATTTCGGATTAGTACTGGTTGTTTTCCATGTTGCTCAGGTCATTGCGTTTCATGGATTTGGGAAAGAAGCCCATAAGAAATCCGTCGACTGGATGAATGCCTTCATCTCCTATGGCTGGTATCTGACAGGAAGCCGTATTCAATTCAACGACCGCCCTGACCTCCCCCTAAACCGGCCAATTATATTCGTAGCCAACCACCAGAGCATGTTCGACATCTCACCGATCATCTGGTTTCTACGTCGGCACACGCCTGTTTTTGTATCAAAAATTGAATTAGCGCATGGCATTCCCGGCGTGTCGTATAATCTGCGTAAAAGTGGGGCTGCCCTTATTGATCGCAAAGACCCCAAACAGGCGATTGTCGAGATTGCCCGTTTAGGAAAGCTTATTCAGCAAACGAATCATTCAGCCGTTATTTTCCCGGAAGGCACAAGAACTCGCTCCGTTACCGGCGAAATGCGTCCGTTCGTTACGGGTGGTGTCGCTACGTTGCTGAAACGCGCGCCCAGTGCGCTTGTTGTTCCTATTGCCATTCGTGGAACGAGGTCCTTTAATCCAAAAGGGCTCTTTCCCTTAACTTCGTTTTCGCGAATGTCGTGGACCGTCCTGCCGGGTATTGAACCCGCCGGACAAACGCCCGAAGAGGTTGTACGGGCAGCGCAGGAAGCCATTGGCGCAGAATTAGGTTTTGTCAAAGTCTGACTTACCAGCCTATCTTCTGCCCAGTATTTTGTAAAAACAAATTTTAACGCTGCTGTTGGATCGTCTAAAATAGAAACCCCTAAAGTCCGAATTTCTCCAGCCGCCGGTACAAGGCCTGCCGCGATAGGCCCAGTTCACGCGCTACGTCGGTAATGCTTCCCCGATGCTTTTGCATAGCCTGCTGAATCAACTGCCGCTCCATATCTTCCAGCTGCAAGGTCTCGTTTACTGGTGAGGCCGCAGCCGCTCCATTTTTGAACACGAAATTGCTCGGTTCCAGCAACGTACCCGGTGTCAGTTCGGGACGGGCCAGGATAACGGCGCGCTCAACGGCATGCTGCAACTCCCGCACATTACCCGGCCAACGGTACTGCTTCATCTCAGCCAGTAAAGCTGGACTTAATCCCGACACGGAGCGATTGTACTGCTTTGCGTATTTTTTCAGGAAGAATTCAGCCAGCGGACCGATATCGCTCGGACGCTCCCGCAGAGGTGGCAAATGAAGTTCGATGGTATTAATCCGGTACAGTAAATCCTGCCGGAACTGCCGTTCAGCTACCCGTTCGTTCAGATCAGCGTTGGTGGCACAAATGAGCCGCACATCGATCTGCCGGGCTTTGTTGGAACCAACCCTTGTTACCTGCCGCTGTTGTAAAACCGTTAAAAGACGAGCCTGCTGAGAAGGAGTGAGATTACCAATTTCATCGAGAAAAATAGTGCCGCCGTTGGCTTCTTCAAACCGCCCGGCCCGGTCGTCGCGGGCATCGGTAAAGGCGCCTTTTACGTGTCCAAACAGTTCGCTCTCGAATAAACTTTCGGTCAGGGCACCAACGTCGATACTTACAAACGGCTTATCACTTCGGTGCGACTGCTCATGAATGGCCCGTGCAATCAAATCTTTCCCCGTACCATTTTCGCCCAGAATCAGTACGTTCGCATCGGTTGGAGCTACCTGTTCGACCGTATCGAGAATCGGGCGCATAGCCGAACCGATGATATTCGTCTGTTTCGTCGATTTTTTATCGGGCTGCTCCTTCCCGTTTTTTTCTTTTTTGGGATCATCCTTATCGGCCTTCCGTCCTTCAACGGCTCCCCGGATTGTGTCCAGAAATTTATCGTTCTGCCAGGGCTTCAGGACAAAATCAACCGCGCCAGCCTTGATCGCTCTGACCGCCATTTCAACGTCGCCGTAGGCAGTAAACAATACAACCCGCGCATTGGGGTCAATATCCAGAATACGGTCGAGCCAGGCAAATCCCTCTCGGCCGCTGCTTACATCACGCTGAAAATTCATATCCAGCACAATGGCATCGTAGCGATTATTATTCAGCAGAAACGGAAGCTTTTCGGGATTCTTTTCTATATCCACCGCACTAACATGACGCTTTAGCAGCAATCGGGCGGCTAACAAAACGTCGGGATCATCGTCGACGAGTAGGAGTTTAGCATCTTGCATACACTAAAGATAATAGCTTGAAGGATTTGTTGCACGGCTGTGCTGATTCAACAACGAATTACGCTTTTCTTACGTACTTTGTCTGTATAAAAGTCGTTAAGCGGTCATTTCTTGTCATTAGATGGTCATTATTTCCATTGGGTGGTCAGCGATTGTCAGCAGTGGCCAAACCATCTTGGGTTTCGGCGGAGCAGTCGCCTGACAGCAACGAATACAAACGTAATGACAAGTCAATACCCGTACCGACGGACCGTTCTACATGTCTGATACGTCTCTTCCCTTTGACAACCGCTGGTTTTACGCCCTGGTTGCGGTTGGCATCGTTCTCAATGCAACTGGCCTGTTTCCGCCCGTTATGGAACTCGATGGTGCATTGTATGCCTGCATCGCCAAAACAATGGCTCAATCCGGCGATTTTGTGAACCTTTACGCCGTTGGAGCCGACTGGCTCGACAAACCTCATTTTCCGTTCTGGATAGTGGCCATAAGTTACCGAATTTTTGGCATCAATACGTTTGCCTACAAGTTTCCAGCCCTCCTGTTTTTTCTGGGTAGCGTAGTATATACGTATCAGTTTGCTCGCCTTACTTATTCAAAACTAGTGGCTCAGGTGGCTACCCTGGTGCTCCTGACGGCCTTTCATGGGGTTCTGTCGAACAGCGACGTTCGGGCAGAGCCTTATCTGATGCCACTCATCATTGGGGCGGTTTATCATTTTTATCGGGTTTTCCTGAATAGCCGAAGTTCCGTTTTGCATCTGATTGTCGGTTCGTTTTTGACAGGATGCGCCATCATGACAAAAGGTTGCTTCGTGCTTGTACCAATTGGCGCCGGACTGATTTTACACTGGCTCCTGACCGATCACTGGCGCGAACTGCTGAAACCCCGCTGGTACGTAGCGGTAGCGCTGTCGTTCCTGTTTACTTTGCCCGAAATTTATTGTTTATACCAGCAGTTTGATCTGCATCCGGAGAAGGTCATTTTCGGCAAGACCGGCGTATCAGGTGTGCGTTTTTTCTTCTGGGATAGCCAGTTCGGCCGCTTCTTCAATACCGGCCCAATAAAGGGCGAAGGTGATAAATTTTTCTTTGTCCATACGTTACTATGGGCTTTTCTACCCTGGTCTTTACCACTCTATATAAGTATTGGAAAAGCTTTAACTAATCTGGTCAAACGTAATCGATTCCTACCGGAGTACGTATCGCTGGGATCGGGACTGGCCACGTTTGTCCTGTTTTCGTTATCGGGCTTCCAGCTGCCCCATTACCTGAATATTGTTTTTCCTTTTTACGCTATTCTAACCGCGCAGTTTCTGGTCAATCTATCGCCGGTTGCCCTGCGCCGGTGGACCATCGGACAAACAGTCATTGGCCTGCTGATGGCCGTACTAACGATTGGCTTGCTACTGCTTGTTCAGCCTAACCAGGTAACAAGTGCCATCAGTTGGGTTGTGATCATTACGTTGGCGACGTTTGTAATTTTCCGATCAGTCAATCTGCTATCGCTGGCGGGTCGAATGCTGGGGGCCATGCTGGTATTAATGTGCACCCTGAATTTGTTTCTTTACCCGACGTTTCTGAACTATCAGGCCGGTATGACAGCCGCCCGGTATGCGAATGAACAACCATCCCTAGCCAAAAGCCCTACTGTGCTGTATGAACCCGGTTCGGGTGTAGGGGGTGGTAGTTTCTGGTCCTATGAATTTAATGCCCATGCACCAACGTACTACGCCCGAACGGATTCGACGCTCCATTTACAAATCCAGCATGGGCGAAAACAGGTCTTTACAACCGCCGAACAGGCCGATTCGCTTAGCAGACGCGGATTTACGGTTCATACGCTGGCGGTATTTCCGTATTTCCATGTTACCCAGTTAACCTACGATTTTCTGAATCCAGCTACTCGCTCACGGACATTGCAACCGTACGTACTGGCCGAAATCAGTGAGTAACGCCGGGCACAAAAGCGGACACGTTACGTCCGAAAGCGGACAAGAAAGCCACCATACGGTAAGGTAAATATCTGATAATCAACGATAGCCCTCAAATGGCATGACATTGGCACAGGGCATAATGGCTGATGAGTTCAGAGCGCCTGTATTCGCTCATTCACTAATTCACTCATTGGCTTATTAATTCAATGGATCGCGTCTTACCTAAACGATTTTGGACACCTCAACGTATCGCCATTTTTGGAGGAGGTGCCCTGATTCTGGGCTTACTGGCCTACACATTCGTCTTCGCCGACAGGCGTTCAAAACTCAATGTTGAGAAAGATAAAATAACTGTCTCCGACGTAACCACCGGCCCTTTTGAGGATTTCATCGCGGTAACGGGCGTAGTTCAACCCCTGAAAACCATTCGGCTCGATGCCATTGAAGGGGGTTACGTTACGCAGAAACTTGTTGAAGGGGGTAATATGGTGAAGAAAGGCGACGTACTGCTGAAGCTTGAGAACCAAAGCCTGAAACTGAGCTTCCTGCAATCGGAAACGGAAGCGAACCGACTCGTCAACGACCTGCAAAATACCCGTCAACGCATTCAGATCGAACGTTTTACGCTACGCAAAACACTGGCTGACGTAGATGCTCAGATTTCTCAGGCGAAAGACACCTACGACCGTCAGGAAAAGCTCTACAAAGATAAGGTTGTGTCGGAAGAAGATTACCTGAAAGCGAAACGGGCGTACGAGCGATTGACCAGTCAGCGCAGCATCGAGATCGAAACGCAGAAGTATCAGGAAGAAAATGCGAAGTTCCAGATCAAACAATTAGAGGGCACCTTGCAACGTACGCAGAAAAATGTGGCTCTTTGGCAACAGACGCTGGATAACCTGGTCGTTAAAGCGCCGGTGTCGGGGCAGTTGTCGAGTATTGATGTAGAAGTTGGCTCAAACATCAATCGGGGGCAGAACATTGGCCAGATCGATGACCTGAACGGTTTCAAAATGCGCGTCGGTATCGATGAGCATTACATCAGCCGGGTATTTTCGGGGCTGAAAGGTTCATTTGAGTTCAACGGCAAGATGCACGATCTCGCTATCAGTCGGGTGTATCCAGAAGTAAAAAGTGGGCGTTTCGAAGTTGATATGATTTTTCCAAGTGGAGCCCCTGAAGGAATCAAACGCGGTCAGTCGTCGCCTATTCAACTGGAATTGGGCAAAGCTGCTAAAGCTACCTTACTGCCCGTCGGCGGGTTCTTCTCCGACACCGGCGGCAACTGGGTTTACGTAGTAGACAAATCCGGCAAACGGGCCGTAAAACGGCCGATCACGCTGGGCCGCAAGAATCCGGAATTCTACGAAGTCTTAAGCGGACTGGAACCGGGCGAGCAAGTGATTACAAGTTCATATGAGAACTTTGGCGATAATGAGGTATTGGAATTTTAAGGAGGAAAGGAATAGGGAGAAGGGAAAAAGAACGTAATTATTCTTTCACTACTCTCTGTCCTAGTCCTGCTTCTTTCAAAATTTTTCTAACCGGACTTTTATTAAGCTTTGAAGCATTCGGGAAATTATTCTGCTTTGGTTAATCAAAGCTTTTCCTGATTCTTCATCGAGCAGTCCGACGCCAATAGCAATATAAAGTTGTGTTCGAAGTTCACCTGACGACCCTTTCGAAATGCGAAGAAACCGAATAAATTCTTTGTTTGAGTTATGTTCAAATCCTTCAGCAATATTAGAAGGAACTGATACAGAACACCGGCGAATTTGGTCGCGCAGGCTAAAATCTTTGCATTCAGCCAGCGATTTATATACGTCGATAGCTAAACGTAACCCTTCTTTCCATACGGTCAGATCTTCAAACTGCTCAATTTTTGCCATAAATACAGTGGGTTTTGTAAGAGGGCAAGTAAATCCTTTTTCCCTTCTCCCTTAACCCTTTTTCCTAAAAAAAAATTATGATCCAAACAGTTAACCTTCAGAAACTCTTCGCTACCGAAGAAGTTGAAACCACCGCTCTGAACGGCATCAACATGGATGTCAAGGATGGCGAATTTGTAGCCATTATGGGGCCATCTGGCTGTGGAAAATCCACGCTGTTAAACATCCTTGGCCTGCTGGATAACCCAAGCGACGGCGAATACAACTTCTACGGCACCGCTGTTGCGAAAATGACCGAACGGCAACGGGCGCAGCTTCGCAAAGGATCGATTGGTTTCGTGTTTCAGAGCTTTAACCTGATCGATGAACTGACGGTTTATGAAAACGTAGAGCTGCCCCTGCTCTACTTGAAAACACCCGCCGATGAACGCAAAAAACGCGTAGAAGAGGCTCTGGAGCGCATGAGCATCATGCACCGCCGGAATCACTTCCCGCAGCAGCTATCAGGCGGACAGCAGCAACGGACCGCTATTGCCCGGGCGGTTGTGGCGAAACCCAAGCTGATCCTGGCCGATGAACCGACGGGTAACCTCGACTCGAAAAACGGGGAAGAAGTAATGAAACTGCTGGGTGAACTTAATGACGAAGGCACCACCATCATCATGGTTACCCACTCCCCTTACGACGCCGGTTTTGCCCACCGCATTGTAAACCTGTTCGATGGCAAAGTGGTGACGGAAAATTTCCACGTTTAAAAATAAGGGAGTAGGGGGAGGAATGGAAAGAGGGGGACGAAAGGGCATAATGAAAACACATATAACCCTTTCCTCCCCCTCCTCCATTTCTTCCCCTACTCCTCCCTTAGCTTATGCTCCGTAATTACTTTAAAATTGCTGTCCGGAGTTTGCTGAAGAACAAGCTCTATTCGTCCATTAATGTATTCGGACTGGCATTGGGCATGGCCTGTAGTCTGCTGATTGGCCTCTGGGTACTTGATGAACTTAGTTATGATCGCTTCCTGCCCAATGCAGAAGCCATCCACTACGTTCGGGTCAATTTCCCAACGCAGACCGGCGACACCGTCACAAACACCGTTACGCCCGGCCCTCTTCAGGAAGCCATTGCAAAAGACGTACCGGAAGTGGCAGCGGTAGTCAAGATGAATTACGGGTCCGAATTTCTGATTAAGGTAGGCGAAAAAACGGCTAAGGAAAAAGGGCATTACGTTACCGACGACTTTTTCGGCGTGTTCGATCTGCCAGCTGTTTATGGCAATCCGAAAGCAGCACTGCGCCAGACGAACCAGATCGTTATTACTAAAAAAATAGCAGACAAATTTTTCCCAAATGGCTTAGCGCTTGGAAAAACGTTGCAGTTGGACAACGATAAGTTCTACGTTGTTGGCGCCATCCTTGAGGATCTTCCCCACAACTCTTCCTTGCAGTTCGATTGGCTGGTGAACTGGAAAGTGCAGGAGCAGGACTGGATGAAAACCTGGGGTAATAATTCCTTTTATACGTACGTCCGGCTAAAACCTCACACGACTGCCGCCCAGGCCGATATGGCAATGGCGGATATCTATCCGCGTTTTGCGGGAAAGAACTTCGAAACAGCACGCCCAACCCTACAACCTATCACCAACCTGCACCTGTATGGCGAATACAAAAATGGGAAGCCCGTTGGTGGCCGAATCGAATACGTCCGTGTTTTTGCCATCGTTGCGCTCTTCATTCTGCTGATTGCCTGCATCAACTTTATGAATCTGGCCACGGCCCGCTCGTCGACGAGGGCCAAAGAAGTGGGTGTCCGGAAGGTGGTCGGTGCGTTACGTTCATCGCTGGTTGGTCAGTTCCTGAGCGAGTCAGTCCTGACGAGTCTGCTGGCGGCAATTCTGGCGGTGGGATTAGTCTGGTACGTACTACCGACTTTCAATACGGTCTTTGGTAAGGAGTTGACGCTTAATCTGGGCGAACCAACACTCTGGCTCATCATTCTGGCACTGGTATTAATTACCGGCTTTCTATCAGGAAGTTACCCGGCGCTGTTTCTGTCATCGCTCCAGCCGATCAAGATTCTGAAAGGCCGGTTGCAGTTTGGCACGGGCCCGGCGCTGTTCAGGCGCGCCCTGGTTATTTTTCAGTTTTCCCTCTCGATTTTCCTGATTGTGGGGATGCTGGCGGTAGGTAAACAAATGAACTACCTCCGAACAAAAAATCTGGGTCTCGACCGCGAAAACGTAGTGTATATACCCTTGGAAGGCGAAATCGCACAGCCCAAAAATGTAGAAGCGTTCCGGCAGGAAGTAATGCGCAAGCCATCGGTTGCTTCAGCCACTACATCCATGCTGCTACCTGTTAATATTCAAGCCTCATCGGGTGACCTGACCTGGCCGGGTAAAGACCCCAAGCTGGAAACCAACGTATCGTGCATGTTTGTGGGAAGTGATTTTATCAAAACACTCAACATCAAGCTACTGGATGGCCGCGATTTCCGGGCTGGCAGCCTGGCCGATTCGACTAATTACCTCATGAACGAAGCCGCGGCAAAACTCATGGGCGTAAAAAATCCGGTCGGGAAAGAAGTAAAGTTCTGGCCCGGCAAAGGTCAGGTGATCGGTTTGATGAAAGATTTCCATATCAGCTCATTGCACGAACCGATTAAACCATTGATCCTCTGTTTCGACACAAAGAACACCAGTTATCTGCTCGTTAAAACACGTAGCGGACAAACGCAGCAGACCATTGCCGATCTGGAGCAACTTTCCAAAGAATTTAACCCAAACTACCCATTCAACTATCATTTTCTGGATGAGGAGTATGAGGGTATGTACCGCGCCGAACAACAGGTCAATACGCTCGTCAACTACTTTGGGGTGCTGGCTATTCTGATCTCATGCCTTGGTTTGTTTGCCCTGGCGGCCTTTACGGCCGAGCAACGCACGAAGGAAATCGGTGTCCGGAAGGTGCTGGGTGCCAGCATATCGAATATTGTGGGGCTGCTCTCGGCCGATTTTCTGAAACTGGTTTTCGTTGCCCTGCTACTGGCGTCGCCACTGGCGTGGTGGGCGTTGAGCAAATGGCTCGATACGTTCGCTTATCAAACGCAGCTAAGCTGGTGGATTTTCGGAACTGCTGGCACGCTGGCTGTTATCATCGCCTTTCTGACAGTAAGTTATCAGAGCATAAAAGCCGCTATGGCAAATCCGGTGACGAGCCTGAAAAGCGAGTAAATTGATCTTAAACGGAATGAACTAACTTTTTCTTTTTCTGCTCGCTGCTGGCTTCTGCTCGCAGTGAGCAGATTCTTTGTAAACGTAACAGAACAGATTTATAGAAATGCACTCAGGTCCAGTTGAAGGATTTCGGAAACGGCAGAGGACGTAGCTACTCCACCATCTCCTTTCCGGTAGCGAAACCAGACCTGGGTGCGATAGTTGTAAACAAAGCCTTCGAGAATGCCATAATCGTTCTCTTCAATTAGTCGAATTACTTTTAATAGATCATTTTTTTCGCCACTCGTCTGACAGATTTCGATTATCAACCGGGTTTGTTCGGCTTTGTGGTCAAATAAAAGCAGGTCAGGTACAGGATTGCCATATCCTTCAGCCAGCATTGTTTCTGGCAATGGTTCATATGGAATACTTCCGTTTTTGTAATAAAGGATGCCTAGTTCAACATGTAGCTTTGATATAATCTGTTGGTGACGAAGCGGAGCGTTAACGCCCATATCGTCATCGTGAGCTGCCCAAGGCAACGACGGAACTGGCTGATACATATTGATAACCTATTTGTTATTGACCAAATTTAACCAAAATAAGATGTTCCGCAATTACCTGAAAGTCGCCTTCCGGACCCTCTGGAAAAACCGGACGCATACGCTGATAAACATCGTTGGCCTGTCGGTGGCGTTCGGTACGTGCGTACTGCTGTTCCTGACGGCAACGTTTGAATTATCGTACGACAAATTCCATACCGACGCCGACCGCATTTTCCGCCTGTATTTTCTGTCCTCCAACCGCGACGGTACGCCCGACAAAGGATCGACTATGCCGTACCCAATTTTGCCCGTACTCAAAGCGGAGTTTCCGGAGATTGAAGGCGTAACGCGCTGGTTCAACCGGAGTGCGAGCATTCGTCGAAATGAGCAGACTTTCAACAAGAATGTCAGGATGGTTAACCCTGATTTTCTATCCATGTTTACGTTTCCGATGCTGAAAGGCAACCCTCAAACGGCCATGAACAGCCTGAGCGACATTGTCATCAGTGAAACCATGGCGAAAGACATTTTCGGGAAGGAAGATCCGGTGGGTAAGCCGCTTCAGTTACGGATGAACGATTCGTGGCAAACGTTCAACGTAACAGGCGTTGTGAGCAACGAGCCGAAAAACTCATCCTTTGAGTATGACGCGTTTATCCGCTCTGAAAATGCGGGCGATTACGCCGAAAACAAAGGTCGTTGGGATCATGGTAATCATGACGTTTACATAAAACTGAAAGCTGGTACCGATCCGCAAACCCTTCAACGGCGCACGCAGGCCGTTATGGATAAATATTTTGCCAAGGACATCAAGGATCGGCAGGAACAGGGATACCCTAAAAATGAACTGGGCTTTCAGCGGAGTCTTATGCTTCAGCCATTACTGAATGTTCATTTCGACACCGAAACAACGCAGGGCCTTGGCATCAGCAAAACCTACGTGTTTACCCTCCTGCTTGTGGGATTCTTTATTCTGGCTATTGCCTGCATCAACTTCATCAACCTGACCATTGCTCAATCGCTCTCGCGGGCGCGGGAAGTGGGCGTTCGCAAATCGCTGGGTGCGCAGCGGGGTCAATTATTCGGCCAAATCTGGGGTGAAACGGTGTTGTTATGTCTGGTAGCAATGGTCCTGGGGTTAGGCATGGCTTATGGAAGTTTGCCAACCTTTAATCGCCTGTTTCAGAGCCATCTGGCTATTACCGACTTTCTACAGCCAACGGTTCTGCTGATAACGGCTTTCGGCTTTCTGCTGATCACCCTCATCGCTGGCGGGTATCCGTCCTGGTTTGTAACCCGGTTCAATGCCGTCGAAGTGCTGAAAGGAAAAGTTAAGGTGAGTCGGCCGGGCCTGCTACGTAATTCACTGATTGTAACCCAATTTACTATTGCCTGCCTGCTTATTGTATGTACCTTAATTGTACGCCAGCAAATTTCTTACCTTCAGCAGAGGCCAATGGGGTTGGATAAAGAGCAGGTGGTCAGCATTCCGATCGGCGACGAACTCAACGGTAAGGATGCACTCAAAACGATGCGCGACCGGCTCGCCAATCAACCCAATATTGTTGCGGTGTCGGGTTCAGGCGTAAACATTGGCGCCGGGCTGGATGGGAGTTCGTCGCGCATGATGTACGGCTTTGCTTATGGCAAGCGGGACGTAACCTGCGACTGGCTACGTATCGACACCGATTACCTGAAAACAATGGGTATCAAGCTCTTACAGGGGCGTGATTTCAGTCCAGCCTTCAGAACGGATTCCAGTACGTCTGTGCTCATTACCCAAAGTATGGCGAAAGCCCTGGGCGAAGCCAATCCGGTCGGAAAATTCATTAAGCCAGATGCCAGGCAATTTCAGATTGTGGGCGTAGTGGCCGACTTCAATCTGTATTCGCTGCATCAGGAGATCAAGCCCATTACGCTGCAAATGCAGAATAATTCTCCGATTCAGTACATTCTGGTGCGCGTCGATCCGCACAACCTGACGGCTGCCATGGAAACGATTAAAACGACCTGGAAATCGATAGCGCCAAAACAGGAGTTTATTGGTTCGTTCCTCGATGAAAATACCGAGCGGTGGTACAAACGTGAGCAACGGCTGGCCAACATTTTTTCATCGGCAGCCGGTATTGCTATCGTCCTGTCGTGTATGGGTCTGTTTGCCATTGCCCTGCTTAGCATTCAACAACGTACCAAAGAGATTGGTGTCCGCAAAGTGCTGGGCGCATCCGTCACCAGCATTGTCGGTTTACTCTCCAAAGATTTTCTCAAACTCGTACTGGCCGCCATCATCATTGCCTCACCCATTGCCTGGTACGCCATGGACAAGTGGCTGGCTGATTTCGCCTATAAAATTGACATTGAATGGTGGGTCTTTGCCGTAGCGGGCGTACTGGCTATTGGCATCGCACTACTCACGGTTAGTTTCCAAAGCGTCAAAGCGGCTCTAATGAACCCGGTTAAATCACTGAAAACGGAATGATAGAAACAGGCAGAAGGGAAAAAGGAGAATGAATCAATTTAATAGTATACCTTCTCCTTTTTCCCTTCTACCTGTTCCCTTTTTCTCCCTCCTTATGCTCATCAACTACCTTAAAATCGCCTGGCGGAATCTCGCTAAATACCCAACGACAACGGGCATAAACCTGATCGGTTTAACCCTTGGCCTGACGACCTGTCTGCTCATTCTGCTATTTATCCGGTACGAATGGCGTTTCGACCGTTTCCACCCGGTAGGAGATCGAATTTACCGCATTAACGAAATTACGAAAACCGGCAACGATACAGAGAAGTCGGGGATTGTTCCGTATCCGCTGGGTGCCGCAATCCGCACGGATTTCCCGGACTGGCCAGTAGTAGCCAGTATCCACGCCGAAGAGAACACTTCTGTAGTTCTTTCGCCTGAAAAAATTCTGTCGGAAGATCGGGTTCTGTTTGCCGAGCCTCAGGTGTTTGATTTGTTTGCGCTGACCATGCGGGTTGGTAATGCCCGGGCCATTCTTGACCAGCCCAATCAGGTAATTTTAACGGAAAGTACGGCCCGCAATTTTTTTGGGAACACCGCCCCTATTGGCAAAACGTTTAGGCTTGGGCAAACAACCATGCTGCGGGTAGCAGGCATTATGGAAGACATGCCCGCCCAGACGCACCTGAATGCGAGCATGATTGTGTCGTACAAGACGCTGAAAACCTACATGTCGTGGGACATTACGCAATGGGGACTTCGTTCGGCGGGTAGCGTGTATGCGCTCCTGCCCGAAGGCCAAAATCCGGCCCAGTACGCATCCCGTCTGGATAAGGCGTCTAAAAAGTATTTTGAAGACGAGAACAGATCGGGCAGTTTACGTCATTTAACCTTACAGCCGCTTGAAGACATCCACCTCAATCCGGAGTTTGGAGGCACTCCGTTTGTCCCTCCCATCGCTCCTACTTATCTGTGGGTTTTTGGGATTATTGGGCTATTCGTTTTACTGATTGCCTGCATCAATTTTGTCAATATGGCCACGGCCCGAGCCACTACCCGCGCCAAAGAAGTGGGTGTTCGGAAAGTAATCGGCGCTACGTTCAGTCAGTTGGTTGGTCAGTTTCTGAGCGAAGCGTTCTGGCTGTCAATGTTTTCTGCAAGCCTGGCTGTATTCATCTCGTATCTGACACTGCCTACGCTCAACACCTTCCTGCAAAAGCAAATCGCCTTCGATGGTCCGGTTGTAACTGGCTTTATGCTGGCGCTGGCCTTGCTGACGGCCTTATCGGCGGGAACATATCCTGCTTTTTTCATGGCGAAACTGAAACCCGTGAAAGTACTGAAGTCCCGCGCCGAAGTGGGCCGGGGAAGTCAGGGCTGGGTTCGGCAGGGACTAGTCGTTTTTCAGTTCTCCATCTCCATCATTCTGGCCGTCGGCGTACTGGTTATTTACCAGCAAATGAAGCTTTTCCGCGAAAAAGATTTAGGATTCAACCGGGATGCCGTTGTGACGGTGTCGCTGCCGGATGCCGAGAGCAAACTGAACGTCTTTCGCCATTCGCTCAGCGAAATTCCGGGCGTTGAGCAGATCTCCTTTGCCATCGGCGCACCGACCTCCAACAACAACTTCACGACGGGCATGCACCCCGATCCGGCCAACCCGAATCAGCGTATCAATGTCAACATCAAACTAGCCGATGCCCATTACCTCCAGACATACGGGCTAAAACTAGCAGCCGGGCGTTTTCTTACCGATTCCGATACGCTAAGTATTTCACAAACAGTGCCTTTTGAACAACGACGATACGTATTTGTGGTCAATGAAGCACTGGTGAAAGCGCTCGGTTATGCGAAGCCGGAGAAAATTCTGGGGCGCCGGGTTAAGATTGGTCTCAATGATATTACCGCCGAAATTGTGGGGGTTGTACGCGATTTTCACGCCAGTTCCTTACGCGAATCGATACAGCCGGTGGTGATGCTGAATTTCCCCCACTACTATTTTTCGGCTGGGCTGAAGCTGCAGCCAACAAATTTACCAGCCACGATGGCTTCCATCGAACGGGCTTATAAAGAGCATTATCCGAACTCGCTGTACGAAGCTGAGTTTCTGGATCAAAGCTTACAGAAACTGTATGAAGAAGAATCGAGGCAGTTTACGCTGCTCCGTGTATTTGCGGGGTTGGCGCTCATCATCTGCTGTCTGGGTCTCTGGGGGCTGGCTACGTTTACGATAGAACGACGTACCAAAGAGATCGGCGTACGAAAAGTATTAGGGGCTTCCATAACCAACGTAGTGGCCCTGCTGTCGAAAGATTTCCTGAAACTGGTTCTGATCGCTATTCTGATTGGCAGTCCGGTTGCCTGGTGGGCCATGAATCAGTGGCTCAAGGATTTCGCCTATAAGATTAACGTCGAATGGTGGATGTTCGCCTTAACGGGCTTTCTGTCCATAACAATTGCGCTGCTCACAGTCAGTTTCCAAAGCATCAAAGCCGCTCTGATGAATCCGGTTAAATCACTGAAAACGGAATAACAGGAACAGGCAGACGGGAAAAGGGAGAAAGAATAACGATAATCCTACTTCCTTTTCCCGTCTGCCTGTTCCTCTTCCCCTACCTATGCTACGCAACTATTTCAAAATCGCGCTGCGGAATCTGGCTAAGCACAAAGCCAATACGGTCATCAACAGCACAGGTCTGGCTATTGGCATGGCCTGTTGCCTGCTGATTGTCTTGTACGTAACGGATGAGTTAAGCTACGACCAGCACTGGCCAAACGGAGAACGGATTTACCGGATGGCTCTGGAGCGTAAATATCCGGACCGAAGTACGAAATATGCCATTATCCCGCCTTCCTATGCGCAGTCTGTCAAGAAAGAAATTCCGGAAATAGAGCAGACGACCCGCGTATTCGACTTCGGCAATAATGCGCCGACGTTGTTTAAGCTGGACGGCCGGACGGTTGAGGAGAAGGGCATGTTGGGAGTTGATTCTACCTTTTTTCAGGTATTTCAAACGCCTATGCTACGTGGTCAGGCCAGTCAGGCGCTCAACCGACCCAATACCGTTGTCCTGACGCAAACCACAGCCCGGCGGCTGTTTGGGAAAACGAATCCGATTGGGAAAATCCTGGAAATTGTTCAGGGGCCCAACCTGGAAGTGACGGGGGTTTGCGTCGATCCGCTCCACAACGCTCATTTTACGTATAATTTCCTGGCATCCACACGCGGATTTGTCCAGGATAATCCGCCTAACCATATCAGTTTTGCGGCTCATACCTATCTGCTGTTACGTCCTAACGCCAGCCCCGAAGCCGTACAGGCCAAACTGCCAGCCGTTGTAGAAAAATACGCGGCCGGGGAAGTTGAACGTACTTTTGGGGTATCCTACCGTGATTATGTGAAATCAGGAAACGGCTATTTTTATTTCCTGCAGCCGCTACGTAATATTCACCTCGATTCGCATCTCGACTCCGAACACCAGCCCAACGGCAGTCGAACGCTGGTAACTATTTTTTCGATTATTGCCGGTTTTGTCCTGCTGATTGCCTGTATCAATTTCATGAATCTGGCTACGGCCCGCTCTTCAGACCGGGCCCGCGAGGTTGGTATCCGGAAATCGCTTGGTTCAACTACCAGTCAGCTGGCCGCTCAGTTTCTAACGGAATCGATCTTGCTAAGTCTCTTTAGCTTGCTGATTGCGATACTGCTGGTAGCCGCGCTGATTTCACCATTTAATACGCTGGCAGGCAAAACGCTCACCCTATTTTCGCTGGTACGCTGGGAAACGCTGCCGCTCTTGCTGGGCGGAGCCATTTTCGTGGGGCTGCTGGCAGGAAGCTATCCAGCCGGTGTTTTATCGACCTTTGAGCCGATTAAAGTGCTGAAAGGTAAATTTTCGTCAACCCGACAGGGGCATCTGCTTCGGAATGGGCTGGTTGTCTTTCAGTTTGCCATATCGGTACTCCTGATCGTCAGTACGGTTGTGGTGTTCAGCCAGTTGAATTTTATTCAGCAGAAAGAGCTGGGCTTTACCAAAGAATCGGTAATAAAGCTCAACGGTGCTGCTTTTCTCGGCAGAAATACGGAAGCCTTCAAACAGGAAGTGGCCAAATTATCGGGCGTGTCGGGCATTGGCGGCACCAGCAGTGCGCCGGGCGATCAAGGCTATTTTGGGATTACATTTCGCAAAAACGGCGAGAATGAAACCGTTACGGGCCGTGGCTGCGTGATCGATGAACGCTACATCCAGACGATGCAAATGGATATGCTGGCTGGGCGCCCCTTCAGCCGCCAGTTCGACGACTCGCTGTCGGTGATTCTGAACGAAGAAGCTGTGCGACAGATCGGCCTGGCTAATCCAGTTGGCAAACAGATTACCAGCCCCGACAACCTTGCTCAGGGCGGCACCTCACCCGTTACGTATACGGTTGTGGGCATCGTTCGCAACTTTCACTTTGGCTCCCTGCACGAACGTATCAGTCCGTTGTTCATTTTAAATAACCGACTTTTCCGTCAGATCGACAATCAACTTGTTGTGCGTGTACGGGACACGGAATCCCGCGCCGTACTGAGCCAGATCGAGGCCATCTGGAAACGTTATTTACCTGACCAGCCCCTGCATTACTCCTATCTGGACAACGACTGGACGGCGCTTTACCAATCGGAGCAGGTTGCTCAGCGGATATTCGGCGTATTTGCCATGCTGGCCATTTTCATTGCATGTATGGGTCTTCTTGGGCTGGCTATGTATGTCATCCGATTACGTACGAAAGAAATTGGTATCCGAAAAGTGCTGGGAGCCTCCATTCCGAGTCTGGTGGCGCTGCTGTCGAAAGATTTCCTGACGCTGGTGCTGATCGCTATTTTGATTGCCTCGCCCATTGCCTGGTACGCCATGGACCGCTGGCTGGATGATTTTGCCTATAAGATCGACCTCGAATGGTGGATGTTTGCCCTGGCCGGATTCCTTGCCGTGGGTATTGCTCTGTTAACGGTCAGTTTCCAAAGTATCAAAGCTGCGCTGATGAACCCGGTTAAATCACTGAAAACGGAATAAACGGAACAGGCAGACGGGAAAAGGGAGAAAGAATAACGATAATCCTACTTCCTTTTCCCGTCTGCCTGTTCCCTCTTCCCCTCCTTATGCTACACAACTATTTCAAAATCGCCTGGCGGAACATGATCCGCAACAAAACCTTTTCGGTGATCAACATTCTGGGCTTAGCACTTGGTATGACCTCAAGTCTGCTCATTTTGCTGTGGGTTCAGGATGAATTCAGCATCGGGAAGCAGTATGCCAATGCCCAGTTGCTGTACCGGGTGATGGAGAACGAAATCGCTGATGGACGCGTGGTTACGGATGAGGATACGCCGGGGATTCTGGCCGATGAACTGAAAAAACAGTTTCCCGAAATCGTATATGCGGCCGGGTTATCGTCGGAAGAAAATCATGTGCTGAGCGTGGGTGACAAATTAGCACGTGAGCGGGGGTGCTTCGTTGGGGCCGACTGGTTCAAGATGTATAGCCTGCCGCTGCTGGCTGGCAATCGGGAAACGGCGCTCAGTGCCCCGAACAACGTGGCCATCTCCCGAAAGGTGGCCGAAATGTATTTCAAAACACCACAGGCTGCCCTGGGAAAAGCGATTCGGTTCGACAATTACACCGACTATCAGGTAACGGCTGTGTTTGAGGACTTACCGTACAACTCAACGGATAAGTATGATTTTTTGCTCAACTGGACCAGGTATCTGAAGCGGGAACCCTGGCTGAACATGTGGGAAAACGGCGGTCCTGGAACCCGTCTGCAGCTCCGGCCGGATGCTGACCCCGTCAACGTCGATGCCAAACTCCGGTCTTTTCTGAAAGGACGTAACAAAGACATCAATGCAACCTTCAACATCGAGTTATTTCTTCAGCCAGAAACGGAAGCGTATCTCTACTCGAATTTCAGGAACGGGCACCGCGACGGCGGGCGCATCGAATATGTCAGGCTGTTTATCATCGTAGCGGCTTTTTTACTCCTGATTGCCGGCATCAATTTTATGAACCTGGCCACGGCCCGCTCGGTGAAGCGGGCGCAGGAGGTGGGCGTTCGCAAAGCGGTAGGTGCTGAGCGATTATCGCTGATCTGGCAGTTTATGGGCGAAGCCTTGCTGATGACAACCCTGGCGCTTGGTATCGCTATTTTACTGGTCAAACTGTTGCTGCCCGTTTTCAATGGGCTGACGGATAAGCAACTGAATCTACCATTAACGCAACCCGCGTTCTGGGCCTTTCTGGTCATTTTATGGATCGCAACGGGTGTTCTGTCGGGGAGTTATCCGGCTCTGTTCCTGTCGTCGCTGAATCCGATACGTGTGTTAAAAGGCACGCTACGTATCAGTACAGGCGCCCAGTTGTTTCGGCGGGGGCTGGTCGTTTTTCAGTTTGTGCTGTCTATCCTCATGATCGTAGGGACGGTTGTTGTTTACCGCCAGCTTCAATTTATCCAGACGAAGAACCTCGGCTACGACCGGGAGAATTTAATTACGATTCCCGGCGAAGGCGAAATAGCCCAGAAGTACCGGACGTTCAAACAGGAATTACTGCAATTGCCCGGTATTCAATCGGTTACGCATATGCAAACCAATCCGCTACGTAACGGCAACACGACTGATGGCGTGAAATGGGTTGGCAAAGACCCAACGCTGGCTATTCAGTTCAACAATACGTCGGTAGGCTATGATTTCATCAAAACCATGAAACTGAAGCTTATCCGTGGCCGCGATTTTTCGCCTGATTTTAGTACAGATACAACCAATTATCTGATCAATGAATCAACGGCTAAACGGCTGAGTTATAAAGACCCGATTGGGCAGCCCCTCACCTTTGGTACGCATCCGGGTAAGATTGTCGGACTGATTAAAGATTTTCATTTCAATTCATTGCACGTACCGATCCGCCCCCTCGTTATTCGACTGGCCGAAGATTGGGCTTACGGCAACATTCTCATAAAAACGCAGCCCGGCCAGACCAAACAGGCGCTCGCCAGTATTGAAGCCGTTTGCCGGACAATGAATCCTGCGTTTCCGTTTACGTATTCCTTCGTCGATTCAGATTACCAGAAGCTCTATGCAAGCGAAACCGTTGTCGGGACGCTGGCTACCCTGTTTGCGGGTCTGGCTGTTTTCATTGCCTGCCTGGGCCTGTTTGGTTTAGCTGCATTTACGGCTGAGCAACGTACTAAAGAGATTGGTGTCCGCAAAGTGCTGGGCGCTTCCGTCACCAGTATTGTCGGTTTACTCTCCAAAGATTTCCTCAAACTGGTGGTAATTGCCATTGTCATCGCTTCCCCGCTGGCCTGGTACGCCATGAAACAGTGGCTGGAAAGTTACGCGTATAAAATTGATCTGTCGTGGTGGATGTTCGTACTGGCGGGTTTGCTGGCTATTAGCATCGCGTTGCTTACGGTCAGTTTTCAGAGTATCAAAGCCGCCCTGATGAATCCGGTTAAATCACTGAAATCGGAATAACAGGAACAGGCAGAACGGAAAAGGAAAAAGGAATTGGATTGCCTGCCTTCTGCCTGTTCCCTTATCCATCCATCCCATGCTAACAAATTATCTCAAAATCGCTTTACGGAATCTTTGGAGAAACAAGATTTTCTCCGGTATCAACGTCGTTGGTCTGTCGGTTGGACTCGGCTCCTGCCTGCTGCTGTTTATGTACATCACGCACGAGCTGAGCTACGACGACTTTCAGAAAAAAGCCGACCGGCTCGTGCGTGTTACGATGGAGTACAGCATGGAAGGGCGCGTAGCGAAAATACCCGTAACAGGCACTAAAGTTGCGCCTGAATTTGGGCGGCAGTTTCCGGAAATCGAGTCGGGCGTTCGGCTGATAAACCGCGATGCCGTCGTCATCAACGGGGATCGGCAGTTTAGCGAGAAGCGGGTTGTCTTCGCTGATTCGGCTTTCTTTTCCCTGTTTTCGTTTCCGTTACGTACTGGAAATCCACAAACCGCACTGGCTGGGCCAAACCTGGTTGTGCTGTCGGCAACAACGGCGCAGAAGTATTTTGGTGGCGCTAACCCGATTGGCAAAAATCTACGCATCAACACGGGCGGCAGTTTTCGGGATTACACCGTAACGGGCATCGTAGAGGATTGCCCGGCCAATTCTCAGATCAAGTACGACTTACTAGCCTCCTTTGCTACGCTCCCGGCGGCCAAAACCGAGGAATGGTATTCGGCGAACTACGCTACGTATCTGCTTCTTCGAAAGCCGGAAGACATTGCCCGTTTACAGGCAAAAATTCCGGCCTTCATGAAAACACAGTTTAGCAAAGACGAGATGTCGGCAGGCAGTTACCTGACCTACAACCTGGAACCGATACGTCGCGTGCATCTGCATTCGGAGGTAGAAGGCAGTTTCGAACCTAATGGTGACCTGACTTACATCTACATTTTCGGATCGATTGCATTGCTGATTCTGCTGATTGCCTGCGTCAATTACGTCAATCTGGCTACCTCACGGGCTGTCGAACGAGCGCAGGAAGTGGGGGTGCGGAAGGTAATGGGCGCTATGCAGGGGCAATTGTTCGGGCAGTTTATCGGTGAGTCGGTTATTGTTACGTCAATCGCGCTGGCGCTGGGCTTGTTGCTGGCTATTCTTACCTTGCCCTTGTTCAATACCCTGTCCGACCGGCAATTTACGTCCGATGTCTGGCTCAAACCCGGTAATCTTCTGTTGCTCCTGGGCATTGGGCTGGTTGTCAGCCTCCTGGCGGGCAGCTATCCTGCTTTGGTATTGGCGCGGTTCCAGCCGGTACGTGTTCTGAAAGGTCATCTAAAAACAGTGGGTGCAGGTCAGTTCCGGAAAGCGCTGATTGTTTTCCAATTTGCCATTACCGCCTTTCTTATCATCAGTACGTTGCTGGTTCGCAATCAGTTATCGTTTATCCAGCATAAAAAACTAGGTTATAGCAAAGATCACGTTCTGATGCTCCCTGTCGATAAGCAGGTTAAGGAAAAGATCAGTACGCTGAAAACGGAGTTTCGGCAAAACACAGACGTACAGCAGGTTTCGCTGGCGTCGGAGTCGCCGGTATTTGTCAACGGGGGATACGGAATGCGTCGAGCCAATCGTCCGGATGATCAGTACAAGATGGTGGCAGGCTTACAGATTGACGAGGATTTTATCAAAACGATGGGGTTGCAGCTGGTGGCGGGCCGCGACTTAACCCGAACGGACGTAGAACAGGCCATGAAATCTGACGGCGACAGCCTGAACTATTACCATTTCATTCCGAACGAATCGGCGGTAAAAGAACTCGGCTGGACACCACAGCAGGCAATCGGACAAAAAATCGATATGGGCGGCAACCGCAAAGGTGAGATCAAGGCCGTTGTGGCAGATTTTCATTTTGCCTCCATGAAACAGAAAATTGGTCCGCTTATTCTCTTCCCCGAAGTCGGTGGTGAAATTCTGCTGGTCAAACTCTCGGGTAGTCAGTTGCCGGCTACGCTCCAGTTTCTGGAAGGCAAATGGCGCACGCTGATTCCCGAACGACCCTTTTCGTACGAGTTCATGGACGAGGAATTTAATAAGCTGTATGCTGCCGAAACACGTACTGGCCGTATTTTCAGCGTCTTTGCGTTCTTATCCATCTTTCTGGCCTGCCTGGGCCTGTTTGGTTTATCGGCCTACACAACGGCACAACGCACCAAGGAGATTGGCGTTCGGAAAGTGCTTGGCGCATCAGTGTTCAGTATTGTCGGGCTGCTTTCCAAAGATTTTCTTAAACTGGTCGTCATCGCTATTGTCGTCGCATCGCCGGTTGGCTGGTACGCGATGAACCGTTGGCTGCGCGATTTCACTTACCGCATCGATATCGACTGGTGGGTTTTCGCGCTGGCCGGACTCCTTGCCGTGGGTATTGCTCTGCTGACCGTCAGTTTCCAGAGTATCAGGGCAGCCCTGATGAATCCGGTAAAATCACTGAAAACGGAATAATCTGGAAAAAGCATAGGGATGTGGATAAATACCCGATTCATGTCCCTATGCGCCAATTCCAGGACTCGCAGTGTTATTCTGCCGGTATAATGTTGGCGTTATACCCTCCATCGTTTTGAAAAGGCGGGAAAAATAATGCAAATTATTGAAGCCTACCTGATAACCCACTTCCGATACAGTGGCGGCCGGGTCGGTCAGCAACCGCTTGGCTAGATTAATACGTTCCCGGATAATGTACTCGACCGGTGATGAGCCAAACACCTCTTTGAACGAACGGAAAAAACCGGACTTGCTCATACAGGCACTCTGACACAATACGTCAATACTGATCTTCTCCGTCAGATGCTCGCGAATGTATTCGACCACCGACATAAACCGGCTATTGTCGGGCAGGCTTTTGTGAACAATGGCCATATTCTGTGTCTGAATGACCCGAATCAGCAGTAATTTAAGCGTCAGATCGGCCAGAGCATCTTTTGCCGGATCATCCTCCATACTGATACTTATCAGCTTGTTGATCACATTCGCAAGCTCGCGGTTGTTGTAAAAATGGTACTGACTGAAATTCAGTTTCCACTCACCGATAGCTTCTTGACGAGGATACTGTTCATTCAGGAAAGCCAGCGTTTGCGCCACTACGTCCCAGTCGAGCGCCATTGTTGCGCACTGCACCGGATGCTTTCCGTCGGCTTCCGGAAAATCGACCTTCATCGATACGCCTTCCGGTAAAATAACGGTTTCGCCGGGTAAGAAATCGAAACCGTTTTTCTCGGGAAGATACATGACTTTTTTACCCCGCATCATGCTGGTAATGACTAGGCCATCGTACGACAGCACAACGCCTGAACAGGCATGGTACGTCTCGAAAATATTGAGTTCATACTGATTCAGGTTAAAAACCCGCCGATGTTCAACCAGGGAGTGTAGTTCACTGGCGTCGGAAAGATTGATGGGCGTCAGCACACACCCACATTGGCTATCAGTCTGCATACCTACAAAAGCGAGTTTCTGGCAATACTGTTCAAAGCCATAAAGTAGAATTGGACAATAGTAGTATTTCTTGGTAATATAGTGCAAACGGCCGTTATCCCCATCCCTTAGTTTTGCCAGCAACTCTATCTCAGGAGCCTCATAATCAAAACGTATCGTATGGGTATTTCCCTAGAACAGGCAGAAACAGCCATCAAAGCAGCCAAAGAAAAGGCTGTAGAAATCAACACCCTGATGAATATTGCCGTAGTGGACGCGGGCGCTAATCTGATCGCCTTTGTTCATATGGATGGCGCGTGGCTCGGGTCAATTGATATTTCACAGCGGAAAGCCAGAACAGCCCGGTATTTCGATATGCCGACAGGAGAGCTTGGCAAGCTATCGCAGCCAGGTGGCTCGCTCTACAACATTGAGCATTCCAATGGTGGTTTGATTACGTTTCCGGGGGGGCTGCCGATCAAAAATGCCGATGGTGAAATTATCGGTGCAATCGGGGTTTCGGGCAGCACTGTCGATAATGACCATACCGTTGCGCAGGCTGGTGTGGATGCGATTGGCGGTTAATTATGGATATCAAGGGCCGTATCGCAACAGGTGTTTGATTACTGAATTCTTCTTTGTTAATCTCTAAACCCTAGTCAATTATGTGTCAGAATCATGGTGTTGCCTACATAAAGCCCGGCATGGTTGAAGTGCAGTCTATTGAGTATCCGAAGCTGGCTCTCGGTGACCGACAATGTCATCATGGCGTTATTCTTCAAATCGTTTCGACCAACATCTGCGGCAGCGATCAGCATATGGTACGTGGGCGAACAACAGCCCCGGCCGGGTTGGTACTGGGTCATGAGATAACGGGGCTGGTTATCGAAACCGGGCGCGATGTCGAATTCATCAAAAATGGAGATCTGGTGTCGGTTCCCTTTAATATTGCCTGCGGACGTTGCCGGAATTGCAAGGCTGGACAAACGGGTATCTGTCTGAATGTGAATCCGGCGCGGCCCGGCGCAGCTTACGGCTACGTCGATATGGGCGGCTGGGTTGGCGGCCAGGCTGAATATGTAATGGTCCCGTACGCCGATTTCAATCTGCTCAAATTTCCGGATAAAGATCAGGCCCTGGCCAAAATTCGCGATTTAACGCTCCTTTCCGACATTTTCCCCACGGGCTATCACGGAGCTGTTACGGCCGGTGTTGGCCCCGGTTCGATTGTCTACGTAGCCGGAGCTGGCCCCGTTGGGCTGGCCTGTGCGGCATCCTGCCATTTGCTCGGCGCTGCGGTCGTGATTGTCGGCGATATGATTCCCGAACGACTCGAACAGGCGAAAAGCTTTGGTTGCGAAGTTGTGGATCTACGTAAGGAAACCCCGCTCCCCGACCAGATAGCTGAAATCATTGGTGTACCCGAAGTCGATTCGGCGGTTGACTGCGTAGGCTTTGAAGCCAGAGGCCACGGTGCGAACTCCCATACCGAACTGCCAGCTACCGTACTCAACTCAGCGATGACCGTTACGCGGGCGGGCGGGGCTATCGGCATTCCGGGTCTTTACGTAACAGGCGATCCGGGCGCGTCGACGGAAGCGGCTAAAGAAGGGAACCTGAGCATCCGAATCGGGCTGGGCTGGGCTAAGTCGCACTCATTTTACACGGGGCAATGCCCTGTTATGAAGTATCACCGGCAGTTGATGAATGCTATTCTGTACGAAAAAATTCAGATTGCCAAAGCCGTAAACGTAGAAGTGATTAGTCTGGACATGGCTCCGCAAGGGTATCATGACTTCGACAAAGGCGCTGCCAAGAAATTTGTTATCGACCCCCACGGCTTAATTCCGAATTAGGCGGAGAGCAATCTGGCTTCTTTCTCCGTGTGCCTGTTCCTTTATTTCTACCATTACGCGTCCTGTCCACTGTCGTACAGAAACTGTCCGATAGTGGACATTTTTTGTACGATAACCAATATAAGTGTTTGATATTTAATCTTTTATATATATGGCATGATACTGGTACAACGGATTTAAAACAATCCTCTTTCACTACACTATCTCACTGGAATCATGAAAGCGCAACTTACTTTTCTAAGCATTTTTATGAAAGTGCTGCTGTTGCTCCTGATTCTTGCTTTCTGTTTTACAGGCAGCTCTCCGGATGAGGCTGCCGTCAACGACCCTCAGCAACATTCGAGTCCAGTAGCAATCAAGGGTTTATCGGACAAGGACGTAACGGACGCACTGGTAAATTCTATACGTTTAAAATAAGCCCGGAGCAAGGTATCTGGAGTACGGTTTCTACCAGGCGCCTTGCCCTAAGTCTTCTGCTATGCGTAACTTTACTATCATTCTTTGTCTGATTATCCATTCACTCACCAGTCAGGCACAGCTCACCACTCCACCCATTGGCGGCAACAAAAAAGCGTCAGTCTCCGAGCAGATTGGCCTGACAACCGTTACGATCCACTATGATCGGCCGGGTGTAAAAGGTCGCGAAGGAAAAATCTGGGGAACGCCCATAGCCCATTACGGCTTTAAGGACCTCGGTTACGGACCGGGGCAACCCGCTCCGTGGCGTGCGGGTGCAAACGAAACCACAACCATCTCGTTTTCTGATGATGTGAAAGTCGAAGGCAAACCGCTGGCGGCCGGCACCTACGGCTTGTTTATGAATCTGGGTGAGCAGGAAACCACGGTTATCTTCTCAAAAATAGTGGTCTCCTGGGGAAGCTATTACTACGATCCGGCCATGGACGTATTGCGCGTATCGGTGAAAAATCAATCGCTCGACCGGTCAGAAGAGTTGCTGACCTTTTCCTTTATCAACCAGACCGATAGCTCCGCAGCCGTGGCGCTGACGTGGGAAAAACGACGAATTCCGTTTACGGTTAGCGTCGATTTAGTAAGTCAGCAAATGGCCTCGTTTCGGAAAGAACTGCTCTCGAAGCCCGGTTTCACCTGGCAATCGCTGGTTCAGGCCGCTACGTATTGTCTGGAAACCAGCCGTGATCTGAAGCAGGGACTCACCTGGGCCGACCAGGCGATCAACGCCCGCTACGTTGGTCAGAAAAATTTCCAGACGCTGAGCACCAAAGCGGCAATCCTGAATGCCCTGAACAAACCCAACGAAGCTACGGCCTTAATGAACGAAGCGATGCCGATGGGAACGATCAATGAATTGCATCAGTACGGACGTAGCCTGCTGGCACAGAAACGCGCGCAGGACGCCTATGCCGTTTTTAAGGCCAACTACGATAAAAATCCCAATCAGTTTACAACCAACGTGGGTATGAGCCGGGCACTGGTCGCCATTGGCAAGCCAAAGGAAGCATTACCCTATTTGCAGGCGGCCTTACCTCAGGCTCCCGATGCACTGAACAGGGGGAATATCGAGGCAATGATGAAAGCCATTACGGAAGGAAAGACAGTCATTAATTAAAAATGGGAGGAATGGGAATAGCGGGAAGAAAGGGTCGAGAGAGCTTGCCGATGTGACCTTTCCCTTTCATCCCTTTATTCCCACTCCTCCCTTTACTCCTATTTTTATGCTAACGAACTATCTTAAAATCGCCTGGCGTACGCTCAGCAAGCAGAAGGGGTTTACGTTCATTAATATCTTCGGACTGGCCGTTGGCTTGGCCTGCTGTATGCTCATCCTGCTGTATGTGCTGGACGAGCTAAGCTACGACCGCTATAACGAAAAAGCGGATCGGATTTATCGGCTGCAGTCAGACATCAAGTTTGGCGGGAACGACATGCACTTCGCTGTTTCGCCCGACCCCATCGGTCCAACCCTCAAAAAAGATTATCCACAGGTTGAGCAGTTTGTCCGTCTTCATCAGGAGGGAACCTGGTCTGTAAAGCGAACGGGCGAGCCTACCAATCTGCGTGAGGACAACATTATGTTTGCCGACTCAACACTGTTCGACGTCTTTACGTTACCGCTCCTGTCGGGCGACCCCAAACGGGCGTTGGCCGAACCGAACTCGGTCGTCATCAGCGAATCGGCTGCCACTCGGCACTTTGGCAATCAAAATCCAATGGGGCAGACGATGGTATTCAATGATAACCAGACGTATAAAGTGACCGGAGTGATGCGCGACATACCCAAGAACGCGCACTTCCAGACTAACTTCTTCCTGAGTATGCTGAACGATGATTACACCTGGGGTCAGTGGCTCAGCAATAATCACCATACGTATATTCTGTTCAAGCCGGGAACTGATGCGCAGGCGTTTGACAAAAATTTCGATACGGTCATTGAGAAATACGTTGGTCCGCAAGCCCTGAAATTTACCGGGTCAACCATGGATCAGTTTCGCAAAGCCGGTAATAGTATTGCGTACTGGCTTATTCCGTTAACCGCTATTCACCTTCATTCGAAACAGCAGATAGAACTGGCGCCGAACGGTGATATTCAATACGTCTATATTTTCTCGGCGGTAGCTCTGTTTATTCTGCTGATTGCCTGCATCAACTTTATGAATCTGGCCACGGCCCGCTCGGCCAATCGGGCTAAAGAGGTGGGTGTTCGCAAGGTGATGGGTTCTGAACGGCAGCAACTGATCGGTCAGTTCATGACCGAATCGATATTGACCACCGTACTGGCGATGCTGTTAGCGGTGTTTATTGTTGGCATTGCACTGTCTTCTTTCAATAAAATTGCCGCTAAAGAATTAAATCTTAGTCAGTTAGCCTCCCCTTATTACCTGCCGTTTCTACTTTCATTACCGATTGTCGTTGGCTTGCTGGCAGGAAGTTACCCGGCCCTGTTTCTGTCGTCCTTCCAGCCCATTACAGTGTTAAAAGGCAAAATCAACGTAAGCTTTCGGAGTGCCGGGCTACGTAGCGGCCTGGTCGTTTTTCAGTTTATGATGTCTGTTATCCTTATTGTCGGCACCATCATTGTTTACCGGCAGATTACGTATATCCAGAGCAAAAACTTAGGGTTTAACCGCGATCAGATACTTAATATTTATGGAATCTACGCCGTTGGTAATCAAGCCGAAACCTTCCGCCAGGAAGTGCTGCGGTTACCGGGTGTAGTAAACGGTAGTATCTCTGGCTATTTACCAACGCCGTCCAGTCGCAGTGATAACGCTTTCTTCGCTGAAGGACAGTCGGACATGAATAAAGGCGTTAATATGCAGAGTTGGCCCGTTGATCATAATTATATCAGTACAATGGGAATGAAAGTGATCAAGGGCCGTGATTTTTCCAAAGATTTTGGCTCCGACTCGGCGGGTATTATTTTGAACGAAGCGGCTGTTCGTGTCTTTGGTTTTAAAGACCCTATTGGCAAGCGCATCTGGCGGTTCAATGATGCCCAACTGAAAGAACGTAAAACCTACACGGTAGTTGGCGTTGTTAAAAATTTCCATTTCGAATCGCTCCGTCGCGACATTGGTGCTTTATCGATGTTTCTCGAACCCAATTCAGGAGCCGCTTCATTCCGGCTCAGCAGCACCGATCTTCCTGCCTTAATCAAACAGATTGAAGCGAAATGGCGGCAGATTGCTCCCGGCCAGGCCTTTAGCTACCAGTTTATGGACGACAGTTTCGACGAGATGTACAGGGCAGAGCAACGTATCGGAAGCATTGCGCTGACCTTTGCTGTACTGGCCATTCTGATCGCCTGCCTGGGCCTGTTTGGTCTGGCGGCATTCATGGCCGAGCAACGTACCAAAGAAATTGGTGTTCGCAAAGTATTGGGTGCCAGCGTCACCAGCATTATTGGCCTGCTCTCGAAAGACTTTCTGAAGCTGGTTCTGATCGCCATTCTGATTGCCTCACCCCTAGCCTGGTACGTAATGAGCCAGTGGCTCAAGGACTTCGCCTATAAAATCGACATCGAATGGTGGATGTTTGCCCTCGCGGGTTTGCTGGCTGTTGGTATCGCTTTAGCAACGGTGAGTTTCCAGAGCATCAAAGCCGCCCTGATGAATCCGGTCAAATCGCTACGGTCGGAATAGTAAGGCGCTAGTCGCAGGGTTGCCCATCCAGTCGAAAATACCGTACTGTTACGGGCATAACGGCGGTCGAGTCGACAAAGCCTTTTAGCGCAAACAGGCCAATGTATTTGGGCGACATCCCGAATTCGTACGTCGTGATTTCCTTGAATGAGAAATTATCGACCGGGCTGGCCGAATATAAAACCCGGAATTTCTGATGCTGCTTTTCAATCCTGAACGCCACATTTTTCAGATTGGTAACCGCAATACGTCGCTCATCGCGGTTACCAATCTGAAATAAAGGCTGATGAACGAATTCTTCCAGGTTAGCGTCGCCTTTGCCGTACGAAGCAATGGCCTGAATCAGGATTTCGGCCGGTTTGTGGTAGCCGCCAAAAAAGTTGTTATAAGAAAGCGACAGCCGAATGCTTTTGCCCATAAACAGCGTGTCTTCCAGCAATAAAAGGCCTGCCTGTTGCCAGTTGCCGTCTGGAATAAAGTCATTGACATGCACTTCTGTCCGGAAACACTCGTTCTTGATTTCTCGCAGCAACAGGTTTTGCACGTGCGGAGCCTCACCCGTTTTCGGCCAGTTATCGCCTTTGAGGGTAAAAAGGGTTAGCCGTCCGGGTTTCTCGGTCCTACGGCTCCAGAAATCAGCGTTTTTGCCCTGAAGAAACCAGCCGTTCTGAGTCAGGTGGGCGTCCGATACATCGTGAAAATCTTCCTGCACCTGATCCAGTCGGCTTTCCCGAAACAACAAAAAGCCGCCGATTATAGCCATCAGCAGTAAGCCCGGTACTACGTACCCTACAGAAAACGGTCGGGATTTGGCTGTAACCGGCTTCAGTTGCGATGGTCTGCCAACCTGTTCGCGATAGCGAAACCAGTAGGGAAAATGCTCTTCCAGTTTTTTGCGCTCAGCTTCCGTCGTAACCGGCGCACTCAGGACGTAACGCGCCAGCGTATCGAGGGTGGCCGTTGATGGATTCTCCGGCTTGCCCGGCACGGGATTGAGCAGAAAAGCGGTATAATTTTTTATACTTCGCCAGCCTACCACGAGCCCTGTGCTCTCTTCAATTTCACTACTCACATGCTTGCTTTCCGGCTCAGAAAGCGGACTGGTCAGCGGATGACCGAAACATTTCTGGACTACCGCCTGTACTAATTCGGCAAATGCGCGCCGGTCGATCTCGTCCATACTTCATTGTGTCATAAATGGTCATTGAACCCGTACGTTGTCCTTCTCACCCAGTGTTAGCTATTACCAAGACTAACTGGCAACAGCGACGATGAAATCATAATTCCGCGACGTTTCCGCCCGAATTCCGCCTGTTTTTCACTGTCCGACGAAGCTTTACCCAAAAATTCGTCGTCCATGAAAACCGCTCTGCTGTTTATTGCCGTTGCGTCGATTCTGTCTGTTCAGGCTCAGCAACTTCAGGTTCATTACGATTTCAGGAACTCCATCGACCCCGATCTGAATCGAACAAATTTTGCCTCGCTGACTTTTGAGTATTTCAAATCAAACGATTCAACGGGTTCTTTTCTGTTGAAAATGCAAACCGACTTCTCTGGCGAAAATAACAATGTCGGTCAGCTTTTTTTACAGGTCTCGAAGAATCTGCGCTACTGGCGGCCTAA
Organism: Spirosoma sp. KNUC1025; assembly: GCF_045160025.1. Lineage (GTDB taxonomy): Bacteria > Bacteroidota > Bacteroidia > Cytophagales > Spirosomataceae > Spirosoma. Next base: position 6,572,879 of record NZ_CP087139.1, read on the forward strand.
AATTCAGCTGGCCCTGACGTACAGTGGCGGTTTGGGCGTGGCCCCCCCTTCGTATGGCTATTACCTCACCAATACGTTCGGGATTGGAGCGGCCTACCCATTCCAGTGGAAAGGTGCCTGGTTTAGCACGAGTCTGGTGTATCGGTTTAGTGCATTTCCTAGACCAAGCCACGATCCTCAGTTTACATTTTACTTTGGGAAAGGGTTGTACAACTACAAAATCATGGTGGCCGGAAGCCTGGTCGTGTGGAGCGAAAACCGGAACCAGGGCACTGATTTTACGAACGGGCTGACTGGCAAAAAAATAGCTTTTTTCGGTGATCCTCAATGCTGGGTTAAGGTCGGCAAAAGCCTTTCGGTTGGCTCACGCATCAATCTGTTTTACCATACGCTGACGAACGCCAACCGAATTCAGGTATACCCCACGCTGGCACTGAAAAATCAGTTTTAATACGTAGTGACTGGTAGAATGTGTTTACGTTGAGTAGGCTTAACATTTTTTAACAGCCTAGTAATCAAAACAGTAAATACCTTCGGGGCACCATAGATCAGGCAGCACAACTCGGCTTTCTCATGCTTCAGAACTACCTCAAAATTGCCCTCCGGAATCTGCTTCATCGTCGGTTCTACGCACTGGTTACGCTCTTCGGTCTGACGGTCGGTATTACGTTCTTATTGCTGATTGGCAACTACATTCAGGGCGAACTGGCCGTCAATAAAAATCTCCGGAATGCCAGCCAGCAGTATCTGGCCCAGAGCCGATGGAAAGAAGAAACGATGGGGATGGATATCACGACACTGGCGCCTATTGGGCCGACACTCAAGCAGATATACCCCAACCTGATAGCGAATTACTACCGCTTTTACGGCGTTACGGCCATTATCTCAAACGGTCAGAAGCATTTCCGGGAGGGTATCGAAATCGGTGACTCTACCCTGCTGTCGATGTTTGGCTTCCCAATGGCGTATGGCGATCCAAAAACCGCTCTGCTGGCGCCGAACTCAATGGTGATTACGGCCGATATGGCGCAGAAATTTTTCGGCAAAACCAACGTACTGCGCCAGCCGCTAACCGTACAGACACCCATCGGTGGCAAACAGGTCTTTACGGTAACAGGCGTTATCCAGAACCCGCCCAGAAACAGTGTGACAGACCTGCTTCCCGTGCGTGACCAGATTTTTATTCCGATGCGGAACGTCGGCTACTTTTCCCCTGAAGCCAGTATCAACTCCTGGCAGAATCAGTACATTCCGAATTACCTGGAGCTGCAACCCGGCGTAACGGCCGACCAGCTAACCAAACCCCTTTCTCAAATTCTGGCAACCTATGCTCCACCGGGTTTTAAAGAGAATTTAACGGTTTACCTGAGCCCACTGGAAACGTATCACCTTAAAGCCCAGAATGGTCTGGTCGAAAAAATGGTTCTGGCGCTGACGGTGATTGCTGTATTCATTCTGTTGATGGCGGTGGTCAACTTTGTCAACATCACCATTGGCATGTCGGCCACGCGGCTGCGGGAAATTGGTGTTCGAAAAGTTCTGGGCAGCTTAAAGCAGGGGCTTATCGGGCAATTTTTAGCCGAATCCGTTCTACTGACCTTTGGCGCTACGCTGCTGGCGCTGGTCTGTCATGAGATTTTTCGACCTTTATTTGCCGACGTACTGGAACGTCCCATTCCGTCGCTGATTAGCTGGTCGCCGTTGGCCTACGCCGGACTACTGGCTCTGGTGTTGATTATCAGTCTACTGGCGGGCGGATATTCGGCGTTTGTGCTGTCGAGCTTACCGTCTGTAGAATCGCTGAAAGGCAAATTAACCGGGTCGGTTCAGAAAGGAATTGGTTTACGGCGGGCGTTGATCGTGTTTCAGTTTACAGTTGCCATCTTCGTGTTCGTTGGCGCCATGGTGATTGGGAAGCAGGTGGCTTATTTTTTCAGTAAAGACCTGGGTTATCAGAAAGACCAGGTCATGACAGTAGCCTCGGTGCCGCGCGACTGGTCGAAGGCGGGTGTTCAGCGCCTGGAAGGCATCCGGAATCAGTTAGCCCGCGTTCCAGGCGTACGTGATGTAAGTTTTTCGTTCGAAATTCCCGACGGGAAAAGCAGCGGCAGCGGTCGGTTGTTCCAACAGGGTCGCGATAGTAGCAGCGCGGCTGTGGTTACGGTGATGACCACCGACGAGCAGTTTGCGCAAACGTACGGGCTACATATGAACGAAGGCCAGTTTTTCCACGCCAATGGTGCTGGTTACGATTCGACGCGGGTAGTTCTGAACGAATCAGCGGTAAAAGCCCTGGGGTGGACTGGTCCGGCGAAAGCAATGGGCCAGTTTGTCCGGTTTCAGGGTAGCGATCGAACCTATCGAGTAGCGGGTGTGCTGAAGGATTTTCATTTTGGCTCACTGCATCAGGCCATTAACCCGCTCATTTTTTTACATGTTCGGGCCAATCCCATATACCGGTATTTTTCATTCAAACTGGCTCCGGGGCATCTGCACGAAACGGTTGAGGCCATTGGTAAAGAATGGTCACGGCTGTTTCCGGATGCCCCTTTCGAGTATTCGTTTATGGACAATACGCTCCAGAAACTTTACCAGACAGAAATTCAGCTTCAGAAAGCATCGCGGCTGGCTACTTCACTGGCCCTGGCGATTGTACTGCTCGGCGTACTGGGACTGGTATCGCTCAACGTAACGCGCCGAACCAGGGAGATTGGCATTCGGAAAGTTCTCGGAGCCAGTACGTTGGGAATCGTCCATCTGTTTATGAAGGAGTTCGTACTGATTCTGCTGGTTGCTAACGTATTCGCCTGGCCAATAGCCTATTATCTGTTACGTGACTGGCTGACGCACTTCGCCTATCAGATGGATCTGTCGTGGTCGCCCTTTGTGCTGGTGGCTATTGTGCTGGCGTTGCTAACAGGCGGGGTAGTCAGCACCCAAGCCATACGGGCCGCACTGGCAAATCCGGTTAAATCATTGAAAACGGAATAGGAGGAACAGGCAAAAGGCAGAAAGGAGAAAGAATCAATTCAATAATATACCTTCTCCTTTCTGCCTTCTGCCTGTTCCCTCATTCCCTCATCTTCATGCTACACAATTACCTCAAAATCGCCCTTCGCAACCTGCGTTCGCAGCGGGTTTATGCTCTTCTAAACGTATTAGGCCTGACGGTTGGCATGGCGGGCGGACTGCTCATTTTTCTGTTCATTCAATACCACCTCAGCACCGATCGGCATCACACCCGCTACGACCGAATTTTTCGGGTAGTTACGGATTTGCATCTGGCCGACGGCTCCGTAGAAAATTACCCTGAAGCCCCGTTGCCGATGGCCAGTGCCCTGCGAAACGACTATCCGCAGGTGGAGCAGGCCGCTTATTTGAAAATGAATCGCGAGTTGACGGTTGAGCCCAAAAGCAATGCTTCTGCCTCACATCCGTCGGTGCGGTTTCTGGAACACAAAAGCACAGCCCTGGTTGAACCAGAACTGTTTGACATTCTGGATTATGAGTGGCTCCGGGGCAATCGGAAAACAGCCCTCAACGAACCGAATACGGTTGTTCTGACCGAATCGTGGGCAACGAAATATTTCGGCGATTCTGACCCCATTGGCCAGACATTAACGCTAAATCACCTGGTCGACGCCAAAGTAACCGGCCTGCTGGCTGACCCGCCCAAAACTACCGATACCGACATCAATCTCTTTATTTCTTTGCCGACTCTTACCAAACTCGACTCTACGTTCGATCAGAGCAGTTGGGGCGCCCTTAATAGCACTGACCGACTCTTTGTTACGCTCAAAAATCCGGAAACGGTCGGTAGTATGGAAGCGGCCATGCCAGCATTGCTGAAGAAACACTTTGGTATCGATGCCAAATATTATCAATTCCATTTTCAGCCATTACGCGACGTTCATTTCGATGTAAAACGTATCGCTGGCGGTGCCATTCGACCTTCCTTACTCTGGTCGCTGGGGCTGGTCGGATTATTTCTAATACTAACCGCGTGTATCAATTTCGTCAATCTGGCCACGGCCCAGGCATTACGTCGGAGCAAGGAAGTTGGCATTCGCAAAACCCTCGGCAGCACACGGGTACAACTCATCCGGCAGTTTTTGCTCGAAACGGCGCTGATTGTCCTGACGGCAACTACCCTGTCTGTCCTGTTGATTCTCATAACGTTACCACTCTTCAACCAGTGGCTGGCTATTCATCTGTCGTTGCGGATGGATGCTCAAACGCTTGGCTTTATAGTGCTCCTGCTGGTGGCTGTCATTGGGCTGGCAGGCAGCTATCCGGCGGCAGTGCTTTCAGGCTTTAGTCCGTGGGCAGCCCTGAAAGGTACACTTGCCGTTAACGTTCGCGGAAATTTCTCACTCCGTCAGTCACTGATTGTGTTACAGTTTGTGGTTTGTCAGGCCCTGATTGTTGGAGCATTCGTGGTAGCTACGCAGGTTCGGTACCTGCACGAAGCGGATCTGGGTTTCAAAAAAGAAAACATAGTGGTCGTAACGCTGCCCAATCAGCAGAAAGAACGTAGAGAAACATTCAAAAATGAGCTGATGCAGTATCCCGACATCAAATCGGTTAGTGCAAGTCATCAGCCTCCTTCGTCGCGACTCCTGTATGGTGGCTCGTTCAAAATGGACGATAAAGCGGAATGGGAAGACTATCCGATTCGCGAACGAGTAGCCGACGCCGATTACCTCAAAACCTATGGCTTACAGCTCGTGGCCGGTCGAAACCTGTCGGCGGGCGATACCATCCGGGAATATCTGGTCAACGAAGCGCTTTTGAAAAAAATGAACATCTTCGATCCGAAGCAGATTCTGGGGCGCAAAATGCAGTACTACCTGTCGCCCGTTGCGTTGCCGATTGTGGGGGTCATCAAAGATTTTCACCTGCGTTCTCTTCACGATCAGATCCTGCCCTGCTTTGTGGCTACCTATTCCCCCTTTTTTAATCAGGCCGGTATTCGCGTATCGGGGCAAAATCCGATACAGACGCTTCAGCATATCCGGCAGGTGTGGGAAAAGCTCTACCCCGGCGAAGTTTTTGAGTACAGTTATTTAGATGATCAGCTGGCAAAATTCTACGAAACCGAAAGCCTGGTGTTTCGACTGGTCAATACGTTTACGGGCATTGCCATACTGATTTGCTGCCTCGGGCTGTATGGGCTGGTTTCGTTGGTGGTTGCACAACGGACCAAAGAAATCGGGGTACGGAAAGTGCTGGGCGCATCCGTTGCCAATATCGTAACGCTGCTGTCCAAAGACTTTGTAAAGCTGGTGCTTATCGCTATTGTGCTGGCCTCCCCCCTGGCGTGGTACGTAATGAATCAATGGCTTGCCGATTTCGCCTATAAAATTGATATTGCCTGGTGGGTATTCGCCCTTGCCGGTATTCTGGCGCTTGGCATTGCTTTGGTAACCGTTAGTTTTCAGAGCATAAAGGCCGCACTGGTGAATCCGGTCAGATCACTACGGTCGGAGTAATGAAGACGTACTACTTTTTGCCAGGCCGAAAACCATACTCGCAGCATATACCATGAATTTCTCTCTGGAAAAATCCTTTGATGTTCTTGAGCGTACACCCGCCGTTCTCGATACGATGCTGCAGGGTATTTCTGCCGACTGGACATCAGTCAATGAAGGCGACGGTACGTGGAGCGTGTATGACGTAATTGGTCACCTCATTCATGGCGAAAAAACAGACTGGATACCGAGGGCAGAACTTATTCTTTCGGATAAGCCCGATAAAACGTTTGCGCCGTTTGACCGTTTCGCTCAATTCGACGAAAGTCCCGGAAAATCATTGGCACAGCTTCTGGATGAATTTAAGGCACTTCGGCAACAGAATATGGCCTGGCTGCGCTCAAAAAATCCTGGCGGAAACGATTTTGAGAAAACAGGGATTCATCCCGCTTTTGGCAGCGTAACACTATCGCAACTGCTGGCTACCTGGGCTGTACACGACCTCAACCATATTGCTCAGATCGTTCGCGTGATGGCGTACCAATATAAATCCGCCGTTGGTCCCTGGATTGAGTATCTGCGAATTCTGAAGACGTAACGCGGACAGATTACTGCACCGTTCGGTACGTTAAATTCCATGTCCGCAACTGTACGATCAGCGTCCGTTTGCGGACATTCCTGTGGCCCAACTCAAAATTTTAATACTGATAATCAATCAATTATCTTTCTGGTACGGCATTTGGCGTAACTGACATCGGGGCTTGAACCCTATGCCCAGCCCCTCTGCCGCTATGCTTCGGAATTATTTGCTCATCGCCCTTCGCAATCTGCGGAAGCACAAAACCTTTAGTTTTATCAATATTATAGGCGTTGCTGTTGGGCTTGCCTGCTTCCTGCTCATTGCGCTCTACGTACAGGACGAACTGGGCTACGACCGCTACAATGCCAACGCCGACCGGGTGTACCGCGTTACGCGTACCTTCCTCTCGTCGGAAGGTACGGCATCACTTAAACTGGCGCAGGCCGCCCCGCCATTCGGGCCGCTGATCAAACAGGATTTTCCCGAAGCCGAGCAGGTTGTGCGGACACTGGACCTGAGCAACGGCCTGTTACGTGTCGGCGAACACTCGTTCAATGAGCCGGACATTTACATGGCCGAAGCCAATCTGTTTAAAGTGCTGAGTTTCGATATTGTCAGTGGCAATCCCGATCAGGCACTGGTCAATCCGTTTTCGATTATGTTCTCCCGGCCCATGGCGGAGAAATATTTTGGCAGCGAAAACCCCATTGGCAAGACCGTTCGGATGAACAATCAGTTCGATATGACCATCACGGGCGTCTTCGAACCGCTACCGACCCAGGCGCATTTCCATCCCGGTTTTCTGGTTTCGTTTTCAACCCTGAACGACAATCGGATATACGGGGCAGAAGGCTTACGGACCAACTGGAGCAACAACTCGTTCAATACGTATGTACTGCTGAGGCCAGGTGCCGACCCCAAACGGATGGAAGCGGCATTTCCGGCCTTTCAGAACAAATACGTTCCGACCGAAGAGGGCCGTCAGGCTTCATCGTTTTCGGTGTTGAACCTGCAAAAACTCACGGACATTCACCTGCGGTCGCATACGGATTCGGAGGTCGAACCAACCGGCGACATTACGTATATCTATCTTTTCTCGGCTATCGGCTTGTTCATTTTGCTGATTGCCTGCATCAATTACATGAATCTGGCCACGGCCCGCTCGGCGGGACGGGCCAAAGAGGTTGGTATGCGCAAGGTTGTAGGGGCCTTGCGCAACCAGCTCATTGGGCAGTTCTTGAGCGAATCGATTCTGCTGGTGGTATTTGCGCTTGGCATCGCTGTTTTTCTGGTAATGCTCAGTGTGCCCGCCCTGAACGACTTCACGAACAAACAACTGTCGTTCCGCCAATTGCTCGACCCGGTCTTTCTGAGCGTCGTGGTTGGCATTACGCTTATTACCGGTCTGGTAGCGGGTAGTTATCCGGCGTTCTTCCTGACTTCGTTCCGGCCACTAGGCGTACTGAAAGGCCAGATAGCATCTACGGTGCGCAGCGGTAAACTACGGCAAGTGCTGGTAATTACGCAGTTTGCAATTGCTATTGCGCTTATCATCAGCACGGCAGTTGTGTACAACCAGATGAAATACATTCAGGATTACCGGCTTGGCTATGCAAAAGATCAGATGCTGATACTGCGCGATGTGGGCGATTCAACGACGAATTACGAAACCCTGAAACAGCAACTGGTTCAAACCGGAGCAGTGCGAGATATGGGTCGTTCATCGCGTATTCCGTCGGGGCGCCTGCTCGATTCCTACGGAGCTATGGCCATGAAGGGCGATACCATGGCGCCGGTCAAGATCAATTTGCGGGGGCTACAGGTCGATTACGATTTTATCCCGGCCTACCAGATCGGCATGGCCGCTGGACGTAACTTCTCCCGTTCCTACTCCACTGATACGGCTATGGTTGTGCTGAACGAAACGGCTGTGCGCCAATTGGGCTGGACACCCGATCAGGCAATTGGCAAACCGTTTCAGTACGGTCCGGCCAAGGGGCAGATTATTGGCGTAACCAAGGATTTTCATTTTGAATCGCTGCATCAGCAAATGGCCGCGCTGGCCATGATTCTTCAGCCCGGTCAGCTCAACTGGGTATCTGTACCCCTCAAAGGCAATACGTCGGAAGCTGTACAGCGTGTAGAATCCGTCTGGAAACAGTTTTTCCCCCAACAGCCGTTTGACTATAAATTCCTGGATGAGCGTTTTGCCCGGCTTTACGCCCGCGAGCAGACGCAGCAAACGCTGTTCAGTATCTTTGCCGGTATTGCCATTCTGATTTCCTGCCTGGGTCTGTTTGGGCTGTCGATGTTCATGGCCGAAGCCCGCACCAAAGAAATTGGTATCCGTAAAGTGCTTGGGGCTTCGGAAGCCAGTCTGGTGGCGCTGTTCTCCAAAGACTTCATGAAATTAGTCGTTGTTGCCCTGGTTATTGCCTCGCCAATAGCCTGGTACGCCATGCACAGCTGGCTGAACGATTTTGCTTACCGGACCGACATTCACTGGTGGGTCTTTGCGCTGGCGGGTGGCCTGACGGTATTGATTGCTCTCTTAACCGTCAGTTTCCAAAGCGTAAAAGCCGCTCTCACGAATCCGATAAAATCACTTAAATCAGAATGATAGGAACAGGCAGAAGGGAAAAGGGAGAAAGAACAACGATAAGCATACCCCATTCTCCCTTTTCCCTTCTGCCTGTTCCCTTTACTTCCCCTTTTTATGCTAACCAACTATCTCAAAATCGCCGTTCGGAATTTGCTGAGAAGTAAGTCATTCTCCGCAATTAATATCTTCGGGCTATCCGTTGGGATGACGTGCTGCATGTTGCTTCTGCTCTACATACGTAGCGAATTGTCGTATGATAAGCATCAGCAACATGCCAGTAACTTATATCTGATGGCGCAGGAAACTACCATTGGCCGGGGGAATAAAGGTGCCGGGAGCGAAAAAAATTCGACGGCATCGGCTCCGTATGCTTTTGCGCTGAAATCGGAATTTCCGGAAATTGAGCAGGTATCCCGCCTGTGGATCAATCTCATTGACGACAAAGCACTTTTACAGGTGCGCGAAGGCGGAAAAGCTGTCAAATCGTTTTTCGAAACGAAAGGCTACCAGGTCGATTCTACCTTTTTCGAGTTGTTCTCTTATCAGTTTGCCGAAGGAAATCCACGTACGGCGCTGGTCGACCGGAACTCGATCGTGCTATCGGAAGAGGTAGCTCATAAGCTGTTTGGCAATACGTCGGCGCTGAACAAGCTGATTCGGATTGGTGGTACGTCGGGCAATAGCGAAGAGTTTAAAGTAACGGGCGTTTACCGCGACGAAAGTGCCCATTCACACATCGACGCGAAGTTCTTTTTGCCCATTAGCGCGGGTTGGGTTGGTGGTTTCCTTCGGGAAGCCAAGCTGGATTTCTGTTGCAACAACATGTTCATCACATACCTGAAGCTGCGGCCCGGAACCGATCCGAATCAATTGCAGCAGAAGTTTCCGGCGTTCATGGAGAAATACGCCAGTGGGGATCTAAAGAATGTTGGGTTCGACAAAAAGTTGTTTCTGGTTCCGGTTCCAGACCTGCATCTCTACGATCAGATCAACACCATCGTTACGCCCACCAATACCACTACCTATCTGTATATTCTGGCGTCAATTGCTTTATTTACGCTACTGATTGCCTGTATCAATTTCATGAATCTGAGCACGGCCCGCTCCGCCAAACGAGCGGCCGAAGTGGGCGTTCGGAAAGTGATGGGTGCCGAACGCGGTTCGCTGATCGGGCAATTTCTGGGCGAATCCATTGTGCTGTCGTTTCTGGCGCTGATTATTGCGCTGGTCCTGGTCATGCTGACGCTCCCCGTATTTAACCAGTTGACCAACAAAGCCCTGCACGTTTCTGAGCTGTTTGACCTGCGTATTGTTCTGGCGTTTCTTGGGCTGGCGTTGCTAACGGGTTTACTGGCCGGAAGCTATCCGGCTTTTTATCTCTCGCTGTTCAATCCAGCACAGGTACTAAAAGGAAAGTTCGTCAACAACCTGTCGGCCATTGCGCTACGTCGGGGGCTGGTGGTCTTTCAGTTTGTCATTTCGGTTGGACTAGTCCTCGCTACGTTCGTGATTCAGGAGCAGATGCACTTTCTGCGAAATAAGTCGCTGGGTTTTACGCAGGATCAGCAGATTGCTGTTTCGCTGAGCAGCAAAGAAGCTCATGCGGTTTATACGGCGTACCGGAACGAAATTTTGCGGAACAATCAGGTGGTGGGCGCGGCTGGAACGCAGTACTATCCCGGCATTAATAATGCAACTGATTTTCTTCTGTACAAACCGGAGCAAAGCGCGCTGAATGGCCAGAGTGTCAAAACGAATCAGGTTGATTACGACTATCTGCAAACGATGGGTTTTAAACTGGTTACGGGGCGTATCTTTTCCCGCCAGTTTCCCGGCGATACGGCCAACCGGCTCGTTGTCAACGAAGCGACCCTACGGAAATTCCAGATTCCGGTGAACAAGGCCGTTGGACATAAGCTAAACTTTGACTGGCAGGGCGAGACGCACCACTACGAGATTATTGGCGTCCTCAAGGACTTTCACTACGAAAATCTGCATCAGACCATTGAACCCTTCACATTTCTGCTGAACAGACAGCCCGATTTCAATTACATCATCGTGCATGTCAACACAGCCAACATGGAGAACGTATTGGGTTTTCTGGAACAAAAATGGAAAGCGTTACGTCCCGATGAACCCTTTTCGTACACCTTCCTGAACGAAGATTTCCAGAAAAATTACGAAGCGGAAGCCCGAACCTCACGTATTGTGAGCTATTTCACGGCTATTTCTATTCTGATTTCGTGCCTGGGCTTGTTTGGACTGGCAGCCTTTGCGGCTCAGCAACGGACCAAAGAAATTGGTGTTCGCAAAGTGCTGGGTGCATCGGTCACCAACATTGTTCTGTTGCTTTCCAGAGATTTCCTGGCGCTAGTGGTGATTGCCATTCTGATTGCTACGCCGATAGGCTGGTGGGCCATGAATAAATGGTTGCAGAATTTCGCCTACAAAATTGACATTCCGTGGTGGATCTTCGTCGTGTCAGGCGTGCTGGCCATCACGATTGCCTTCATAACGGTCAGTTTCCAGAGTATAAAAGCGGCATTGGTGAATCCGGTTAAATCGCTTAAGACGGAATAAAAGGAACAGGCAGAAGGGAAAAAGGAGAAAGAATCAATTCAATTATATACCTTCTGCCTGTTCCCTTCCTCCTTTTCCCCTACAAACACAACTATGAAACTCCTCATGATCACCCTCCTGGCCCTGACCAGCACATTCGCTCTGGCGCAGAAGCATACTTCCCTCAGCCGAACCGTCAACGACGACGAGAAAACCCTGTCGATCAGCGTACACGGCACTGTCGATGGCAAGCCACTTGATTACGAACGCAGCTTCGACGTATCAAAGCTAAACACCACCGAACGTAACGCCCTACGTGAACACATTCTGGACTCGCTGAATATCAGTACGCCCGAACCACCCAAACCGCCTGTTGCGGCTGTAGCGCCAACCGCCCCCGAATCGCCCAAACCACCCAAAGCTCCTCGTTTCGATAATAATGAATCCATAACCATTATAAACAGCGAGAAACAAACGGTTTCATCAACTCGTGGCGATGCACAGACGGTGGCCGTTGGTGGCAAAAATCCCTATACCAAAGAGGTAAACTACGATCCTGAAAACGGCCGGCTCTACGTTCGTTATCGGTATCAGAAAGATGGGGAAGATATCACTTACGAACGTACTCTCAACGCGCGAGACAAGTCGCAGCAGGAGCGGGATCGCATCATCGAAGGAATTGAGAAAGAAATTGGTCTGCCCAAAAACACGAAATAATACCCTACGTTGATGTTTCGGAACTACCTTAAAATTGCGATTCGTACCATTGTCAACCAGCGGGTTTACAGCCTGCTTAATTTGTCGGGCTTATGCATTGGCCTGACCTCTGTGCTGGTAATCGGGATGTACCTTAAAAATGAAATGACCTTCGATGGGTTTCATGAGCAGGCCGACCGCATCTACCGCCTGACAAATACGATAACCAATGCCGGTGGTACTGAAATAAAAAAACAGACGGGAAATACGGGAGCCATTCAGGGACCAACCTTTGCGGCTGGCATCCCGGATATTGCGTCGGTTACGCGGGTCATGGGCGTTTCGTTTAACGTTCATCGGGGCAATGATGGCTTCTATCAGGATGCCCACTACGTCGACGATAATTTCTTTCAGACGTTTTCGATACCCTTGCTGGAAGGTACGCCCCAATCGGCGCTGGCTGGTCTCAATTCACTGGTATTGACGGAAAAAGGCGCCAAAAAATATTTCAGCGATACGCCCGCACTTGGGCAACGACTCGGGCTGGAGATCAATGGCGCGGTCGAACCGTTTGTCGTTACTGGGATTGCCCGTAACCCACCCCCTAATTCTTCCTTACAATTCGAAATGCTGCTGCCGTTTAAGCACAACGAGCGTAAGCATAAAGACGACCAATGGCGGAATCAGTACCTGGCCACTTTTTTTGTTGTACGTTCGGGCGCATCACCTCTGAAAATTGAGCAACAGATGGCGCGTGTGTTTGCGGCTGTGGGTCAGGATCAGCTGACGAAAACGGCACAGGAGCCTCAGGAAAAATGGCAATTTGGTCTTCAGCCCCTTACCGATATTCATCTGACGCTGGCCTATGGCGGTGGCAATGAACTTGCGTCGCCCAATAGCCCCATGATTTTGTATCTGCTGGGGGGCATAGCTGTTTTTATACTGGTTATTGCCTGCATCAACTTTGTGAACCTGACAACGGCCCGGTCACTACGTCGGGCGCGGGAAGTGGGGGTTCGAAAAGTTATCGGTGGACAGCGCAATCAGCTGATCTGGCAGTTTTTAGGCGAATCGTTTCTGCTCAGCGCCATTGCGTTCGGGCTGGCACTGATACTGGCTCAGCTTGTTCTGCCCTTTTTCAATGAGGTTGCTGGCGTCGATCTCAGCCTGGCGTATCTGTTTGATGCCCGACTGGTGGTGCTCTACGTAGGTTTACTGATCCTGACAACCCTGCTGGCCGGAGCCTATCCTGCCTTTGTGCTGTCGCGGTTCAATCCGGTACGTGTGCTGGCTGGCCGGACCGGTTTTCAGAATCGCAATAACCTGAGTCAGGTGTTGGTGGTGGTACAATACGCCCTGTCGGTGTTTCTGATTGTGGCAACGCTGGCGGTTTTTGCTCAATTTGATTTCCTGACGACAAAAGACCTCGGCTACAACCCCGAACATCTGGTGCGGATTGATCTTCCAACCGTGCGGGAGGGCAACGATAACCTGGTGCGGCTGTTTCGGCAAAAACTTCTGAATCAGCCGGGTATTGTCGACGTAACGGCGAAAGACTGGCTGGAAGAATATACCAGTGTACAAACAACCGATAAGCCGATCGATGTGAATTACCTGCGCATCGACCCCAGTTATTTACCTACCCTCGGTATCAGGGTTGCACAGGGTCGTAATTTCTCGTCCGCTTATGCTTCCGACACCCTCGATAACGCGCTGGTCAACGAGGCCTTTGTACGGGAAGCGGGCTGGAAAAACCCATTGGGGCAGCAGGTATTTTTCCCGGAACGGAATCGCAAGGCGTACCGGGTTGTGGGCGTAGTCCGTGACTACCATTACTCGTCGTTACACGAAGTCATCCGACCGCAAGTGTTTGTGGGCGATGCAGATGCGTTGGCCTTTGGTGAAGTCTGGATTCGGATTCGACCTGATCATACAGCCCAAACGATGGCTTTACTCAGTCAGACGTACCGCGACATCGTTCCGCAGCATTACTATCACTACCAGTTTATGGATACGATTCTGTCCAGACAGTATGCGCTGGAGGTTCGTTTGCGTCAGATCATCACCTGGGCAGCGGGGCTTTGTCTGTTCATTTCCTGTCTGGGTTTGTTTGGTATTGCTACGTTTTCGGCCGAACGGCGCACAAAAGAAATTGGGGTGCGAAAAGTACTTGGCGCATCGACTGGCGAGATCGTCGCGCTGCTCTCCCGCGATTTATTATGGTTGATCATTCCGGCCCTGCTGATTGCCGTACCAACCGCCTGGTTATCCATCAATCGCTGGCTCGAGATGTACCCTTTTCATGTCAATCTGAGTGTCTGGCTGTTTGTTGGGGCAGCCTGTTTTACGGTTGTTGTTGCTTTGCTCACAGTCAGTTTCGAAAGTATAAAAGCTGCGTTGATGAACCCGGTTAAATCACTAAAAACGGAATAAGAGGAACAGGCAAAAGGCAGAAAGGAAAAGGGAGAAAGAATAACGATAATCCTACTTCTTTTTCCCTTCTGCCTGTTCCCTGGCTTCCTCCCTCACTATGTTCACTAACTATATAAAAATCGCCTGGCGGAATTTGATCCGCAACAAAGCCTTCTCGACCATCAATATTGTCGGGTTAGCGCTCGGACTGGCTACGTGCCTGCTCATTTGCCTGTATATATTCAATGAACTGAGCTACGACCGCTACAGCGACAAAGCCGACCGAATGGTGCGGGTCGTTTTTCGGGGAATCATGAATGGCGGACAGATCAACGAAGCCAACGTAATGCCGCCCGTGGCACAAACCATCAAAGCAGAGTATCCGGAAGTTGAACAGGCAACCCGGATTCGTACGGTCGGCTCGCCAACCCTCAACGTCGGCGACAAAACGTTTCGGGATGATCAACTGGCTTACGCCGACTCCAATTTTTTTCAGGTATTCTCGCTGCCACTGCTTCGGGGCGATGTCAAAACGGCATTGATACAACCAGGCACGGCTGTTATCACGCAGGAAATGGCGCAGAAGCTTTTCGGCAACGAAAACCCCGTCGGGAAATCCATAGCCATTAAAAGCTGGAATGCGCTCTTCCGGGTAACGGGTATAATCGACAAAATGCCGGTCAACTCGCACTTTCATTTCGATATGTTTATGGCCATGGCCGGGGAGCCGGATGCCAAATCGCCTTCCTGGATGACGTCTGGATATTTCACCTATCTGGTTCTTCCCAACGGGTATGACCCTGCCAGGCTGGAAGCGAAACTGCCGCAGATGGTCAACAAATACATGAGCTCGCAACTTCAGCAAGCTTTTGGCATGAGCTATGCGCAGTTCCGTCAGAAGGGCAACGATGTTAGCTTTCTTCTACAGCCCTTAACCGATATTCATCTTCGCTCAAATCTGACTGGCGAGCTTGAGCCCAACGCCGACATTCAGTACGTCTATATTTTTGGGG
This sequence comes from Spirosoma sp. KNUC1025, assembly GCF_045160025.1. Lineage (GTDB taxonomy): Bacteria > Bacteroidota > Bacteroidia > Cytophagales > Spirosomataceae > Spirosoma. The sequence continues at coordinate 6,588,212 of NZ_CP087139.1, forward strand.
CAATCGCCCTGTTCATGCTGGTTATTGCCTGCATTAACTTCATGAATCTGTCGACGGCTGGTGCGTCGAAACGAGCCAAAGAAGTCGGGATTCGGAAGGTGATGGGCTCCGTGCGCCAAAGCCTGACCAGCCAGTTCCTGATTGAGTCGCTGCTGCTTACGGCCATTGCCCTGACTCTGGCTGTTGGGCTTGTGTACCTGACATTGCCGCTCTTCAACAAACTGGCCGGAAAAGCGCTCGTACTCAATTTCTCAGCCAGTCCGTGGCTCCTTCCGGGCCTGTTGCTGCTCGGCGTAATAGTGGGTGTGCTGGCCGGAAGCTACCCTGCCTTTTTCCTCTCCTCGTTCAAACCCGTTCAGGTACTCAAAGGCACCAAATTTACGGGCGACCGGAAAAGCATCGGACTACGTAGTGGGCTGGTTGTTGTTCAGTTTTTCATTTCCATTACGCTGATGATCGGCACAACGGTGGTCTATAAGCAACTTAACTACATCCAGACCAAACGATTAGGTTACGAGAAAGATCAGGTACTGGTACTGCCGGAAACGTGGCTGCTCGACAAAAAAGAAGAAGTGTTCCGCAGTCAGATTATGCAGGACCCCCGGGTGGTAAATGTCAGTACATCGGGGTATCTGCCGGCCGGTCCGAGCTACAATAACAACTACATGGTTTATCCCGAAACCAATTCAACCCAACTGGTCAAATCACTTCGGTACGAGATCGATTACAATTACATTCCAACGCTGGGTATGCAGATGGCGTACGGCCGAAACTTCTCGAAAGCGTATGGTACCGATTCGTCTGGCATTATTATTAATGAAACAGCCGCCCGCACATTCGGCTGGAACGGCAATGCCCTCGGACGTACCATTACGCATACCGAAAACGATGGCCGGAAAGGAACGTATCGGGTGGTTGGGGTTATCAAGGATTTTCATTTCCGCTCGATGCACGAAGCCATTTCGCCCCTGGTGATGATGCTGGGCAGAAACTCCGGCACCGTCATTGTGAAGATTAATACCAAAGACATCAGTGGGTTACTGGCATCGCTAAAGAAGCAGTGGGAGCAGTTGACTTCCGAAGCACCGTTTACGTACTCGTTTCTGGACGAACGCTTCAACAATACGTATCTGGCCGAACAGAAAACCGGGCAGATTCTGGGTATTTTTGCCGGTTTAACCATTTTCGTGGCCTGCCTGGGTCTGTTCGGCCTAGCTACGTTCATGGCCGAACAGCGTACCAAAGAGATCGGTGTGCGCAAAGTGCTGGGTGCGTCTGTTCCGAATATCGTCGGTTTGCTTTCCAAAGATTTCCTCAAGCTGGTGGCTGTGGCCATCGTGCTGGCGAGCCCGGTAGCCTGGTACGCCATGAATAAGTGGCTGGCTGATTTCGCCTATAAAATCGACATCGAGTGGTGGATGTTCGTCGTGTCGGGCGTACTGGCAGTGGGTATTGCCTTACTCACGGTGAGTTTCCAAAGCATTCGCGCAGCCTTAATGAATCCGGTTAAATCACTGAAAACAGAATAAGGGAACAGGCAGAAAGGAAAAGGGAGAAAGAATAACGATAATCCTACTTCCTTTTCCCTGCTGCCTGTTCCCTGTTCCCCTACTCCTTTTTCTATGCTACGCAACTATTTCACTACCGCCATCCGAGCGCTGAAGCGCAACTGGAGTTATTCGATCATCAATGTGTTGGGTCTGACGTTGGGGCTGGCCTGTTGTCTGGTATTGTTTATGGCCGTTCGGTATGAACTAAGTTTCGACCAGCACAACGTCAATGCGGACCGGATCTACCGCATGCTGGGCGTCGACAGGACGGCTCCCGACAGTAAACCGAATACCGGCATAACGTTTCCGGCTCTGGCCGCACTTCGGAATGACTTCCCCGACCTGAAACACCAGCTCACCATGGTAAGTCGGTTGAAGTCGGCGGTGTTGTCGGTAAAGGGCAAGGCGAATGGGGATAACAAGCGGTTTCAGGAAACAGATGGCGTGATCGCGTTTGCGGAACCCGAGTATTTTGCTCTTTTCGATTATACCTGGGAAAAAGGCAGCCCGCAAACCGCGCTTATTAACCCAAACACGGTCGTACTGTCTGACCGAATCGCTCAGAAATACTTTGGCAACAGCAATCCGATGGGCAAAACCATCCGGCTTGAAAATAGAATGGATTTTGTGGTAACGGGTATTGTACAGGCTCCCCCTGCCACCAGTAGCCTGCCGTTTGAGGTTTTACTGTCCCATGCCTCCATTTTAGCCTATGGCAGTACGTCGCCCCCCGACGATTGGAAATCGAGCTATGGCGGAGCACAGATTTATATGCTGCTGCCACCATCTCCAGCCGGATCGGAGACGTCAGCCGCCCGGATGGAGCGTCAGTTGGTTGGTTTTGTGAGGAAGTACCACGCCCCGGAAGATGCGCAGAAATTACGATACGTCTTACAGCCCCTGACCAGCATTCATTTCGCCACGAATATCACGAATTATGCCCAGCGCAGTATCAGCATCGAAATGATCTGGGCGATGGTGCTGATTGGACTATTTATTCTGGTAACGGCCTGCATCAACTTTATCAATCTGGCGACAGCGCAGGCTATCCGGCGAGCCAGAGAAGTGGGCGTCCGGAAAGCATTGGGCAGCAGCCGTGGGCAACTGGTCCGTCAGTTTCTGGGCGAAACTGGTGTTCTTACGGCCATAGCGGTATTGCTGGCGCTGCTTGTGGCCCAGCTCTCGCTTCCTTACGTTGGCGAACTGCTGAGCATCAAACCCGACGCAGTGACCTTATTTAGCCCGGCTGCACTCGGATTTCTGATTGGACTAGGCGTATTGACTACCGTATTAGCCGGGTTTTATCCAGCCCTCGTCTTATCGGGTTATCAGCCCATTCTGGCTCTGAAAGGCAAGATTCAGGCAGGCGCAGGAAACCGCCGGTTAACGCTCCGCCAGGGGCTGATAATCGGGCAGTTTGCGATTTCTCAGGTACTTATCATTGGAACCATCATTGCCTATAGCCAGATCCAGTATTTCCGTTCGGCGGATCTGGGCTACAACCAGGATGCGATTTTAACGATTCCGCTGCCACAGAACGAGCCGGGCCAGTTGGAAAACATACGCGCCAGTCTTGTTCATCTACCCGCTATACAGTCAATCAGTTTCGGTATGTCGACGCCTTCGTCTACGTCCAACTGGACAACGGGCTTTCGCTTTGAGAATGACGACAAAGATCCGGGCTTCGGTATTATGATGCGTCCGGCCGACACGGCTTACGTGCGTACGTACGGCTTGAAACTTCTGGCCGGACGTATGTATCAACCTGCCGATTCAATACGTGAACTAATTGTTAACGAGACGTTTATGAAACGATTAGGCTTTCAGAATCCTGAACAGATTGTTGGGAAGCTCATGACGGTGGCCGGTGAATCTGTAAAAAAACCCATTGTGGGTGTCGTAAAGGATTTCAACCAGCTCTCCCTGCGAGAACGCGTTGAGCCAAGCGTATTGACGACTCAGCGGGGCAACTACCGAATCATGGCCATCAAACTGTCGGCACAACAGGGTGGAACCGAGGCCATAAGTCAGCTTATCAAGCAGGTGGAAACCGCCTGGACAGCCACTTTTCCGGAGTTTGTTTTCTCGTACGAATTTCTGGATGAAACCCTGTCGAACTTCTACAAGAGCGAACAACGATTCTACGCTCTTTTCCGATTGCTGGCGGCCATTGCGCTCTTTATCGGCTGTTTGGGGCTGTACGGCGTCGTTGCGTTTATGGTCGAAACCCGAACCAAAGAAGTCGGTATCCGAAAAGCGCTGGGGGCGTCCACTTCGCACATTTTCGGCCTGTTTTCGTTTGATTTCGTCAAACTTGTCCTGGTAGCGCTGGTGATTGCCAGTCCGGTTGCGTGGTACGTAATGAACAAATGGCTGGCTGATTTTGCCTATAAAATCGACATCGAGTGGTGGATGTTCGCCATAGCCGGTGTGCTCGCCGTGAGCATAGCGTTGATAACGGTCAGTTTTGAGAGTATCAAAGCCGCGTTGATGAATCCCGTGAAATCGTTGAGAACGGAATAAACGGAACAGGCAGAAGGCAGAAAGGAAGAAGAACGAAGGTAATCCTAGTCCTTTTCCCTTTTCCTTTCTGCCTGTTCCCTTCTCCCTAACCCCATGCTAACCAACTACGTCAAAATCGCTTTTCGCAACCTTGGGCGCAATCGATTAACCACGATACTCAATGTGGTGGGTCTGTCGGTGGGTATTGCGTCCTGTCTGGTGATTTACCTCATTGTGCGGTTCGAACTTAGTTTTGACAAGAAAGTACCCGGCAGCGAGCAGGTGTACCGGCTCGTGACCAAGTTCAAGTTCGGCGATGAGTTTTACTACAACCCTGGCCTGGCGGCTCCTATTCCCGAAGCAGTACGGACAAACCTGGCGGGCGTGAAAACCGTTGCGCCCTATCACACAGGCAGTTTTCAGGTGGTTGAGATTCCTCGCCCGGGAGCTGAACCCCTTCAGATACGTGCCGGGAAGGACGAACAGGATAGGATGGTCAGTACGAACGGAACATTCTTCGACATTTTACCCCGGCAATGGATAGCCGGAACACCTGAAACATCGCTGTCGAAGCCCGATCAGATTGTATTGACCGAAAAACAGGCCCGGCGATATTTTGGTGAAGCCAGCCCCGCGGTTGTCGGCCGTCGGCTCATTGGAAAGCAGTATAAAGATACCCTGATGCTCACGGTTTCGGGACTGGTAAAAGACCTTGACGCGCCCAGCAATTTTGACTTTCAGTCGTTTGTCTCGCTGGCAACACAAACGACCCGTAAAAAGCGCCGGGAAGAGATGGCGTTCGACCAGTGGAATAGTACTAGTTCTTCATCCCAGTGCCTGCTCAGACTGACGCCCCGTACTGATCCTGACCGTATTGGCGAGCAGGTTACCAGGCTGGCGGATGCCAATGTTCCGGCCACAGAAAAGGTAGGCGACCGCTGGCTATGGCTACAACCCCTCGATGATGTCCATTTCAACGCTAATTATGCGGGTGGCCAGCACGTAGCCCATAAGCCTACGTTACTGATTCTGGGTGTGGTCGGCAGTTTTTTACTGCTACTGGCCAGCATTAATTTTATCAACCTGTCAACCGCGCAATCGACTCAACGGGCAAAGGAAATCGGCATCCGTAAATCGCTGGGCAGCGAACGTCGGCAACTGATGACTCAATTTTTAGGAGAAACCCTGCTGCTCACGCTTATTGCCGCCAGTGCATCGTTGATATTGGCGCAGGGAGCCTTAACGTATCTGGGTGATATTGTGCCTAAAGGAGTTACCCTCGATTTTAGCCAGCCAGGTCTTTATTTGTTTCTGCTTGCCATAGCGCTTTTCACATCCCTACTGGCTGGCCTCTATCCCGGTGCGCTGCTGGCCCGGCTTTCACCCATTGCTACGTTACGCAATCAGACCGGGCAGGCGGGTGGCAGTGCAACGCTACGTAAGGGACTGATTGTCGGTCAATTCACCGTAGCCCAGGTATTTATTATCGGGGCTTTGCTGGTTGGTCAGCAACTCCGGTTCATGATAAATACAGATCAGGGCTTTCAGCGTGAAGCCATTATTACGTTTCCGACGCCGACCAGTTCATTTTTTAACGGCGACCACCATAATGTTCGCTTTACACTGGCTGATCGTATTCGCAGGCTGGCGGGTGTCGAGCAGGTAAGCATGGCCAATCAGATGCCCCTGTCGAGTGGGTGGTCTACTTCGACGATGGAATACGTTGGCCGGAAGGGCAAGTCGGAGGTGAACGTGTATCGCAAAGAGGTGGATACCAGCTTTATAGCTATTTACGGGCTAAAACTGCTGGCAGGCCGGAACCTGATGGCAAGCGATACAGCCAATGAGTTAGTCATCAACGAGACCTTGGCCCGATACCTGGGTTTTCAGAAGCCGTCGCAGGCCATTGGAAAGCTGCTCGACAAGAAACCTATCGTTGGCGTACTACGTAATTTTAATCATCGTTCCCTGCACAACACCATCCAGCCTACCGCGCTGATGAGCCATAAAGAGAACCTGCATGTATTTAATGTGCGGTTCAGGCGGAGTGAGGCTACTTCGTTCGACCAGACCCTGGCGCAGATCAGAACCCTCTGGGCCAGTACCTATCCCGGCGAGCTGTTTGAACCAAAATTCGTTGACGAAGCGATAGCCGAACTGTATAGCAAAGAGCGCAATCTGGGCAAACTCATTACACTGGCAACGGGCATTGCCGTGCTGATCAGTTGCCTGGGTTTATTCGGTCTCGTTACGTTTACAGCCGAGCGTAGAACGAAGGAAATTGGCATCCGCAAAGTATTGGGGGCGTCCGTGGCCAGCATCGTTTCGCTCCTGTCCAGAGATTTCCTGCTTCTTATACTCGTGGCGGTGGTGATTGCTTCGCCCCTGGCCTGGTGGGGCGTCAATCAGTGGCTACAGTCCTTTGCCTACCGAATCGAGTTACCCCTTGGCTTATTTATGCTGGCGGATCTGCTTATTGTAGGTATCTCGCTGATAACAATAAGTTTTCAGAGCATCAAAGCAGCGTTAACCAATCCGGTTACGTCTTTAAGAGCGGAATAAAAGGAGAAGGGGACAGGCAGAAAGGAAAAAGGGAAACGAATGAATCCTAGTCCTTTTCCCTTCTCCTTTCTGCCTGTTCCTTTATTCCTTTACCCCATACTCCTATGCTCATTAACTATCTTAAAATCGCCTGGCGAAACTTGCGAAAAGACAAGTTTTACAGCCTGATCAACATTCTTGGCCTGACCATCGGGGTTACCTGTGGCCTGCTCCTGTTGCTCTACGTAACGGACGAACTGAGCTTTGACCGCTATCAGGCCAATGCTTCCCAGATTTACCGGATCGTCTCGTACATTACCGAGCCCGACAAAGTCAACCGCTGGAGCAGTACGCAGCCTGCGTTAGCCACAACTCTGAAGAAAGATTACCCGTTTGTTAAAAATTACGTGCGCTTCTTTCCATACGGCCGGGTGATGTTTCGGCAGGGCGAAAAGCGTTTTTATGAAGATAACATCTACTCGGCCGATTCGACGGTCTTCGATGTATTCAGCTATAAATTCATTGAAGGCAGCCCCAAAACAGCGCTGGCTCAGCCGGGCAGCGTAGTGCTGACGCAGAAATCGGCGCAGAAATTCTTCGGCTCGGGCAGCGCTCTGGGTCAGGCGCTTCAAACGAACGATACAACTTTCTATAAAGTGACGGGCGTGATCGAAGATGTACCCAAGAACTCGCACTTTACGTTCAACGCCCTGCTTTCTACTGGCCAGAGCGAACGGAGCCAGGCCACATCCTGGGGGGCATTCTACGTCTACAGCTACCTCGTGCTGCCCGAAAACTTCGACACCAACGTACTGACCAGCAAATTCCCGCAGGTGTACGACAAATACATCGGCCCGATTTTCAAGCGGATGGGTATCAAGGTGACGTACGAACTACAGCCGCTGACCAGCATTCACCTGTATTCGAATTACGAAGGCGAATCGAGTGGCAACATTGGCTACGTATATACATTCAGTGCAGTTGCTTTTTTCATGCTGCTCATTGCCAGTATTAATTACATGAATCTGGCCACGGCCCGCTCGGCCAAACGGGCCAAAGAAGTAGGGCTTCGGAAGGTGATGGGTACGGTACGTAGCAGGCTGATGGCGCAATTTCTGACCGAGTCCGTGCTTATGACCGTACTGGCGCTGGCTGCGAGCCTGATACTGGTGCTTCTTCTGCTGCCCTTTTTCAATACTGTTTCCGGAAAAGACATCCATTTCGGTGAACTGTTACAGCCGCAGTTTCTGCTGATTGCGCTGGCCATCGTTGTCTTTACAGGCTTCATCAGCGGCAGTTACCCGGCGTTCTTTTTGTCGTCTTTCGAACCGGCCGCCGTATTGAAAGGGTCATTTAATGCCAAAGGCGGCAGTTTTTTCCGCAAAGCACTGGTTGTCGCGCAGTTTTCCATTTCGCTCATTATGCTTATCTGCACCTGGATTGTCTATAAGCAGCTCAATTTCATGCGCAATCATGATCTGGGTTACGACCGGGAGCAGGTGTTGACCATCGACTATCAGGACAGGCAGCCCAGAGAGCGTTTTAATGCGTTGCGAAATACGTTGCTGGCCAATCCGGCAATCCGGGACGTAGCCTCGGCCTCGTCGCCCACCAGCAACATCGGTGGGCGGGTCATTTTCACGGTGGAATCGAATACGGGGCTGAAAGAGATGGGGTTCAAACCCGTGCAGGTCGACTACGATTACCTGAAAACGATGGGGATGAAGGTGGTCAGCGGGCGCGACTTCTCCGATAAAATTCCGGCTGATACGCTCAATTCGGTGCTTATCAACCAGGCGGCCGTAGAACGTATGGGCTGGAAAGAGCCGCTTGGCAAAAAAGTTATTCTCGGCAGCCTTCCACAGGACGGAAAGCCGGGGCCACCCACAGCACAGGTTATCGGGGTAGTAAAGGATTTCCATCAGCAATCGCTCTACAACCCTATCGAGCCCATGATTATCCTGTGTCGTCGGGCCAATTCGGTTATTCACATCAAAATACAGCCGCAGAATGTCGATAAAACCGTCGCGTTTATTGGGCAGAAATGGCGGGAAACGTACCCGGACCGGCTGTTTGAATACCGCTTTCTGGACCAGGATTTTGAGTCGGCTTATCAGGCGGATGAACGACGGGGCCGCATTTTCTCGGCATTTTCAGCCCTGACCATCCTCATTGCCTGTCTGGGTCTGTTTGGGCTGGCTACGTTCACGACTGAGCAGCGGGTGAAGGAAATCGGGGTACGGAAGGTTCTGGGGGCATCGGTATCGAGCGTAGTGGTACTGCTGTCGAAAGACTTCACCAAGCTCGTGCTGCTTTCGTTCCCGATTGCAATTCCGATAGCCTGGTATTCGATGTACAAATGGTTACAGAATTTTCCGTACAAAACCGATATCGGCGTCTGGATTTTCGTGATTGCCTGTCTGCTGACCCTGCTCATTTGTTGGGCCACGGTCGTATATCAGAGTGTAAAAGCAGCGGTAACTAATCCAGTAAAATCGTTAAGAACGGAATGACAGGAACAGGGAACAGGCAGAAGGTAGAAAGAAGACCATCCTGTTCCTTTCTCCCTTTTCCCTTCTGCCTGTTCCTTTAATCCTCACTTTTCTATGCTAACCAATTATCTCAAAATCGCCTGGCGGAACATCGTCCGCAACAAAGCGTTTTCCGCTATCAATATGCTGGGTCTGGCTCTCGGTATGGCCTGTAGTCTACTGATCTTTCTGTGGATTCAGGATGAGCTGAGTGTGGATAACTACCATGCCAACGGCCCCCAGCTTTACAACATCATGGAACGGCAGTTTTATGACGGAAAGATTGTGGCTCATGGTGCTACGCCCGCGCTGCTGCCTGATGAGTTGAAAAAGCAGTTCCCGGAAATTGTCTATGCGGCTGGCCTTACGGGCTGGGATGCGCACATGACGTTTGCCGCAGGCGATAAAACCAATAGGGAAATGGGTCGCTGGGCCGGTGCCGACTGGTTTCAGATGTTCAGTATTCCGGTGCTGGCGGGTACGGCTAAAACAGCTCTTAACGGCCCTAATAACCTGGCTATTTCCCGAAAAGCAGCCGTCACTTATTTCGGCAGCCCTCAGTCCGCCATCGGCAAATCAATCCGAATCGATAACGACAAAGATTATCAGGTAACCGCCGTTTTCGAGAATTTACCCGAAACATCATCCGACAAATACGACTTTCTGCTCAACTGGCAGGATTGCATCAGCCGGAATTCCTGGATGAAAGAATGGGGTAACAATGGCCCCCGCACCCGTATCATGCTTCGGCCCGACGCCAACGTAGCGAATCTGAATGCTAAACTGGGACCCTTTCTAAAAAAATACAATAAAGAGCTTGACGACAAATTCAACATCGAGTTGTTCCTGCAACCCTATCAGGAAGCGTACTTGTACGCCAATTTTGAGAATGGTCAGCAGTCGGGTGGGCGAATTGATTACGTTCGGCTGTTTGCCATTGTGGCCGTATTCCTGTTGGTCATTGCCTGCATCAACTTCATGAATCTGGCCACGGCCCGCTCGGCCAAACGAGCGCGGGAAGTCGGCGTTCGGAAAGTGGTGGGCGCCTTGCGAAGTCTGCTCGTCGGGCAATTTGTTGGCGAAGCCTTATTGCTGACGATTCTTTCCCTGGGCATCGCGCTGGCATTGGTGTATTTGCTTCTTCCCGACTTTAATGCCCTGACGGGCAAACACATCCGTCTCCACCTGACGAACAGTACGTTCTGGCTGATTATTCTGGGGATGACTCTCCTTACGGGCATTGTGGCCGGCAGTTATCCAGCCTTGTTTTTATCATCGCTGAATCCAGTACGGGTGCTCAAAGGTTCCCTCAAATTTGGGGCTGGGGCGCGTCTGTTTCGGCAGGGACTGGTTGTCTTTCAGTTCGTTCTGTCGATGCTGCTTATCGTAGGAACCATTGTGGTGTATCGTCAGGTAAATTTCCTGCAAACCAAAAACCTCGGTTACGACCGGGAAAACCTGATTTATCTGTCAGCCGACGGCGATATCGTCAATCGCTTTCAGACCTTCAAGGCAGAGCTGCTGGAAATGCCCGGTATTCAGGCTGTGTCGTATATGGATGAGTCGCCGGTCGATATCAGCAGCAGTACAGGCGGAGTAAGCTGGACCGGCAAAGACCCGAACGTTAATATTCAATTTATGCACGCAGGGGTCGGATATGATTTTATAAAATCAATGAAAATCCGCATCAAAGGGCGTGAATTTTCGAAAGAGTACGGCACCGATTCCACCAATTATCTGGTCAACGAAGCTGCCGTCAGACGTATCGGCTACAAAAACCCTGTTGGCCAGCCGATTACCCAATGGGGCAAGCCCGGTAAAATCATCGGCGTTATGGAGGATTTTCATTATCAGTCGCTCCACACTGCGATTCAGCCGCTTATTCTACGGTTTGCCCCGGATGCGGGTCGGAAAACGGTGCTGGTACGGACGCAGCCCGGCCAGACCAAACAGGCGCTGGCCAGTCTGGAAGCCACCTGGAAGCAGCTCAATCCGAAGTTTCCGTTTACGTATCAGTTTGCCGATGCCGATTACAGGAATTTATACGAGAGCGAATCCGTCGTTGGTAGTCTGGCCAATTACTTTGCGTTTCTGGCTATCTTCATTTCCTGCCTGGGCTTGTTTGGCCTGTCGGCATTCACGGCGGAACAACGGACCAAGGAAATTGGCGTGCGCAAAGTGCTGGGCGCTTCCGTGCCCAACATCATCAGCCTGCTGTCTACCGATTTTCTCAAATTAGTGCTGATCGCCATACTGATTGCCAGTCCCTTAGCCTGGTACACCATGAACCAGTGGCTGCAGGGCTTCGCCTACAAGCTGCCCGTTACGTGGTGGATTTTTGCGTTAGCTGGTGTGCTGGCCGTAGCCATTGCCCTGCTGACGGTGAGTTTCCAGAGCATCAAAGCCGCCCTGATGAACCCCGTGAAGAGCTTGCGAAGCGAGTAAAGCCGACCGGATCCTACGGTTTAACAACCGACAGATCACGACGTACGAGCCAGACTTGCCCATTCTGTATGTTGAGAACCTTTGATACCTAACGGCATCGTAAAACCAGTTGCTTGACTAGTTAAATTGAGCGCTGTAGTTGTAATACCGACCATCCCGGTCGGTATTACAAGCCATTATTCTCGTTAAAAAAGTAAAGCTGATCCCGGAAACAGGTCAGCTTTACTTTTTAGTGGTAACGTACTGAATTAGACCAGTTCGAAGCGATCCAGATTCATTACTTTATTCCAGGCTGCTACGAAGTCCTTCACAAATTTTTCGTTCGCATCAGCACTAGCGTATACTTCGGCAACAGCGCGAAGTTCTGAGTTCGAGCCGAAAATAAGATCATTACGCGTTGCCGTCCATTTCGGCTCGCCGGTAGAACGGTCACGTCCTTCAAATACTTCTTTATGGTCAGCCGTCGCCTTCCAGCTCGTACGCATGTCAAGCAGGTTGACAAAGAAATCGTTGGTCAATACGCCCGGCCGGTCGGTGAAAATACCAAGTTTAGATCCATCGAAGTTGGCATTCAGGGCACGCATCCCGCCAACCAGCACCGTCAGTTCAGACGCCGTGAGGTTCAGCAACTGCGCTTTGTCGATCAGCAGTTCTTCGGTCGATACGGTGTATTTCGTTTTCAGATAGTTGCGGAATCCATCGGCATTCGGTTCCAACACCGCAAAAGATTCTACATCGGTTTGTTCTTCCAGCGCATCCATTCTACCAGCCGTAAACGGAACGGTTACGTCCTGACCTGCTGCTTTAGCTGCTTTCTCAACACCCGCGCAACCCGCCAGTACAATCAGGTCGGCCAGCGAAACCTTTTTGCCATTGGCCTGCGTACTGTTAAATTCCTCCTGAATGCTTTCCAGAATGCCCAGCACCTTAGCCAGTTGGGGAGGATTGTTGGCTTCCCAATCTTTCTGAGGGGCCAGTCGAATCCGTGCGCCGTTGGCACCGCCCCGCTTATCCGATCCGCGGAAGGTCGAAGCCGAAGCCCAGGCCGTTGATACCAATTCCGGTACGCTCAAGCCAGAAGCCAATATGTTCGCTTTCAGTGCAGCAGTGTCGTTTTCATCAATCAGTTCATGATCCACCGCCGGAATGGGATCTTGCCAGATCAATTCCTCTGCCGGTACGTCAGGGCCCAAGTAGCGGGCGCGAGGACCCATATCGCGGTGCGTCAGCTTAAACCAGGCACGGGCAAACGCATCGGCAAACGCGTCGGGATTTTCGAGAAAATGTCTTGAAATTTTTTCAAACCCGGGATCGAGCCGTAGTGACAGGTCGGTTGTCAGCATGGTTGGCCGATGGCTTTTCGCTGCGTCGTGTGCATCTGGAATGATCGTATCGGCATCTTTCGCGACCCACTGATGAGCACCACCGGGGCTTTTGGTTAACTCCCACTCGAACCCAAACAAGTTTTCGAAATAGTTATTGCTCCACAGCGTAGGCGTTTTTGTCCAGGTCACTTCTAGGCCGCTGGTAATGGTGTCGGGACCCTTACCACTTCCAAAGCTGTTATTCCAGCCAAAGCCCTGAAGTTCCAGGTCAGCCGCTTCTGGTTCGGGGCCTACGTTGTCTGAAGAGGCCGCGCCGTGTGTTTTACCAAAACTATGTCCGCCCGCGATCAGCGCCACCGTTTCTTCGTCGTTCATGGCCATCCGGCCAAACGTATCACGGATATCTTTAGCCGAAGCAATCGGATCGGGCGTACCGTCCGGGCCTTCAGGGTTTACATAGATCAGCCCCATGTTGGCGGCAGCAAGTGGTTTCTCCAGATTGCGGGCATGAATTTTGCCATCGGCATCTTCGTCGGATACTAGCACGCTATGCTCTGCCACCCCTTCGGAGCCACCGGCATAACGCAGGTCGCTACCCAGCCATTTTGTTTCAGAACCCCAGTAAACATCTTGTTCAGGCTCCCAGACGTCCTCACGGCCACCGGCAAAACCAAAGGTCTTAAAGCCCATCGATTCCAGCGCTACGTTACCCGTAAGAATCATCAGGTCGGCCCAGGAAAGTTTACGGCCATATTTCTGCTTGATCGGCCAAAGCAGCCGACGAGCCTTGTCGAGACTGACGTTGTCGGGCCAGCTGTTGAGTGGGGCAAACCGCTGCTGACCAGCTCCGGCACCACCACGGCCATCGCCAATGCGATACGTACCGGCACTATGCCAGGCCATCCGGATAAACAAAGGACCGTAGTGACCAAAATCGGCGGGCCACCACTCCTGCGAGTCAGTCATGAGGGCATGTAAATCGTTTTTCACAGCCTCCAGATCAAGACTTTTAAATTCCTCTGCGTAGTTAAACGTCTCCCCCATTGGGTTCGATAACGACGAATGCTGACGAAGAAGGTTAACTTTTAACTGATTAGGCCACCAGTCGCGGTTTTGTGTTCCATCACCGGCAGTGCTGATTTTTTGGGCAGGCTCGTTTGTCTGAACGCCACCGTAGAACGGGCATTTGCTGATGTCACCTGAATAGTTTTCCATAGGGGTAGAACAGTAGTTATTGACTGAAAGCGGTGGATTTTGTTCCGCTCACGTTGTTTTACAAGACAATAGTATCAGGAAAATACTTATCAATCAAATTGATTTAATTTATCTTTTTATTGACAAAATCTATTACTATACTCCCCGCTATAAATAACACCTATAACCCCATTTACTAAATAAAATAACAATATCCGCTGGTTAAATTGTCCGTAAATGGCCGTCCGAGTCGTCCATTTGCGGACATCATTTCTTGAACCCTAATTTTTAACTTCTGATAATCAGTAGTTTATCTGTTTGGTACGGCATTTGGTCGTTCGGTAAGAGTAAGGGTTGTCTGTACAGTCACTTGTTATATCCTTCACGTTCGCTTATCTGCTTCTTAACCTGCTTCGATTATGCTACGCAATCATATAAAAATCACGATTCGGACATTCTGGAAAAACAAGCTGTTTAGTGGCCTCAACGTAATCGGTTTGGGAATTGGGATGGCGGCTGTCTGGCTGATGGTGCTGTACGTAGTGGATGAGCTGAGCTACGACCGATTTCATACCAAAGCCGATCGGATTGTTCGGGTGGTCCAGTATGCACAGTGGCCGGGTGGTAATCTGAAACTCGCACCTACTTCAGCGCCCTTCGCGCCAGCGCTGAAGGCCGATTATCCGGAAGTGGAAAAAACCGTTCGGTTTAACGCGGAAGGCGGAGGTCTCATTACGTTCGGAGACAAGAAGATGGACGTGGGGAATATCTTTTTCACCGACCCGACCGTATTTGACGTATTTACCTTTCCGTTTCTGTACGGCGACCCAGGTACATCGCTGACTAAACCGCAAAGCATTGTATTGACCAGAACTATTGCCGAAAATCTGTTCGGTGATGCCAGCAAAGCCGTCGGCAAGGTCGTTGAATTCAGCAATCATTATCCGAATACGGTTACGGGCGTCATTGAGGACGTACCGACCAACTCACACCTGCAATTCAAGGCGTTACGTTCCCTGCCAGACAACTACACCGGCGGCTGGCAGAATGCAGAACTTTATACGTACCTGCTCCTGACCGAAGGCAGCCATTATAAAACGCTGGAGGCCAAACTACCCGGCTTTTTTCAGAAATACCTGAAAAAGGAAATGGGCAATGTTGACTATCGGCTGGAACTCCAGCCCCTTACGTCGATTCACCTTCACTCTCAGCTGGATTACGAAATCAGTCCGAATGGCAATGCCCGTACCGTCTCCATTTTTGCGGCCGTGGCCGCCCTGATTCTGCTGATTGCCTGCATCAACTACGTCAATCTGTACATAGCCCGCTCCCTCAAACGAACCCGCGAAGTGGGCGTTCGGAAAGCCATCGGCTCGTATCGGCAGCAATTGATCGGGCAATTTCTGACCGAATCCATGCTGATGACTTTGCTGGCAGGTTTGGTCAGTGCCGGGATGGTTGTTGTCGCGTTACCTTATTTTAACCAGATGGCCGACAAGGCCCTGGCGCTGGGTAGTTTACCAAGTACGTTACTGATCGTTACGCTATTCTCCCTGACTATCGGGGCCTTGAGCGGGCTGTATCCAGCGCTGAAGATGTCGGGCTTCCGGCCCGTGGCTGCCCTACGGAATCAGGTGGGCAATCAGTCGGGCAGCATCCTGTTCAAGCAGTCGCTGGTGGTTTTTCAGTTTGTGGCTACAGTGGCCCTGCTCGCCTGTTCCGGCATTGTGTACCAACAGATGCGGTTTGTGATGCACAAGGATTTAGGCTTCAACAAAGAACAGGTCCTTACGTTTCATATTGGTAGTGAAGCCGTTCGGCAACGTATCGATGCCCTTAAAGAAGCCCTGCTACGTAGTCCTCTCATTGAGAGTGCGTCGGCGGCCAGCAATCCGATCGGCAATAACAATATCGGCGGGACAGGCATGTTTTTTGAGCAAAATGGCAGCTTTACAGCTGATGCGCAGCGGGTCCAGAAATTTCTGGTCGATGCAGACTATGCCAAAACACTGGAGATCAACGTACTGACTGGCCGTAACTTTTCCGAATCCTTTAAAAGTGACGCGTCGGACGCTGTGCTCATCAACGAAACCTTAGCGAAGCAGCTAGGCTGGAAAGAAGCCGTTGGCAAGCGGGTAAAATACTACATTGATCAGGAAAACCACACCGCCGAAGCCCAGGTGATTGGCGTGGTCAGGGATTTCCACACATATTCACTTCAGCACAAAATTGAGCCGCTGGTGTTGCAGATGCCAAGTACCCTCGACAAAGACAATGTATACGTTCGGATTCAGCCCGCCAAAACAACGGAAGCGCTGGCTTATATCCAGTCGGTGTACCGCACCTTCGACCCGGCCAGTACGCTTGATTTTCATTTTCTGGACGAAAATTTTTCCCAGCAATACAAAGCCGAACAGAAACAGGGCGAAGTCTTACTGACATTCACCATTCTGGCCGTACTGATTGCCTGTCTGGGTTTGTTTGGTCTGGCGGCCTTTGCGGCAGAGCAGCGGACCAAAGAAATCGGGGTGCGCAAAGTACTCGGGGCCTCAGTGGCCAGCATCGTCACGTTGCTCTCCAAAGATTTCCTGAAACTGATTCTGATTGCTATTGTCATGGCAACACCCCTTGCCTGGTACGCGATGAATCAGTGGTTGCAGAGTTTTGCGTATAAAGTTGATAGTACATGGTGGGTCTTCGCGCTGGCGGGTTTGCTGGCCATCGTCATTGCTTTATTAACCGTGAGTTTTCAAAGTATCAAAGCAGCCTTAATGAATCCGGTCAAATCACTTAAAACGGAATAAAAGGAACAGGCAGAAGGGAAAAAGGAGAAGGTATATAATTGAATTGACTCTTTCTCCTTTTTCCCTTCTGCCTGTTCCCTTTCCCTTCTTATCCTATGCTAATCAACTACTTCAAAATTGCCTTTCGAAACCTGCGGAAAAACCGGGTATTTTCGATCATCAACATTGCCGGATTAGCCCTGGGGGTTGCGGCATTCATTCTGATTCTGGAATACGTAGCGTATGAACGTAGCGTCAATACGTTTCATAAAAATCTACCGACGCTCTATCGAATGCTGACCCAGACGCCCGAAGGCGATATTTGGGTCGATATGGCTCCGGCGGTTGGGCCACTGGCGAAACAGGAATTTCCGGAGGTGCGCGACTTTTGCCGGGTCGGTGAACATTCGGCCAATGGCATCGTGAGTGTTGCCGGACAAAAGAATGATGGCGCGCAGCAGGCATTTCGGGAAGACAAACTCGCCTATGCCGACGCCAGTTTCTTTACGCTCTTTACGTTCCCGCTCGTACAGGGAACGGCCTCTAGCGCCCTTACGCAACCCAATACGGTGGCGCTGTCGGAATCGCAGGCCCGGAAATATTTTGGCGACACGAAGGCGATGGGACGTACCCTGATTCTGAACAATCAGTTTGGCAAAACGCTGTATACCGTTACGGCGGTGTATGCCGACATGCCCCAGAATTCCGACCTGCTTTTCGATGCGGTATTCTCGCTGCAAACGCTGGCGAATCCGGCCAATCTGAACGGCAATACCTGGGCAAGACTGGATAGCTTTGATGGCTCTTTTCTGACTACATTCCTGCAACTACCTGATCGTGAACCGGGTGTGTCGGCTGATTATAAAGCACTGGCAGCTAAATTCAACGCTTATAAAAAGAAGGCCACCCCAAAAGACGAAAGCCTGTTTATGCTGCAGCCCGCCACAAACATGCACTTGGCGGCTTCGCTGAGCGATACATACCGGACCAGCGGCAGTCTGGGGTTTGTGTACCTGCTGAGCGGCATTGCGGGCCTGATTCTGCTGATTGCCTGGTTTAACTACGTGAATCTGTCGACGGCGGGCTCACTAAAACGGGCCAAAGAAGTAGGTGTTCGGAAAGTGATCGGTGCCGGACCGGGTCAGCTGATCGGGCAGTTTCTGGGTGAGTCGCTGCTGGTCAATGTTATTGGGTTTGTACTAGCCCTTATGCTGGTGATGCTGCTACAAGGGACTTTCAACGAATTCATCAAAAAAGATCTGTCGCTGGCGATACTGGATACCAATGGCTTCTGGCTCGCCGGACTGGGCCTGCTGATTTTGGGCGCGTTGGCATCGGGCGGGTACGTAGCGTTTGCCCTGACTTCGTTTCAACCCATACAAACCCTAAAAGGAGCGGGTTCATCTCCCCGAACCGGCAAGGGCGGCTGGCTGCGTGAAACGCTGGTCGTGGCTCAGTTCAGTACGTCGATTGTGCTGGTCATTGCCACTTGCGTGCTTTACAGGCAACTGTTGTATATGCAGAATAAAGACCTCGGTGTTCGGCTGGCACAGCGTGTGGTCATTCAGGGACCACAGGTCAATCAGAATGGCTCGTTTACGTCGGGGACGGCAGCCCTCGAACAGCAGCTTACCCAGTTGCCTTACGTGAAAAGTTTCTGCCAGACGGGCATTGTACCGGGCAATTATTACAACTTCACAGCGGGGGGTATTACCAAACAGAACCCGCGCCCCGGCGACGATAAGAAAGGCTACTCGATGGGTATCATCGACGACCGTTTTCTGAAAACCTACGAAATCGGGCTGGTGGCCGGACGTAATTTCAGCATTCGCGAAGCCGAATTGGGCTGGGAGAAAAGCGGTAAACTGATGGTCAATGAAACGGGCGCGAAACAGTTAGGGTTTCCCTCTGCCGAAAAAGCCGTTGGACAGATCATTAACTGGGGACAACCTTACGAAATCGTGGGCGTTGTGCGCGACTACCATCACCAGGGCTTGCAGCAGGCCATTGAACCGGTCATTTTTATGCCGCGCCGGTCGGTCAGCGATTTGACGGTTCAACTCACCACCGATCAGGTTCAGACTAAAATTGCTGAACTGGAACGTATCTACAAGGCCAGCTATCCCGGCAACCCGTTCGAGTTTTATTTCGCTGACGAAAATTACAACAAACAATACCAGAGCGAACAGCAATACGGTCAGGTGTTTACCATCGCATCGGCGCTCGCCATTTTCATTGCCTGTCTGGGCTTGTTTGGCCTGGCAGCCTTCACCACCGAGCAGCGGACCAAAGAAATCGGGGTGCGCAAAGTGCTCGGGGCATCGGTAACCAGCATCGTTACGTTGCTCTCCAAAGATTTCTTAAAGCTGGTACTGGTCGCGATCATCATTGCCTCGCCCATTGCCTGGTACGCCATGAACCGGTGGCTGCAGAACTTTGAATATAAGATTGCTATTGAGTGGTGGGTGTTCGCGCTGGCGGCTTTGCTGGCTACCGCAATTGCCGTTCTGACGGTTAGCTTCCAGAGCGTCAAAGCAGCCCTGACGAACCCGGTAAAATCACTGAAATCGGAATAGGAGGAACAGGGAACAGGCAGGAGGGAGAAAGGAGAAGGTACGTAATTGATTCGGCTTTATACCTTTTCCCTTCTGCCTGTTCCCTGTTCCTTCTCTGCCTGTACCCTGTTCCCCCCTCATTGTCCGCTGTCGTACGAAATTTGTCCGATTGCGGACATTTTGTTTCTTTTTTATGGCGAACAAATTGACTTACAGGCAGATACGGCCTTGGCACGAAGATAGCGGGAGTATTTCTACCTAAAAAATCATCTACTCAATCTCTGCCGATTTTATGAAAACGCTATGTACCCTGTTATTGATCGCGGTCAGCTTCAGTGCATTAGCTCAACGGTCGTCAAGCAAGCACGTTACGACCGACGGTCGGCAGCTTCGTATTCGCGTTGATATTGAACAACCCAATCGGACCATTCACTACAGTCGCTCATTCGACGTAGCGGATATGGACAAAGACGACGTAAAAGAACTGGAAGAGCACATCGTTGACTCGCTTGATCGGGCTATGTCCGAAGAAACGGTTGACATCAACGTCAACCGGAACTATGCCGATCGGGCCAGGAAAAAGCACAAGGAAAAAGAAGCTGAGATCGTCTATACGTCAAGCAACGATGGATCGGCAGAAAGCTCCATGCAGGCTCATGCTTCGTCGTCGCTGTCGGCAAGCGACGTAGCGCCATCGTCGGTACTGGTAAAGGAAGACAAAGAAAACGGTCGGCTCTGGATGCAGTATACCTTCGAGAAAGATGGTGAAGAACTGATCATCGAACGGACGGCTAATGTGATCGGTAAAAGCGAACGCGAAAAACAGGCCATTATCCGCGAAACCGAACGTAGCTTCGGCATCAAAACCGGAAATCAATAACAGCCTTGTTATAAGGGATTGATTTCGACGGCACTACGCTACAGTTGAAGCAGCGTAAAGATAGCCCCGGCGAAGTCAGCCCGCAAATTCTTGTCGATCAACGTAATGTACAGGTCCGACAGAACAACGACCTGTTTTTTGAGTGTATCTAGCCTGACCACAAAATTCAGATTGTAGGTAATCCTGGTCCTTTTGAGGGGCGACCCGGCTACTAATTCATCTCCTGTTTCTTCAGGGCGCAGATAATCCACCGTGGTTATCAACAGGCAGCTATCCTGGCCGACCCACTGTTTGTAATGAATCGAAAAGTTACCAACCTGAGGGGGAAGCCGATCAAGCAGAGTCAATACGTGTTGGGTATCCCGATCAGGCGCCATGTTCACCCAGCCTATCGGTTTGTAGAGTGTCTGGGCAAAAGCTTCATACTGGGTCGGGTCTTGCTGTAGTTGTTTTCCGAAGCGAATCGTTGCGGCCTTCATGGCCCTGTTTTGGAAGACGGGGTAAATAAGCAGTGACAGACCAATTAAAATAAACAGCGTCCAGACAACAAAAAACAGGGTTAACGGACTCATAAACGTTGCTACGCTCCCTATCAACCGTAGTTTTGTTTAGTCGTAAGCAGCAGGTATCAGGCAAACAAAGAGAGGTGCGGTGAATCGTTTTTCGGCCACCTCCCCACACGCTTCGCCAAAGAAGATTCAGCATACGATACCACTGTTTTGTATCCTGTAGCTTAGCGGATGGAATACGGAACGCTAATGGTATCGGTTTCTATCTCGTTGCTGATGTTCAAGGCACGATCCCGGATTTGAATTCTAAATTTAGTCGGGTAGATTTTATACGTATCGCCGTATTGATAAACCTGTTCCAGTTCAAGGTCGCCCTCGATAGCTCCCTTTTTGCCCTCCCGGCTCAGGCGAGGGAAATACAAGCTTGTATTCTCTCCCGTAGCCAGTTCTTTATACTGATTGTTCTCGAGCCGGAACGCACGAATCCTGTAATTGCCCCACCCGCCCGCTTGTGTATAGCGTTCTTTTTCATCGCTAGCTATGGGCAAGTCGTTGCCTAAATCACCATTGCCATCTGTAAAGCCAATGGTGATAATCAATGAGTCCCGCTTTTGCTGACCGACCCCGGTTCCGGCTTCCAGCGGGTATCGACTGATTCCCTTGAAGCTGATCTGGGGCGTATCGGAAAATTTAGGCTCCGTAAAACAACCGGAAGCCGCCAAGCTCAGTCCGAAAACAAGACCATACGGGTAGAAGATTGCTCTGAACGTAGCTAGGTGCTGCTGCATATGAGTATGTTATCATTACGTATGAGTTTATAACTAGCTAACTACAATTCAGCTGGTTAAGTATGGATAACGTAAAATTTAAAGAACAACGCCGGTGAGCGAACCCCAGTCTTTGTCCGCGCGGCCCGCAAAAAAATTTTTTTACATTTCTGTAACCTTCCCCACTTCGCGCAGTTTCCAGTCCAAAACCCACTAAACCCGATAGCAAAAACGGTTGAACACCCTGACAGACAACGCACTCATGCTGCAGGTAAAAGCAGGCAAAATAGACACGATGGGGTTGCTGTTCGAGCGATACCATCGGCCTCTGTTCGGCTTTCTTTTCCACATGACCAGCCAGCATGAGGCCAGCGAAGATATGCTGCAAACGGTGTTCTATCGGATGCTCAAGTATCGGCATACGTTTACCGGCGATGGGGAGTTCAGAAGCTGGATGTACCACCTGGCCCGCAACGTACTGGTCGACTACAGCAAGCAGAACAAGCGTTCGGCACAACAGTACGACATTGCCGACGTAGCGGAAAAGATTGGTGGCGGGCAAGCCGCCGACGAACGGTTTCAGAAAGAGCAGGAACTGGATACACTGCATCGGGCGATGGCAAAATTAAGCCCTGATAACCGCGAAGTACTGGTGCTGAGCCGATTTCAGGAGTTGAAATACGAGGAAATAGCGCGAGTACTCAACACAACAGAGGGAGCGATAAAGGTACGGGTTCACCGCGCAATGAATGAGTTGAAGAAAATTTATCTGACAATTGAAAATGGCAATGCAACCTATAAATTGTGAACAGGCAAACGAACGGATACCCGACTGGCTTAGCAACCAGTTGACCGAATCCGAGCGAACTGCTTTCGAATCACATCTGACCCAATGCCCGATCTGCGAGGCCGAAGCTAATTCGGTACGTCAGCTTTGGCAACTGATGGGCAAATTGCCTGCACCGGTGCCGGGCGATATGGCGCGGGTGCGGTTTCAGGCCATGCTCGATACGTATAAGGAAACCGTTATCGCTGAACAGGAAAGTGTTTTCGATAATCTGCTGGCAAAACTACGGCAACTCCGGGTTCCGAAATATGGCCTGCGTTTCGCCTATAGTCTTCTGATTCTGGGCATCGGTATGGCCGCCGGTTACTGGTTCAACCGCGCCAATACGCCTACCGTAGCGTACCAGCAGAAAATTGATACGTTGTCGACGCAGGTACAGGAAATGCGGCAGATGATGATGCTCTCAATGCTCGAAAATCCGGCCGCGTCTGAACGTCTCCGGGCCGTGAGCTATACTGAAGATATTCACCAGGTCGACGGTCAGGTGACCGAAGCCCTGCTGACTACACTCAATAACGACGCCAATGTAAATGTGCGCCTGGTTACGCTGGAAGCCCTGGCGAAACTGGCCGACAATCCGAAAGTGCGGGAAGGGCTGGTACAATCGATCACCCGGCAGGAGTCGCCCCTGGTGCAATCGGCGCTGGCTGATGTGATGGTAAAATTGCAGGAAAAACGATCGATCAAACCCCTCCGGCAACTGCTCCGCGACGATAATCTGAATCACTTAGTCAAGGGTAAAATTGAACAGAGCATTCGGGAGTTATCCTGATATTTTTTGTCATCCCGACGCAGGAGGGATCTTAAGGCGTACTATTACCGAAGATCCCTCCTGCGTCGGGATGACAAAAATAAAACCCTCAAATCCAAACAAATCCTATGAAACCTTTCCTTATCCCCGTATTGGCGGGGCTGGTGCTCGCTTGTGCTCAATCGCCAGCCCATGCGCAGGAATTTAAAGAACACGTTCGAAAAGAATTCACCGTATCGAAATCAGCAAACGGGTCGCTGGCCATTTACAACGTTAACGGCTTCATTAAAGTCGAAGGGTATTCGGGCGACAAAGTTGTGCTGGAGGTCGATAAAGCCATTACCGCTAAAAACAACCAGGATCTGGAGATCGGCAAAAAAGAGTTTCAGCTTGCTTTCGACCAGAAAGGTGATAGCCTCGTAGCCTACATTGCCGAACCGTTCGATTCGCGCCCCCGGCGAAATCGACACAATAACAACTGGAACAACGACCGGGACGTTGACTACGACTTTACCCTCGACTTTACGGTGAAAGTCCCCAACCATATGAACCTTATTATCTCGACGGTTAACCGGGGTGACGTAACCATAAAAGATGTAAACGGCTCACTGAAAGCACGTAACGTGAACGGAGCCATTACGCTCAGCAACATCAAAGGGACAACCGACGCCCACACCATCAACGGAAACGTCGATGTCGACTACGTAGCAAATCCACCCGAAAACTCGTCGTACTACACCCTCAACGGCAACATCCGGGTAACGTACCCAACCAACTTATCGGCCGACCTGCAATTCAAGACGTTCCAGGGAAGTTTTTACACCGACTTCCCCAACGCCGAACCGCTGCCGCTGCAAGCCACCAAAACCGAACAGAAAACCGGCAATGGTACGGTCTATAAAATCAACAAAAACACCGCCATCCGAATCGGTAGTGGCGGCAAAACATTCAAGTTCGAAACCTTTAACGGAAGCATTTACATTAAAAAACAATCCTGATGAAAACGAATAAATTGTCAATTGGAATACTGTTCATAAGCCTGCTCGTTGCTGGCCCCCTGCTTGCACAGAATGATGTGAAAGAGCAGCTCGTGGTGCCGCTGAGCGATCCGGGCAAGCCGGGTACCCTGCGGGTGAATCTGATCAACGGCTCTATCAATGTGGTTGGTTATAACGGCAAAGACGTAGTGATCGACATTGCGGCCAGCGGAGTCAACCGGCGCAACAAACGGGATGACGACGACCGCCCTTCAAATGGCATGAAACGTATCAGCACGGGCAACCCCTTCGATGTCAGTGCCCGCGAGAAAAGCAACACGGTCAGTGTAGAAGCGAATTCGGTCAATCAAACCGTCGACCTGACCATTAAAGTCCCGCAGCAGTTCTCGTTACGCATTGGCACGGTGAATCATGGCGAAATCTCAGTTGAAAACGTATCCGGCGAGCTGGAAGTGAACAACGTAAATGGCGCTATCGAGCTCAACAACATCGCTGGTTCGGCAATTGCCAATACGGTGAATGGTGCAGTAAAGGCTACGTTTAAAAGCGTAAATACCGATGCACCCATGGCATTCTCAACGCTTAATGGCAATGTCGACGTAACGTTTCCGGCTTCCGCCAAAGCGAACGTCAAGCTCAAATCTGACCGGGGCGACATCTTCACCGACTTCGACATCGATGTTGACAAGAGCGCATCTAAAGTCAACCGGACCAGTCAGAACGGCATGTACCGGGTAGCCATCGACGATTGGGTTCAGGGCAAAATCAACGGGGGTGGTCGCGAGATCATGATGAAAAACATGAACGGAAATATTTATATACGTAAAGCGAAATAAACGACGTACCATGACCGCGCATCGACTTCGTATTGCCACCTGCTTTTTAGGACTGGTAGCAACGCTTACGTTCAGCTTCGGACAAAGCGGGCCAGCGCCGTCTGCTAGGCCGGGCACTGCGAAAAAATCAGTGGACTCGCTCGACAGGTTTTTACGTGCTAAGATGAGCCAGCTTAGCATTCCGGGGATGCAGGTCGCCGTGGTCCAGCGCGGTCAACTGGTGCTCAATAAATCGTATGGGTTTGCCAACCTTCAGGATTCGGTCCCTGTAACCCATAAAAGTATTTTTGCCATTAACTCCTGCACAAAGGCATTTACGGGCGTGGCCATTATGCAACTCGTTGAGGACGGCAAGCTTGATCTATCGGCGCCCATTTCCCGTTACGTAGATGACCTTCCGGCCGATTGGCAACCCATTACGATAAAGCAACTGCTAACACACGTTTCGGGATTACCGGATATTCTTCGGGTGCTCAGTCCATCCACCGGCGGACTGGCCGATCTGGGTAGTGAAGAAGCAGCCTGGGAGAAAGTGAAGACAAGACCCATGGACTTTCGGACGGGCGAACAGTTTAGCTACAACCAGACAAATTACGTGTTGCTCGGCAAGGTCATCGACAGGTTACGCAGCAAACCATTCGCCCAGGTATTCAGCGAGCAGCAGTTTCAGCCCGCTGGTATGAAAAACACCGTT
The DNA here is from genome assembly GCF_045160025.1 of Spirosoma sp. KNUC1025. Taxonomy (GTDB): domain Bacteria; phylum Bacteroidota; class Bacteroidia; order Cytophagales; family Spirosomataceae; genus Spirosoma. The sequence continues at coordinate 6,613,920 of NZ_CP087139.1, forward strand.
TTTGGTGATTCCCGCGATGTTATTCCGCATTTTGCGCCGACCTATTCGATCAAAAACAGCCTGGATGGAAAAAAACTGAGTGAAGCGAAACTGACGAACAACTACGCTGAATTTCCGGCCTCCCGCCGAACCGCATCGGGTCTGAACAGCACGGCCGAAGATATGGCACACTGGATTATCGCGTTGCAGCAAGGGAAATTACTGAAGACAAAAGCGGCACTCTATACCCTCTGGACACCTGGTACATACAACAACGGTTCGCCGACGCAATGGGCGCTCGGATGGGGGCTCACCAAATTTCGGCCAAAACACCGGGCTGTGGGTATGTCGGGTGGCGGCCGTTCTGCTTTTCTGGTTTACCCGGACGATGATCTGGCGGTTGTTGTGCTGACCAATTTGGGAGGCAGCTCGCCGGAGAATTTTATCGAAGAACTAGCTGGTTATTTTAACCCAGATATTCCGCAGTCTGACCCCATCACGGCACTACGTCTTCAATTGCAGAAGCGCGGTTTCGAACAGGCAATACCCGTTGCCAATGAGCTAAAAAAACGAAATCTTCAGCCGGATGAAAACGAACTAAACGATTGGGCCTACCGGGTGCTGAGCAGTGGGCAGACGAACGAAGCGCTTGAACTTTTCAAACTCAATGTGAGCCTCTATCCTGAAAGCTGGAATACGTACGACAGCCTGGCGGAGGGCTACGAGCGGTTAGGAAACCATACGTTAGCCATCGAAAATTACAAACGCTCGCTGGCCATGAATCCAAACAATACCAATGCAACCGGCCATCTCAAAAAGCTGGCACAGGTTAGCAAGTAACCCTGTAGAACGGAGTACAACTCCGTTCTACAACGACCAACATCTCATGTATCTCAACCGAATTATTTCTACCGTTTGTTTGCTAACAACCCTGCAGGTAGCTATTGGACAGACGAAACCAGCAGCCGCTGAAGCCGCCATTCAACAATTGGGGGCGGCATTCATGCAGGAGAAAGCGCATGTAGGCTTATCAATCGGGATCATCCAAAACGGGAAGACGACTTTCTACAATTTCGGTACGTCGGAGAAAGGCAAAAGTCAGTTGCCTACCCAGAACACGATTTATGAAATTGGCTCGATCACGAAAACCTTCGGGAGTCTGCTGCTGGCGAAAGCCGTTGTCGAAAAGAAAGTCAGCCTGGAGGACGACATACGGAAATACCTCGACGGTAACTACCCGAATCTGGCCTTCGAAGATAAACCCATAAAGCTGGTTCACCTGACCAACTTGACCTCGGAACTGCCCGACAATTTTCCGGACAAGCCCGACAGGTTTAAGCAAGCCAATCCCGATTCCATTCCGTTCCGGATTGTGAATGAATTGACTACGTATACGAAGCAGGATTTTTGTAACGATATGCACGCCGTTGCGCTCAGGGCGGCTCCCGGTCAGAACCCACGACACTCCAACGTAGCGGCTCAGCTGGTGGGCTATATTCTGGAGAAAATCTACCAAAAACCTTACGAGGAGTTGATCAAAACGCAGATTGAACAGCCGCTCCAGATGCGCAATACGTTCGGACCAGAAACTTCGTCGGATCAGTTCGCCATTGGCTATGACGGGAAGGGCAATCGGATGCCCGCTTTTACGTTGAAAGCGATGCAGGCGGCTGGTGGGCTTCGGTATAGTGCCGCTGATTTGCTGAAATACGCAGCGTACCAACTGGATGAACGTAACAAAGCCGTGCAACTGAGCCATCAGCTTACGTGGGGAAACGTTGAAAACCTCGCGCTTGGCCTGAACTGGTTTCTCCACAAAACCATCGACAGCAAACGGCAGCTGGAACACTCTGGCGGTACGTTCGGCTTCGCCAGTTTCTGCGATCTGTACCCCGACCAGAAAACGGGGATTGTGCTGCTCGCTAATAATTCGGATCAGTCAACGCAGGGCCAGCTCCAGGAACTGTCAGGCAAAATCATGAATGCGTTATACGGCGAACCCGTTGCTCTAACGGCCCTTAACGAGGGCCTAAAAAATCGTGGATATGCGCAGGTAATCGACGTAGTGAAGGAGGTTCATACAAAACACCCCGAACTGTACCTGTCCGAAAATTACGTGAATGGTTGGGGTTATACGCTGGTCGGGCAAGGCAAACTACAGGATGCGCTTGAGATTTTCAAACTGAACGTTAGTCTGTATCCCCAGGGCTGGAATACCTACGATAGCCTGGCCGAGAACTACGAACACATGGGCAATCGTGCAGCAGCGATCACCAATTACAAGCGGTCGTTGGCGTTAAATCCCCAGAATACCAATGCCATCGATTTCTTAAAAAAGGTTGGCGAAACTGCGGGTAGGTAGCTACCGCTAAAAGACGAAATGAGGCCATTAACGGGAATATTTACGCCTATAAGACGATGCAAGCAACCTCGCTGCATCAAACTGCATCTTCCAACTGTTTGACACAATCCTCTAAACCAGTCGACTCCCCATGAATGCCTGGCTTATCTCTGCTCTTTTATTATTTCCCTCAGCGCTGATTTATCCGAAGCGGCCTGCCGCACTGACTCTTCTTCCGGAAAAAGCGTTCACGGATAACCCTCTGCAAAACCCGGTTGATTTCATCGTTGAACAGGCAGCCCAGCAGTTTATGGCAGCACCGCAGTCGGTGGGGCTTTCAGTCGGAATTTTCAAGGACGGGCAAACCTATGTGTATAACTACGGTACGGTCGAAAAGGGCAGCTCACAACTTCCAACCAGCCAGACGCTTTACCCCATTGCGTCTATAACGAAAACATTTACAGGGGCCTTACTGGCTCAGGCAGTTGTTGAAAAGAAGGTGAGTCTGGGTGATGATATTCGCAAATACCTGACAGGCTCCTACCCAAATCTGGAGTATCAGGGGCAGCCTATCCGGCTCTTTCATTTGATCAATCATCGGTCGGGCTTACCTTTTCTGCTGCCGAACCGCCCCGACGCGTTTGCCAATACAACCCTACCATCGTCGGCAATAGCTACTGAGTTGCTGCAAAATTACTCGCGCGACAACTTTTACGAGGATCTGCACAAAGTCAGCCTTACGAACGTACCGGGTTATACGTTCAGCTATTCCAACGCGGGCGCTCAACTGCTGGGTTACATTCTGGAGGGCGTCTACAAGATGCCTTTTGAAGAACTCGTACGTCTGAAAATTACCCAGCCCCTCACCATGAACAGGACCAAAATTACGCTGACGCCTTCCGATCAGGCCAGTTTTGCCAAAGGCTATAACTGCGAGGGGGAGCAGATGCCGTATAGTCCCGATGAGCTTCAGGGAGCCGGTGCGTTGAAATCGACCGTAACCGACATGCTGAATTATATCCGATGGAACGTAGCGGAACAGGCAGAATCGGCAAAACTAGCGCACCGGCCTACCTGGGGTGATGCCAATCGGTATTCGGCGGGGCTGAACTGGCAAATGCTTCAATCGTCCGGAAACCGGGTTATCTGGCAGGATGGCAACATCCCTGGCTTCAGCAGCCTGTGCGTAAACTACCCCGAACTGAACATGGGTATTGTGGTCCTCTCCAATGAATGCGATCGTATGACAGCCTCCCGGATTACTACGCTGGTCAACGAGGTCGCCCAAGCGCTGGACGAACGGGCGGTGCAGCTACCCAACTGACGAGGCCTAAAACATGCGCTGAGCATGCTTTCCCTGCGGACAAAAATAGCTGTCCGCAACTGAACGGAATACGTCCGGTTTCGGACGTATTCCGTTCAGTTTTTTAACATAATATACTAGTAGTCATATACTTACAAGCAATGGTATAATATTTGAGCGAGTTAGCGAACACGATGCGAAGCATACGGCAAAAAGCTTATGGTTCCGCGCACCGGCAGCAAAACTATGCTCAGCAACTACCTCAAAATAACGCTGCGAAACCTATGGCGGAATAAGCTGTACACGAGCCTGAACATTGGCGGACTAGCTATTGGGCTGGCAGCGTGTTTGCTGATGGCGCTGTATGTCAACCATGAGTTTTCGTACGATAGTTTTCATCCCAAGGCCAGCCGAATTGTACGCATCACAACGGTCATGAAAACGCCGGAGGCTCCGTTCGCCATAGCTTCTGGACCACTGCCACTAGCCCCCACCCTGAAACGAGATTATCCCGACGTCGAAGCCGCTGTTCGCTTTGTGATGACCGGCGCCACCGTTCGTACAAAAGACAAACTGGTTGGGCAGTCGGATGTGTACTACGCTGATAATGAAGTTTTTTCGGTATTTGCGTATCAGTTTCTGGCTGGAAATCCGGCCAGCGCCTTAGTCAGCCCAAACAGCGCCGTTGTCACGGAGAGCTTTGCCACCAAGTATTTCGGGCGCACCGACGTACTGGGCCAATCGGTTCAAATTAATAAGGAAACGTATCAGATTACGGGCGTTATCGCGAATCTGCCTAGCAATACTGATTTACCGATCAGTGCCTTATTATCCAAAGACTTATCCCAAAAAACTAGCTGGCTGGAGGATGATTTTCCGGCTTACACCTACGTATTGTTTAAAGGTGAGCCCAACCTGCCCAGTCTGACGAAAAAGCTGGCTCAAATGGCAACGAAGTACGTTGATCCTGAATTGAAAAAAGCGGGAGCCGAAAACTATTCGCTCAGTTTTCCGGTGGAGCGGCTGACTGACGTTCATTATAGCCTGGGCAAGCTGGAGGACACCCCAAAAGGTAATAAGCAGTATAGTTATCTGTTCGCTTTTCTGGCGGTATTCGTGCTGGCCATTGCGCTCCTCAACTACATCAATCTGTTAACGGCCAAAGCCAGCGAACGGGCCAAAGAGGTTGGCATCCGGAAAGCAACCGGCGCTCAGTACGGTCAGCTCGTGCGTCAGTTTTTGTTTGAGTCCTTTTTGCTGAGCGGCCTGGCTATTTCCTGTGCGCTTGCCCTGCTTCAGACAACCCTTCCTACGTTCAATGAATGGCTGAACATCCGGCTTCTGATCAACTGGCGGGAAGCGATTCCGCTGGTCGGCTTTACCTGGGTCGTCGTTACGTTGCTGGGCGGGCTATACCCGGCGTTTGTGCTCTCCAGCTACCGCCCGGTCGACGTACTGAAAGGACAGTTGACAGGCTATGGCAAAGGACTCTGGCTACGTAAATCGATTATCGTTTTTCAGTTTGTACTGGCCGTCGGTATGATTGCAGGGGTTCTGGTCATTCATCAGCAGATGGATTACCTCCAGCATTACGACGTTGGCTTTCGGAAAGAGCAGGTGTTGAGCGTTTATTTACCCGACGACTCCACAGCCCGGGCGGGCGCGCAGGCGTTTGCGAATAGTTTGCAGCAACGTTCGGAAATCGATCTGGTAACGCTTGGATCAGGGCTGTCGGACGGTCCGATGGCGATGTCCTCAACGCATATCCGAACGAATGGCAAAAAGCGGGAGTTGATGGCCAATTACATGTTCATTGACGAAACGTTTGTGCCACTCCTGGATATTCGTCTGAAAGCAGGTCGTAACCTTTCCGCTCAGCTAAAGACAGACGAGAAGGGAGGCTTTTTAGTTAATGAAGCGTTTGCGAAAATGGCTGGCTGGCAGGAAGGAGTCGGGCAGCCTATCGAAGGGTTTGGACATAAAGGGGCCGTTGTTGGCGTGTTGAAAAACTTCAATTATCACTCGCTGCACAATCCGGTCGAGCCGCTGGTGCTGATTTACCGTACCTTTCCCATCAACAACGTAATGGTGCGCGTCAAACCCGCTGCGCTATCGGTCGTCAAAACAATCTGGCAACGGCATTACCCGACTTACCCGTTCGATTACAGCTTTCTGGACGAATCCTTCGATGCCAAATACCGGAAAGATCGGCTGATGGGCATGGTGTTCAACTGCTTTGCCGGGCTGACTATTCTGGTTTCGTGCCTGGGTCTGTTCGGGCTGGTAGCGTTCACCACCGAACGTCGTACCAAAGAAATTGGCGTTCGGAAAGTGCTGGGCGCTTCTGTGTCAGGCATCGTTACGTTGCTCTCCAAAGATTTTCTGAAACTTGTGATCATCGCTATTCTGATTGCCAGTCCGATAGCCTGGTGGGCCACAAACCGATGGCTACAGGATTTTGCCTACAAGACGGAGCTTTCGTGGTGGGTGTTTGTGCTGGCGGGTTTGCTGTCCATCACGATTGCGTTGCTGACCGTTAGCTTTCAGAGTATAAAAGCAGCCTTGATGAATCCGGTAAAATCACTTAAAACGGAATAGGAGGAACAGGGAACAGGCAGAAGGGAGAAAGAACAACGATACTCCTACTCCTTCTCCTTTTTCCCTTCTGCCTGTTCCCTGTTCCCCTCCTCCCTGTCCCATGCTCCAGAACTTCCTAAAAACAGCCTTTCGCAATCTTTGGAAACACAAGTTGTTTACGGCAATCAACGTATTTGGCCTTGCTTCGGGCATGTTGGTTTGTCTGTTGGCCATGATTGATATCAAAGGCGCTTTTGACTACGATTCGTTTCACACACACCCAGCCCGAACGTACCGAATCATAACGGACGTAACAACGGCCAATAATGACGAGCGAGGGTTTGCTACGTCTCCCCTGCCCCTCGCCACTACGCTGAAACAGCAGTACGCTTTTGTTGAGGAAGCCACGCGAGTGATCAGAAACTACGGCGATTTTACGGCGAATCGGAAACAATTGCCGGTAGTGTACAGCGCCGTCGATCCGGGTTTCTTCACGCTGTTCGGTTTCAAACTAACGAAAGGTCAGGCGGCTATTTCACCACAAACCGCCGTCCTGACGCAAAAAACAGCCGAACGATTTTTTGGTACGGCCAATCCTATCGGAAAACGTATTGACCACCCGGAAATAGGGGCGCTGACGGTTGTGGGCGTGCTGGCTGAACCGCCCACTAAAACGCACCTTAATTTCGATCTTCTGGTTTCGATGGCCTCCCTGTCTGGTCCTGAGTGGGAGCGCGCCCGTGCAGACTGGAAAAACTTCTCGCAAGGCTATACCTACGTTTTATTGAAGCCGGGCATCCCTGCCGAAACCCTGACGAACGTACTGCCCGGTCTGGCGAAACGGGTTACCAACGGGCTTCGCCTGGCGCATGAAAAAGGGTACACATTTCGAAGTCAGTCACTGGCGACGCTTTCCCCTGGCCGCGAGGAACTGATGCTTGGTACGTATGAACCAAGCGCCGGAAAACTGGAAACAGAGCTGGGCGTAGGCTTACTGACGTTATTACTGGCCGCTTTCAATTACATAAACCTGACCCTGGCCCGGTCGTTGAGCCGCGCCCGCGAAGTAGGTATCCGCAAAGTGGCCGGGGCGTTTCGCTGGCAGCTGATGGGGCAGTTTATGGCGGAGTCGGTGATGCTTTCGCTCTTGGGGCTGGGCCTGGCGTATGGCATGCTTCAGTTGGTAAAACCCATGCCGTTTGTCCAGCAGTGGCTCATTGGCGGAGTTCAGTGGGAACAGGATGCCCGTGTATGGCTGGTGTTTATCGCGTTTAGTATGCTTACTGGCCTGCTGGCGGGGTTGCTCCCTGCCCGCGTGCTCTCTGGATTTCAACCCGCTCAGGTTCTTCGGAGTCAGACAGGGTTGCGGGTGTTTCGGGGAATTACCCTTCGCAAATCGCTGATTGTTGCTCAGTTTTCCATTTCGCTCATTGCGATGATTGCCCTGCTCGGTATGGCCCGGCAGCAACACTATATGAGTACGGCAGATTATGGATTTAGTCGTAAAAACGTATTAACCATTCCCCTCAATGGATTACCTGCCAATCGGCTAGCCGATAACCTGAATCGATTAGCTGGGGTAGAGCACGTATCGGCCACAGTAGCTCGGTTTGGCGACCATGGCGGTAACGGGCAGATGGTCTACAACCAGCGGAGAGGGGGCGATTCGGTAGCGACGGATGTTTTTGCTTCGGATGCCAACCTCCTCTCAACCGTTGGGCTGACGCTCCTGGCGGGTCAGAATATGCCTGCGTCGGTATCGGATTCAGCGTCGCATCTTGTCCTGATCAATGAAGAAGCCATTCGGGCGCTTAAGCTGGGCGAACCGGGAGCGGCTGTAGGGAAAACCCTCTGGCTGAACGATAGTACCGACGTTCAGATCGCGGGCGTTGTGAAAGATTTTCAATTCACTACGCTCGCCATGAAGATACATCCGCTAATGCTTCGCTATCAACCGATCGACTTTCGGTATCTGAACGTAAAAGTAGCCGATGGCAATCCCGAAGCGGTTAAAGCTAGCATTGCCCAAATCTGGAAACGTCTGAACCCGTACGAACCTTTCGAAGGAGTCTGGTACGACACCTATCTCATTGATCGCCATAGCCATACCGACGATATATCGTTTATGGGCTTACTTATTGGCTTTGCGATCTCCATTGCCTGTCTGGGCTTGCTGGGCATGGTTACCTACACAACCCAACTCCGAACGAAAGAGGTGGGCGTACGGAAAGTGATGGGCGCCCGGGTCGATCAGGTAGTGTGGCTGTTGTCGTGGGATTTTCTGAAGCTGCTGCTGATTGCCGGGGCGATTGCAATGCCGCTAGGGTATCTGGCAACCAGCTTTTTCTTAATGACGTTCGCCTATCACGTAACGGTAGGCGTGGGTACGCTGGGGCTGTGTTTTGGCATTATGCTGCTGCTGGGAGGATTAACCATTGGCTGGCGTACGTACCGAACGGCTTTAACTAATCCAACGGATAGCCTGCGGGCAGAGTAGCAGGGTGCTGGGTGCGCGGAGCACGTATAGCCCGAATTCCCCGCCCTTCTGATCTGCCTTAGTAATAAGAGTTTACTTGTTTGTTACTATTCCTTTTCTAAAGCTATGTCGTACATCGCCATTCCCATCTCTTCGTTGCCTGGCAAACAGGATATCGAAATCGACGTGACCATCAATGGTCAGAAACAAGCGCTACATTATCGAGTCGAACTGTTCTACTGGGGCGATTGCCATGTGCCGACTTTCGACCGGGTCGAGTGCATTCGTCAATTGCTGGCCGATTACGACCAGGACTGGACACTCTATTACATCGGTTCGCCAACCGATGAGTTTGTTCCTATTACGTTTGTGAAGAAAGAAGATCTGGTTAAACAACGAACGTTGCTGAGAACTCGATAAGTACGGTTTTCTTCCGCACTGATTACAACTGCTTTGAATCGCTGACAGCGTCGGACGAACTCTCATACGGGTGAGATGGTCCACGCTCACAGCGGTTCAAAGCAGTATTGTTTTTAAAAATACATACCTCTATTCTTTATATATAAGAAAATTATATATTTGCTACGTCCTGCTTAGCCTGGTCTAAACCTTTGTAAAAACGTACGGGTATGTTCCGAAACTTTGTCAAAATCGCTCTGCGTAATCTCTGGCGCAATCGCAGGGTTAGCGCGGTCAGCATTATCGGACTGGCCATTGGTCTGGCCTGCGGCATCGTCATTTTTTTGTTGGTGAGCTATATGTTCAGCTTTGACCGATACCATGCCAAAGCCGACCGAACGTACTGGGTCGTTACAGATATTCGACAGGACAACGTGGTTCCGACCGACGCTACGCCCCGGCCATTGGGCGAGATTCTCCGACGTGATTTCTCGTTCGTGGAGAGCGTAGTGCGGCTTGAAAATATATTCGGCCGCATCATCGGCGTACCAGACGGGAAAGGTGGGTATTCAAAGAAGTTCGAGGAGTCGCGCAATTTGTGTTTTACCGAACCTCAATTTTTCGAGGTATTCGATACAGAATGGATCAGCGGCAATCCGAAAACAGCACTGTCAGCGCCCAACACCGTGGTTCTTTCGGAACGGTACGCCCAAAAATATTTTGGCTCGGCAAATCCCATCGGGCAGCGGCTACGCTTTGATAACCAGGCCGATCTGACGGTGACTGGCCTGATCAAAAACTTGCCTTCCAATACGAAGCTGCATTACGATGCCTTTATTTCCTACGCTACGGTTCCGGCCTTACTCGGCAGTCAGGGGAAACAGGCGATGCAAAACTGGGAAAGCGTCAGCACGGTATGTTTTGCCAGTCTGCGCCCCGGTACGCCCGTTGACCGACTGGTTAAGGGCTTGAGTGCTATCCGACAGAAGTATTTGAATCCGCAGGAAGCAAAAAAACTGGATTTCCATGCGCTAACGCTCGATGACCTGAACCACAATCCGCAATACGGCGGGCAGGCTCCGCGTCCAATTCTTTATGCGCTGGTCGTTGTCGGCCTGTTTCTGGTTATGGCTGCCTGCATAAACTTCATCAATCTGGCGACGGCTTATGCTCTGAAACGGTCGAAGGAAGTTGGGGTCCGGAAAGTAGCGGGCAGCTCACGCAGGCAGTTGATTGGTCAGTTCATGACCGAAACGGCCCTAATTACGCTGGCGGCTGTCCTGATCTCCCTGCTGCTGGCTCAGCTGAGTTTGCCGCTGCTGAACCAGGCGCTGGCCATGCTACACGCCGATATGTCGATTCTTGATCTGGTCAAACCGAATGCCTGGCCGTGGTTTGTAAGTCTGGTGGCAGGAGTGATTTTACTGGCGGGTCTTTATCCGTCGCTGGTGCTGGCCCGCTTCAATCCAGTGGCGGCACTACGTACTGGTTATGGGCAGTTGACCGCAAAGCAGGTCGGCAGCGTATCCGTACGACGGGGGCTGGTGATCGTCCAGTTTTTCATTACCCAGCTGTTTATCATCGGTGTACTGGTGATGATGCTGCAGGTACGGCACATGCAGCAGACAGATATGGGTTTCCAAAAAGAAGCCATTCTCACCATACCCGTACCCACCGACAACGCGCTGAAGCAGGACGTACTACGTAGCCAGTTAGAACAAATAGCCGGCGTAGAGCAGGTTGCGCTGGGCGTTGAACCACCCGCTTCGCATCGGCGCATACCCATTCCGTTCACGTACGATACCCATACACAACCCGAAAAATTTCCGACTACGGTTAAAGTTGGTGACAAGAATTACGTACCGCTCTTTGGCATTAAATTACTGGCTGGCCGCAATTTCATGAACAACGACACAGCCGACAGCGAAGCCCTCGTCAATGCAACGATGGTGAAACAACTGGGCTTACGGACACCGACGGAGATTCTGGGAAAACGGCTTACCGTATGGGGCGGCACGAAAACCATTGTCGGCGTCGTGAACGATTTTCATATCAGTGAGCTACGCGAAGCCATCCCACCGACAACGATTCTGAACTACTACCGGGAGAACCACATGGCTGCCCTGAAGCTCAATCCGGGGAATCTGACCGAAACGGTTAAATCGGTGGAAACCAGTTGGAATCAGCTATTCCCGGAGCATGTTTTCAAGGCCGATTTTGTCGATAATCTGCTCAATCAATTTTATCTGACCGAACGGATTCTGCTGGGGCTGGCGGAAGTATTTTCCCTCATTGCCATTCTGATCGGCTGCCTGGGACTTTATGGACTGGTGGCGTTTATTGCCGAAGCAAAAACAAAAGAAATTGGCGTCCGGAAGGTACTCGGTGCTACTACCAATGAGCTTATGTGGCTGTTCGGACGGGAGTTTAGCCGTCTGCTGATCATTGGCTTTTTGCTGGCTGCTCCCATCGGCTGGTTTCTGATGAATGGCTGGCTAAAAAGCTACGTGTACCGCATCCAGTTCAGCTGGTGGATTTTTGGGATTACGCTACTCACGACCACGCTCATTACGGTCCTGACGGTAGGTTATGAATCCCTGAAAGCGGCTCTGATGAACCCGGCCAGCGCCTTAAAGACCGAATGACATGGGGGCAAGATTTTAACCTTCTGAAAGCTCGGCATTTTCGGGAAGTTAGCGTAACTTAGTTTATACTCTCGTTATCAAGCCAGCTCATGAAATTGATACGTATAATTGGGTGGGTGATGTTTTCTCTGGCGGTGCAACAGGGCTGGGCACAGTCGGGTCTTAAGGGCGAGTATTACGTCGGCACGAACTTCGAACGCAAGGTTTTCACCCGCATCGACCCGACAATTTATTTTAACTGGCGTGGCCGGAATCCAGCACCGGGTGTTCCTACGTCCTATTATTCGATACGCTGGACTGGTAAACTATTGGCACCCGTTACCGGGAAATACGACTTTTTCGCTAAAGTAGACGACGGCATCCGGGTTTGGGTTGGCAACAAAAAAGTGCTGGACTCCTGGCAACTGAACGATTCCCGAGACTTTAGTGGCAGCGTAATCCTGAAAGGCGGACAGTATTACGATTTACGGGTAGATTTTTTCAACGATCTGCTGGAGGGCGAAATTCAGCTTTACTGGCAACGGCCGGACAAACGACAGGCCATAGAGAACCCGTTTGTCATGGCTGGTGAGCCTATAATGTCGCAGTATTTCTTTCAAAAAGCAGCGCCTGCTGCCATACCGCCGAAACCCAGCGTGGTGGTTGCCAAACCTACAACAGTAGCACCAGTTTCGCCGAAACCTACTGTCTCCAAACGTGCAGCCAGCGTAATCCCTAAGCCATCGGTTAAACCATCGACGACGAACCGAACGATTATCAGCGACACGGTAGCGACGCGCTCAATACCCACCCGCACATCCACGGCAGAACAACTACCTGATATTAAGCCGGGGATTACGTTCATCCTGCATCATGTTCAGTTTGAACAAAGCAGTTACGTATTGCTGCCCGAATCGTCGGTGGAGCTGAACAAACTCGTTCGGGCTATGGAAACGAATCCGCAATGGCATATTCATATCGTAGGCCATACCGACAATGTCGGCGATTCGCGGCTGAATCTGGCGCTTTCGGAGCAGCGTGCCAAAGTGGTGGCTACGTATCTGGTGCGCCGGGGTATTGCCGACGACCGTATCACGACCGAAGGTTTTGGCGGTAAATATCCACTGGCTGACAATGCGGTTGAAAGCGAACGGAGCAAAAACCGACGCGTGGAAATAACGGTCCGGTAAATAGCAGAAAGACGTTTGCTACGCTGTCCGCCCCTGAACAAACTACGTCCATTACCGGACAACTAGCGGCAAGCTATTCAAGATAAATCTCTCGCTATCAGTTATTTACCATTATTGGCACAGTACTTGACCAACAGAAATTGAAAAACACACGACTTCTGTGCAACCTTCCCGAAACGAATTGCATCTTTAGTTTACATAACCAGACGAACCACATGAAACGAAATCAATTCTTCCTGACTTTACTGGGCGTAGCAACTATTTCTTTAACTGCTTTCGCGACGAAACCCACCGACGACCGTGATACGCCTTATCTGACCAAAACCTTTTCGGGAAATATCAGTGCCGTTCGGGCCGAAACATCGGGCGGTAGCCTCAGTGTCGAAGGAGGCACCGACATGAATGCCAAAGTAGAGATGTATGTACGTGGCAACAATGGCAACAACAATCTCGACAAAGCCGAAATTGAAGAGCGCCTAAAAGATTATGACATCACCATCGCTCAGGAAGGCAGCACCATCGTAGCAACAGCCAAACGTCGGAACAACGATCGCGACTGGAAACGCTCGCTGAGCATCGGTTTCAAATTTTACACTCCACGTAAGGTTACCACCGATCTGCGTACGTCGGGCGGCAGCATTCACCTGGCCTCCCTGGCCGGTTCACAAAAATTCCGTACCAGTGGCGGCAGCCTGCACATGAGCGATATTCAGGGCGATGTGAACGGGCAAACCTCGGGCGGCAGCATTCACCTCGACCGCTGCCAGGCCGGAACCTCGGGCGAACTCGATCTGCAAACCTCCGGCGGATCAATCGAAGCCAAATCCTCATCAGGAAAAATGCGCCTGCATACATCGGGGGGCAGCATCAGCCTGAGCGATCTGAAAGGCAGTGTTGACGCACAAACTAGTGGCGGCAGCGTACGCGGTGAAGACATCAACGGTGATCTTAAAGCCGGTACGTCGGGAGGATCAATCCGGCTGGCAAACGTAGCAGGCAGCATCGACGCCAGTACCAGTGCTGGTGGTATTGACGTCAGCATAACCAAACTGGGTCAGTACGTTCGACTGAACACCAGTGCTGGCAGCATCAACGTGAAAATGCCCCTCGATAAAGGGCTGACCCTAAACCTGAGCGGCAACCGCATCAAAATTCCCCTCAACAACTTCAGTGGCGACACCGAAAAAGACCGTATCAAAGGCACCGTAAATGGTGGCGGTATTCCGGTAACACTTTCCGCTAGCAGCGGAAGCGTTAATGTGAACCAGTAAATACTGAAAAATGTAGAATGAGTAATGGATAACTAGTAATGACTATAGTATCCGTTACTCATTCTACATTTTCAGCAACCATGCAGGCTTCATTCTTCAACCGTCGACTCCTCGTAAATACGCTTCTAACGCTGGCTGGCTGTGCCTTACTCCTCTATTGCATTAAAATAGCCATTGCCGCCCATTTACCATTTCTGGTTGCCACATTACTGGCAACCGTTCTGGGTGTGCTGGAACCCCGTAAGGGCTGGTTTCTGGCCCTGGTTCAGGCAGCGACGATCTGGCTGGTCTATACGTTTTTTCTGGATCACCCGACCAACAATTCCGACAGTGAGGTGGAGGTTTTCAGCCTTTATGGCTCCATGATTCTAACCTTTGTCGGCAGTTTTATCGGCGGTCGACTAAAGCGCGTATTCGACCGGGCGTAAAGAATTTATGCCATTTATGCCCAGGCCAGCTGTTCATCCCCGAAATTTCATGGTCCTGCTCTGCGAACTGGTCTTACATAAAAGCAGGTTATCAAAAAATATTCATCGTAATATTGCGATATACAAATCAAATAGTACCTTTGTGCTATGGGTGTCACGAAAACGGAAATATTCTCAGCGGAACAGAATCGGATTGCGGAACTGGCAAAAGCGTTTGCTCACCCGGCGCGTGTGGCCATTCTGCAATTGCTGGCTCAAAAGAAAGCCTGCGTTTGTGGGGACCTGGTCGACGAATTGCCATTGGCACAGCCCACCGTTTCGCAGCATTTGAAGGAATTAAAACGCATTGGTATTATTCAGGGGGAAATCAACCCACCCCGTGTTTGCTACTGCATCAACGAAGCGGTTTGGGAAGAAGCCCGGCAGGCATTCGGTACGCTGCTCGATACAGTGGCAGGAGCCACCTGCTGCTAAGCGGACAGCTATTTTTTTGCCCATATTAATCGTAATATTACAATAAACAAACAGAATTATGGAAACAGCTGAACAGATCAAAGAAGTGGTACGGCAGAAATACGGGGCAATAGCCGAACAGAGCCAATCCGAAGCCAGCAACTGCTGCGGACCCACCTCCTGCTGCGGTTCTGACACGAATGTACCCATCCTCATGGCGCAAGCGTATGACGAACTGACTGGATACGTAGCGGAGGCTGATTTGGGGCTGGGCTGTGGCTTACCAACTCAGTTTGCTCAGATCAGGCCGGGCGATACGGTAATAGATTTAGGCTCAGGGGCCGGCAACGACTGTTTTGTCGCTCGTGCCGAGACGGGAGAAACAGGGCGCGTAATTGGTCTGGATATGACCCCGGCAATGATTGATCGCGCCCGGAAGAATGCCAGAGCGCTGGGTTATAGCAATGTCGAGTTTGTGTACGGCGACATAGAGGAGATGCCCCTACCGGAAAACCTGGCGGACGTAGTTGTGAGCAACTGCGTAATGAATCTGGTTCCTGATAAGCAAAAAGCGTTTACCGAAACTTACCGCATTCTGAAACCCGGTGGCCATTTTAGCATTTCCGACATCGTACTGAAAGGCGAACTGCCCGAAGGCTTGCAGCGCGACGCAGAACTGTACGTGGGCTGTGTGTCGGGGGCCATTCAGAAAGACGCTTATTTACAGATCGTGCAGGATGCGGGATTCACCAATATACTCGTACAAAAGGAACGGGAAATTGCGCTGCCCGATGAAGTACTGCAAAACTACCTGACAGCGTCTGAGATTAATGACTATCGACAGCTCAACAAAAGCCGGGGCATTTACAGCATCACCGTTTTCGCACAAAAACCAGCCTCCATTGCTAACACCGTCGACCCAGGAACCAACCCATCAGCCAAAACCTGCTGCGGACCAGACTGCTGCAATTAACCAGAAAAAGCGAATCGAAACGATTTCAATTATGCCTAAACTTTCGTTTCTGGACCGTTTCCTAACCGTGTGGATTTTTCTGGCTATGCTTTTGGGCGTGGGAATTGGTTATTTTTTCCCGCAGTCGCAAACGTTTATCAACGGGTTCACGTCGGGCACCACCAACGTACCGCTGGCCATTGGACTGGTGCTGATGATGTATCCTCCGTTGGCCAAAGTGCGCTACGAAGAATTACCCAGGGTATTTGCCAACACCAAAATATTGGGTCTGTCGCTGCTGCAAAACTGGATTATTGGGCCACTGCTGATGTTCGGTCTGGCCGGAATTTTTTTACCCGACAAGCCCGACTACATGACCGGCCTAATCCTGATCGGCATTGCCCGTTGCATTGCCATGGTAATTGTCTGGAATGATCTGGCCAACGGAGATCGACTCTACGCAGCGGGTCTGGTAGCTTTCAACAGTCTGTTTCAGGTGCTATTTTATTCGGTTTATGCCTGGTTATTCATTACTGTATTACCGCCCTTATTTGGGCTGCAGGGTTATGAGATAACGATCACCATCGGCCAGGTTGCACAGAGCGTTTTCATTTACCTGGGGATTCCCCTACTGGCTGGTTTATTCTCACGATTCTTACTTACACGTCTGCTAAGCCGCCAGTGGTACGAGCAGAAATTCATACCGGCAATAAGTCCAGTTACGCTGGTAGCGCTGCTGTTCACCATTGTAATCATGTTTAGCCTGAAAGGTCAGCTGATCGTGTCCATTCCGATCGACGTGCTACGTATCGCCATTCCGCTGACGATCTATTTTGCTATTATGTTCTTCTCGGCTTTTTATCTCTCCAAACGGGCCGGGGCAGACTACGGCAAAGCTACGTCGCTGGCTTTTACGGCGGCAGGCAACAATTTCGAGCTCGGTATAGCCGTGGCGGTGGCAGTATTCGGTATTAACTCAGGTGCTGCCTTTGCCGCCGTGATCGGCCCTCTGATTGAAGTGCCCGTATTGATTCTGCTGGTCAATTTTGCCCTGAAGCAACAGCGCACTTTTGAGCTTCATTATAAAAAGAGTTGACAGAATCACCCATAAAACGCATGTTCGGCTCGCTTTTGAGCTTATCATTAATCGTCCGCCAGTGGGAAAAAGTAGGGTAGCATGTTAAGCGATACTGGCTCGTTGAATGACAATCGGTGAGCAAACATCTGCTCATAATGTCTAATCATATCTTGCTCATTCGCAGTCAGTTCTGAAATTAGCCGGTACGCCATATCGGCGAGTTTAAGCTCTTTCAGTGCATCATTCACGTTTCTGAACGTAGCCAGCGGAGATGGTTTTATCACAACAGCCACATCACCATTATTGGCTTGTTTTTCTCGTTTCAACAACGCACGAAGCCCGTCTGGCCGAAAATCGGTACGTTCTAACTGCAATCTCTTATCGCCGGGACGGTATTGAATAACGCCAATCCGATTACTGGCTAATAGAACAAGCACAGCAACTTTTTTGGGGTAAGCCACTGGCTCATATTTACGGCAGGCTGCCGGTACGGTCACCCCCATAACTACGGGCTGCTGGAGTACGTTTATCCAGACAAAAATCAGTATAAGCAACAAAGCCGTACTGACAAACGGGATGAAGTCAATACGTATCCGAGTCGAATTTCGGTGCGTCATCATGGCTATACATTTTTTAGCCATTGATGCAAAAATCCGTCGATTCCATAAACAGCGAATGGTACAGGGCGAAAACACGGATTCTCCCGGACGTAGCATTAATGCTACGTCCGGGAGAATCCGTAATCACAGGGTACACTCGATTTCTACCGATTGGTAGACGACGTATTCAGATCGTCATCGTAATCGGTCGTACGATTTGTCGTTACAGCTGGCGTCCCGGTTGTCTCGGTTTTACCAAGGTTCTCCACGTCAACGTCAGTGCTGCGAACCGTGTCCCGAACGGTTTCCACGCGTTCGTTAACTTCCTTACCCACCGAAATTTCTTCCACCACTTTCGCTGTTTTTGTTACTACTGGCACTTCAGCATGTTCGGTCAATTCAATTTGTCCTTCCTGGAATGCGTTCAGATCGGCATCCGTTGCGGGTCTGTCGACGGGCGTACGCTGAACGGTAACCCGCTCTTCCCGTAGCCGCAGACTTTCTTCAACAGGACGTTCAATGATGCGGCTGCGGACTCGAACACCACCCGTCTCGACTTCCCGTTTGCCCACTTCCAGATTCTCTTCAATCACCTTGATTGTCTGATTCGCATCCGTTGTCAGACCGCGGTTTGTTGTGTCCGCGTCCGTTGTCAGATCACGATTCGTTGTGTCGGCATACGTAGTGCCACCGCGTATTGTATCGGTACCGGCTCCCGTCGCGCTGCTTCCATATCCATATTGAGCAGCCCGTTCGTCGACGTCAACGGCTCCATTATCATCAAGAATAGCGGCTGCCTGTTCGGCTTCATCTTCCGATTGGGCATGAACGGTTACAATCGTGCTGCGACGGCCTACTTCTGTATGTTTTTGATATTCATCGTTATCATCATCACCGCCAAACAGTGATCGAAAGAAACCACCAATGCTATCACCTGTGTCTTTCACATCATCCACGACTTCTTCAGTCCTTGTACCCGACGTATTGGCGTGCCGATCCGGAATATCCAATGAGTTTTGGGGAGAATTGGTATCACTTTCCGAATTGGTCGACAGATCGATATTACTGCGCGAAAAACCGCCATCTACTAATTCATCGACTGCTTTTTGTGCTTCGCTTGAGCTATCGAAAAAGCCCACTACGGTTTGTTGTGCCATGTTGGTTAATGATTTAAACGTTGAGAATTTAGTTTACTTATTGTATTTAAAACGAAGGCCATTCAGGCCGGACGCTCATCGGATGACCCAGTACGCTTTACCGTTATTTCTTCTTTTCGAAGCATAACTTCGTGCGTTTCCCGGTCGGTAATTTTCTGTCTGGTAACATGTACTTCCTCAACCAGAAGAAGTCGTTTCTCGGTTACCAGCACTTCGCGTAATACAGGAATAATCATGGTCTCCCCTTCATAACGAACAGCGGGAGCTTCATCAACGTATTGATAAACAGCCACATGCTCAACGGTAACCTCTTCACGAGAAACCGGTATATCAACCGTTTGTGCTTCTTCAAATACGTGCTTGACTACGCTGATAACGCCCGTCTCAACGGTCCGCTTCCCGATGTGCAGCTCTTCCTCAATAACGGGAATGACGATTGGCTCCATCTTTTCCGTGGTTGCAAGCCGTTGTTCTGACTGACTGGTTTGAAAATCTTGCCTGAACTCGTTGCTCATAATTTGCATTAGAATTGCGGAAATCCAATAGGGTTCCTGTTGGGTATAGTATAAAGAACTTTTATGTCTATTTGTTCTATAATTTTTATGTATTTTACTTTGACGCTCTGTTCGCTCAACTGTTAATCTGTTTTCTGATCTCTCATAAACAGCTGTTAATGTGGCATGTTATGTCTGGTTCGAAATAGCTAGGTATCGCGTCCGTACGCTTTGCTTTATCCGGATTTTCCACCCGCTTAATTCCGCCGTTCTGCTAAAGTAGTTGGTACGTGTCTGCTGTTTCTTGAGCCGGGTTCATACAATCAACCGGTGTTTCTATCAACACCGGTTGATTGCTGGATGCAGTCGATCACTTTACGATTATCTGGTTAACTCGTACGTTTTTGAGCGTAAACCCGTTAACTAGTTTTTTATCGATAGCCGCGTTTTTGCTTTCGACCACAAAGTTTTCGAACGTAAAATTGGAGAGCTTGTCGTTTTCTGAAATAGCTACGTCGAAATACGTATCGCAGCGAAGTTCGATGTTTTTGAGGCTCACATGGTCACAGAACGAAAGCGGTACGTCTGGGCGTCCCTGTAAATCGTAGAACTGTGTCCACGGCTTTACGTACAGCAGGCTATGCGCCTGTCCTTTTATGTTTTCGACCGCAATGTACTCGTAACGCTGGGGTGTATCGGGCCGCATCTTAAGCCACAAAACCCGGCTGGCCTCACTGACATGGCAGTTCCGCAAGAGAATATTCCGGTTATGAATGGCTTCACTGCCGCAGGTAAGCGCCTAATGACAAAAGCCAAATTCACAATCTTCGATGATGATGTTAGCATTGGCTCCGTTGCTCGGCACACGATCGGCCCAGGGACCTTTGCCCCCTTTCAGCGCAATCGCGTCATCATTGACCGACAGGTAACAGCCTTTGATCAGTACGTTGGAACAGACATCAAGATCAATGGCATCCGTACTGGGTGCTTTTACGGGTCTCTCCGGCGAGTAAATATGTGCATTCAGTATTTTCACATTCTGGCACTGGTAGTAGTGACTGGTCCAGAAACCCGCATTGTGCAGTCTTACGTCCTGAACCTGGACGTTATTGCATTTCCAGATAAATACCAGTCGCGGGCGGGAAACCTCCAGATTCGTGCAGTTGGGATTTTCCTTACGTCTGGCCCAGAACGCTTCCCAGAATCGTAACCCATTCCCATCAATCAGCCCTTTTCCTGAAATCGTAAACCCATCGACCTGATAGGCATTCACCAGAGCGGCAAAATAATCCAGACTCTGCCCTTCCATTCGGGAGGGCAATTTTGGGTAATCGGCAATGTTGTTGGAACCTTTCAGGACGGCTCCTTCTGCTACGTGCAAATGAGTTTTGGGCTTGAAAAATAAAGCTCCACTCATAAACGTACCTTTTGGAATCACCACGACACCCCCGCCCTTCCGGGCTGCAACATCAATCACCTTCTGAATTGCGTCGGTCTGAACGAGGGTGCTGTCGGATTTCACGCCAAAGTCCGTTATCACATACGTCGTTCCAAGTTGGGCCAGGCTTACTTTCCGGGTCGTTGTAAACCAGCTGCTGATCGGGCTTCCGTCCGGGAATGAGGCTTTTACTACGTTCTGCCCACTGAGTTGAGCGCTTAATAGCGGTGCACACACCAGAGCAATTAGTGTTGTTTTCATATTGACTGCGTTCTGACCACAGGACTGGCATTGCCGGTTATTCAAAGATATTCCACTCCTACTCAAAAAACGTTTCTCCAAACATCTACCTGCTATTTTAGAAATAAACTGGCAGCCAGCTAACTTCAGGATGCTTCAGGCGAACCCGATACCCCGCGTTACGTCAATAACAAACGCTGAACCGGGCTGAGGTAACCAGTTTTTTGTTAGCAACCATGCGCGCTTATTGACTAGCTTTGGAAATACCATCAAAGCCGAAACCATTCATAACCATTGCCGACAAATTACAAACCATGAAAAAACTATTCTATCTGGCTCTAGCGCTGTTGCTGGCAGGAGCCTGTAAGCAAGTTTCGGATACAAACCGCGTAGTCCTGACGGGAATAGACGCTTCTAAAAAACCTGGAGATGATTTTTTTATGTACGCCAACGGCATCTGGTACGATACCGCCCGTATACCACCCAGTCAGACAGGCGTAGGTTCGTATTCGTTTTTAAATTTCCCGCAACGCATACGGCTTCAGGGAATTCTGGATAGTATTTCGGCAAGCAACAATGCGCCCGGAAGCATCGAACAAAAGGTGGGTGATTTTTACGCTTCCGGAATGGATACTGCCGCCATCAACAAACGTGGTTATGACCCCATTAAGCCGTTGCTCACGCGCATCGATGCCGTGACCGATGTTCCTTCCTTGTTGAAGTTGGTAGCCGACGAGCAAAAAGTAGGAGATGGGTCCATCATTGGTTTTTCGGTAGGGCCTGATAACAAACGTAGCACGATCAATATTGCTCAGTTTTACCAGGCTGGAATTGGCTTACCAGAACGGGATTATTATTTCCAGACCGATTCGTCGACACGTGCGATTCAACTAGCCTATAAAAATTACCTCACCCGCCTGTTTGAACTGACGGGGGCTGATGCCGCTACCGCCCGCAAAAACGCAGCCGTAACCTATGAGCTTGAGAAACAACTAGCTGCCGCACACCGAACCAATATTGAACTCAGGGATGTGAATGCGAATTACAATAAACTGGCGGTTGCCGCGCTCTCGAAAAAGCAGCCTGTTTTGAATTGGACGACACTGTTAAATGACTTGGGCGTCAAGGCCGATTCAGTCAACGTCGGGCAGCCGGCGTATTATAGCAAGCTGAATACACTGTTGAAATCGGCTTCCATTCCGGACTGGAAAGTGTATCTAAAAGCACATGCGCTGACCAACTATTCAACGCTCTTGAGCCAGCCTTTTGTGGATGCGTCGTTTGTCTATGCAAAAATTCTGACCGGACAGGCGGTGAAGAAAACACGTGCCGAAGAAATGACGCAGGCGGTTGATGGTTCGCTGGGCCACGCTCTGGCCCAGTTGTACGTAAAAAAATATTTTCCCGAAGCCGCCCGGAAACGCATGACGGTTCTGGTCGATAACCTGGAAAAAGCCTTCGAAGCCCGCATCAACAAGCTGGACTGGATGAGCGATTCCACGAAGGCCAAGGCGAAAGAAAAACTGTATGCCTTTACGGAGAAAATTGGTTATCCGGCCAAATGGCGGGATTACTCGAAGGTCGACGTAAAACGAGACGCTTATTTTGAAAACCAGTTGTCGGCCAATAAAAATGATTACCTCTATAACCTCGCTAAAGTGGGGCAGCCGGTCGACCGAACAGAATGGTTTACAACTCCACCAACGGTAACGGCTTACAACAATCCGCCGATGAATGAAATCGTTTTTCCGGCAGGCATTTTACAATCCCCTTATTTCGATGTGTATGCCGATGACGCGCTCAACTACGGCGGCATAGGTATGGTCATTGGCCATGAGATTACGCACTCGTTCGACGATCAGGGCGCTCAATACGACAAAGTCGGTAATGTGACTAATTGGTGGACAAAATCAGATTATGCAAAATTCAAAGCGAAGACACAACAGGTCATTGACCAGTACAATTCGTTTACCGTACTGGATTCGCTGCATGTGAAAGGAGCCCTGACCGTGGGTGAAAACACCGCCGATATTGCCGGGGTTGCCATTGCGTATGACGCCTTCAAATTGACCGAGCAGGGAAAAGACACCACAAAACTGGATGGCTTTACCCCCGATCAACGGTTCTTCATCTCGATAGCCCGGATATGGCGTGTGAAAACAAAGGATGAGTTTATGCGCATGTACGTAAACACCAATCCGCATTCACCGGCCAGATGGCGAGTAAACGGCCCGCTCATGAACTTCACTCCTTTTTATAAAGCCTTTGCTGTACAACCGGGAGATAAAATGTACAAGCCCGAAACTGAAAGGATAACCGTTTGGTAAGTTTGACTTCACGGGAAGTGTGCAACAGAGGGCAAACAGTAGGCAGGCGCCTGTTGCACACTTCTCAGGTAGCTTTACTAGTTTTGTATACACCGGAGTATATGGACATGAGCAGCTACGAACGTAACGCCAACCGACTGACTGTCATTTTATTAGTCGGCTTAACTCTTCTTTCTCTGGCTGGTGCCATCTGGTTACCAACGCCTATTGCGATTCACTATAATCTGAGCGGGCAACCTGACCGCTGGGGCAACCCCGCTACGTTACTGATATTGCCTCTTGTTGCGTTCTTTATTGCCGGAATCACCTGGGCTTCGGAAAAACTTCCCCCTGACTTTATGAATTTCCCCGGCCCGCGCACAGCCGAAAACGTAGCTCGTCAACTGAGCAATATTCACCTTATGACTGCCAGTATACGGCCACTTATGGTTGCTTTATTCCTGCTCATACAGGCGGAATCAATCTGGGCAAAATTTTATAACCATGACCGGCTGGTTAGCTGGACAATTCCGGTTATGGCTACGTTCATAACCGTTGTGATCGGGTATTTCGTTTGGCGGGCTTATAGGCTGGTTCCACGCCAGTAAAGTGAGTTTATTCGTATCTTTGAGTCATGTTTCGCCTGACTCAAAAACCGCCTTTCGCCAATCTATTGCCTTCGTTTGAGGGTGATCTTTATTTCGATGATTCGCCTGAACATACCGCTCAGCGTATACTCTACGCAACCGATGCCTCCGTGTATCAGGAGATGCCAATAGCAGTGGCTTTGCCCAAATCCGTTGCTGACATCAAATTGCTGTTGCGTTTCGCGCAACAGCATGGACTGGGCCTGATTCCACGGGCGGCTGGTACGTCGCTGGCGGGGCAGGTCGTTGGCAGCGGTATTGTCGTTGACATTTCGAAATACTTTGGCAAAATTCTGAACATCAACGCCGATGAACAATGGGTACGTGTCCAGCCGGGTGTCATCCGCGATGATCTGAATGCTTTCCTGAAACCCCACGGTCTGTTGTTCGGCCCCGAAACATCAACCGCCAGCCGGGCCATGATTGGGGGAATGATCGGCAACAATTCCTGCGGCCTGCACTCCATCATTTGGGGCACCACCCGCGACCATCTGCTCGAAGTTCGAACCGTACTCAGCGATGGCGCCGAAGTAACCTTCGGGCCGCTTAGCCAGGAACAATTTGACGCAAAATGTCGGGGTGAAAACGTAGTCAGTCCGCTTGAACAACGCTTATACGTACAGTTTCGCGACTGGCTCTCCAGCCCCGAAGTGCAGCAACACATCCGCGAAGGCTATCCAAAACCTACCGTCACCCGACGGAATACGGGATATGCGCTGGATGCACTTTTAAAATTCTGGCAGAAGGGAGAAGGGAGAAGGGAAAAAGAAGAACTATCCACCCTTTCTCCTTTTCCCCTTCTCCCTTCTCCTGCTTTTAATTTCTCCAACCTCATTGCCGGTTCGGAAGGGACACTCTGCTTTATTACGGAAGCGAAGTTGAATCTGCTGCCGTTGCCGCCAAAAGAAACGGCGCTGGTCTGTGCTCACTTCCTGACCATCCGGCAATCACTTGAAGCGAATCTAGTGGCGCTGGCGCATCAATGTTCAGCCTCGGAACTGGTCGACGATTACATTTTACAACTGACCAAAACCAACATCGAACAGGCGAAAAACCGGGCGTTTGTCGAAGGTGACCCCAAAGCTATTCTGATGGTTGAGTTTTTTGATGAAACCGTTGGGGGCGTACAGCAAAAGGCTGAGGAGTTTGTCCGTGCGTTGAAAGCGAAGGAATTGGGCTACGCCTATCCGGTTCTGTTCGATGACGAGACAAAAAAGCCCTGGGCGTTACGTAAAGCGGGCCTGAGTATCATGTACAACATTCCCGGCGACGAGAAACCGGCGAATGTAATTGAAGATACAGCCGTCGATGTTCGTGATCTGCCGGATTATATCGACGAACTGGACCGGATGGCCTGGGAGCAGCATGGCCTCAAACTCGAATACTCAGCCCATGCCGGCGCAGGCGAAATTCACGTACTGCCGCTGATCAACCTGAAGTCGTCGGTAGGGCGTACCAATTTTCGAGCCCTGCTGATGGATACGGCACAGCTGGTTAAAAAATACGGCGGCTCGCTCTCCGGCGAACACGGCGACGGACGACTACGGGGCGAATGCATTGCGTTTATGCTCGGTCCCGAAAATTACCAGTTGTGTAAGGAGGTCAAAGCGCTTTGGGACCCCAACAATACGTTCAATCCCGGCAAAGTGGTGGATACTCCACCCATGAACGAGTCGTTACGTTCGGAAGCCGACGTAGTGATTCCACAGCCTAAAACCGTTTTCGACTTCTCCAAAGACGGTGGTCTGCTCGAACTGGCTGAAAAATGCTCCGGCTCGGGAGATTGCCGCAAAACCGAAATTTCGGGCGGTACTATGTGCCCCAGTTATATGGCTACCCGGCGCGAACGCGATACCACACGAGCACGAGCCAATATTCTGCGGCATTTCTACAGCAACCAGTCCAGGCCCTCCGACCACGATTATGAAGCCGTAAAAGACGTACTGGATTTGTGCCTGTCGTGCAAAGGCTGCAAAGCGGAATGTCCGTCGAGTGTGGATATGGCCCGTATGAAAGCAGAATTTACCCAGCAGCATTACCGCGAAAAAGGTATTCCGTTACGGGCACGGCTGGTTGGTAATTTTACCAGACTTATGTCGCTGGCGAGCATAGCTCCCTGGGCGTACAACGGTATTTATAGTACGACTGTGCTACGGCAGATGGTTAACCGCGCGGTTGGTTTTCACCCCAACCGGACTATGCCCGAACTAGCTGATACCACGCTGAAACAGTGGTTTAAAACGTATCGCTCCCAATTCACGGCTCAGGGTAGCGCCATAAAACCGGGCCGAACGGTCCATCTTTTCTGCGACGAGTTTACGAATTATAACGACGTGGAAGTCGGGCAAAAAGCTGTTCAGTTACTGGATCGATTAGGCTACGTCGTGACGATGCCCAAACAGGTCGAAAGTGGCCGGACGTATCTGTCGAAAGGACTGGTAGACGACGCCCGGAAGCTCGCCATTCGTAATGTTACGTTGCTGAAAGACCTGGTTACCGACGATACGCCCATGATCGGGCTGGAACCATCAGCCATTCTGACGTTTCGCGACGAATATCCCGACCTCGTTCCGGCAGAACTTAAAGCTGATGCCGAACGCATTGCCAAAAATGTATTTCTGTTTGAAGAATGGCTTGCCAGCGAAGCCGATGCCGGATGTATTGATCGTACGATCTTTACAACGAAATCGGAGCTGGTGAAAGTCCACGGTCACTGTCATCAAAAGGCTTTATCGTCCATGATTCCGGTAAAAAAGGTATTGTCGCTACCTGTCAATTATAACGTACAGCTGATTCCATCGGGTTGCTGCGGCATGGCGGGCTCTTTTGGGTATGAAGCGGAGCATTACGACCTGTCGATGCAGATTGGCGAATTGGTACTGTTTCCGGCCGTTCGCGCGTCCGAAAGCGCCATTATTTCAGCTGCCGGCACCAGTTGCCGCCATCAGATAAAAGACGGAACCGGCCGCAAGGCACAGCACCCGGCCGAGATTTTGTTCGACGCCCTGGCGTAACGTAGCCGGGATGACCGATTAAAAACCTTTTCGGCTGCCGGTAGTTTTCCATAGACCTAAAACATTCACAGTAGTCATGGAAAACAACGCAAATCTTACCGATGGTGCCAGACAGGCCGATACCGTCTCCAGCGAACACGCCGAAACGATGTTCAGTGCCGACCAGGCCGAAACCAACATGGTTAAGTTGGTGGATGGAAAATTGGTTTCAATCGGTGATACAGAGTCTGATGTCTCCGACGATATGCCCCGGATTCGGTTGGGAAGCGACGAAGAGCGGGCTTTAGAGGGAGATGATAAAAAGAAATATGAAAACTCGGCCTCGGCTTTGCGGGCAGGCAATGAATTCGCACCGGATGCCATGCCAGATAATCCTATTGCCGTAGCTGACATTACCGGAAATCCGGATGCAGGGGCTACGGTCAATACAGGCCTGCCTTCAGAAGACGAACCGGATGACTCTACCAAAACCAATTCGTTTGGAGACTGGCAGTTTATCGGTAACGGTCAGCCTTCTGGCGACATGATTCCGCCAACGCCGGGCACCCCCGATCCGACTCAACCTGTACCCGGCATTCCCGAAACGCCCCCAACACCACCCGCACCCGGCCCGGAAATACCTGATTTACCCGGTACGCCAAGGCCAGCCTCACCGGAAATTCCGGATATGCCCGATACGCCTAAACCAGCCATACCCGACATCCAGAACAGTAGCGATACCGTTACGTATACATCGGCTGCGCCCGGCGTAGTTCCGACAAACGGCCCTAAGCCCGACGACGACGTACCCTACACGCGCTACGAAAATTTAGACCAGGGCGCGAAGGCTGATCCGGGTTCGGAAGAAGGGATGGAAGACAAGCCCAATACGGGTGACTCCGCTCGTCCTTATGACGTAAATGCTAAAGATACTTCCGAGAACCAACCCGGTGAACGCCCCGAAGAAGCTCGGGAAGCGCAGAAAATTCCCCGCGAGATGGCCGATGAAAGCAGTATCGAAGCACAGGATATGATTTCGGGACCTGACCGCTCCGACCAAAAATCGACGGAAGGGCTGGATCGAAAATATAACGATCCGGAAGCAGCCCGCGAAATGGCGAGCTAGACAACTAAAGCTAATCGTTCCGGTAAAACGATAAAGTCCGGCAGAGGAAAAACCTTCCTCTGCCGGACTTTATCGTTTATTAAAATCCATTATCGACTAGACCTGAGTTGAAGTTGGTTATCCTGGTTTATTACTTCCCAGGATCGCCCTTAACTTTTCTGACAAATTCTTCGGTTACGCTGGCAAAGTTAGCAATCTCGGCATCGGTAAATTTTTCAGCCAGCAAAAGCTTTTTGATAACCTCAATACTCTTCTGCGCAGCTCCTTTTTCCAGACCTTTTTCAAGTCCTTCTTCAAGAGCCTCCTCTCGGGTCAGCATTTTAATGGTTTCGATGATTCCATAGCGTTCTGATTTCCAGTCAACAATTCAATCTGTTTATCAAAATTACGATTTATGTCTGGATCTTCAATATAGACAAAGGTCTTTAGAAAGTATAGGAATCGGCGGATTTATTCACTGTCGTAACGCTGGCTCTGAATCAAAGCTCGGACAATAGTAAGACGCTGTTCACCCAATTCAGTTTCTGGAATTTTTCCACAATAACAACGCTTTCTGAGCCGCCAGCACTATGAGTGCGAACGGGTTATTCATGCCTAACAGTTGCTGCTCAGAATGATCCAGCACATGGTATGCGTTGTACTTATAAGTAATTTCAGTACCCAGAAAACTCCTGTGATAATAACCTGGCCTAACTTGATTTTTCCCTCCGGTAAAGACTGCCAGTGCAACAATATCAACCTCATAGCGGTCGTATATCCGATACCAGTACTGAAACATTCGACGAGAAAAGCCACGGGTATCATCGCCCTGAATTTCAAGATGGACGAGAATCCATTCTTGCGTTCCATCTCGTAACCAAGCCTTAACGAGCATATCGACAAACCGTGAACCACCCTGTTTTTCTAATTCGGGAAACAGTTCGCCAAGCTCTTTATCCATGAATTCGAAGCCTCTGTTTATATCGAACAGTTCGTCGGCCTGAGGAAAGAAAAAACGCAATAAATCCGGAAAAGCTTCTTCAAAAGCACTCTTAAGTAAAATATCATTCTTACGACGCATAGCCGCAAAGATAGAACAGTGGTTAAAATTCAGCGTTCCGATTACTTTTACCTAAAATTCTGAACTCCATGAAAAAACTGATTTTACCCTGCCTGCTGGTTAGCGCACTGGCACTGGCGGCTCCGCCAAAATGGACTTCGCTGTTCGATGGCAAAACAATAAAAGGCTGGCATAGCTATCACAAAGATGGCGTTGTTGGCTGGTACGTTGAAGATGGCGCTCTTACACCCGATGGTACCGGGGGTGACTTGGTGACGGATAAGGAATATGAAAACTTCGAACTGGAGTTCGAGTTCAAAATTCCAAAAGGCAGCAACAGTGGCGTTGTTTACAAAATCATCGACAACCCCGATATCAAATCGACATACATGTCGGGGCCGGAATATCAGGTGATCGACGACAAAGGGTACATGGATGGAGAAGGGAAGCCCTACAAGCTGAAAGATACGCAGCTAACAGGGGCTAATTACGACATGATTCCACCATCGGATATGAATGCCGCGAAAACACCGGGCGAATGGAACAAAGGGCGAATCGTGGTGAATAAAAACCATGTAGAACACTTTCTGAACGGCAAAAAAGTTGTCGATTACCAGTACGGTACTGATGATTGGAAAGCGTTGGTGGCTAAAAGTAAATTCGCCAGCTGGCCCTACGCCACTCCCCATGCCAAAGGCAAAATAGCCTTGCAGAATCACAGTCCTAAAGAGCGCGTCTGGTACCGTAACATCCAGATTCGGGAGCTGTAGCCTATCCCGTTGGCTACCGTTGGCCATATTGACCACATTCAAGTAAGATCACTACCTTCAAATCGCCGACTCGGATTATACGGGTCGGCGAGTATTTTTTTGTATACAGTAACTCCCCTTTTGCGGTAGTCTCCTACAACGTTTTCTGACGTATCGGGGACTTCTGTCCAAGACGTACTAGTATGCGAAAAAAGGCCCTAAATCTGCTGGCTACTACCCTGTTGTTTTTTTCAAGCTGTACGAATAAAGAGCAGCCACCTATCCCTGCCAGTGGCTGTGATTGCACAGGCGCCCCCGCAGTAGTTGTGACTGATGCTACAGCCCGATTAACAGCGGGCAGACGCCTATTTTTAAAAGATGTTGATTATAGCAAAGCAGCTTATCGCGAGTTAATTCCTTGTGATACGTTAAAAATTGCAGGTCTGCCAGCTTCGAAAGACAGTGTATTCGATTATGTCGTTAGTGGCGAACTCAGGCCACCCTGTATTACAAATGGAGTCACTTATTTCTGGTCAATCAATATCGGATCAATAAGCAAAAAATGATTGACAGTAATACGTTTACGGCGCTGAGCAGACGTTACATTACGTTGAATGGCTAAAATAGATGTGAGATTTCAATAGGCGGTTTGACTTATTCGATTGCTCTGAAAGAGATTGAAAGAGAATTGTTTGTAAAACGGTCAAGCCTGCTCAACCGTATGAAATGAGCAGGCTTGACCATTTTGGTAAATCATAGCTGGCGGGTAGTCAGGACGAACCTCATTACTGATTAATCCGACCCGGTTCGCGCACGTTGGCTCCGGTACGGTTCTTTAACTCGTCGCCCAGATCAACTCTGGCTTCCTCGGCTAGTTTTTCCAGTTTAGCGACAATGTCGGGATGTTGCTCCCGTACGTCGTAGCGTTCGCCCGGATCACGTCGGAGATCGAATAAAGCCATTGGAAATTCATGGGTTTCGGTGCTTGGCCCAGGCTGTCCATTTTGCCCCGGCAGATATCCTTCGTAGGTGCGACCGGGGTGCGGAAAGACCAGTTTCCAGTCGCCCTGTCGAACAGCTTCCAAACTGTTTTTTCGATAGTAATAAAAAAAATGATCACGGGGCGTCACCGTATTATCGCCTTTCAGAAGCGCCAGCCAATCCACACCATCAATGCGTTGTTTGGGCAAGCGGGCTCCACAGATTTTTACCACCGTTGGCAGAATATCCATGGTTGTCAGCAGTTTATTACTCACCCGACCGGCAGGAACCACACCCGGCCAGCGTACCAGACAGGGCACACGATGCCCCCCCTCGAATGATGTCCCTTTCCCTTCCCGAAATCCACCCGTTGAGCCTGCATGATCGCCGTAATTCAGCCAGGGACCATTATCGCTGATGAAAATGACCAGCGTGTTTTTTTCCAGCCCCTGCTGTTTCAGCTCGCCTAAAATCTGCCCGATCGACCAATCCAGTTCGGTCATTACGTCGCCAAAAATCCCCCGCGTACTCTTGCCTTTAAACTGAGCCGATGCAGCCAGGGGTACGTGTGGCAACGGATGCGGTACGTACAGAAAAAACGGTTTGTTCTTATGTTTCCGAATGAATGAAAGCGCCTTCTCGGTGACTGTCGACGTAATGTGACTGGCATCCTCCAGATTCTTGATTTCCTGCTTTGGCTCGTTGCCATCAATCCAGCGTAGCGCCGGATAATTGGCTCGGGCCTGAGCCGGGTGCAGCGGCCACATATCATGCGAGTACGGTACACCGTAATACTCGTCAAACCCTTGTTGGAGGGGCAGGAACGGCTGCTTATCGCCCAGATGCCATTTCCCGAAAATACCCGTAGCGTAACCCCGTTCTTTCAATAAATCGGCCAGCGTTTCCTCATTCGGATTCAGACCAATGGGCGAATTAGGCCCTAGTGCTCCCGAAATGCCTAAACGGTTCGGGTAGCAGCCTGTCAGTAAAGCCGCCCGCGACGCACTACAAACCGCCTGCGTGGCCAGAAAATTAGAAAAGCGTGACCCTTCAGCCGCCATACGGTCCAGATTTGGCGTTGTGTAGTCCAGCGCACCTGTCACTGACAGGTCACCATACCCCATATCATCCATAAAAAACAGGACAACATTGGGTGGGGCTGGAGCGGGTTTTTCTACCCAGGCACTTAAAACCAGACCCACGCCCAGAACCACAAGAGCGCTTACCAATAAATGAGACAAACGATGAGATAATACATTCATAGAGAAATGACACTGTTATTAGTTAGTAGGCTTAATTGGTGTTTTGGGACTGACAATTTCCCAGTCATTGATGTGGGTCGGTACGTGTTCGCGGGCAACAATGGCGTCACATTGGCGCAGAAGGTCAGGGTGCTGAGCCGCTACGTTATTAGCTTCGCGTCCATCGCTGGCCAGATTGTACAGTTCCCAGCTGGCTTTCCGGTTTTTACGAATATCTGTTTTTACCGCTTTCCAGTTGCCCATTCGGATAGCCAGCTGCCCACCTTTCTCGGGGTATTCCCAGTACAGAAACGGGTGCTGCTTCTGGCCAGCCGATTGGCCCAGCAGGGTCGGTAGAAACGAAAGGCCATCGGTTACAAAAGGTTGTTTATAGCCGACCAGTTCAGCTAGTGTAGCCAGCAGATCGTACTGTACCGAAACGTGGTCTGTTACCTGTCCCGCTTTTATTTTACCGGGCCAGCGAGCCAGCATTGGCTCACGAATTCCGCCTTCGTAGACATCCATTTTTAACCCTCTTAAATCGCCGACGCTTTTGAAATAAGCCGCTTCTACCCCACCATTAAACGTAGCGCCATTATCGCTCGAAAACATGACCAGCGTATTGTCATCAATTTTCAGTTCTTTCAGCAGTTGCATCAGTTGCCCGACCTGCTTATCCATATGCGTAATCATGGCAGCATACGTAGCACGCGGATAAGGCGTAGACGCATAGCCCTGCTGACCGAGATAAGGCCGTTCGGCGGGCTGATTATCATTGAATTTGCCGATGTATTCGCGAACTGCTTCTTCAGGTGCCTGCAACGATACGTGGGGTACGGTAAATGGCAGATACAGAAAAAATGGAGTATTCTTGTTCTGACGAACAAAAGCCTGTGCTTTCTGCGCCATTTTATCAATAGCGTAATCGTTGCCCCGATAATAAGCATACGCTTCGGGCGTAGCGGTTTCGGGCGTCAGCCGACGGTGCACATCGATGACCGGATTATTCAGTCCGTCGGGTTTGCCATTCTCCCAGAGGTGCGTCGGGTAGTAATTATGCGCCTGTTTCTGATCCAGATAGCCATAGAAATAATCGAAGCCCTGGTCGTTTGGATTGCCGGTCGTGTTGGCCATACCCAGCCCCCATTTGCCAACGCAGGCCGTTTTATACCCCGACTGCTGCAACATGCGGCCCAGCGTGAACGCGCCCGGGTAAAGCGGCATCTGACCGCCTTCCAGCGAGTCAGCAAAACCGCCCATTTCGTAGTTTCCCCGGATGTAGGAATGGCCACTGTGTTTGCCTGTCAGGAGCATGCAACGGGCAGGAGCACAGACGGGCATACTGGTATAATGCTGCGTAAATCGCATTCCCTCCTGCGCCAGCTGATCCAGATTGGGCGTCCGTATTTTCTGCTGACCGTAGCATCCCAGTTCAGCATAGCCCATATCATCGGCATAGATGTAAATGATGTTAGGCCGGGAGGGAGCAGCTTGACGCGGAGTAAAAGCCACAAAAAAATACCCGATCAGAAGCAGGGTTGACAGGTTTAGCAGGCAAGTCCTTAAACGCATAGATTATGGGTTGCATATCTTCCCGAAAGCCTGGAGCTTTCGGGAAGATGAAAATAGTTTTCACAATACATTACCAGCCCGGATTCTGAGTGAGCGTCGGAGTTAGATTCCGTTCTTTTTGCGGGATGGGCCACAGATAATGCCGGGTTGCATCAAACGTCCGATTGACAGCTACCACCTGTACCGTTGCCAGCGCCCCACTGGCATCTTTATACGTAATGCCATAGACCGGGCCAGGAACTGCTGTTTCGGCTATTTTCCACCGCCGAATATCGAACAGCCGTAAGCCCTCAAAGGCCAGTTCAACGGCCCGCTCCCGACGAACGATTGCCCGTAGTTCGGCCTGAGTAGCCGTGCTACTGATGAAAGGCTGTTTTACGTCCAATCTACCATTACGCACCGTGTTGAGCGCCGTAAACAAGCTGGCATCCAACTGATTCAGCTCGACCTTCGCTTCGGCATACGTTAACAGAATCTCGGCGTACCGGAGCAAAATGATGTTGATGCCATTGTTGGCCGGGTTGGCGTAATCATCCGCGTTAATGTATTTTTTGATATTGAAACCCGTTGTAGACGCGATGTACGTATTGCCAACCGCGTCTGGCGTGCCGCTGTTCGGTTCAGGCCGGTACGTGATACCGCTGGGTAATGGGTCACCCGTCAGAAAAATAGAATATTTGAGCCGGGGGTCGCGATTGGCATACGGATTGGCTGGATCGTAGCCGCTGCTGGGGTCGGTGATGAGCTTACCGGTCGTCGTTTCGTACATATCCACCAGCGCTTTGGTAGGCACATACGTACTGTTTGCGCTTTTCTGGCTGTACGGCCCCAGCAAACCGAACACATTGACGGGGTACGTATCTTTAATGAATTGCCGGTCGAGGAGCACTTCTTTGTTGTTTTCAGCCGCGTAGGTAAATAACTTTTCGTAGGTATCATACAGGCCATAAATCCCCAGTTTCATCACCTGATCGGCGGCATCGGCGGCCTGCTGATAGCGTCCTGCCAGCAAATTAGCCCGTGCCCGCAGCCCCAAAGCAGCTCCTTTGGTGATTCGGCCTTTGTCGACCGCAGCATAGGTTGTTGGTAGTAATCCAGCTGCTTCCGAAAGCTCCTTATCCACATAATCCCACACCTGTGCAATGGGGGCACGCGTCAGCGTCCGGCTTTCGTCCAGCGAGATGGCTTTCGTAACCAGCGGCACATCCCCAAACAGGGCTGCCAGTTTCAGGTATTGGTACGCCCGAAGCGTTCGGGCTTCGCCTTTAAACTGATTGATAAGCGTAGCATTTGTCGATGTCACCTTATCGACGTTCTCCAGAAAATAATTGCAGGCCCGGATTCCTTTGTAGGCTTTAACCCATTCGCCGTACACTTTCGCGCTGGTGGCGTCGTACTGCCCCAGTTCAACGTAAGCCTGCACGTCAAAGGGCTGGTTGGTATGGGCAATGTCCGTCATTGCATCCCAGCTGATCAGGTTGGTACTGTCGAGGTCGGTATAGAGCGAATTGACCGCCAGCCGGGCGTCATTTTCTGTTTTCCAGAATAAACTTTCCGACAGCCGGTCGTTCGGAACGGTGTCCAGCAGATCCCGGTCGCAGGAGGTAAGCGTTAGCCCTACCGCGAGGGATAGAGCAAGCATCGAAACTATATAACGTATTGATTTCATGAGCGTTCAGTCTGTAAATAAGGATGAATGGGATTAGAATTGCAGATTAAGCCCGAGCGTATACAGCGATGTTTGCGGATAATAAACCGCCCGGCCAGAACCCACTTCCGGGTCCAGATTCCATTCATTCAACTTCGAAAACGTAAGTACGTTGGTGGCCGAAACATACACCCGCGCCCGGCTCATGCGTACTTTGCTGGCTAGTGCCGTAGGCAGCGAATAAGCTAACTGGATGTTTTTCAGGCGCACATACGAGCCGTCGATGATGAGCCGGTCGGAGGTGGCTACGTTCCGCAGATCGAATTTGAGCGGGCGGGAAAAACGAGCGTCCGGATGCTCGGGGTCCAGTAATTATTGGTGTAAATGGAGTGCGTAAAGCCTTCCTGATTTCCCATCTCGGCCAAAGCACCTGCCAACCGGGTGTCCACTTTGGCAGCGCCCTGAAAGAGCAGATTCAGCTCAAAATTCCGGAATGAAAAATTTGAGTTCAGGCCAAAGGTGTATTTAGGAAACGTATTCCCAATGTTGGTCATGTCATTGGCGTCGATTTTGCCGTCGCCATTCGCATCGATGTATTTTACGTCGCCGGGTTTGGTGTTGGCCGCATAGGTAGCTTTGTAATCCGTAATCTGCTGCTGGGTCTGAAACAGCCCATCGGTCCGATAGCCCCACAACGTATTGATGGGCAACCCAACAGCGATGATGTAGCGTGGATCAATATCGGAACCCAGGATATACGGCCCGGTGCCTTTCAAATCGACGACTTTATTGGTATTGACGCTGAAGTTGGCCCCCAGATTATACTGAAATCCTGACGCATTTTTTGCGCCCCGGTAGTTTAAGCTGAACTCCCATCCCTTGTTTTCAACGGAACCTGCATTTTGGGGCGGAGCAATCAGCCCAACTGTTGCCGGAATATCCAGATTCAGTAGAATATCACTGGTCAGTTTGCGGTAATAGTCAACTGTGAGGTTCATCCGGCTACGCAGAAAAGACGCATCCAGGCCCAGATCGAGCTGCGTGGTCGATTCCCAGCCCAGGTTTGTATTGGCCAGATTTGTCTGCCGATAGCCCTGCACAGCCGCTCCGTTGAAATCGTAGCCGCTCGCTTTCAGCGCCGAATAGTAGCTGTAGAGATCCACCGACTGGTTGCCTGTTATTCCCCACGAACCACGTAGCTTCAGATCATTTACTGAATTTTGTACGGCTTGCCAGAAGTTTTCCTTTGAGAGTCGCCACCCTGCCGAGAACGAGGGGAAAAAACTGTATTGTTTATCACCCGTAAACTTGGAAGAACCGTCATAGCGGCCGTTTACCTCAACCAGGTACTTCCCGTTATAATCGTAGTTGATACGTCCGAAATACGAGCGTAAGCCATAAGCCGCGTCGAAACCGGTGTTGCTTTTGGTACCGTCATTAGCGCCCTGACTGATCGACTGGATGTCATTGTTATAGAACCGTTCGCGGTAAGCATTCAGGTACGTTTGTGTATTACCAATCTGCGAATAGCCCAGCAGTCCTTTAAAATTGTGGTTGTTCAGGCTACGTTCGTACGTCAGCAAGCTGATCAGCGTATACTCCCGCAACGTATTCCGGTTTTCGTTCAGCGTATTGTTGGCTACAGTTTTGGTAATGTTGGTATTCTTGTCTGTGTTGACATACGCATTGGCGTACCGTTTTTCCTGTGTAAACGAACCCCGCCCCGCCAGCTGCGTCGAGAACGTCAGCCCATCCACAATTTCCCAATCGCCTTTGACGTACCCAACCAGGTAATCGCTGGAAATTTTCGAATCGCCCCCTATTTCGGCGTACATCAGGGGGTTATTACCCTGCGTACTTAAGCCGTAGGTACCGTCGGCATATTTGGGTACGGCCCAGAGTGAACCATGCAGCAGAAAATTGATTGGATCGATGGTTGGCGCCTGCGAGTAATTGTAGCGGTAGTTAAGGTCACCGCTGACGCGTAATTTTGGCGAGATGGTATAGTCAGTGTTTAACCGGATTTCGCCGATCTTATTAGCGTAGTGCGTGATAATACCAGCCTGATCCTGATACCGTAAGCTCAATCGGGTACGTAACGATTCGCCCCCACCTGCTACCGACAGCGTGTGGTTTTGCTGTGGAGCGGCATGCAGAACCGTCTGAAACCAGGTGTTTGGAAGCGGATATTTCTCCCGATCGGTAGCCGTTACGTAGGCCTGAATGGATTGTTCCGTAAAACGGGCCGGAAGCGGTGAACCCGCATTGGTATAAGCGGCTACCTGCATGCGCATATAATCTTCCAGGCCCATCATATGCGGTACGTTGATGGATTTCTGAATGGCGTAATAGCCGTTATAATCAACCTGAACTTTGCCGCCTTTAGCCCGTTTGGTGGTTACCAGAATAACCCCGTTCGTGGCTCTCGATCCGTAAATAGCTGTCGAGGAAGCATCTTTAAGAATCGAAATCGTTTCAATATCGTCGGGATTGATGTCTGACAAACGCTGCTCAATCCCATCGACAATCACCAGCGCATCGTTTTTACTCAGATCATACCCGCCCGTGCCGTTGTTGGTACCGGCCTGATTGCCAATGCTGTTGATATTGAACGTGGTGATCCCACGTACCCGAATCGACGTATTGGAGCGACCGGGTGAGCCGCCCTGATCGAGTACCGTAACGCCCGGCAATTGCCCCTGTAGAGACTGCTGAATGTTGGAAACAGGCCGCCGGGATACTTCTTCAGCACCGATCTGCGCCACCGAATTTGTCAGACTGTTTCGTTTCTGCGTACCGTACCCCACAACGACAACCTCGTCAAGTTGCTTATTGTCAGCGGCCAACGAAACTTCTATACGACTCCGCCCGTTTACCGGAACCTCCTGCGTAGCAAATCCGATTCCCGAAAATACCAGAATCGCATTGGCCGGAGCTTCGAGCGTAAACCGCCCATTGGCGTCGGTACTGGTTCCTTTCGTCGTGTTCTTGATGACTACATTGATTCCCGGCAGCGTTTCACCATTCTGACTTTTTACGGTCCCCGTAACAGGGTCCGCCACGATCTGTGTACTAGCCGTCGTAGCGGCTAAAAGGGCTACGTTTTGTACTTTTTTTTCACCCAGTACTAAATACGAACTACTGTTTACGTTCGGCTGCGACCAGCCAGGACGTAATCCGGTCAGGATTAACATCAGCAAAAGACCCACACTGGAGACTTTTCGTAAAGGATTTGTCATATACTAAGAGGAGTTAATTGATTGGTGTCCAGGAATCGGACATGATTCGGTTAGGCGTGTTACTTAAGTGCTGAGTTCATCCCGACCAAGAACCTTTCGCAGCCCGTCGACAGGCGAAACAAAACACCGTAGTGGAGGCATTCGACATTGCAGAAACACACTAGTATTGCTAATTGATGGACAAAGGTTATTAGGCAAAAAGGTTTTTGCAAGGAAAATATAAAAATTTGATTGTCAACTAATTACCTATTAGTCTATCGAGAAATACTGTTATTCACCGCTCAATCTACGGCGCTTATAAGCTTCTCATTCGGTAGTTGCGTGAGTCTGAACCATTTAGAATAGCTCGTCTACCGAGACCTGATTTACACATGATTTCCCTGCCATACGACATTGATATCGAGTAGCTCAGAAATCGCCCGTATGAGTAGATTGACGTTGTCGGCCCGGATGCGCTCCGATCGTGGAAATGCCTGCTTGTCCTGTCAGGCTGACTTATGGGAGTGGCTGTTTGGATATATAGACGACGCCCCGGCCGTTTTTGCTGTTACAGAACGAGAAACTCTGTCCCGAGTGACCGCGCCCGCAAACAGCATCCGTACCGGCAATATAGAGCCGCTGCTGATCATCCAGATATAAACTCTGCAACTGATGAAGCTGAGGTAGATCAATTCGGCGCCCATCGGACGTAATGACCCCTGGCGTTTCGTAAATACCGGTGGTTGCCATTGGTCCATCTAAAAATACCTGATTGATTTTGTAGGTTGTGCCATTCGAAGCCACCACAGGATTGACTGGAAAACCTTTATAGCCTAACGAAGGAATGTAGTCGAACGCCAGATTATGTCCCCGATACGTCTGCCAGCTCTGTCCATCGTCAATGCTGTAGTTATCGGCACTAACGAGCACCTGATAATTATGCAGACTTGTCATGGTAAATAGCGTATCGCGGTACTCGACAATCCCAAACATCCCAATTGATTGCTGATGTACCTGCTGCCAGTGCCTTCCCTGATCGGTAGAACGAAAGAGTGCAAAGCCGGTTGAGATGATCAAGGTTTTGTCCCGACTGCCCCATACGCCCTCGATTTCATGATCAACGGGCGTTTTGATCGTGTACCAGTCAGGATATTCGGCCAGCACTGTGTCATTTTGGGGAGATGCAATGTCTGACTCGGTTTTTTTGCAGGATAACGCCAACACCAGTAACATGCAGCAGAGTAAAGTTTTCATGATCGTTGAGTGTAAAACCAGTAAGGTACTAAATACGCTTAGACTGAATTTATAATCAACTAAAAACCCGTACAGGCAAATTTTACTCGTAGGCATTTAACAGATTCTCGTACTCGCCACTTTACCTAAGGCTATTTTTCATAAATCGCAAAGGCGAGGATAAAGGCCAGAATCGAAACGATAAAGCCGAACATGAAAATGTTGTAGGCGACACGTAACAGCTTGTACTTTTTACTGAGCACCACACCCAGAAAATAAATGTCGCGGGTCATGCTACTGTACAGAAAATCACTGTCGCCCATCATGGCCCTTACGCCCCCTTCGTAGTCTTCCAGCGTCATGTTATAGAAATTACCAAAGAACAAGAGGTTCGCTTTCTTCTCCTGAATATCTTCTTTTGTAAACCGGCCCTGGGTTACGTTCGGGCGCGTAGCCAGTACGGAAAAAATAATCGTCAGCAGCGCGGTCGTAATAAAGATGGCAGTTGGCAGCATCAGGTGCGGATGATTTTCGATGCGGGGAGCCAGCACCGATACCACCACCGATACCATGATGGAGTTTACCGAAATCATGATATTGGCTTTACTATCAGCTATTTCGCTTAGCCGCAGATGGTTGGTTGAGGTTGTCCGAAACATGGTTTCAATACCTCGTTCGGGCTTATCGTCTTTGTCTTTATCCTTCTTCTTTTTCTTTTCAAAAGGAACGAATTCCGCCGACACCGGATACGTTGCCGCCACCTCCGGCACAGACTCGATCGATGTGACCGTTTCTGGATTCGTTAAATCTGGAATGGGCTCTATTTCAGGCTCTTTGTCTTTCTTTGAGGCTTCCTTCTGCTTAAGCTGTTTGAGGTTTGCTTCCTTCCCCTCGTTGAGATGCTTCTGGGCGTAAGGCGTAAAATAATGATGTGCACTCAGAAAGTTGATATTGCCCTGACGCCATTCGCCCCCCGAAATTTCTCGGCCGGTCAGTTGTTCCTGCTCTTTGCGCAACAGTTTGGTCTGCTCCTTAAACGTATCGCTGCCCAGGTGAGACAGATCGGCATCGCACATAATTTCTTCGAGCAGATTCGCCGGGGTCTGGGGCATTTTGGTGGCTCGGATACACTGCTGTACCTGACTGATCAGATCCGGCGAAACGGAATGCGATTTCAGGAAAACGCCAGCTACTTCCGCGCTTTTCTCCTCATGGTCGGACGTAGTGCCCGTCAGATAGCCCACATCATGAAACCAGGCCGCAGCCAGAACCGTCAGCCGTTGTTTGTCAGTCAGTTCATAGTGATGGGCTATCTTCTCCGCCATATGTACCACCTGCTCTGTGTGCGCCAGTGTATGGTACACCAGTTCGGGCTTAGGGTACTGATCAAATAGCTGACCAACGTAGGATTTGATTTCGGATATCAACGAGTCGGACACAGAGGATAGGGGTTAGCAAGTTATGACCTTAAATTACTGGAATAAATCGCTCAAAAACGATACCCCATCGAAACATAGGGCAGCGTACCTTCCTCCGAAAAACCAACGGAAGCCGTTAGCACGAGTAAACTGGCAGGCGTTACGTACAGACCCGCGCCATAGCCATCGTGCCATTTCGTTGAGCGTTCACCCCGGCTCCAGACCCGCCCCAGGTCGTTGAACGCCATAAAGCCAACACTGCCCGGAAAGAGATACGACCGGAAGTCGAACAGCTTAAGCCGGGCTTCCAGATTGTGGTACACCATGTGATCGCCCGCGAACCGATACGTCCGGAAACCCCGCAGGTTATCTTGCCCGCCCAGGTAGAGAAGTTGATAAAACGCTGGATTACCGTACGTTAGCCCGCCCCCTACCCGATTCACCAGTACAAACCGGGCCGCCCGGCTAAAGCTGATGTAGGTTGTCAGATCGGTACGTAGCTGCGTGAGATGATTGACCTGCTCGCCAAAACCCTGTAAACCAAGTAAGGTGGTGTTCCAGTATATTCCACGGGCGGGCTGAACTGCATCGTTACGCGTGTCGATAAGGGCCGCTGCCTGAAAACCACCATAGCCCTCCTGGCGGAGAAAGCGTTCCTGCTCAGGTAGTTTGTTCAGATAGCCCTCAATAAACCGCCCCCGATTTTCAGCAATATCCAGTTTAAAATACTGAAACAATGGTCCTACGGACAACTGGACGTGTTCACCCATCTTCCGCTTTAGCTGGATCGCCAGGTTCATTAAGTTATACCGCGTCCGGTAATACCGAATCCGTTGCGACTGATCGTAGGCGGTTTCGTTGCCGGGTCCAAAAAAGTTCGTTACGTTATCGGGTGCTTTGATGAACGCATTGATCCACAGATCATTCTTTCCAATGACGTCCGTAAAGATTCCGTCGTACTTAAACGAGGTAGCATTGGTAGCCAGCGCGTGCGAGATCACCAGCCGGTTCATAAACGCGTATGGCGACTTCCGAAAGCCCTGTTTGGTCCATTGTAAGCCAGCGCCCAGCAACAACCCATCGTCCAGGTTATAACCGATGGTGGCCAGTGGCGCCAGCCGGTCATATTTGAACGCATGGGGGTCGTACTGATTGATTGACTTATCAGTCGAAGTATGTACGGTAGCCAGGCCGGGCTTCGGAAAAACGTTGGCTTCCGTCGACAGATCATAAATAATGGCCTTGCCCGGATGCGGCTGTTGGGTATCTATGGTAAATGTATCGGCCCCTCGTCCGCCAATCAGGCGAATTTTCAGGTCGTCGATCTGGGTGCCTTTCATCACAAACTGGTCGTCGCCTTTACGCCCGTATAGCCGAATTTCATCGGTTTCCGACGCGTCGAATACGCGGTAATACAGCCGCTGCGATGGCTTACCTTCCTTGTTGATTTTGAACACCGATACCGCTACGTGGTCTTCATCCAGATAATCGACCTGGAACCGTTCGGTTTTGTCGGTACCGGGAATGTCAACCGCTTTTGCCAGAAAACGATAGTAGGTCATCGCTCCCCGAAACAGCCATTCCCGCCGGGCTTTCAGGGTTTCCAGAATCTGTCCACCCGAAAGTTGCCGAACCGTATCGGGCAATTGCAGCAGGGCTTTTTTCAGGACATCATCGGTCATGGTCGCTTTGAAAGCGTCGATTTCTTCCAGCCAGTCCTGACTGCTCAGCCCCGCCAGAAACAACCGATCGAAGTAGCGCCCATTGAACATAAACCCATCGACATTAGGCTGCTTTGGTCGAAACCCCTGTAATTTGGGCTGTATCCAGGGCAATGCGGCAATAGCAGGCAACACACCCGTCGTTCGGAAAAAAACCTGATCCCGGTCGCGGGGGATGGGGTAAAACTCTTTCCCATCTTTCGTCTTCCGGTTTCCCCAGCGCCACTGGTCTTCATGCCGGTCCCAATCGCCGATGAACAGGTCCAGCAAACGCGCTCTTAGTGCGGCCCGCTGATCAACACGATTGTCGTTGTCATCTTCCAGTTCATCAAGCACTTTGGGCGTACTGATCGACTTGCCATCGCCCGGACTACGCTCTTCCAGCAGGCATACCGTACCGCCAAAATCAGCCTGATAGATACCCAGGGCCGGGTCGTCGGGTACGTACATAATCATCGGGTTGGCGTGCGGAACCCCTGCGGCTGATGCCAGCGTCGGCACGGTCAGGGGTGCGTAGGGGTAGGCCGCCGAAATCTCGTCCTGCAGAATATCGCTCGCCACCGTTTGCCGCAGATAAACCGGTACCGCCCTCGCCGGATCTTTCTGGATGGTACGTAACACCCATTCGCGTCCGCTGGCGTCGGCCAAACGGAGTGACTTGGTCTGCTGGCCGCCCCCCGCTGCAGGATTTTAAAACCGCCTTTGGTTCGGGTTATATCAAAAACGGGCAGTGATACGGGCGTCGCCCACTCCCGGCGGTAATTTTCGCCAAAAAGCCAGCGGTGCATTCTTCCCACACTATCGTAAGCAGGTGCAATGGCCAGCCGTACCTGGTCGGGCCAGACAGGCCGACTGGAAACTTTTTTTATCGAATCGGCCATTGACGGCAGCGTAAACAACGTAGCGTCATGCTTTCTGGTGGTGGTAGCATGCTCGTCGACGGTATAGAACGTGGCGTTTACCTTGCCGTTTGTTAAATGATCGAGCACCACATAGCCCCACTCGCTGCTAACGAACCTGGCCAGTTTGCCATGTTTAACCCGCTCACGGTTGATGCCTGATCCGCTCACGATGTACTGACGACTGCCATCGACAATGTGCTGAAGCGCATGGTCGTGGCCCGATACAAACGTTACGTTCGGCGCAACGGCCATTGCCTTTTCAAGCGCCTGCGCCATCGCTTTGTATAACGGATTGGGCAAATCCTGAATGTTGCCAAACACACCCCGCACCAGTGGGTATAGCGACCCAATTACGGGCAGGGGAATGTACAGTTTGTCATTGATGTCGGTCAGCGGAAAAATGTGCTGCTTGAATCGGTAATAACCGCCGTGAATACCGTAACTTCGAAAGGGGTGGTGCGTTGCCAGAATAATTCCCTTGTCTTTATTCCGCACCGCTATGTCAGCCAGCCGGGCAATTATCTCGTCCGGATTTTTACAGGCGCAATCCGAATCCAGACCAGGCTTGTCGTACGGATGAAGCCACCATTGCGTATCGATAACCACCAGCACCAGCTTACTATCCAGATGAATTTCTTCCGGGCCGGGGCAACCATCAGCCGGGAGCAACCGAATGTTGGGAGCTTTCAAACTATCCAGAAAACGCCCCTGTCGTTTTATCTTTTCCCAGCCATCCGG
Organism: Spirosoma sp. KNUC1025; assembly: GCF_045160025.1. Lineage (GTDB taxonomy): Bacteria > Bacteroidota > Bacteroidia > Cytophagales > Spirosomataceae > Spirosoma. Next base: position 6,658,451 of record NZ_CP087139.1, read on the forward strand.
GTGCCCCTTTCCCCAGTCGTGGTTGCCGGGTATAAATAGTACGCGGGATCGCTTACCAACTCCAGGCTTGGCCAGTCCAGGCCGGGCCTGATAACGTAAAATGGCCGACAACGAATCATAGTCTGGATGGTTTTCGTCTTCCAGGCCGTGCGGGTAAACGTTATCGCCCAGATAAAGCAGCGTGTTACGTGGGTCATTGAAATCGTATCGGGACTGAACAGCATCAACCACCGGATTTTTGCCGTGATACAGACGACCGGCATCGCCAATCAGGATAAGCCGATGCACGACGGAATCCCTTGACTGGCTTTGCGCAAACAGTCCTTTACTTAATACGACCAGAACGATAACGTACCAATTCAGTCTCCCCAGTACAGTTTGCATCATCTGTAGTTAGTGCGTTAAAGAGGCTTCGCTTGGGTGCAAACAGCGAATCAAGCTGGGGCGTAAAGCCCATTAATCGTATATAATCAGTCAAAATTAATATGCAGACGTAACGCTTTCATCCCGAATACGCCCTGCAAAGGTTCCAGCTCTATCTGATCAACGGTTGGCTGTATTTGCTGCTGGTCGCGCATGGTTTCGATCAGCGGCAAATAAGGCGCTACGTCCTGATGGTTGGCATACACCAGCGCAATCGTTCCTGGTTGGGTGAGCCGTTCGTGTGTGTCCAGAATATACGCCTTATCAATCCGCTTCTTAACCACTTCGTACCGGATACTATAAGATCCTTCTACGTCGAACCGATGCTCATCCTGCCGGAAATTAATATCCACCGGTTGTGAATGAGCCAGTATCAGCTGAGTGGTCTGTAAAGGTAAGGGCAAGTGCGGACGTAACCGATGCGTCAGGCGGGCAATATCAACCATCGACGATAGTTGCCAGGCGTATAACTGCTGCAAATGATCGGGCTCGAACGGTTGTTTCGGCGCAATGGACTGGCCAACGTACAGCGTGTATTCAAGTCCGTCGGTCCGGAAAGATTCGGCATAATGCGGATAAATCTGCTGGAGCTTCTCTTCGGCCTGCCCGACGTAATCTTTCACGGTTGTATTAAGCCATTTTACGCTACGTTCATAGGCATGCAACGCCTGGTGGAATTGGCCCGTTGTTTGGTCTACCTTGCTGAAATACTGCTCAATGGAATCACCAAGATCAGCATGATTGCTTTGCAGATGCTCCAGATACGGGTGAATTTCTTCCGTTAGAAATAAGGTTATCTCCGCTTCGTCGTCCGAATCCAGCCCTGCGCTCAATCGCTTTTGCCAATGTTTTACTTTACCCAGCAACAAATCCGGCATGAGCAGGTCGTCGGGCATAATCGGGCAGTCCAGAATGGTTTTAATCGTGTTCAGCTGCTGCGACAGATCCCATTCGATGGCTTTATGGCGTTCAACTGACGAGTTCCGAATGTCGATGGCTCCGTATATCGGATACACCTTCGGAAACCGGACCAGGTCTGCCTCCCGGTGCGACGTTCTTTTTTTACCCAGCATCATCAGCCAGGCCGCTTCGTTGAATTTCCACTCGACAGCCGGTTGCAGATTCGTGAATTGCTGCTTGATCATTCGGTCGAGGGCAGCATTAAACTGGCTTCGCTGGTAGAGCAGAAGTTCCTGTATCAGTGGCAGAACGGTTTCAAATTTCTGCAGAACGGCTCCGTTGAGGGCGTTTGTATGGGGACTTCCCATTTCAAGAACGCCCAGCAGCTGATTGCCCATGCGAATCGGATAAAACAGAAAACTACGTATTCCGTTTTTGTACAAAGCTCGCAGGTGACTACCCGGCGCCTGCGCCAGATCGGGCGTTACGGTAGGCTTTCCGTTCCGGCCAATGTAACGAATAATCCGCTCCAGAGCCGACTGGTCGACATGATTGGGGTATAAGCCGGAGTGATTCAGAAAAACGCTGCGGGCATCAAAATCCGGGTAATGAACGTACCGGCCATTCACCTGCACAAAAGGCATAATCCCAATCTGGAGATCAGCCTGACCACCCAGATTTCGCAATGTCCGCTCAAACCGGTTGTAGATAACCGGCTCAGGTTCCGACTGCAAATGCGCAAAGATTTCCCGTAGTTGCTGGATGGTTTCGGTTTCCGTTACGTCCTCGATGATAAAGAAGGCAAACCCTTCGACGATAAAAGCGTCAATTGGCAGCGGATTTGATAACTCTTTGCTGCTTTTTATGAACCCATTGGCAAAATCAACCCAGTCTGAATCCAGGGGTGGCAATTCGTACCGGGGCCGGGGAGCCATAAACGTACTGTCGATATTGATTCGGTAATAAGTCGTTAACCCGTTAACGTCGCGCTGAAAGGGCAAAAACGTCTGGTTATGAGCAACCTGAACGTCGTAGCACTTTTGCAATATCATTCGGTAGCCGAACCGTAATTTTTCATCGGGATCGACGTGCACCTTAATATCCATTGGCAGAAACCCCGGATTACGGGTCATCAGCCGTTCAAATGCTGGCGAATAATGAAAGAGTTGCAGCGGTTCGGGCAACCCAAACGCATACGGAATATCCTGATCGGCTTTGGTCAGGGGCAATACACTAAACGTAATTAACTGAAACAGCTCAGACAGGCGGTCGGGGTCATACCCTTTCTCAGGCTGATTTTCTACCAAAAAAACGTTGTTTGCCTTTTGGATTAAGTATTCTCGCAGGTGTCCACCCTCTACAGAACACTCATTGTCAGTTAGTTGCTTCTCCAGGTAGTCTACAAACGGCTTGAAAGACAACCTGAACTTGGGCGATAGATCAGCCTCTTTAAGCTCATCAGTCCTGGTCTCCATTGTTTATCAACTGGTTGTATAGTTCGTAACATACGGTAGTTGTTAGCTATCGAAATTAAGGAATCGGCGGCATACAGTACGTGCGTGAATTCTGCAGCTCGCCATGTAAAAAAGTTTAACAGCTAAAGAGATTAAAAAGATCGTTTTATTCCATCGAATTATCAGGCTTATCGGTCTAATAATCTACTTTCTTTCGGGCCGCTTTCACATCGCCCTTGCGCTTTTTCCCGGCAATACGTTCTTCGACCGACGCTTTCGAGGGTTTGGTGGCTTTGCGAGGTTTGGGTTTTTCGAAGGCTTTGGCAATGAGCCGGTAGAATTTCTGCGTCACCTTTTCTTTGTTGGCGAGCTGCGTTCGCTCCGTCTGATGGGTCAGCACAAGGTCGCCCTCGGTCGTTAGTTTATTGGCTAGTTTTTCTTCCAGAACAGCCCGTTCATCGTCGGTCAGTAATGATGAGGTACGTACGTTAAAGCGTAATTCAGCCTTGGTAGCTACTTTATTGACGTTCTGTCCACCAGCGCCCCCACTACGGGCAAACTGATACTGAAGGTCGGGCTGTAAACGGTTTGCATCCATACGATTCGAGAAATTACCTGGAAAACATCAGCATCGGCCGAACAATCAACGGATGAGTCAGTTCTTTTTTCAAAACTAATTGATTCAACGTTATGGCTCATCAGGATCAACAAATTGGTTCCCTGCTCGACAATACGTTTGCAGCACTTGGGGGCGACGTATCGTCAACTACACCCGACGATGGGGTTAATCTTATTCAGGAATGGATAGGCATTGTGCGGTCGAATGTGAGTACGCAGTGGGTGGCTGAGCCGCTCGAAAAACTACGCGACGCCATCAATGCAAAAAATAAGCATGAAATTGAAGAACTCATGCATAATCTGAGCGGCATAACCGTCGACCTGGCCAACAACGTAGCGTCGGGTAAAGAAAGGGAGCAATTACAGAATTTATCGACAGTCCTGAAAGATTTCGCGCAGGAGCTGACCAATCAGATACATAGCCATTAGGCATTGGCCATTGGACATCAGTCATTGGCCATTTGGAGTACTGACTACTATCTAATGACTATTAACCAATGACCAATTGCCAATGACAGCGAATCGAATTGACCAATAACCAACAATAACAAAACCAGACAATGATTTCGAAAGATCAAGCCCAGATTTCACTCATCGACGAAACGGTAAATACGCTCGATGGGAATATTGATACGACAACGGCTACGGACGGACTATCGCTGATTGACAAATGGCTGAACCGACTCGAAGAAGTAGGCGACGATGCCACCGATGATATTGCCGAAACACTCGAACGGCTACGGCCTGAAATCGATACGGCCCAGCGCTACAACCGGATTGACAATCAACACATTGCCGATTTGCTTCAGGAGCTGATCGAGCAGACACGTAACGTAGCCAATTCGGTGGAAGCCAGTGCCGAACAGGTCGAACTCTCGCAGCTCATTGCCGTGCTGGAAAATCTGCACCGGCAGGCCGTCAGCCAGATAAGCTAAATCAACCCACTGCTAACAGAAATGGCAACTAATCAGCACGATTCTCATCCCGACGCGTCGACCGACACGGATCCGGTCGACAAGACGCCGGTAGTTGATATGGATGACACGACCGGGAGCGATGGCGGACCGAAAAAGGATCGTTCATCGGACGAAACTGGCGATTCGGGATACGCTACCGAACCAAATGAATCCCGATCGGATACGAATCGGGTAAGTGGATCGGGAATTTCGGGGGGTACGGGCGATACGGCAACGACGCAATCGGGTGGTCGATCTCAGTATTAATGGATAGGCGTTCGTTGCCAGTGGAGTCTCATGTGAGCCGACGAAGTGGCAACGAATGCCAAACCCCTTTACTACGTGTAAAACAAACCACCTTCAGGGCGGGTTAATCGGAATAACAGTAAACCACCAACAGGAAAGAATGCCTTACAGCTACGGTTTGTTCTGACCTGTTGATAATACAGAAAAATTATGGCCTCTCACGCATTAGACCAGCGGTTGTTTGAACAGACAGCCAGTCTTACCGACGAACATAATTCCATTTCAGAGTCATCGCCCAACCGGGTCGAACTCATTGACAACTGGCTAAAAGTAATTGAAGGCAGTGAGCGTACCGAACTTATTGAAGGTAAGCTTAAGGAGTTGCGGGATGAGCTTAAGCTTAACAAGCCAGACGTTGACCGCGTTCGTGAGTTACTGCTTAGCCTGGCCGATTCCACGTCGCTGGTGGCTCAAGGCACTCATATGCAGGAACAAACCGCTAGTGAACTGGAAAAATTAGCGATGACGCTACGTAAACTGGCCGGGCTCCAGGTTGTAGACAGCCGCTAGGCGACTAACTCATAAATCAACTTACTCAGTACTATCTCGTCAATATGTTAGGATCGAATCGTTTGGAAGAGGGAATGCTCGATGACACCCTCAATACATTCCGGAATACCAATCATGACGCCATTACGCCAGCGCAGGGTATTATGCTCATCGATGGATGGCTGCAGGCGTTACAGGGCGATCCGAATCTGGACCAGCTGACGGGCCAGCTTACTGAGTTACGTACAGCACTGCAAGCCGCACAACCCGATGAGTCATACATCCGGGATTTGCTGGTAAGCCTGGCCGATAAAACGCAGGAGGTAGCTGAAGACGCTAATTCTGAGGGCACCTGGACAGGCGGCCTGGAAAGCCTGTCAAAAATTCTACGAAACTTCGGACGTAAATCATAAAGCTGTTTTTGTAGATTGGGGTAAGTTAAGGCCCCAATTCATACATGCTTATTTCACTACCTATTATCATGGAAAGCACCGGAACTACACTTGAACACCGCATGCTCAACGACACGCTGGGCGCATTGGGCGATGGGCATTCTGTTACACTTACGGCCGAACAGGGTATTTTATTACTTGAAGGATGGGTCAACGCGCTTCCCGGCGATGTGGGGGCAGAACGCATCCTGACAGAGGTCGCTGCGTTACGTGACCATCTGAAAACGGGCCAATACGACGGCGAAAAAATCCGGCATCTGCTGCTTAGTATGGCCAGTCACACCTTATCGCTCTCGCACGAGCCATCGGTTGATAGCACCACCGCCCAACAGATCAGACTGTTAGCGAACGCCCTACGCAATTTCACCAGCCAGCTCTAATATGTTCAATCACGAGGAATCTACTAATTTGCTCGACTCCACCATGACTGTTCTGGAGGGAGACCTGAATGATACAACCCCGCAAAGCGGTAAGGGAGTCATTGATCAATGGCTGGAGCAACTCCACAAAACGGATAATGCCAAAGACATTACCAATACGCTCGAGCAGGTAAAAACACAGTTGGAAAGCGATCAGATAAATCCGCAGGAGTTGAGCGATCTGCTCAACACACTGGCTACACAAACGGTTGAGTTCAGTACGCTTATGGGCTCGGAGGGCGATATAGCCCCCCGGCTTGATGGTTTAGCTTCAGCGCTACGTACGCTGGCCGGTCAGATGCAGCATCAGTGAGATACGTTACGTTCATGGGTTCAGCTATTGAGTTAATAAAGCTGAACCCATGAACGTATGGTTAAGGCTTTAGCTCGTTCCAGTAAATCAGTACGTTGAGGGTGGCCCGGCCCGACGCGATTACGTCCAGATCACCATCGCCGTCGAGATCGGCTGCCTGTATATCTTCGCAAGCCATCCGAACGCTGTCGTCCAGCGGGTGCCCCTGTAAATTGCCTTCTTCCTGCGGTTTGTATAATCGAACGCCTACTTTCTTGTCGGCATTCGGATTGCGCCATCCGGCTATAATCTGATCGCTACCCGTACCCAGAAAATCACCGCAAACTAAGGCATGCCCCTGATTGAAAATATCGGTAAGTACGTCGATTTCTTTGTCGGTTACGAGCTGGCGGGGTTTTTGAAACGAGTAATAACCGGTTTCTACCTGAAGCAGATTCCCGTGCATGGGCTGAATGGTGGCAATCTGTTTGCCGTTATTCAGTCGCCGGATTTCGCCGATTCCTTCAACCCCTTTGTTCAGCAACGGCAGCGCATTTCTGGCGGCTTCATCCTCAAAAGGTCGCCATTTCTTTTTCGCCACTCAAAAATAGTCCCGCCTTCTTTCCCAGCGATAATCAGGCCGGTTGTAGCTCCATCTTCCCAGATTTCAAAATTGTGTGTCAGGTGCATGGTCGAATCAACGAGAAAGCGTTTCCATGGCTCACGCGGATTTTTCGGAAACTGATACCCCCAGATTCGTACGCCCCTACCCTCACCGTTTTTGTTGCCTAGTCCGTGCAGCGGTACCACAATGAGCTGGTACGCATCTTTCCCGATTTTCGCCCAGCGCATCCGGTGCGTTGTCACTTCGTGCGGCAGCCGTACCGGCTCCCACCGCTGCGTAGGGTCCTGCGGGCGAATAAGGTAAAAAACAGCGCCCGATTTTGTGCTATCACTGGTTTCGGCGGGATTCCAGCCTGCGCCCACGGCCACCTCCACACGTCCGTCGCCATCCAGATCGCGGGCGGCAATGCAAACGTTATCTTGTGGGGTCAGGTTAGTCGCCATAACGTATCGTTTCCAGGCAGACGTTTTATTTCCCGGATTCTTATACCAGACAAACTCCTTCTGATCGGCCAGCAGAATATCGGGCTTCCGATCCCCATCGACATCGCCAATTGCCAAGCCATACCCAATATTGATCTGATTATCAACAACCTGAATTTTAAAATTCAACGCATTAAGCCGGGACGTATCAGGCTGAGCCAGTAAAGGCGAGGAAATGAACAGGCAAAAGAGAAGCGCGTTTTTCATGGTGGTGTTAGTCAACGTATCACGGGATTGAAAACCGGTACACTACTTCAGGAAAGCTATTATCCGACGGGTTCTACCGGCTCAAACGTATCTGCTCACCGAGCTGCATGATGCGATAAGGCGTACCGTATTGTTCGCAGGCTTTCACAAAATCGGCGGGGTCGGCAGTGTTGAATTCAAACAGATCGTAATGATGCGGAACAACCAGTTTGGCACCAATATCACGGCCCAGCCGGGCGGCTTCGTCAGGATCAAGATTGCCGGCGACCCGTCGTTCGGGCTTATTGCCGTTGATAGGTAAAAACGCTACGTCGACATCAAATGGCCGTAACAGATCGACCATGCCATCATACCAGAGCGTATCGCCGGAGTGATAAACCCGATACGGTCCTAGTTCGACCACAAAACCCATGAATTTACTGCGGCCTTCGGCATCCCGTTCGAGTTCGTTATGCGCTGCCGGAACACCGTGAAAAAGGAGACCATCAATTGGTACACTTTGTCCGTCTGTCAGGCCGATGGGCCAGGCCGGGTCTGTTTTCAGTCGGTCGGCAATAAAGGTGCGGTTCGCTTCAGGAATGACAAACTGCAAGGCCGGATTGGCCAACACAAGTGGCCGTAACGTATCGGCGTCGAGGTGATCGGTATGGTTATGACTCGATGTGACGATGTCGACCATCACCAGTGTTTGTGGGTCAACGACGCGCTCCGAGATGCGGACGTGTGGTTTATCAGTTTGGGCATATTTCTCCGATAAGGAATCGGACAGATAAGGGTCGAACAGCAAATGTTTTCCATTGTATTGCAACAGGAATCCACTTTGCCCCAGCCACCAGATGTGCAGCGTATCAGTCTGGCTCCGGGCCGTTTCGATATCAGCGAGCAATACGTCGTCTTTTTGAAAAGCGGGTTTCAGCATACGTAGTTGACCAGTTAGTTTTTCAGCCCACTCATTCGCCCCAAAATCCAGTCCAGTAAACGGGCGGGCAGCAAACGGGGAAGTATCCAGCTCATAAGTAGGTTAGGCACCAGTGTGTATCGAACGCGCGGATGCTTGGTCTCGTAAATATCGGCAATACGTTCGCCAATGTAGTCGACCGAAAAACCGTTGGCTTCCGATACGCTCACCTGTTTCAAAAACCATTGCATAGCCGGATAATACCGCGTATTGGCATACGGGCTAATGTCCACACCCTTCCCCCAGATCGGTGTTTTAACAGCGCCTGGCCCGACGATTACGACCTTGATGCCAAAAACAGCTAACTCCCGGCGCAGGCTGTGCGACAGCCCCTCCAGCGCATGTTTCGAGCCCACATACGCCCCCATAAACGGAATGGCGATCTGACCATTTACGGAACTGATATTCAGGATGCGACCGGGCTGAACCGGATGACCATCGCGGGCACCGAGCAGCGGCAAAAACGCCTGGGTCACCTGAAGCAGTCCTAGTACGTTCACCTCGAAATGGTATCGGATCGTTTGAAGCGGCTGGTATTGCAGTGGCCCGCCGAAGGCAACACCCGCGTTGTTTACCAGCCCGCCCAGGCCGCTGCCGTTTAGTCGTTCGGCCAGTTGATCAGCCGCGGCTTGTACGGCTTCGGCATCCGTTACGTCGAAAAGTAAAGGGGTAAACTGGTCGCCAAACTCGGCTTGTAGCCGATCTGCGTCCGTCTTGTTTCTGACGCTGCCAAACACGACGTATCCACGCCGGAGAAAACTCTTCGCGGCTCCGTAGCCGATACCTGTTGACACACCCGTAATCAGGATAGTCTGGCTAATGGGTTTCATGGTGTAAACATACCCAAAACCCGTTCAACAATCGTGTGCAGGTTAACGTTATCGTATCAGTAGGGGTCGAACGAGCAAATGCCGGGTTCATTCATTCGCTCAGTCACTCATTCATTAATTCACTCATTACTTATGCAGGACATTGAACCGTTCTATGGCTGGGAAAAATACTATACGGCCTCCGAAGATGCGCAGTCGCCGTTCTATGAGCGGGAGTATAATATGCAGCAGTACGAAAATACGATCTATGGCTATTACATTCATCCGCTCTGGGATGAAATCGGCTCCGAAACGCTTTACTGCAAGATCCTTTTCGCTAATTACGACCGGCAGTTTGTGGTGATCGAACTGTTTGGCGAGTGGAACGATACGCTCCACAATGACATCATGTACCTAAAACGGCAGGTGATCGATCCACTTGTTCAGCAGGGGGTTAAATACTTTATCCTGATTGCGGAGAATATTTTCAACTTCCACGGCTCCGACGACAGTTATTATGAGGAATGGTTTGAAGACGTGGAAGATGGGTGGATAGCTGCCGTTCATTCGCCCGAATTCATCGAACGGGAATGGAAGAAATATCACCTCGATTACTACATCAACTTTGGCGGTACGCTCGACATCGCCAACTGGCGCACGCTAAAACCAGCCGGCTTGTTTGAACTGGTCAATAACCTGATTGTCCGGCGGTTAGGCTGACCCGCATTTTTCGCCTTTCTACTGGCTTCTTTTGCCGCTCCTCGCTTTCTTTTTGGTTTTTCCGTCCTTTCTCGACAATTTTCGCCCAGTAGCAATCACCCACAAGTAATACCATGGAAAACAACGAAAAACCTAAAGCCGCTGAGGAAGTTCAGGCAGCCAAAGCAACTACCGCTGAAAAATTAGAGGCATTCCGAAACGAAGCCGGTGAACAGTTGAGTGCGGCAGCTGCCCAACTGGACGAAATGAAGGATAAACTAGTGGCTCAGGCAAAAGAATTCGGGAAAGATATTGATATCGAAGGGTTGAAAGCAAAGGCCACGGAGCATTTTGAAGCAACGAAAGCAGCTACCGCTGCGAACGTGGCTAATCTGCAGGCGCAGGCCGAAACCGCCTTCGCTTCAGCCTCAGCGAAAGCCGACGAACTATCGGACGTAGCCGAAGATAAATTTGACGAGCTGAAAGCGGAAGCGGCTGTTCAGCTGGAAGCAGCCCAGGTGAAACTTGATGAGCTAAAAGCTGAGGCCGCCCTTCAGATTGAGGCTGCCAAAGAAAAGGCAAAAAGCGTCTGGAACGATCTGTTTGGCGAGTAACAACAATCGTTTCTGCAAAACCGGCCTCTTCGCGAAGAGGCCGGTTTTTTTATTGGCATCCCACAACTCGTCTGGCTGCCACAACCTTATACGGTATCTCCTTTATTTCCAAGCCAAATCACTACCTTTGCATTTTATTGCCGCTTCTCTCATCGTGAACTCAATCACCGTATTTGCCCCTGCCACCGTAGCAAACGTAGCCTGCGGATTTGATATTTTTGGTTTTGCCGTCGATAACCCCGGTGATCAGATCATCCTGACAACCAGTGATGAACCGGGTGTTCGAATTACCGATATAATTGGTGATGAAGGTCGGCTACCCCGCGAAGCCTCGCGCAATACGGCAGGGATTGCTATTCAGACGTATCTGAAGCACATCAATCGAACAGACCTCGGCCTCGACATCGTGCTGCACAAGCAAATGCCGCTGGGTAGCGGGTTGGGTTCCAGTGCGGCCAGCGCCGTAGCAGGCGTTTTTGCGGTCAATGAGTTGCTGGGCCAGCCGTTGACAACGATGAAGCTGCTCCCGTTTGCAATGGAAGGCGAACGTATCGCCTGCGGGTCTGCCCACGCCGACAACGTAGCGCCCTCGCTTTTAGGCGGTTTTGTGGTCGTTCGGAGCTATCAGCCGCTCGATGTGATTCGCATCGAAACACCCGCCAATCTGTTCTGTACGCTGGTTCACCCCGACATTGAAGTCAACACGAAAGATGCCCGGTTCATCCTCAAAAACGAGGTGTCGCTGAAAAATACCATCACGCAGATGGGTAACGTAGCGGGCCTGATTGCGGGTCTGATGACGCCCGATTACGATCTGATCAGTCGCTCCCTGGTCGACGTCATTATTGAACCCGTTCGGGCGATTCTGATTCCGGAATTTAACGAAGTCAAACAAGCGGCTCTGGACAATGGCGCGCTGGGATGCAGCATTTCCGGATCGGGACCATCCATGTTTGCTTTGAGCCGTGATGCCCAAACCGCCGAGCAGGTTGGCAGTGCCATGCAACAGGCTTTTCTATCGGTCGGTATCACCAGCGAAGCCTACGTATCGAAAATTAACCGGCAGGGTCCAAAAGTACTGGCTGGCGAAAAAGTTAACGTATCCTGATACGTAGCCTCGTGGTGTCGGTTTCTCAAAACCGACACCACGAGGCCAAGACACCACTATAATTTTACCTGTTTTCGAGCCCTGCTACAGGGCTTTTTTCATGGCTATACTACTGGTTGCCGTTTTCTACTAAAAAACGGGTAAAGTATACCATTTATCGAAAAATAAATGGGTGGCTCAATCGTATCTGTTTTCTTTATCTTATTAAATCGGCCCAGGTTTTTAGCCTATGGGTTGCGCTATTTTTTTATAACCCCCACACATTAATGACTTACATATTTAATGAGGTTACACTTCTGATAACAAATTACAACAGGAGCCTTTCGCTCGAAAATCTCCTGAAAACACTTCAAAAAATTAACTGTCAGTTTAGCGATATTATAGTTGCCGACGATGGCAGTGAGTCCAGACATCTGGACCGAATCGTACGTCTTCAGCAGTCCTATTCCTTTCGCCTGCTGCCTTCGCCTTATAATAAAGGCGCGGGTCATAACATGAACAAAGGACAGCGGGCCGTAAAAACTGCGTATACCCTGTTCGTTGAAGACGATTTTGAGCCAGGCCCACAGTTTCCGATGATCCTTAAGGAAGCGCTGACGGAACTCAGAAACCGCCCGGATTTCGACATCGTTCGCTTTTATGCTTACTTCCGCTATCCGTATCTAAAGCCCTATTCGGCTAATTTTTCAGAAATGTTCTTCCCGTCGCTGGCAACCGACTATCGGAAAGTGCATTATTATAGCGACCACCCCCATCTCCGCCGGACCTCATTTCCGGCAAAGTTTGGGCCTTTTGCAGAAGGTTTTGCCCCCGATCAGACCGAATACAGAATGTGTATCTCGTTTATTCAGCAGAAAGGAAAAGGGCTTTTTTATAACGACTATAAAAATTTATTTACCCACAACAACTCACTGGAAGGCAGCACCATAACCCGGCTGGGCTGGAAAAACAGCCGTCAACCGCTGATTAAGTTTGCACGAACTGTTTACCGGCAAATGAAGCATAATTATGACATTCTCTTTATGAAAAGACCGGCTCCAATCTCAGCCGAACGAAACAAGTCGGCTGTTATGGCTGAAGACCGTATTACCGCCAACGTATAGAGCTAACGTACTGGTGTCAACTAACTGGAGCCCATTAATCGACCGATTTGGGCTCCTCTCTTTCTACTTCCTTAATCTGATAAGCGACAGCATTTGTACTGGGCTTGGCGTCCAGATGAATCCATTCAGCGTAATAGCGGGTAAAGCTGGCGCCATAATAAAAAATCAGGGAGGCATAAAAGACGAATAGCAACACCAGAATAATAGCCCCCGACGTACCATACAAAGCCCGGACGGGACTTCGGATCAGCAACCGATCCAGCACTTCTTCGCCCGCTTCTACCAGAAGACCCGTCACCAGCGCACCCACCCAAACCGCCTGCCAGCGAATACGAATGTCGGGCAGGTATTTAAAAACAACGGCAAACCAGATCGTCAACACAACGACAGACAGAAGATGCTGCCCAATGCTTCCCGACCAGTCGTAACCCACAGCATTATTGAATAACTGATTATTCAGTGGTGCCAGGGTCCGGCTTATCGTCAGCGAAGTCATGAACAAAAAGCCAGAGAAAATGATAATCCCCAGAGCGATAAGCTTATCAACCGCTACGTACCAAAAGCGTCGGCGAGACGATGTCTTTACGCTCCAGAGCTGATTCAGGGAATTCTTGACAATGGCAAATAACGTAGTGGAGGCCAGTAACAAAAGAAACAAACTCAGGATGGTCAGTAACGTACTGGACTGGGGTTGCTGGAGTCGTTGGGAGATATCCTTCAATTGCCGGGCACTCTGATGACCGAACAGTTGCGCCAGTTCATGAAAAAGCTGTCGGCTTACCCGTTGATCGTCGCTCAGCAGATTTCCGTATAACTGGCTCAGAATAATGACAATAGGCGGCAGTGCAAAGAAACTGAAGAAAGCTGTCGCGGCCGCCATCCGAATCGGATCATTCGATTTCAGGTTAGCGAAAGCCCGGCTGGCCAGTTGAAAAACAGGAACGACTTTTCTCACGATTTACCCGATTACCGTCTGGCTAACGGTTCGTGAAGGCACATAGTTTAGAATTTGCCCCTATTGACCCATATTCACATACTGTCAGGTATTTAACCTGAAGTTGATCGGTAAGTTGTAGCGCACATTCACCGCTTTACCCGCTTGTTTGCCGGGTGTCCAGTTGGGCATATTTTCGATCAGCCGAAGGGCTTCTTCGTCGGTTCCCAACCCAAGGCTGTTATACAGTTTCACATCGGTGATCCGTCCGTCTTCGGTGACAACAAAATTAACTACTATGCTTCCTTCCAGCTTCGCTTTTCGGGCGGCCTTGGGATAGTGCAGGTTTTTTTTCAGATAATCCGTGAATTTGTCCATACCACCCGGAAACTGAGGGGGTTCTTCTACCTTACTGAATATAGGACGGTCGGTTGGGGTAGCAGAATTGAGCTGAGCCTGGGCAGGAAACCAAAATAAACTTACCAGAAGGAAGACAGATAAAAAAGTCGGCATAGAGTAAAGCTTAACGAAACAAACTATCCCAGAAAGATAGTTTACCGACTAATCTAACGATTATGCTAACTTCTTAGTATGTTTTTCAATGATATAGTATACATATGATCGTATTTTACTTAACGACAAATCCTGTCTGCTACAGCCGATGCCACAAATAACCGAGTTATAGACAGCAAGTTATTTCAGCTTAAAGTTGATGGGCAGATTGTAAAATACGTTTACAGGGCGTCCGTTTTGTTTACCCGGTATCCAATTTGGCATACTGGCAACCAGCCGTATGGCTTCCTCGTCGGTTCCCAGTCCAAGCTTATTCAGCGCTTTTACATGAGTGATTCGTCCGTCGTCGTTTACAATAAAGTTTACGAACACACGCCCTTCGAGTTTGGCATTTCGAGCGGCTTCGGGATACTGTAAATTTTCCTCCAGATAGCGCCCCAATTTTCGGATGCCACCCGGAAATTCCGGGTGCTGCTCTACCACCGTAAAAATCGGGCGATTGTTAGCTACTGAATCACCCTGAGCCTGAGCCGGTAAATACGTTACTCCGTAGAGCAGGCACACAAACAGTATCGTTTTCATAAAAGAGGAGAACAGGTGAATTGGTCAAATAGTGACGATTAGTCGGCTAACGTAACGGTTTGGGTAACACCAATTCGCTTCTATTTAGGGAGTGGTACGTAGCCGCGTTACGCCTGCCGGGCGTAATCAGTAATGGTTGTAACTGGCTCACCTAAATCGAGCCAGGTTTGGGCAGCGTCGAAATGTTCAGGATAATTGTTCAGGGCTTCCAGGATGTTGGCACCGTAGTTCATTTTTGGCACGAACCGACCCATAAATTTTAACATACCCAACGGCGCTTTCATGATCCAGAGCTTCTTTGGGTAATTTTTGATAAACAACCGGGCGGCTTCATCGTAGGTATAAGCCGCAGGCCCCTGAACGACGTAATCACGACTCTGATTGCCGGGTAGCTGAAAGGCACGCGCTACCTGTCGGCCATAATCCTGGCCGGCAATGAACCAGAGCTTTACCGCTGAGGAGCCTCCCAGCGCCAGAAAAGGGCCTTGCAGTTGCATTGAAAAGCTCTCCACGAAGGTTGACGGGTAGAAGATCGTTGTCGGTATGCCCGATTCCTTCAGAAGTTGTACCGCTTTGTGTTTGACGTCGAACACCCACCAATGAAACCCATTCATGCCCTGATAATGCATCACCAGCGACGACAAATAGCCAATCCGCTGGATGCCTGCCTGCTGAGCGGCAGTAATGATGGTGTTCATGCCGTCAGTTTCCGTGTGAAAATCAGTCGGTTTTTCATCCTGCCTGACCGACAGATTCAGGTAGAGTGCCTCCTGACCCTGTAAGCCTGCCCGAATACTGTCAGGTTTCTGTAAGTCGGCCTGCACAATGCGGGCTGCCGGAAACAATGCCCTGGCCTGTTGGGGATGACGAGCCAGAATCGTGACCCTAAAACCGGCATTGATTAGCTGCTGTGTAACCGGCTTACCAATCAGGCCCGTGGCGCCAATAACCGCGATGTGCATACCTGTGTGCGTAATAGAAAGAGACGCAAACGTACTGACCGAACGAGAATTAACAAAAACCAATAGGTACAGATCAACCCTGAATTTTCACACTTGATCGTCATTTTATACCAGTTGATGCGGCACTAGCTTGAAAGTCGGCAGGACGATCGGCTATTATTGTATCGTTTATACCAATCCACACCATCTCAGCCGTTCTTCATCTTACCATTTACGCTCTGTCCGATGGCCAGCCAATGACCATCGGACAGGCAAACCTTCCTCATGCTAACGTACTACCTGAATCATATCGATCAAATTGTTCTGACGTTGTGTGTTGTATTTACCCTCGTCAATACAGCCCGTCTGGTTCGTCGGGCGACGGTACGTGTCCGAAAAATTCCCGCCTATTTTGTGGTATTCGGCGCTACGTCCATCGCTACGTTTATGGGGGGCGGTCACCTGTTTGAGATTAGTTATCGGGCCATCGAACGGGCAATGACCGGTACGTTTGTCTACGACTACCGCTTTTATTCACTGATTCTGATGGGTATGGTGTTACTGACACTGAGTATCCGCATGCTCAATGAAATTAGCGACTGGTTTCGGGGCGTTTCGGGCAGCCAGCGCAAGGCATTTCTTACAGCCCTGATTATCGTGGCTGTTAGCGCTCCAACCGGTGTGTTTACGCCAATAGGTTACGTCCCGGCAATTGCCTGCGCTATTTCACTGCCGTTTTTCCCCTTTGTTATCAGAAAACCAATCGCCCCCATTCGGGTGAACAGGCCGTCAGAATGGGCGGCAACAAATTAGCTTTTACTTACCAATTGGTGAGCTTCTGCCTCCGGCTTATTGGATCGATACGATATATGCCCTCTCCAGCAAACCAAAGCCATTTTATCACATCTGCAAGTACAGAATAACCATTAGCTGATCAAGTAGTTAACTAAATACGCAAGTCAACTAATCTGGTGATTAGCGTATTCGTTGAGTTGCTCAAAGTGGGATTTCAACTGCTACGGACCCGTCACAACCGGTTGTTGTACGTTTACTAATTAAAAGAGTTCGTGGCAACATATTCCTTCGATGCTTCTCAGTTAGAGGATACTCGGTATTCACCTATTCGGCAACGCAATTTCCAGCAAGCTATCCTGCTGGTCGTTGAAGATCACGAAGACGTCTGGGCGCTGCTCCGTTTTGCCTTAACGAAAGCGTTTCCAGATATTAGAGTTTATCGAACCAGCTCCCGCCAGGATACCATAGCGTTTATACAGGAAGGTATTCTCAATCCGGCGGGGCTCCCCAAGCTGATTTTACAGGATTTATATCTGCCGACAAAAGAGGATGGGTTGGGCCTCCTTAAAGATATTCAGACATTACTAGCTGATTATCAACAGATACCGACTATCGTAATGAGTTCATCAATTAATCTGACGGATATTCAGCAGGCTTATCATTTTCATGCTAGCTACTACGTAGTTAAACCCATTAATATGAATCGTTGGCTGGATTTTTGTCAGAGCCTGCGTCAGTTCTGGTGGGATCAGGGCATACTTCCCTTTTACACAGATACAGACCAGAACGGACACGAATCCGTTTGATTCGATAAGAACCTGACTAACCACAAACCAGCAGGAAACTGCTTTACTTTTTGGCTTCCTCTACCTTCTTTTCAGTGGGTATGGTCGCTACGTCGCGCTCGCGTTCGGTTTGCTCTACGTATACCGCATAGTCGGCAGGTTCGATTTTAACCCCGAAATGATTGGCATAGGCCAGTGTAAACTCCGCGCCGAAATACAGGATGGCAGCCGTATAGTAAATCCAGGTCAGGATCACAATTAGTGAGCCAGCGGCCCCGTACGTTGAACTGGTGCTAGTCGTTTCGATGTACAAACCAATCAAATAACGACCAAGCATAAAGAGCAGCGCCGTAAAAATGGCTCCTCCCCGTACGTCTTTCCAATCGATTTTGGCGTCGGGCAGTACCTTGAAGATGACACCAAACAGAATGGTAACAACGGCGGTACTAATGAGAAAATTTATTCCACTAACAACGTAAACGCCAAGGCCAGGTAAAAAGCGCGATAGTTGATCACTTAGCGCCAGTACAACGCCATTGACAATCAGCGATACCAGCAGCAAAAAACCCAGACTTACAATTAACGAAGACGACAGCAGCCGGTCTTTAAGCAATTTGAGCCAACCGCGTTTCGGCTTAGCCTTAACCCGCCAGATGAGGTTTACAGAATCCTGAATTTCAACGAAAATACTGGTAGCACCGATTAATAACGTAATAATGCCAATCACTAAAGCTGTATTGGTTTTGCCCGACAGCCCTACGCTTTTGATCATATCCTGAATTTGCTTGGCGGCTTCGTTGCCCACCAGGCCGTTGATCTGCCCAAATATCTGGCCACGTATCGCTTCTTCGCCAAAAAATATACTGGTCACAGAGATAACCAGTACCAGCAGGGGGGCCAGGGAAAAATAGTATAATAAGCTAGCGCAGCGCTCAGTTTCAGACAGCGATCGTCAGTAAAGCCATTGAACGCATCGCGCAGTACGATCCAGGCGTTGGCAAAAAAGCTCTTTTTACTTGCATCTGTCTTCGTTCCACTGGCTGTTTTCGTCTTCATCGGTATCGAGTCGGCGAATAGGTTTCTGTAGAACCGTGCCATTACATTTTCCATAAGCGTCGTCGTTGAGTAATGGCTGAGGCTGCCTGTTGAACCGTGCTACAGTGTCAACAGGCAGCCTCAGCTACACAGATAACCAAAAAAGGAACGAGTTGTTGGCTAATTCAGACCAATTTAAAAAGATAGCAATGCCTTCTTTCTCTTAGTGTTACCAACAGATCAGCGAAGTTCGGCCAGCCATTGTCTGGCAAATGAGCGGGCTTCCATTACAGGTCCTTTACCCATTCGGTAGAGAAATTTCCATTCGCTGGGCTTGCGCTCATATACCGGATTGGCGAAGGCCTGTTTACGACCCATTGGCACCAGCCGGGCCTCAAAATCGACAGACTCGCTCAACGTAATGAAGTCCTGTAGGCGCTTTTTCAGGAGAGGCCGGAAATTAGCGTGCGCATCGAATTCGGCTTTTTTCTGGCGCTCCTCGGCCATGCGATCCTTGTCAAGGTCATCGTTGGTATTTTCCTGATTGACATTAGTCAGCATCTGCTGCTTGAGCGAAGCCAGGTACTGCTTCTTAAATTCTGCCGGTGGCAGGCTCATCATCTTTTTCAGATTGGCTACGTGCTGCGCCTGAGTCGTACGTTCGGCCCCACTTAGCGAAGCAAGCTCCCGTTCCTCCCGCACCAGTTGCGACTGAGCCGCCATTTTGAGCATAGCCGGGTCCATCTGCGCGAATCCCTGATCCATGGCCGCCATTTGCGCGCCTAGCTGGCTTTTCATAGCCGCTCTTTCGGCATTGTCCTGCTGCTGTTTTTTGGCGATACCTTCGGCCGTATACCGCTCATCATACGGGTAAATTGTTCGCAAATCCTGAAGCCAGGCGTCTTTAAAAACCGACGATTCAACGTAAGTCCGAACGACTTTACCCAGTGCCCGAACGGTTACCGCCCGCGACTCTTCCGGAATACGGCGGGCCATTTGCCGCATCGAACCCGTCGCATTGAAGAAAAACCATTTTTCTTCTTTCAGATTCGATAGTACGTCGTACTGAAGCTTGGGCGTTTCGATGCCCAGTTCGGTCATGACGTCACCCGTCTTAGCGGCCATCAGCCAGAAGCCAGCGCCTGCCAATGCCAACGCCGAATATTTTTTAAGAGATTTCATGGTGTAGATAAATGAAAATCGGTTAGGCGAACTCAAGCTTTGGCTGGAATACGTGCGCATAATCCTTCAGGTAATCGGCATAGCTGCGGGGTGCCCTTCCCAGTACTTTCGACAATAGAGCGATATCTTCCGCCGATGCTTTAAAGCCCTGACGTTGAAAGAATTGATACATCTCCACCCAGTCGTCGACCATCCAGCCCGGTAGCCATTGTCTGGCCTGAGCCGACCAGGATTCCAGGTCATTTCCCGCGTATCTGACCGAATACCCAAACTGCTCACTCAGAATTCGGGCCGTTTCCTCACCATTCAGGACATCGGGACCCGAAAGCGAAATCGACTGGCCATTCCACTCGTCTGATAACAGGGCCGTAACGCTCGCTTCGGCAATATCCCGAACATCAACCCGGCTCAGGCCGATGTGCCCAATGGGTTGTGTATATAGCCCCTGATTAACAATAGCCTGGGCAAACCAAAGGTCGTTTTGGTAAAAATTATTGGCGCAGATAAACGTGTAGTTCATTCCGGTCCGTACAATGGCATTTTCAATCGAAACTTTCGGGCGGAAATGCGGAATATGCCCCCCTGCCGAACATTATGAATGCTCTGGTAAACGATTTTGCTTACACCGGCCCGTTGGGCAGCAAATACGGCATACATGCCCTGAGCAACTTCGGTAAGGCTCTGGCGATTCAGCAAAAACACACGATCAATACCGTCGAATGCTTTGGGCAACGTAGCGGGCTCATCGAGGTTGCCGATGCGAAATTCGACACCAGCAGGCAGTTGGTAAGCTTTCTCAGACGAGGTGACCAACACACGAACTTCCTGATTCCGACGTAACAATTCCTGCACAACAAGGCTGCCTACGGTACCGGTACCGCCAATAACTAATGTTTTCATATCTGATTAAACGTTTCGGGGAGCTGCGCTGATTGTCAGAGCGTTCACACAGCTGCCCCAGGTGTAGATGAAAGGTGATTGATTGAAAAAAGGAGGGTGTAGATATAGTCGCAATGATTGACTTACTCGTGTTTTAGACTGGCTTCCAGACCATGATGGTTTTGTAAGACCGGGTTGGCTCGTTAACCGATACTTCTACTTTCAGACCGCTAGCCGAAGCGTCCACAACTTTCCATTCCGATACGTCTGTAGGGTCGTTGTCTTTCACAATCCGGATGGTTTTCGTCGACTCGTTGTAAGTCCAGTGGCTCGGTTTAGCAGCCGACGGATCGGCTTCATCGGATGAACAGGATAGTTGTCCGTTGCTGCCCGACATGACGCCGTTTTTCTCAAACGTAATGGTGTTGTCTTTGTCGCAATCGCGCAGAAAAATGGTCAGGTCGGTGTCCAGTTTTCCGTCAGCGTCGAGATCGATGGCCGGGTTGACCTGAAACGAAGTCATCATCATTGCTTTGCCAACGAAAGCTGGTTCGCTGCCGCCCGGCTGCACGGTTTCACTATCTTTTTTACAGGATGAGGTCGTCAGCATTAAGGTGGCCGTAGCGGCAAGTAGTAAAGAGTTTAAGCGGTTCATTGTGTTGTTGTTTATGGGTATGGATAGACTTAATTTTTAAAAAACTCAGGGGTGTGGATAGGTGTCGTTTGTTTGACGATTCAAAGTTGGCACATCAATAACCGCTTCGCTACGGTCGATGCGATCAACCGGAAAAAGCGGTGGATGAAATGCGAAATAAGGGTGGTAGAACACCTGTTACGTACCTGTCTCTCCAGGCGTAAATTGTCGTGTCTAGCACGGTATAGATCGTGCTGTTACGTAATACTCCCGGCCCCCTGAAGAAGAGAAAATCCACGTTGGACTTCTCCTCCTTCAGGGGGCCGGGGGTGCCAATGGCCAATCAGCTATATCATTGACGTACTAAGCCAATAAAATCGTTTTAATTGCTTCCTTCACCCGACTTTTTATCGTCGTTGCTGATCCGTTTTTTCTGGCGCTGGTTACCGCCCATTTTACCGAACTCGTACTTCAGATTCAGCCGCCAGCCCCGGCGATACATGGCTACCTCCTGCGTCTGCACGAAATTGGGGCCGACAAAATCATTACGCCAGCCAATGGTCTCGCTGAACGGATTGTCGTAGCCAAAGCCAATGGTGCCTTTTTTCTTCAGAATTTCCTTTTGCAGCACTACGTTGTAGAACCCGAAGCCCCCATACGTACCCTGCAGCCCTACACGGGCAGAATTGTAAAAACCGAAGAGTTGTGCTTTATAGCCCTTCCCAAAATCAATACTCGAATTCAGGTTGATCCGGTACATCCAGTCGGCATTCCGGGTTTTAAGCTCTGCGCTTTCCAGTACGTTGTAAAACACGTTGAGCGACCCGTTTATCGACCATTGTTTCGTCAGTTTCGTATTGGCGCTCAGGTTCACGCCATAGGCCGAATTCTGCGCTACGTTCTGAAAAATCTGCTTCAGAACCCCTTCCTCGTCGACCGTATTGATGCTTTCGATGGCATTGTTTGTCTGGCGCAGAAAGAACGATGCATTCAGGCTCGTCTGCTTGATCGAAACGCTGTAGTTTGCTTCGACAGAATGGGTTAACTCCGGTTTCAGATATGGATTACCACCGTACAGATTTTTCGAATCCGACTGGTTGACGTACGGATTCAGGTAGTAAAACTGAGGCCGCTGGATCCGCTGCGAATAATTCAGCCGGATTTTCTGCTCTTTGGGCAAACTGCGCGACAGGCTGACGCTCGGAATAAAGTTGCCGTAGTTGTTCGAAAAAGGCGCGGTTCCGTTCAGGAAATTGGCCTGAATAAATGTGTGCTCATAGCGCATCCCCAGATTGTATCCCCATTTTTTCTTTGAGGTGCGGTTATAAACCGCATAGGCCGAGGCCACTTGCTGGGCGTAGTCGAATACGTTCGCCAGCGAAGGCATGTCTTTAAAGTCGGTTGAGCCGTCAACGGCACTGGCTATACGATAGTCGCTTAGTATCTGCCGGAAGATCGTTTTGGTGCCCATCTCCAGGGTACTGACACTATCCAGCGGGTTGGTGAAATCGAGTTGAAGGGTTCCTTCTTTGTTGTTGCTGATGTTGTAACTTTTCTCGCGGTAATAAATGGCATTGTCCCGATTCAACAGGTTGGCCCAGTAGTCGCTGTCTTCGCCTTCAAACGAGTAGAGCATCAGAAACGTCAGTTCTTTTTTGGGCTTTTTAAACAAGCGGGTATAATCCAGATTGATGGTAGCTCCGGCCCAGTCGTAGGTACGGCTCATGTCGCGACGAAAATACTGGCTAATAATGCCCCGGCTACTTTCTTCAAAATTGATATCGAAACCGTTGGTATTGATGCCGTTGTAATAGTTTAAGCCAGCTCCAATCCGGTTCAGTGAATCGACGTCCCAATCGACGTTCAGGGTGCCGTAGAAGTTTTTACCGTTACCCGTTACCCATTGGGTCTGGTTCTGGTTGGTGACCGTATCGCCAGCCGTAAATGACCGTAACAACTGAATAAACCGTTTATTTTTCCAATCGCTGTAACCGGCATTCGTCGATATAGAAACGCTTTTCATCCGGTGGTTCAGCGTAGCGTTCTGCCAGTTATTCCATTGGCCAAAATTGGGGCTGATGGAGCCATTGGTGCCTTGTAACGAATTTTTCTTGGTGATGATATTGATGATGCCGGCGGTGCCTTCGGCGTCGTATTTTGCCGATGGTGACGTAATGACTTCCACCTGCTTGATGATATCCGCCGGAATCTGTTTGAGGGCGTCCGAAATGCTGCGGGCCACAATGCTGGACGGTTTGTTATTGATCAACACCTTGATATTTGAGCTCCCGCGAAGCTGTACATTCCCTTCAATATCAACGGCTATCGACGGAATCTTCTTCAGTACGTCGGTGGCATCTCCGCCTTTTATACTGATATCTTTTTCGGCATTGTACACCATCCGATCCGACTTCTCCTCAAACAACGCTTTTTGCTCCGTTACGGTTACCTCAGCCAGTTTCTGCACAGACTGGGCCAGTTTGATAATACCAACCTCTACATCCTGCCCATTGGCTACTGTTACGTTCGAAACCGTTTTCGGTGTGTAGCCGACAAACGAAACCTGGATGGAATAGGGGCTATTATTAACTTTAGAGAAGAGAAAAAAACCTTTAGCATCGGCCGTAACTCCCTGAATCAACTTGCCTTCTTTCATCAGCGCTACTGTCGCAAATTCAACGGGTTTGCTGGCCGTGGAATCGAGCAGTAAGCCCGAGATTTTAGCTTGCTGAGCCAATACGAAGCCTGTGCTCAGCGCGAACGCGAGCAGGGAAAGTAGAAAAGATTTCATAGGATGTGCCGATTAACGACCGTACTAGTGGAGTTTGGTGTAGTGGTTGTTACGATACGCTAATGACGCCGGGCAGAGAGAAACGTTGCACAAAGCTTCCTAAAAGATTAAAATTGAATTAACCGAAAGCCAGAACCGCAAAAAAAGAAAGCCAGACGACGCAAAGTCACTTGGCTTTTGGTTCGCTTGACCGATCGGTTATTATTTAAAATTAGGTGCCTTTCACAGCATCCCCGTCTATCAGCGACTCACAGCCACCTAACTAGCCTTGCAACGAATTGTACGCCTGAATGAGAAAAATTTGAAAAATATGCCTGTTTTAAACTGTCCTTGAAAAGCGTTTTTTGTCATTCCGACGAAGGAAGAATCTCAACGTGCCCTTAGTAATTGAACTGGGAGAATTGAGATTCCTCCTTCGTCGGAATGACAAAAACGCTCATATTAAGCTTATTGTCAACAGTTTAGTCAATCTCAATTATTTGCATGGCTTCGCTGGTCCATTGACCAAAATAAATATTACTGATTTGCAGGGTAATTCGGAATGTTTTGACCGAGGTAAATATGTCGCTCGGCTTTATACATATTCCCGGCGTCGATAAGCTTTAGAATCCCGCTTCCGCCCCGGTTTTCGAGCTTTTGCCGTTTGTCGGCGGTCAGGAGCGGATCATCGTCAAACAGGTATTCGTCAATGTAATATTCAGGAAGGCCAGGCTCTTTTACGGTTACGTGTATGTGCGCTGGATCCGTGCGACCGGGGTAAGATGCCGGACGTAACGTAACAAACTTGTATTCACCTTTTTCGTTGGTACGCATCCATCCACGAATGGAGCCATGCCGTTTTTCCCACCCTTTGGCATCCGCTTTGGCTGTATAATGGCCGGTCTCATCGGTATGATAGATGTAGATAACGACGCCCGGCGCCGGTGTTTTTCTGTCAGCTTTATATACAACCCCATTAATACCCAGCGGCTTCTTGCCGTCCCACGTAGCGTCGGGTAGTTTAACAACCGTTTCCAGCTTATCAAAAGGCGCTGGACTCTCGTAAATCGCTTCGCAGCCCTCGCAGGGGCCGCCTACTTTTTTGTTCTGACCAAACGTATGCAACGTAACGGTCAGCATTGCGACCATGAGCAGAAAAACCCATTGATTTTTCATAATGTAAGCGGGTAAAAAGGTGTACGATAAATTGGCTGACTATCAGCACGTTGGCCAATGCGCTACCAAAACAACGACAGACGTTCATTATCGCAAAAAATAATAGACCAACAGCTGAAAAAATAGACGAATTTTCAGCGGCAATTTCCTTGCTCTACTTTTTCGGTCGTTGGTCGATATAATTTTCATGGCGATTGTCTTTTTTGTTCATTTACACTGGGTTACAACTGGTTTTGATATGGACTTTCTGGACAGACAGATAAAAATTCCGCTCTCGAACCGGACTATCCCGGTCAAATACGCGTTGGTCCATACTGCTTATTGGGTGCTGATTACCGGCTTTTTTCTGTACGAGAAACGCTACCTGATTTATAAGGCAGGGCTGCCCTATTTTGTGGCCTGCGTCGTCATCCGCGTAGCTCTTCTAATCGGAATCGCCTACCTCAATCTGCATTATTTGCTTCCACGTTATTTGCTGACCGGGCGGTATCTCCGGTACGTCTCGCTGGTACTTCTGTCCATTGTGGGCTATTTGCTCATACAAGCCTTTTACGATTACCTCATTTATGGCTTCATCATCGCGCCTACCCAAAGCCGAAACTGGCTTGAAACGCTGTCTTACAACTTTTTCAGTACGTTATGGTACCTAGGCCTGATGGTGCCGCTGAAACTAAGTATCGACTGGTATGAACAGCAGCGGTTGCTGCAAAAAATAGCGGTAGAAAAGCTACAGGCCGAAGTGAATTTTCTACGGTCTCAGGTAAACCCACATTTTTTGTTCAACATTCTCAATAACCTCTACGCCTTAACGCTGAAGAAATCGGATTTGGCGCCCGATATGGTGTTAAAACTGTCGGAAATGATGGAATACATGCTCTATGACAGCAACGATACGCGGGTGCCTCTCGAACGGGAAATTAATTACCTGCAGAATTATATTGAACTGGAAAAGTTGCGTTGTGGCGATTATTCAGACATTGCTTTACACATCCAGGGAAGCCCAAATGGTCAGGAGATAGCCCCGCTTCTGCTCCTGCCGTTAGTCGAAAATGCGTTTAAGCATGGCATTGGCAAACAGGCCGAAAAATCCTGGCTGCACGGAACACTAACCCTGAAGCCGACTGCCGTAGACATAACCATTGAAAACAATAAGCCGACAACGCTTCCGAAAAATGCGAAAGGCGGCATTGGCCTGACGAACCTGCGAAAACGGCTGGAATTGTTGTACCCCGGCCGCTATACGCTTCAGACAGAAGACCGGCTGAATACGTATAAAGCGGCCTTGCACATCTCATTTGCTGAGTCATAGCTTCCGAACCTTGAAAATGAGCGAACCATGGAAACTCTTTTTCGCCACCTGTTTTTGGCAATAGGTCTGATTCCTTTCTTCCATGCCGATGACAACTCTCTGTTTAAAACGCGATTACGCTCATGCTGAAATGCCTGGTTATCGACGACGAATCTCTGGCGCGGGAAGTACTGGAAAGCTATCTGGCCCGGCTCGATTTTGTTGAATCGGTACGTCCGTTTGGCAATGCTCAGGAAGCCCTTCTGTATCTGGAAAGCCACGAAGCCGATGTGTTGTTTCTGGACATTGAAATGCCCGGCATGAATGGCCTTACCTTCCTGAATCAGATTTCCGAAACCACTCGCACACGTCCACCGATTACCGTTTTCACAACCGCTTACCGCAACTATGCCTTCGAAGGTTTTGAACTCGGCGTAATCGACTTTTTGCTCAAACCCATTGCCTATCCCCGATTTTTGCAGGCTATTGAAAAAATCCGCGACTTTTTGGCGCTGAAAGATCAAAACGTCAACCTTGAGAAAAACGCATCCGAAACAGCACCCGAGTCGATATTTGTCAAGAGTGGCGTTCAGCGTATTAAATTGAACTTCGACGACGTAACCCATATTCAGGGACTGAAAGATTACGCTATTATTTATACAACAACCAGCAAAATCGTTATCAAAGGCTCCATCAAAGCCATGCACGATATTTTTCCACAGAGCCGGTTTGTACGTGTGCATAAATCGTTTATCGTAGCTGTAGCCCGCATTACCCGTATCGAACACAACCGACTGATAATGAACGCTCACCAAATTCCGGTTGGACGCAACTACCGCGAAGATCTGGAAAACGCCCTGCCCAATCGCCGTCAATTGTAAAGCGCGAAAGCGTATAAATGCCTATTATCGCGCTTAAATCAATACAGAGCGTACTGGCGGTCTCTACCTCAGTACCAGCAGAACTCGTTCAACCCATTTGCCATAGCATGAAAAAAGCCCTCTCATTAACCGTTTCCTTATTTCTCATTACGTATCGCCTGATTGCGCAGCCAGGCAACCCTGCGGTTGTGCAGCGGGAGTTGATTTATGAACAGGCGCCCTTCCCGGAATGCCATGCGTCTACCCTGGCCGAAACGCCCTACGGGCTGGTGGCCTCCTGGTTTGGCGGCACACACGAACGCCATCCCGATGTCGGTATCTGGGTGAGCAGCAAGACAAAAACCGGCTGGACTCCCCCGTTGAAGTAGCTACAGGCGTACAGCCCGATGGGAAACGGCTCCCCTGCTGGAATCCCGTGTTGTTTCAGGTTCCCGGTGGCGAGTTGCTGTTGTTCTATAAAATCGGGCCTAGTCCCTCAACCTGGTGGGGGATGCTGAAGCGGTCGAAAGACAATGGCAAAACGTGGTCGGCAGCGGAACGACTGCCGGAAGGAATTCTGGGACCGATAAAAAATAAGCCGGTCTTGTTGTCGTCGGGTGTGCTGCTGTGTCCAACCAGTTCAGAAGACCATAACTGGCGCGTTCATTTCGAACAAACCAGCGACTGGGGCAAAACCTGGCAAAAAACACCACCCATCAATGAAGGTGTTGAAGATGGCGCCATCCAGCCAAGTATTCTGTTTCACCCAAATGGGCAATTGCAGGCGCTTTGCCGGGCTCAGAAAGCGGGTTTTATTCTGGAAACCTGGTCGAAGGATAGCGGAAAAACCTGGTCACCTTTACAGAAAACCTCACTGCCAAATCCAAATTCCGGTACGGATGCCGTAACCCTGAAAGATGGCCGACAAGTGCTGGTGTATAACCCCACATCGCCCGTAGCGGGTAAGAGTGGCCCCCGCACCCCGCTCGACGTAGCTATTTCCAGCGATGGAAAAACCTGGAAAACACTGGCTGTATTGGAAAATGAACCGGGCGAATATTCGTATCCCGCCGTGATCCAGACTACCGACGGCCTCATTCACATTACCTACACCTGGAAACGCCAACGCATCCGACACGTAGTGATCGATCCTAAAAAAATATCCTGAACGGCTGCGTTTGGGCTGTTATTTTACGGAAACAGGAAGCGCCTGCTACCGATTACGTTAGTTAATGTGATCGGTAGCAGGCGCTTCTTTATTTAATCCGGCTATAAACCCAATTCCTGCGTGATGGTACTGCTGAGACGTAGCAGTTCGATTTCGGCGGCTTTTGCATTGTATTCGGCCTCAATCAGTCGGGTTTGGGCGTTAATGGCGTTACGTTGCACATCCCGAAACTCCACAAAGGTTGAGTTACCAATGCGATACCGATCATAGGCAATCTCTACGTTCTGATTGGCCAGCTGATTGTTTAGCACCTCCAGATTTAATAGCTGCAGGTTGTTCTGATAAGCCTGATACGTCTGGCTAAGCGCCGACTGGAGTTGCAGGCGCTGGTTTAGCTCCTGATCCTGCGCGATAATGTTATTGACCCGTGCGTTCTGAATCTGGCGTTTCAGATTGTACCCGTTAAAAATCGGGATTGCAGCAACGATATTGTAGGTTAACGCACTAGTTCGGCCAGTAGCTACCCCAAATCCTCCCTGGTTGTCCTGAAACTGATAGTTGTAGCCTGTCTGCGCCGTAACGAGCGGTAATTGCTGCGCGTTAGCGAGCTGTAAATTCAGATCGACCACAGTACGGTTAAGCACAGCGGCAGCAAGCTGCGGATTGTTCTGCGTCAGCGACTGCTGAAGCGGTGCCAGTTGCAGATCAGGGCGGGCAATGATCGAATCACGAAGCGAAAACTCGGTTTGTGGCTCCCTGATCAATAAGGTGTTCAGGATAATTTTGGCGTTACGTAGCGCCTGTTCCTGCGAGAGCAGAGCCGCACTGTCGGTATTGTAATCGACCTGAGCACTTAGGAAATCGACTTTCGAGCGAGTACCAACATCGTAATTGGCCCGGGCCAGTTCGAGCCGTTCCCGCGAAATATCAAGCGCCTGACTAAACGCGATCAGGCGTTGCAGCTGGCGAACCACATCATAATAGCTCGTTGCTACGCTCGCCACGGTTGCTTCGACATTGGCGCGGGTGTTTACTGTACTTATCTGAAGCAATTGCTTAAGCTGCGCATAGAGCGACCGCCGGGCGTATCCGTTGAAAATCGTGTAGTTGACGTTGACACCCAGGTTGGATGTCCGGTTGAAGATTCCTCTGGCTTCCTGCGGAGGCCGGATGTTATCGATAAAGGTCTGCCGGAAATTTTGCAGGCCACCGTTGGAGTTCGCATTAAAAGTGAGTGATGGCAAATAGCCCGCATTCCCCTTTGTGTAATTGTTTCTAGCAATCTCTTCCAGCGACCGGTTAATATGAACCTGGTAATTTTTTTCGACGGCCTGACTAATCGCCTGTTGGAGCGTTAGCAGTTCGCCGGGTTGCGGCAACGTAGCCATGGTGAAGGTACGTTGCTGAGCGCGTTGTATAGCATTTTTAGGTTGTTGAGCGAGTACCGATAACGGCAAAAAAGAGAGTAAAATCCAACTGCTGAGCTTCATTGAATTGGTAGTAACAAAGACGATTAGAGCAAAATTACAAGAATCTATCATTGTCCCGTCAGCTTATTCTGCTTTCGCTTATCTTGCAACCTTTCCTGTCAACTGGTATGAAACAGTCAGTACTGCTATTTTCTACTCTATTAACCCTGCTGTGGGGCTGTTCTTTCAAAAAAAAGGCCGATTTACTAGTCACTAATGCCCGAATTTATACGGCCGATTCAAGTTTTTCTACCGCCGATGCCTTTGCTATTAAAGATGGAAAATTTCTGGCTATAGGTTCTGCCAAAGCCCTGGCCGACCAATATGAAGCTGCAACCACAACGGATATGGGCGGCCAACCCGTCTATCCTGGTTTTTATGATCCGCACTCCCATTTTCTGGGACTGGGGCAGGTGCTCGATCAGGCTGATCTGGTGGGTGCTACGTCGTACGATGAGGTCATTGAGCGATTGAAAACGTTTTATCAGGCGCACCCGAAAGTGATGTGGCTTACGGGTAGAGGCTGGGATCAGAACGATTGGGCCGAGAAAGTATTTCCAACGAAAGAGAAATTGGATGCCGCGTTCCCGGATGTACCCGTAGTTTTGATGCGGGTGGATGGTCATGCGCTGCTGGTTAACTCCAAGGCGCTCCGGCTGGCGAGCATAACGGCAGGATCGAAACTGCCGGGGGCGAGGTCGTGCTGGAAAATGATCAGCCAACCGGCGTATTGGTGGATAATGCCATGTTGCTTATCAAACGCGTGATTCCACAACCCGACAATGCCGACAAAACCCGGATGCTGCTGAATGCGCAGAAAGCCTGTGTGGCGCTAGGTCTGACGACCGTTTCTGACGCTGGTATAAGCCCCGACGAAATTAATTTGATCGATAGTCTGCATCGAACCGGCAAACTCAAAATCCGGGATTACGCCATGATTAGCCTCGGCGAACCCAATCTGAATTATTTCCTGAAACGAGGTCCGTTCCAAACCGAACGGCTGACGGTACGTTCGTTTAAACTCTATGCCGATGGCGCACTCGGTTCGCGTGGAGCCTGCCTGCGTAAACCCTATGCCGACCGGCCCGAAACAGGCGGGTTTCTACTGCTTAGTCCTGCTGAATTGGAGCGCGTAACTAAACTGCTGTATAGCTCAAAGTTTCAGGCTAATACGCACTGCATCGGTGATTCGGCTAACCACCTCATGCTCAGTTTTTACGGCAAACTCCTGAAAGGCAGGAATGACCGACGGTGGCGTATTGAACATGCACAGGTTGTTTCGCCCGAAGATGTCTGGGAATTTGGACGTTATTCGGTCATTCCGTCTGTCCAGCCCACGCACGCTACGTCGGATATGTACTGGGCTGGTGACCGGCTGGGGCCTGTTCGTGTCAAAGGGGCGTATGCGTTTAAGGATTTGATGAAGCAAAACAACCTGATTGCGTTTGGCAGCGACTTCCCGGTTGAGGCCGTCAACCCGCTGTTTGGTTTTCATGCCGCTGTTGCCCGGCAGGATGCTAAAAACTATCCGGCAGGCGGCTACCAGATGGAAAACGCTGTTGACCGCAAATCAGCACTGCTGGCTATGACGCGCTGGGCAGCCTACGCCTGTTTTGAAGATAACCTACGGGGGTCTATTGCCCCCGGCAAACAGGCTGATTTTGTGGTGCTTGATCGCGACATTATGCTGGTTCCGAACGAGCAGCTCCGCGATACAAAAGTTCGCCAGACCTGGATTGGCGGAGAACGGGTTTATTGATCATAGTCATTGGTCATTACGCTTCGCTGTCACTGGCCATTTGGCATTGGTGGTTGGCTACCAGTTCTAATGACTACTGACCAATGCCCAATGACTAACTACCAATGACCAATCTGTCTTACTGTTTAAACTGGGTCAGCAGGTATTCGTAAAAATAAGTCGTATTGACGTCAGTGGCTATTTTTAGTTCGTAGCCCTGATCATCCAGATACGTTTGTCCGGCATTGGGCGGGCGCGTACTGACAATAGCGTTGACGGTTTCGATAGTAAACTGCTCAGGGATGGCCAGATAGCTCGTCGCCAGAATATCCCACATGAAATAGGTGTAGTGATAACTGGGAATGGTGTCGAGCGTCAGCGCCCACAGCTGACCGGCGAGGTTCGATAGTCTGTGTTCCATCTGTGAAGCCAGTGTTGCCAGAAATGTTTTCGTTACGGGCACATGATTCGTTACGTCGAGTGGGATGAGCGTTAACGGCAAGCCATACTCAACCAGCCTGCGGGAGCTTATTGGGTCCCAGAATACATTCCATTCAGCCGAACCGTCGTGCTGGTACATCTGCACATTTCCACTTGTCCGGAACGCGCCCGCCATCCAGACGATTTCGGCGATTTTGTCTTTTAAATGTGGAGCTTTGTCCAGCGCCAGCACCAGATTCGAACAGGGGCCAGTCAGCAGAACCGTTACTTTATCCGTAGCGGATGACAGTTTGTCGATGAGCAGCTCAGGCGCACTCGGGTACGTGTATGGGTCAGGTGATTTCGGCAGATTAATCAACATGGGTAAGACATTCATAATCTCCGGGCGCGCCCGCCATTCGGCCGGAAACGCGTTGATGCCGTAATAATCCCCTCTCCCAAGCGGTATTTGCTCTTTTCCGGTTAGCTGGAGCAACTTATAGGACGATTCGAGCGCGGGTTCGATATAGCAATCCGCCGGTGTAACGGTAACGCCAATCAACTCGACATCCTGCATGGTCAGGATAAGCAGCAACGAAAGCAGATCATCGATGCCGCCGTCGTGATCCATCAGAAGAAGTCTGGGCATGACAATAAAGGGGTTAAGTCATTGGTGGTCATTGGTCGTTCGCAACGTTGTCATTACTTATTGGCGGCCAGTTCTAGTGACTACTGACCAATGCCCAATGACAGCGTAATGAATGACCAATGACTAAATCATTTCTGTTTGGCAAGGAGTTGCAGCGTATGCTCCAGTGCCTTTGTGTCGCTCCAGTCCTGATGGCCGGGTACAACAATTTTAGCCTTACCGAATTGGGTGATCAACTTCCGAATCGAACCAGCCCATTCGTTGAGGTTCGCATCGGCCAGGTTACCCATACCAAAAGCCGCTACGCTTTTTACCAGGCAGCCCCCATACAGAATCTGCTGATTAGGTAGCCAGACGACGATGTTATCGTTGGTATGGCCTTCGCCGGGAAAGTAACAACGTATCGGCTCCTGCCCTACTCTAAAAGTTGTGTCGGCGGGCAAAATGCCTTCAGGCGATTCAAATCCCTGTTTCACCGATTTCTGAGCGGTTAACGGTGTGCTGATTACACGTACACCCGCTTTCCGGAGTTCACTGATGCCGCCCACACGGTCGTCGTGGGCGTGCGTAACGATGCAGAGCCGGACAGGCTGATGCAGGTTATGGGCCACCCATTGAAGCAGTTGCCTTGTGTTGTCGGTATCCTCTTTCGTATCCCAGCCCGTATCCACCAGAACAACCCCATCTTTTGTCTTAATAATCAAGCCATTGGAAGGGAAAGGTGTTTTGTTGAAAATGCCATAGGACGTATGCACATATACGGTGCCATTAAGCGGAGTGACGGTGAGTTTGGGCTTTTGTATTGCCTGCGCCTGGGAAAATCCCTGGAATAGAAAAATGAATATGAGTGCAATTAAAAAACGCATGGCTTGACCTACAGCTATTTTTAAAATTGAAGCGGTTTTGGCACGTATTGCCAGGGCAATTTTCAGGGATTCAGCACGCCTATTTTCAGGAAGCTGGTCCCCTGACTGCCATGATAAACGCGGTGCGTGGCTTTCTGATAATCCGACTCTTTTGCGCTGAAAACAGGCACAAACTTCTGCGGATTTCGGTCGGCCAGCGGGAAGCACGAACTTTGCACCTGAACCATCAATCGATGGCCTTTTTTGAAGGTGTGCAGTACGTCCTGTAGCTCTACTGCTACCGGCGTTGGCTGATTGGGCTTAAACGCTTCCGGTTTGCTGACATTATTCCGATACCGACCCCGAATGATTTCACTACGTATCATCTGCTGATAATTGCCGTACACTACGTCGGGCTTCTGCGGTTTCTGGGGCGCGTCGGGTGGGTATACATCAATGACTTTCACCATCCAGTCGGCATCAGTACCCGTAGTCGATACGGTCAGTTGCGCCAGAATAGGTCCCGCCAGCGTTAAGTCGTCGGTAAGTGGCTCCGTCTGAAACGTCAGTACGTCGGGGCGGGCCGAAGCGAACCGCTGGTCATCGACCATATATTCAGCCGAGAAGCCATCGTTAATTTTGCTGGCAAATGGTACGGGGTGCGCCGGGTCGGACAGAAACTCCGAGAACGATGCTCCAGCCGTTGATGCAGAAAAGCCAAGTTTACCACTCGACTGCAAATACAGCTGCTTTTGCTGCAATCCTTTCGGCGGATACGTATCGAACGAGCGCCAGCGGTTGGTGCCTGTCTCGAACACGGTAGCTTCAGGTAGGGCCAACGGGGTAGTTTCGTTGAAGAGATAATGCCTGAAAAATTTCGCTTCGATGTTTTCTTGATAATAGGGTGAGGTTTTCGAGCCAAAATCCAGATCAGCCAGGGTTTGGCCGGATGAACCCGCCCAGCCACCGTGTATCCAGGGTCCCACAACAAAGATGTTCTGAATACCCGGATTCTGCTTTTCGATGGCTTTATAGGTATTAAACGTACCGAACAGGTCCTGCTCATCGTACCAGCCGCCAACAACCATTACGGCATGTTTGATCCCCTTGAGGTGCGGCAGAATATTCCGTTTTTTCCAGTGATCATCATAATCCGGGTGATCGAAACTTTCGTGATAATACTTGTTCCGGCCTTTGTAATATTGACTTTCCGAGTTCGCCGTTGAGCCCATGTTCAGGTAAAAGTGATACCCATCGGGATCGTTGATTTCGAACAGCGGGGGCGGATTCTGCTTGGTTGGCTGCTTATGTTCCTGAAAAAAGGCGTAGAACCCAAAGTTGGCCGCAATCTGAAAGGCGCCATTGTGAAACGTATCGTCGTGCCATAAATCGGCCATGGGCGCTTGTGGCGACGAAGCTTTCAGCGCCGGATGGCCCGATACGGCACCTGCCGAGGCAAAAAATCCCGGATAGCTGATACCCCACTGCCCTACACTTCCGTTATGACTCGGTACGTTTTTGAGTAGCCAGTTGATGGTATCGTAGGTATCTGAAGCCTCATCGTGATCGGCATTACTTTTTTTTACATCGATGTGCGGAGTCATCTCCGCAAACGTACCCTCCGATGCCCAGCGTCCCCGAACATCCTGATAAACAACGATGTAATTGTCGCGCAGCATAAATGGATTAGGGCCAATACGTCGCCGGAAACGATCTGTTCCGTAAGGTTGGCAACTGTACGGCGTTCGCTGGATCAGAATCGGATGTTTTACCGACTGGTCTTTGGGGGCATATACCTGCGTGAATAGTTTGGTCCCATCGCGCATGGGTACCATAAATTCAGACTTCTGATATTGCTCACGCGCATAGGCCGAATCCTGTGCGGGTGTAAACGGGTACGAACTAGCGGCTGGGGTTGTCTGCGCAATGGACAGCGCGGGAATCAGGGCCAGAAAAGCAAAGAGTGTTTTCAACGGAGGAGCATACGGTTGTTTTCCGCTGCAAAATAGAAAACAATTTAAAGAATCAGCCTTTGCCTTCCCTCTGATCATTCCTGCTACCGGCAATTATCAGCTTTTCCAGGCATTGAGCAACCGCCGGATGATAATGATTTCGCCAACATGATACGCTGTATGATCGGCAATCAATAGTGCTTCGCGAAGCAGGTTTTGCCCCTTACCATGCGCAAAGGGTTCGTATAAATCCTGTTCTGGATCATTAACCAGCGCAACAAACTCATCCCGATCCTGCCGAATCCGATCCAGCGCCGTTTGCCAGTCAGCTTCGGAAGCAGGGGCGAGTTCACTTGTCCAGTAACCGGCTGGCCAGGGTGGCGATTGGTAGTCAGGATCGCGCGAAAACTCAAGAATATCCTTTTGTACGATACGAATGTGATCAACCAGTTGCCAGATGGTGTAGGGTAACTTATCCGGTTTTACGCCCCGAAGGTCGGCAGGCAGGTCTTTAACTGCATTCTCAAAGGACTGATGCGCCTGGCTCTTGGTTAGCAAATTGACGAGCTGCTTCCGTACGGCAGCATTAACATCGGTAACCGATTGATTGGATTGAGACATACTGATTGTGTTGGTCTTTATCCATAAACCAGCAAGCTGGCTTTAGGTTATACCGATTTGCACCGTCAACTACCTAACGTGCGGGGTTCCCTCCTGCCCTGCGGGCCTGCTGCAGACATTTGTATTTCTGATTCTGCGCAGAATGAATGTTGGCATAGTTATCATCCCGCACGATATCGTCGATCTGTTTTTTGCCGAAAAAGATGGCGGCCAACAACCTCATACAACGAACCGTTATTTTGTTGAATAGAACCATCACGCGCTCGTAAGCCGTTGGTGTTGGTTCAGGTTCTATGGGCATTATTACGTGGCTTACTTCATCGACTTCGTCCAAACTGGTCCAGCGGCCCGACTTTTTCAACTGCTTCAGCCACAGATTTCTACTAATGGCAAACACATACGTTTTGAGCGATGAAGTTAATGCAAAGTCAGGGTTTCGAATGGCTGCCAAGAGGACGATCAATGTTTCCTGAAACAAATCGTTTGCCTGATCCCGGTCGCCGTTATTTTGCAAGACGAAATGCTCTATCGACGGATAATACCGTCGATAGAGCCTGGTAAACCCCCGATTACTACCCGCGCGTAGCTGATCGAGGAGTTCGCTGTCGGATACTTCAGCAGCCATGTGCATACCTCTTTAGACCTGTTTCGCGTTTGGACGTATCAGCCGGTACAGACCATACCCTATACTCGTTGTTACGCAGAGCGGACAAATTCCGAATCGAAAAATGAAAAGACCTATCTTCTTGTAAAGCGGCAATTTCGCGGGCGTAATGGGGCAACTTACTCCATCACCTTCATATTCCTGAATGTTCCAGATATTCATGGCCAGGTAGATCTTAATGACCCAATAAAAAGTACATACAACATAAAGTCATTAATGCAGCCACGCCAATCAGCAGGTATTTTGTTTGAGTTTTCATAAGTGACAATTTGGGTTTGTTACTTATGAATACCCGACCGCTCCATTTATCACCCTCTTCGAAAATAATTATCTTTTTTGATTTTAGCGAATCGGTATTACGTTGCCGCTGGCATGTGCTTAGTCTTAATCAATTCCAGAAACAGCTGTGCCGCTGGCTCGATCAGGCTGTCGTTGAAGTCATAATCGTCGTTGTGCAGCGCTGGGGAGTTTTCTCCGGCGCCAATACCAAACATAGCCCCTTTATACTTTTGGGTAAACAGGCCAAAATCTTCTCCCCATTTAAACGGCTCCGATTTCTCAACGAACGTATATCCAAGTTCCTCGGCGCTACGTTTGACTTGCTGAAAAGCGTCAGGATCATTTTCACTGGCAAAGAACGCTTCAGTATAGGACGTATCGACGCGGATGCCGCTCCCGGCAGAAAGGTCAGCTAACAAGGTCATCAGTTGCGCGTTCAGCGCTTCCATCCGTTTGGCATTTCGGGTACGTAATGTTACGTGTACCTCGCCATAACCCGCCGATACACCGTATGATTTCTCGCCCATTGTGGTATAAACGGGTGTAATCAGGGCAAAGTCATCCGATTGCGGATTTGGCTGCTGCAACTGCCGGGAACGTAGCACAAAATCGGCCATTACGTAAGCAGGATTAAGTCCTTTTTCCGGCTCGGCGGAATGCGATACGTTTCCCGTAAACGTAACGATCATACTCAGTACCGATGCGGTAAAAGGACCGGGTTTGCAGACAATGACGCCCTGACGAAAACCCGGCAGGTTATGCAGGGCAAACACACGGTCGGGCTGAAGATCGTTCAGAGTCGAATCGTTTAAAACGGCCTGGGCTCCCTGGCCAGTCTCTTCGGCAGGCTGAAATACTAAATACACCCGTCCTTGCTGAACGGGCATTTCGGCCAATAGGGAAGCTAGTCGGGCGAGAATGGCTGTGTGCCCGTCGTGACCACATTTATGGGAAACACCAGCATACACCGATTTATGCGCAAAAGTGTTGGTCTCCTGAATCGGCAACGCGTCGATATCCGCCCGGATTAACGTAACGGGGCCGGTTCCATCCGTACCGTATTGCAGCAACAGTCCGGTTCCGCCAACTTCGATGAGTGTATCCGGCCTGAACTGACCAACAAAGGCTTTGATACGTTTCTGCGTCTCCTGTTCCAGCCCAGAAATCTCCGGAAACTGGTGAAGTTCGCGCCTGAATGCAATGAAAATATCGTTGAGTTGATCAGAAACCATACATAGACGATGAAGGTATCGACGACAAAATACGAAGGCTAACGGGTTCTGACAACCTGCAACCGCTCGATCAGGGGTTTTCGGGCACCGTCTGGAATCGCGATTTCATGCGGGCCAACGTAGAGCCGGTTGGATTCAATACGGTCGATGTACTCAAGATTAATCACCAGCGAACGCGACAGCTGGTAGAAACTGCCGGACAGGTACGGCAGTAATTTCCCGAGGTTCAGGGCTATCACTATAGCGTGATACGTCTTGCCAGGATAAATCCGCTGAAAACCCGAACCGGTCAGATATAATTCGCAATTATTCCGATCGGCTTTCACAAACTGAATTTCTGACTTTATCACACGCATGTATCCGTTGCCCGTTGGCAGAAACGTATGGTCAGGCAATTCTGGTGATCCGGAAATATTACCAGCATAGAAATTATGCATAGCCAGATCGATCTGGGCCGATAGTTCCCGCACCCGGAAAGGCTTGTGCAGAAAAGCCGCTGGAAAGGTACTTTTAGCCCGGTTAAATGTTTCGATCTCCGAATTACCTGTCAAGTAAATAACGGGTACCCATTTTATTCGCATCAATTCCTTTACGGTCGTAATCCCATCGATTGGCCCCGACAGGGTAATATCGGCCAGCACTATGTCGGGCTGGCTTTGCTGCATCATTTTTATCGCGGTTTCGTAGCTGTTGGCTTTGCCGCAGATCGTGTAGCCAGCCTGTATCAGATTTTCTTCAATATCGGTAGCCATGAATGGATCGTCTTCGATAATCAGAATACGTAAAGGCGCTTCCATAAGAGATATTTAGTACGTAGGGAGTAAACTGGCATTTGCTGCATGAACTGACCTACAATCAAATGACAGCCTGAAATAGAAACCATTATCAGCGTTAAAACTGCTTTTACCGTTCAGCTTTTCGGTAATGATATCAATTAGTTTCATACCAAATGAGTTGCCTTTTACGGTGGGATTAAAACCGGGTCCATTGTCTTTATACCCGATCTCAATCCAGCTGTTCAACTGCCGACATACGATTTCCAGCGACGGATTCGGGTTGTTTAGAAAGGCATATTTACACGAATTGGTAACTAGCTCATTTAACAACAAACCCAGATTTATGGCCGTATCGGCTTGAAGCCAGATTGTAGAAAGTGTGTAGTTGGGCTGTACATGGCCAAAACTATAGCTTCGCAGTACGCCACTGACCAGTTCAGGCACAAACTGACTCAGCTCGACCTCAACCAACCGGTCGCCGTCGTAGAGTCGCTGATGCACAAGAGCCATCGCTTCCACCCGCAATAGACTTTCTTCTACAGCTTCCCGGGCAGCCGGATCAGTCAATCGGTTAAACTGCAGACCCAGTAAATTTGTGATCGACTGCAGGTTATTTTTAACCCGATGGTTCTGTTCTTTTACTAAGCGGGCATTATGTTCGCTTAGCCACTTATGTTTTCTGAATAACCAGTAAAAAACCGTGCTGCTTATACCGGCCAGTACAAACAGCACGGTAGTCATCAGCGAAAGCTGGCGCTCCGCATCAAGGGTTTTCTGCCGAAGTACCAATGTTTTTTGTTGGGCCTGTAGCTGCGTTTCTTTTTTCTCGGTTTCATAGAGCAGTCCGGCACGCGCCATGGCTATCTCCCGATCCGCATTGATAGCCTCAAGTTGCAGGGCATGTTGTCTATTCTGGTGCTCAAACGCCTGTTTCCAGTCCCCTGTTTGTTGATAATACTTCACATAGATGCCTTCCCGGTCACTGTTTTGCCAGTAATCACCGGACCTGGCGGTATCACATATAAACTGAGCAGCTTCCAGCCATTTTTTAGCAAGCCGGGTTTGGCCAAGGGTTAAGTAACAGTCGGCCAGCTTCTGCGACGTATTGATAATACCATACGGCGATTTTTCCTGAATATTGATCGCATACGCCTTTTCAAGATACCCAATGGCCATTTCAGCATTTTTCACAGCCAACGATGCGCCCATTAGCATGTACGTATTCGCGATATCAGCCGGTTTTTTCAACAGAAGGGCTAACCGCACAGCCTGTCGGAAGTAATAGGATACACTATCAAACGAAACGGCTGGTAAAGAACCTGGCTTCTCCTGATTTATTCGCCAGCCTAGTTCATACACTCCGCCCAATACGTTATAAGCACTCATCATGCCATGATCGGACTGAACATGCCGAAAATTCATGATTGCCCGGCGCGTATACGTCAATGCCTGTTTGTAGTGCTTTTGGGTGACTTCGATCTCGGCCATTCGCAGATAAGCCTTACCAATACCCTCTGAAGGCCCATGCCGCTCACGGATACGTAATGACCGGATAAACCATTTATTGGCCGTCATGAAATCACCTATGCCAGCGTACCGTTTTCCCATTCGATAGCAGATTTCGGCCACCTCCATCGAATCGCCCGTTGCTAACGCTTTGCGGTATTCCTGCTCTGTTTTGAGTAATTTATCGTATAGGTATTTACCGGCAGAAGGAGTTTGTGAAAAAGCCGGCAAACTTGATAGCGCCCCAACCGTAAGAACCACTATCCCAACCACAAACGGGTATCCTGGGTTGCGTTGTTTGGCAAATCGCATAGTGAACAGTCGTTGAGATGTAAACAGGTAAGTGACGCCTGCATTCGTAATAATACGACAAAAGCTATTTTCTAACGATAAGCCTAGTAAGAAATACGGTATGCCTATACTTAATCTGTAATTACGTGAATTGCTAAAAGCTTCGTCTGAAAAAAAACCGTTTTCGTAAGTAATATTCTGCTTTTGGAACATTTACTGTAGTAATATATGGAAATATTCATTTCTTAGCAGTTAATATTCATGTCAACATTTGAAGCTTTCCACTTATTTTAACCACAAACAGGTGTTTTAAGCTTGCTTCTATCACATCTTCTCCTTCCCCGAATGCCGTAGCAGATTGCTATGGCATTTGTTTTCCAGACAGAACTACTTACTGTATCAGAAGAGCTACACCGGTGACCAGGCTAAATTTTGTTTAGAAAGCCTAACTCAGCTTGTTCGTATACCCAAAGGCAACTTTCCGTATTTTAGCCATCGATACAACCTACTTTATCGGAAAACTCGTATGAGAAAATTTGCCTTTCTATTACTCCTGGCCAGCTACAGCGCATTCGCTCAGTCGCTTTCCAGGCCCGAAAAGACCGTTATTGCCACCGTGCAAAAACACATGCCCGAAACAGAAGCTTTTCTGGAAAAAGTTGTCAATATCAACAGCGGCACACTAAATAAAGAAGGCGTTCGCAGCGTCGGAAAACTGATGTCGGACGAGTTCGACAAACTCGGCTTTAAGACCGAATGGGTTACGTTGCCTGACTCGCTTAATCGGGCGGGCCATCTGGTGGCAACCCGGCAGGGTAAAAAAGGCAAAAAGCTTTTTCTGATCGGGCATCTCGATACAGTGTTTGAGAAAAGTTTGCCAATGGAACCCTATACTCGCGTCAATGATTCGACCGTGGCTGGTCAAGGGGTCAATGACATGAAAGGGGGTGATGTGGTGATTATTGCAGCGCTGAAAGCCTTACACGAACAGAAACTGCTCGACGATACGTCTATCACCATCTATTTCACGGGCGATGAAGAAAGTTCAGGCGGACCCGAAAGTCGGCGGGATTTCGTTGAACGGGCCCGTACGTGCGATCTGGCCCTGGCTTTTGAGAGTGCACAGGGATTACGGGCCGTAACGACTGGCCGACGAGGTTCGAGCAGCTGGACGCTGAACGTCAAAGCACAGACCGGGCATTCGTCGCGTATTTTTAGTGATCTGGGCTACGGAGCCATCTACGAGGCAACGCGTATTTTGAACGAGTTCCGACGAACCTTGGGCCAGGAGCAATACCTGACCTTCAATCCCGGCCTGATCGTGGGTGGAGCTGAAGTGCATTACGACGACAAGACGGCCAAAGCCGAGGTGGTCGGGAAAACGAACATCGTAGCCGGAACAGCGTTGGTTAAAGGCGATTTGCGGTTTCTGACCGAAACGCAGAAAGAAAATGCGCGCGCCAAAATGCGTGAAATCGTGGAAAAGAGTCTGCCGCTAACCAAAGCAACCATCTCCTTCACTGACGGAATTCCGGGTATGGAACCAACGGCCGCCAATGACGAATTGCGTAAGCAGGTTGATAAAATTAGCCGCGATATGGGAATTGGCTCTGTCGAAGCCTTTGATCCGGGGGCGCGGGGTGCAGGCGACGTATCGTTTGTGGCTCAATATATGCCCTGTCTGGATGGTCTGGGCGCATCCGGCAAGGGAGCACACAGCATCGAAGAAACGATGAATACCAAAGAATTCCCCCTGCTGATTCAGCGGGCGGCTTTGCTGATTTATCGGCTAACCAGATAGAACGACCTGGCCAGATCGGACTGCTTACCCGGCGCATATCGAACAACTCAAAAAATTTATGAAAAAACGGTTACCCTGGCTGCTGTCCATTCTACTTCTTATCGGTATATATGTGTACCCACCCCCCACTAAAGATGCGGTTGATTTATACAGTGGCTCAGATAAAGACCGGATAAAAGGCCTCGCGAGTTTCCGTCAGATACCAACAAAGACGATCACCTCGCAGGGGTACGACTGGCGCTACTTATCTTTGGGAAATGGCCCGAAAACAATTCTTTTCCTGCACGGCATGACCGGTGGGTACGATTTCTGGTGGCAGCAGATGAATACATTTAAAGCAAATTACCGCGTTATCAGCGTTACGTATCCGCCTGTTGATAACCTCCCTGATTTGGGAAAGGGCATTGTGGATATTCTCGACAAAGAAGATGTTCGAACGGCTATTGTTGTTGGCAGTTCACTTGGTGGGTATCTGACGCAGTATTTACTGGCTGCTTATCCGCAGCGGGTCGAAAAGGCGGTTCTGGGCAATACGTTTCCCCAGAATGATATTCTCGAAGAGAAAAA
Source organism: Spirosoma sp. KNUC1025 (assembly GCF_045160025.1). GTDB lineage: Bacteria > Bacteroidota > Bacteroidia > Cytophagales > Spirosomataceae > Spirosoma. Next base: position 6,701,717 of record NZ_CP087139.1, read on the forward strand.
CGCTACTAAAATAGCGGCTGCCACCTGGCTGCCAGCGTGGGCGGTAATGAATAGCTTACGCAAAAATCTGTACGACCAGGTATTGCCCGCTTCTGAAAATGACCCGCTGGCTGAAGCGCAACTGCTTGAAAATACGTATGGGCGCATGTCGAAAGCGCAGTTTCTGGCGCGTTATCATTGCGTTGTAGATAAATTCCGGCCTGTGGATGGCAAGCAAACCAAGGTGCCGCTGCTGATTTTCGAATCGGATAACGACCCGCTTGTTTCGCCCGATCTGCGGACTAAGCTCAAACAGTATTATGTGACAGCACGTGTACATACCTTTCACCATAAAGGGCATTTTCCGTACCTGAATGCGAGAGACGAGTACAATACCGCCTTACAATCGTTTCTTTCACAGTAAGATAGCTCATAGCAACAGAAAAGCGCTCATACCTTTTTAAAGTGTATGAGCGCTTTTCGATTAAAGTAACTGTATTACCGTGCAATCCAGACTATTGCTTGACGAATTCACGGTGATAGGCAGCGCGGTAGAGTTCTTCTTCCGGCAGACTCTTGAAATATTCGTACGTAACGCGTAACCCTTCGGCCCGTGTCACTTTCGGCTCCCAACCCAAAATCGCTTTCGCTTTTGTAATATCGGGTTGCCGTTGTTTCGGATCATCTTTGGGAAGGTCTTTGAAGATCAGTTTCTGGCTCGTACCGGTAAGTTTGATAATTTCTTCACCGAACTCCTTGATGGTGATTTCCGAAGGGTTACCAACATTCACTGGGTAAGGGTAATCGCTCAGGAGCAGTCGGTAAATACCTTCGACCAGATCATCGACGTAGCAGAATGAACGAGTCTGGCTACCATCGCCGAAAACAGTAAGGTCTTCGCCACGCAATGCCTGTCCGATAAAGGCGGGCAACACACGTCCATCATTCAGGCGCATCCGTGGGCCGTACGTATTGAAAATCCGGACGATACGTGTTTCCAGGCCATGATACGTATGATAAGCCATTGTCATGGCTTCCTGAAACCGTTTGGCTTCGTCATACACGCCACGAGGACCAACCGGGTTCACATTCCCCCAATATTCTTCGTTCTGCGGGTGAACTGTCGGATCACCGTAGATTTCAGAAGTCGATGCGATCAGGACGCGCGCTTTTTTCACCCGTGCCAGACCCAGGCAATTATGAATACCCAACGACCCAACTTTCAGCGTCTGAATCGGAATTTTCAGGTAATCAATGGGGCTGGCTGGCGACGCAAAATGCAGAATGTAATCCAGCTCACCCGGTACGTGGATGAACTTGGATACGTCGTGGTGATAAAATTCAAAATTTGGCAGATGGAACAGGTGTTCAATATTACGGATGTCGCCCGTAATGAGGTTATCCATCGCAATGACATGATAGCCTTCTTTGATAAATCGATCGCACAGGTGCGACCCCAGAAACCCGGCTCCGCCAGTTATAAGTACTCTTTTCATTTAGTCGGATGTATAATGAATAATGTACAATGTATAGCCTGATGCACTATACGTTGTACATTATTCATTGTTCATTATGCCTTATTTTACAGTTTGTTCAACTGGAGCCATAACCGCTTCGCGGCCAACACTATAGTAGGTATAGTTCATTTCGCGCATCTGATCGAGTTCATAAACGTTACGTCCGTCGAAAATCACTTTGCTTTTCAACAGCAGATTCATTTTATCAAAATCAGGCGTCCGGAACAGCGGCCACTCCGTAATGATTACCAGCGCGTCGGCATCATCAAGCGCAGCATACTGTGTATGTGCGTAAGTGATCGAGTTGCCAAGGATTTGCTTTACGTTATCCATCGCTTCGGGATCGTAAACCGTCACTTTTGCACCGGCCTCTACCAAAGCCCGGATGTTATCCAGAGCGGGAGCTTCACGAATATCATCGGTGTAAGGCTTAAACGCTAATCCCCAGACGGCAATCGTTTTACCGGTCAGATCACCCCCGAAATGTTGGCGAATGATCGGCATCATTTTGGTTTTCTGACGGTAATTCACCTCCATCACCGACTTCAGCACTTTAAAGTCGTAGTCGAAATCGCTGGCTGTTTTGGCCAGAGCCTGTACATCTTTCGGGAAGCAGCTACCACCGTATCCAATACCAGCAAACAGGAACCGCTTACCAATACGACTATCGGTACCAATACCCCGGCGGATATCATCTACGTTTGCACCAGCCCGTTCGCACAGGTTAGCGATTTCGTTCATAAACGTGATTTTCGTAGCCAGGAACGCATTTGCAGCATACTTGGTCATCTCCGCAGAGCGTTCGTCCATGAAAATAACGGGGTTACCCTGACGTACCAGTGGCGCATACAGCTTATTCATCACCGCTTTGGCACGCTCCGATTTCGTACCGATCACAACGCGGTCGGGTTTCATGAAATCTTCAACGGCAACACCCTCACGCAAAAACTCAGGGTTCGACACTACGTCGAAATCGACCTTTGCATTATCGGCAATGTGTGCATGTACCTTTTCGGCTGTACCAACGGGCACCGTACTTTTATCAACGATTACAGCATACTGGCTCAAAATTGGGCCAAGATCACTAGCTACTTTCAGGATATATTTCAGATCGGCCGATCCATCTTCGCCCGGAGGGGTGGGCAGTGCCAGAAAGATTACTTCGGCACCTTTGATGCCTTCTTCAAGATCAGTGGTAAACGAGAGCCGCCCTTCCTCAACATTCCGATGAAACAAGGTTTCCAGACCTGGCTCATAGATGGGAACTATACCATTATTCAGCTTTTCAACTTTGCGTACATCGATGTCAACGCAGGTCACCTGATTGCCGGTTTCGGCAAAGCACGTACCCGTCACAAGACCTACATATCCGGTTCCTACAACTGCTAATTTCATAGATTAATTATATAGATGGTTTATAACTTATAGATAGTAAGATTTATTCGCAGCTATCCAGCTACTGCAAAAATAGGAGTTTTTTAATAATGTCCTAAGATATCAACAGAAATACTGCTTCACCGGTCAGAAATATATTAAACGTTCTGAAAGTAGGATTTTCTGGATTTTATTTAAAATTATTTGCCATTTAGTAACTTCTAGACTTATATAATTGATAAAGCCTGTTTCATGCAGGCCAAAATATGTTGGTTTGCCAGCTACTTTTCGTTTATTATGGTTAAGAGATTAAGGGACTAAGCGGCCTATTTCAAATAGGTTTTCCGCACATCAACAAACTGGATTTATGAACACTGAAATTGGAGAAAACCAAGTTAGCACATCCGAAAAATCGGCTATTGCTCAACTAATCATACAGTCGGTGCGTGATTTAAGCGAACGTCTTATCCGGCCTAATACGCGTCAGTGGGACGAAAAGCAGTATTTCCCGGCTGATCTGTTTCGGCAATTGGGCGAACAGGGCCTGATGGGTATGCTCATTCCTGTAGAATATGGCGGAGTCGGTTTAGGCTACGAAGAATATGTAGCTTCCATCGTTGAATTGTCGCGCGTGGATGGGTCTATTGGCTTGTCGATGGCAGCCCATAATTCATTATGCTGCAATCATATCTTACTTTTTGGCAACGAGGAGCAAAAACACACGTATTTACCCCAATTAGCGACCGGCGAATGGCTGGGTGCCTGGGGATTGACGGAACCCAACACGGGGTCCGACGCAGGGAATATGCGTACCACCGCCGTTCGGGATGGTAATGACTGGGTGTTGAACGGCGCTAAAAACTTCATCACACACGGAAAAAGCTGTAATGTCGCCGTAGTGATTGCCCGAACAGGCGAGCCTAACACGGCTCATAATGCAACTGCCTTTATTGTAGAGCGGGGAACTGCTGGTTTTTCAGGGGGGCGTAAAGAAGACAAGCTTGGCATGCGGGCTTCCGAAACGGCTGAAATGCTGTTTCAGGACTGTCGTATTCCTGACAGCCAGCGCCTTGGCGAAATAGGCGATGGATTTATTCAATCGCTTAAAGTACTTGATGGAGGACGAATTTCGATTGCCGCCCTGAGTTTGGGAATTGCTTATGGAGCATACGATGCCGCTTTAGCCTACGCAAAAGAGCGTGAGCAATTCGGACAACCAATTGCGAACTACCAGGGTATCAGCTTCAAGCTAGCGACGATGGCAACAGATATAGAAGCCTCCAGATTATTAACGTACCAGGCTGCTATGCTTAAAGATACCGGCAAACCCGTGACGAAAGAAGCGGCTATGGCTAAGTTGTTTGCTTCCGAAACAGCCGTTCGTGTGGCAAATGAAGCCGTACAGATTTTTGGTGGCTATGGCTATACAAAGGATTTTCCCGTTGAGAAGTTTTACCGGGACGCCAAGCTCTGTACCATTGGCGAAGGCACCAGTGAAATTCAAAAAGTAGTGATTGCCAGGCAGATATTAAAGTAAGGGAAAAGGAGAAGGGAGGAAAGGAGAAGGAATGCAGCAGCAAACCCCTTCTCCTTTCCTCCCTTCTCCTTTTTCCCTTCTAAAGTTACACCGTACTGCTACGTCCTTTAATTAAAGCAGCAATACCCAGAATAATTACAGCGCCAACAAAGGCCGTCAGAATTTGATCGACCATACCACCATCGCGGCCAAAGATCCACCCGCCTACAAATCCACCGGCAATACCCAGTAGAATTTCGGCGAATAACGAGAAAGAAAACCGTTTAAAAACGAGATCGGCTAGCCAACCAGCTACAGCCCCTACAAGAATTGAAACTAAGATTCCCATGATTAGTATTCGTTGAGTGAATATGAATTGTTAAAAACAGTAATATAACAGACCACATACTATTTTGTTTAAAATGTATTTTTAGTTGCCCTTTATAGCGATTACAGCCAGCATTCGACCGGTCTGACCGTGCTCGGCCCGGTATGAGAAATACGTACTGTTATTCAGGACTGTTGAGAAAGGAGATCGTTCGATCTGGGCTTCCGGAATACCGAAATCTAGTAAAAACTGCGCATTAGCCTTTTTTAGATCAATATAAGCTTTTCCGGTTTGCGTGTCTTCCCGTTTAAACGTAGCATCGAACTGGTCGGCTACTTCGGGCCCTACTTCAAAAGAACACTCATCAATACAAGTTCCAACATAGGCGTAGCACTGGGCGGGCGTCGTGCCAAATTGTTGATGCATCCTGGTGAGGGTTTTCGTAACAATGGCACCGACCGTTCCGCGCCAGCCTGCATGGATAGCTGCGACAGCCTTATTGGCATGGTCATAAATCAAAATGGGCACACAGTCGGCAACGGTCACGCCAATGAGTAAGCCCGGTTGATTGGTAATAAGTGCGTCATAGCCATTAAAGCGCCCAGGTTCCGTTGTGTAGAGGATATCCATACCATGCACCTGATGCGCAGACGCAAACGTACCATCCGCTGCACCAATAGCCGCGAAGAACCGACGGCGGTTTTCATCTACGTTAGCTGGATCGTCGGACGTATTGATCCCCAGATTGAGAGATGCAAACGGGATCGGACTGACACCACCATGCCGGGTACTTTCGGCCGCAATCAGGTTCGAAAAGATGGAGAAAATAGCCGGAATATGATGGGAAAGCGGTGGTGAAATGGACTCTTGACGCATATTGATTCGGGTTGATTGAACAAAGTTGCGACTTCCCCTACTGCAATCCAACAGACCATTTACTCAGCCATCCTTACTTTCCATCCATTTATCCAATCTATTGACCGTTCCAGTAGTTTGCAATGCATAGTACCATCCAGTACCTATATCTTTGACTCAACAATCGGGAATAACCCGACCTGCTTTAGAACAACCATAAACAACATACTACCATGAAAACGCTCATCAAATCGTTCGCTTTAGCCCTCTCACTGAGTTTCGTTGCCTCTATCGCTTCAACCACTGAAGCCAAACCCATTGTTCGCCCAACGTCCGCAGCTACATACAAAACAGGTGTTTATACAACCGTACATGGCCAACTGAATATTGCCCTTGACAAAGAAGTAGGTGGCGCTGTTGATGTTCGCCTGAAAAGTGCCGATGGTCAGGTATTATACAGCAAACATCTCGGAAAAAAAGATCAGACGTACCGTACCCGTTTAAACTTAAGTGATCTGGAAGACGGCGTTTATCAGCTGGAGATTACGAATGGAGTTGAAACCACCACACAGAACATAACCCTTTCTACCACCAAACCTTCAGTACCGAATCGGGTAATTGCCGTCAAATAAATTCCACCATTCATCCCCAACAAAAACCTCACCTGGTCAGACTGGGTGAGGTTTTTGTTGGGCGCGGCTAAAATTTACACAATCCGTCATTTTACGAATGTATAGGAGTATTTGATGATTACCGTACGATCTGTCAGGAGAGGTCTCAATGGTTCAGTTAACCGAGCCCCGGATTGCTCAAAAGTATCGGTACTGGTACCCTGATTAAAAACGATGTAGAGGTCGTTACCCTCGCGGGGGTTGTACCGGAAACGAATATTCGACGAGACCAACTTCGCTACGCTGTTGTATTGAATCAGGGCCTCCGTCGATACTTTCGTATTTAGAGACACCTTCATACGAACCTGGGCAAGGGTAACATCGTACTGTTGAGAACGAGACGGAAACTGAATCCGATTCCATTGCAGAGCGCTACTCAACTCCAGATACCGCGACATCGCCCAAGTCGGTCGAAGGCTCAACGACAAACGGGACCCATCATAAAAACTCCCCGCTTCTACTTCCAGTATGGTATTCAACGGCTTGTTACTTGGCGTGGCAAACAAGCCATACAGGCTCCGAAAAACGTATTGGCCACCCGAAATTCGGGCTATACCGAAAAGTGTCAGCGTATCGGTCACACTCTCGAAAGAGTTTCGAAATTTTAGCTGTACTCTATGGCCTTTCTTATACAAAGCATCCCAGCCAGGAGACACGTCAATCGATTCGGCGGTGCCGTTGCTATTTCGTACAAACACATAGCCGTACAGGCTAATCTGGTGATTCACCAGCGCCGAGTTTTTACCGGGCAACCATCCCCAAAACAGACGGTCGCCAAACCGGGTATAATCCTTCCGGGATTCGAAACCGAGACCAGGATTATAGCTTCGGCCCGCCTGAGAAAGACTCAGATCATAGCCCAACCCGCTTAGAATACGTTTTTCGTAACGCACCTGCCAGCGGGCCGGATCGAAGAACTGGCGAGGCTGCGTTTGGCCTTTGTTCGATGTATGTTCATTGGCAAGCCGGTCGAAAGTTTGTGCCCAGTTGACACTCAGAAAGTTTTGCTTGTATACCCGAAAGATCCCGTCAACACCGTACGCTACGTTGGCATGGCCATCCGTCCCCAGCCGTGAGGTGGTCATGAGACCGATGTAGGAGTTCTGATTCAACACCCGCCGGCGAAACCGAATGACGCTCATGTTTTCAGACGACAGGTTGCCTACGGCTTTCGTTTGCATATCCAGCATACCCACATCCCAGCGACCAACCCGCCCAACCACTCGACCACCGGCTAGAATAGGCACTCGTTGCCCCTCGTTCAGACCAATTTGTCGGCTATAGAATAACTGGTTGACGCCACCAAAACTGAAATTGAAAATACTGGCCCGCTCCTGAAAAAACAGTCGTTTTTCAGGAAAGAACAGGTTGAAACGGGTCAGGTTCACCTGCTGGTCATCGGCTTCAATCTGGGCAAAGTCGGTGTTGATCGTCAGGTCGGCGGTGAGATTGCTGGTGAGTCCAATTTTCATATCCAGCCCAGCATTCCAGGTCGCTGTATGCTGAAGCTGGTAAGCCGTTTGATCGTTATTGAGTTGAGGGACGGAACTTACCCCGCCAAGTACATAAGGCGTTACATAAACGGGTGTTCGGGGCCGTAGATGCTCGAACACAATGGGTTGCATCTGCGAAGCTTTAAACTGGCTGGCAAATCCCCACTGATTCGAAATGAGTGGATAGGTGATGTATTCGTTTTTACGGGCAATCCGGCGGTTCAGGTGCATGCCCATCGTGACACGGCCGTTAACATCCTGATATCGTAGACTCGACAGTGGAATTTTGAACTCGGCAAACCAGCCGTCGGCATTGCGGCTCGTTGCACAATACCAGAATGTATTGTGGCTGGTACCGACCCAGTCGTCGCCCTGCGCGTCGTTCTTATTAGCAGCGTCTATCCGATTTCCGCTTGGGGTGGTGTAAAACGCTAAAGCATTTTCTTTGTCAGCAAACGTATCAAGGGCAATCCCGAACCAATCGGCGGCACCAAAGTCATCGCGTTTGAAGGTTAATTCCTGAATGTTCTTCGCATCGCTGTCGTATAGCCAGCCTGCTACGTACAGAAAGTTATCATCGTAGGCTACCCGAAACTCAGTACGTTCGGTCGGCTCAGCACCTACGGTCGGAATATGCATGGTTACCGGGAACGATGGGATGGCTTTCCAACCCGGCTCGTCGGGGATACCATCCAGCCGAAATTCGCCGTCAAAACGAGGCATTACATACGGTATTTTTCCTGCGCCCACACAGGCGCAGGCAGCACAGACAGTAGCAGGAAAGGATAAAACAGCGGACATTTCATGACGGATCAATTCGTTAAGCGGACAGACAATTGGGCATAGCTTCGCCAGACAGGGTATACTTGCCTGTTACAGATACAGCCGATAAAGAGGTACGGAGTTCGTTAAGCTGGTTTGATATTCTGATTCACCCTGAACAGATTAGCAGGATCATACTTCGACTTGATCGCTACCAATCGGTCATAATTAGGGCCGTAAGTCGCTTTCACGCGGTCTTCACCTTCTTCCATCATGAAGTTAACGTAAGCACCACCGGCCCCATGAGGGTGTAAATCCTGCCAGTAATTTCTGGCCCAGTTTGTAATTAATTCATCATTGACCGCATCGGGGTCAATCCCAACAATGACCATTGCCCAAGTAGCGTTGCGGTAGTTCCAGGCTGTTTCCTGATCACCTACACGGGCAGCAGCCCCATTAACCGGATAGAGGTGCATGGTCGAGAGCATGGTTGGGAGTTGCTTTGCATGCTGGATGTGTATGTCTATGGCTTCATCCGTTAGTTCATCCACAAAATCAGCCTTCCAATACGTATGGATGCCAGGTGGATATAAGGGGTCAAACATACCCTGTAACACCGGAACGGGCAGCGTCCCCACAAGATCGAGGACCGGTGCTTTTACCTGACGTATCGGTCCAAGTAGTTTATCAGCCTCTTCGAGAGGACCACTGTAGCACCACAGAATCCCACACAGTTTCTTCATGTGTAGATGCTCTGGAAACGGGGGACCGGGGGGTACGGTCAGGAAAGCAAACCAGCCATTAATTTCGTCTGGCGCATCTTTTATATACTCCCGATACCACTGCATCATCTCTCGGGCATCATCCAGTTCGTAAAGAATTGGTCCGGCCACTACAGTACTGATCGGGTGCGCATGAAACAGAAAGGACGTAACGACGCCAAAATTTCCCCCTCCCCCCGAATTGCCCAGAATAAATCCTCGTTTTCCCTGGCCGACGCTTTAACAACGCGGCCATCAGCCAATACCATATTGGCTTCCAGTAAATTATCAATGGTTAGTCCGCAATGCCGGGTCAGGTAACCGAGTCCACCACCGAGGGTTAGCCCTGCCACACCCGTTGTTCCGTTTATACCCGTTGGTACCACTAAGCCATACGCATGTGTGGCAGCGTCCAATTCCCGCAACAGGCAACCCCCTTCTACCCAAACAGTCCGCTTATCAGGATCAACCTCAATACGTTTCATACCTGACAGATCAATTACAAGCCCATCATCGCAGACACCCAGACCAGCTCCGTTGTGCCCACCTCCTTTAATGGCAACCAGCAAGGCGTTCTCACGGGCGTAATTAATCATCGTAACAACATCGTCTACTGAGCTACATCGGGCAATCAGAGCCGGATGTTTATCAATCATCCCATTATAAACCTTACGTGCTGTGTGGTATTCAGGGTGCTCAGGCGTAATAAGCGGCCCCTGCAATCGGGATTGCAAGTCCGATGCAACAATCGTTTCCATAATAAAAGGGGTTTAAGAAAAGTACAACAGAATATAAAACAGGGTCTCAATCAGGAATCAACAGCTTTCGATATTGCAGGGGAGACTCACCAAACTGACTCTTAAAAACGCGACTGAAATGTGGTCCGCTCTCGAAGCCGCTCTCCTGAACAATCTCACTAATTGTTTTCTCTGTAGTTTTCAGCAAGGCTTTGGCATGAGCCAGTCGTTTTTGCATAAGCCACTGAGCGGGTGTGGTATGAAAAATACGTTTGAACTCCCGCTTGAACGTAGCTAAACTTTGGTTGGCCAGTTGAGCAAACTCGGCCAGCGACAGATTATACATAAAATTTGTCTCCATGACCGTATACAAATCTGAGCGACTACTTTTCGCCAACTTGCCCAGATAGCCCACGAGGGATTGGTTCCGGGGCTCGGCTAAGAGAGACCGGAACAACGTCTGAAAACGATGCTCCAGGATGTCTTCAGTGGGGGCGGGTTCTTCGTCAAAGCAAGCCAGTAGTTGGTGCGATAATCGTAGAGTTGCTTCGCTGGCCTCCAGTTCGTTAATCTGTCTGAGGGATTGCTCAGGTGCTATTTTCTGTTTTTGAGCCGGCAGGTATTCTTTGATGAACTGCTGTAGATAACTATCCGAAATATAAAAATTCATGGAACGCCAGCCTTCATCCAGATAAAGCTCCTGATTGTAGGCACCTGTCTTCAGAAAATAACAGTGTCCTTCCTCCAGCAATGTCGTTTCATCGGGCCGGTGCATCAGTTTTCGCCCCTCAATGACAAAGCTGAGAATATTGTAGTGCGTAAATACGTCTACCTTCCGTATGACCTGCGGACATTCGTAGTATACGAACATTAAGTCTTTACAAATGAGCTGTTTGTAAAGCTCCGGCTGATAGCGCAAAAATTCATATAAGTTTATCATGGCAGTGGAAGGTCATAACAAGCCACTAGGAAAAGTGATGAAAACAGACACCTCTTTGCGGGTAGTACCGTGAATCCCGATCGCTGGCTTGAACTCAAACAGACAATTGTCGTTCTGGTCGTAATAGACGCTGTTTTCGGTACTGCAGGGGCGAAATGCCGAACTTATTTTTGAAGACCCGACTAAAATGGGAGCCATTCTCAAAGCCACTTTCGAAAACCACATCCCCAATACTTTTTTCTGTTGAGTTGAGCAGGGTTAAGGCGTAGCTGAGCCGCTTCTGAATGAGCCACTGGGCGGGTGTTGAATCAAACATCGTTCTGAACTCCCGTTTGAACGTAGCTAAACTCCGATTGGCAATTTGCGCATACTCATTGAGCGAAAGATGATACATGAAGTTGGCCTCCAGTACTTCATAGAGCGATGTGCGGGGGCGGTCGGTGAGGCTATTCAGGTAGGCCACCAGCGCCTGATTGTCGGGGTTGATGAGCAACGTATAAAAAAACTCTTGGAAACGATTTTCTAACGTAGATTCAGAGGGTGGTACTTCCTGATTAAATAAACCTAGCAGAGTCTGCACAAAGCCAATCGTGGTTTCGTTGGTTGCCAGCTGAATAACGGGTTCCGTTGAATGATGGGCAATAGGCTTTCCCCGATAAAATTGCCGGAAGTTCTGGATGAGCTGCTTCAGATACGTATCGGGTACGTAACAGGTCAGGGCACGTAAGCCTTCTCCCAGGTAGACCTCCTGAATAAAGCCCCCTTTCTTGACAAATTCCAGGCTGCCTTTGGTGAATGTCCAGGTTTTACCTTCCCGGTGAAATCGTTTGCTTCCGCTAACCACAAACGTCAGGTAGCTATGATGCGAAAAGACATCCTCCCGTTGCCGGGATTGCGGGCAATCGTAATAGGCAATGAGCAGCTCATTACAAACGAATTGCCTATACGTCTCGGGCTGGTATTTCAGGAAGTCATATACATTCGTCATGGCCTTGTGCAGAAAGATAATCCGTTGATTAATAAGCCAAAGCTACACATTTGAAACCAGCACATTTTTGCTGTACGGCTCAATTAATTGTCTGTGAAGATCAGATTACGTCTACCTCCGATAGCAACCCTTTGCCAAATCGTCATTTACATTTTCGGGCGAATACAAGCTCTTTCTCGCAGCAGTTCCTGAAAGCCGGAATCGGGTCGTTGGCTGGGGTATTGTTAAATTACTTTTAACCCCAAACATTCCTGATGGCTGCTACGTATAATTGATGCCTGCATGCTCTGCCCGAAACGATAGACTGGCAGAACCATTCAGCTAACTTCTCAACCCAGTTCCTATGGCTAAGCAGACCTATCGGAATTACGTCATTCTACCCAAACAGGGCGTTCGGTTTCCGGATGGAAACCCGATTTCAGAAACGCGGGAGGTATTTTCAAAACTAACCGTGGATACGCATCTGGACGATGTGCTTCAGAATAACCTTTCTGAACAGGCCGTTGTGCTCGATTCCACGTACCAGGGCAGCGCCAAACTCGTCCGGCTGCCCGAATCCGAGCTACCTAGTTTACGGGCTCAATTGCCCGGACTACGTATTGTGCCCGAAGTATTTTATTATACACAGCGCTGGAAGCAGGAAATTCGTGTAAAGGCTCAGTCACTGGCAGGTCAGGCGAAAGTCAGTGTTAAGATTCAGTTGAAAGAAGCTAAAACGGGCAAGCCGGTTGTCGGCGCAACGGTGGTTGCCTTCACCAATTTCGCGCAGCGCGAAGGCGAACAGGCCGAATCCAATGCGCAGGGGGTGGTGCGATTCAAAACTATTGGCAATCGCCTTCTCGACCAGGTATATGTTTACCCCAAAATAGGCTACTGGAGTTTCTGGAAGCAGAAGGTGACACTCAAAAATGGCGATACGTTCAGTATTCAGCCCGTAAAACTGGATTATCTGGATGCTAAGACTTTTTTCTATCCACCAACAGATGCTGGCGAACCAGCTGGTCGTGGTGTGAAGGTTGGCGTCATTGATACGGGTGCAGGCCCACATCCCGACCTGACCATTACGGGCGGTGCCTGTACGGTTACGGGCGATAATCCAGTTGACTTTTCAGATGTTGACGAACACGGCACCCACGTATCAGGCATTATAGCTGCGCACGGTACGCCACCAACCGGTGTTCGTGGCGCAGCCCCCGACGCAGAACTACACGTTTATCGCGTATTTGGTAAGGCAACCGAAGGCGCTTCAAATTTTGCCATTATCAAGGCTATCGAACAGGCAGTAGCCGATGGGTGCGACCTGATCAACATGAGCCTGGGCGGAGGGGATGCAGACGATGCTACGCAGGATGCCATCAGTTTTGCGCATAGCAACGGCACGGTTTGTTTCGTCGCAACCGGCAACGACGGACGCCAGCCGGTCAGCTTTCCGGCCTCATATTCTTTATCGCTCGCTGTAGGCGCTATGGGCCGGAAAGGTACATTCCCGGCAAATACGACCGATGCGCCCAACGTAGCAGCGCCTTATGGCACGGACAAGAAAAATTTCGTGGCTGCGTTTTCAAACATCGGTCCTGAAGTTGATTTTATCGCGCCGGGTGTAGGAATTATCTCCTCGGTACCGGGTGGTTACGCGCCTATGAGCGGTACGTCCATGGCCTGTCCTATGGCTACGGGTGTAGCCGCCCGGCTCTTATCGAACGAACCCGCGATTCTGGAAATGCCCCGTACCGCCGACCGGGCAGAAGCGATTGTACGTTTTCTGGCCGAGCATGTTAAACAGATGGGTTTCGGGCCAACCTTCGAAGGAACCGGAATGTTGTTTGTCTGAAAATTGTTTGCTACCTATGCAGTCAACCGAGAGGAACGTAACGGTTAATAAACTGGTAATCAATAGTATGGCGCAGGATCGATATATACTCAATTTCAAGGGCAGCCTGCCTTTGCCCGACAGCGATATGCAGTTGATCCGCTCGAAAACGAACTTGATTGATGCAAGCCGAAAAACACTGCTGGTGGAGCCTAAAGACGATGCACTGATGTACGAACTGGCTCGTGAGCTGCCCGACTGGACCGTGAAGAAGGAAATCCTTTACACTATTCCCAGCCCAAATCCGACAGTATTGAAACCACCAAAGCCTTAACGGGTAAGATACAGTATCAGGAAAGCCAGTCGCGAATTGAAACGACTGGCTTTCTTTTGTTGACGGAAAGGATCGCCTGCGGCCAACCAGGAGCAGTTGCGATTCCGATTGTCCAGTATATTTTATTGTATATTCAAGAAATTTTTGACTTACAACGTTTTTTGCTTTAGTTAAGGCTTGGCAAAAACTTTCTTATCGGACGCCGTTTTTATGGTCAATACCTTATCGCTGACTTCTCCCACCCGCTGGACGGACGTTGTGACGTATCCTGATTTCTGGACATCGCTGGCTGAAACGCTTTTACCGGCTTATGTCAACACATGCCGCTGGTTTGCGGGAAAAGCCCGGCAACAAACCGGTTTCTCGGTAAAAATGGTGCATACGTTGCCCTTGCGGGACGAAGGCGTAGCCTATCTGCTGATTCTGGGAGTGACCTACACCGAAGGAGCCGCTGAAAGCTACCTGCTGCCTATATCGTTCATTGCGGATAAGACCAAATCCCCCTTTCAGCGAGCCGACATTCCCGAAAAGGGACGTATTGGCGACGTAACGCTGGGCAATCAAATGGGGCTTTTAATTGATGCCATTTACGATGAACGATTCAGAGAGGCTTTGTTTTCAGCTATTTACAACAACGAAACGCTGACCCAATCAGATGGTCAACTGGTATTCCATCGGGGACTGGGCCTGGAAGAAGGCGACGATATGCCTGCATCGCACGTACTTCCGGTCGATTCGAGTAATTCGGCCATGATTTTCGGAGATACGTATTTTCTGAAACTCTACCGGAAACTCTTTCAGGAAACCAATCCGGAAGTCGATATGGTTGCGTTTCTGACCGACGAAAGTCATTTTACCAACATTCCCGCTTTTGGCGGAAGTATTTCCTGGCAGCGTGCCGGTAGCGCCGACGTAACGATTGGCATGATGCAACGGATGGTGCCCAATGATAAGGACTCCTGGATGCAAACCGGCGACTATCTCAATGATTTTCTGTATGGCGTACCAAATCGACTGTTTGCCATTCGGGAAGATGTGTTTGATAAGGTGGAGTTGTTGGGCCGCCGGACAGGTGAGCTGCATTGTGCGCTCTATAAACCCAATGCTGATGCTGCTTTTGCGCCCGAAACATTCACCGATGAGTACCGTCAGTTTTTAATAAAACGGTTTGAAGACCTGCTTGAGCGTCGGTATTCCCTCCTGATCGACAATTACACCAAACTTGATGCACAGGCGCAACGACTGGCCTGGGTGTTTATGGAAGCGAAAGAAATGATCGATACGTTCATTGCTGACTTCCGCACCCGTCCGCTCGAATCGCTCCGCATACGGATTCATGGCGACTATCACCTGGGGCAGGTTCTGGCTACCGACAATGATTTTGTCATCATTGACTTTGAGGGCGAGCCCGAAAGCAGCATCAGCGAACGTAAAATCAAACACTCCCCGCTGAAGGACGTTGCCGGTATGATCCGATCCTATCATTACGCGGTTTCGGCTAAACTGTTCAACTCGTCCGAAACGGAAGGCATCGAGCCCGACCATTTACAGCGGGTTTCCGATCGTTGGTTCTTCCTGATCCGCGATACGTTTCTGGATGCCTATCTGGATGCCTTCGGCACCCCGCATCCACTATTTAAGGACAACAGTGAAATCAACTTCCTGCTGCTGATTTATCTGCTCGAAAAAGCCGTGTATGAGCTGGGTTACGAAATCAGCTACCGGCCTTCCTGGGTAAAAATTCCGCTCAAAGGCATCATCGACGTAGTGCGTGAAATTGAAAAAATACGCCTAAGTGCCGGAAACGTAGTACCCGACGTACCTATGCTACAAACGGGCTTACTTCAACCCAAATAACCGGTGTACCCCAAAGACACATGCTACAACAACTATACGATTCGCTAAAAGACCAGTTGCTGTCCATAGAAGGGATAGCAGCCCGCCCCTATGCAGCCGCAACCGGAAATACGCCTAAGGGTGGCATTGAGGAGTTTTTGCTGAACGGGAAGCATTTTGCCGGATTGCGTCTGACGGACAAATTTCTCATGTTCTACTTATCCCCCTTGTATTGCTTTCCGGAGCTCGATGCCCAATATGCCGACCAGCTAAAGCCAGTCCGGGCGGGGAAAAGCTGCCTGAAAATCGCCAAACCCGAGAAACTGGATCGGTCAGCCATTGACGCCATTCTTAGAAAAGGTTCGGCAAACTGGCCGACAAATTGATTACATCCTTCGTAGGAAGGCTAAGTTTTTTTCTAACTTTCCGGCCCTGATAACGTTCACTACGTATCTATACCCGTTCCAAACCTATGGCAAAACGCAAAGTTGCTACACCCGCAGCCGAACCAGAACAGACGGCTCAGCCTATAGTATCCGATCAACCTGTTACCGAACCGGCTCCTACAGAAGCCCCTCCTCAAGAATCAGGCCCTTACTCTCGATTTACTGATTTCGATATCTATTTATTTCGATCCGGAAAACATCAGCGTCTTTACGAGAAATTTGGCTCTCACGTCGTTACGCATAATGGAGTTGTCGGCACCTACTTTGCCGTATGGGCTCCGTCTGCCCGCTACGTAGCCGTTATGGGCAATTTTAATAACTGGGATAAAGGAACGCATCCGATGAATGTACGCTGGGATTCATCGGGCATCTGGGAAGCGTTTATTCCACATATCGGCTCGGGCGAAACGTATAAATATTTTATTGTTCACGAAGGCGGACGCGAACTGGAAAAAGGCGACCCTTATGCTCACTGGTGGGAACTTCCGCCAAAAACAGCTTCCATCGTACGCGATACGTACTATGAATGGCAGGATCAGGACTGGATGACCAACCGGAAGGCAAAAAACGCGCTGAATGCTCCTTTCTCGGTGTATGAAGTGCATCTATCTTCCTGGCGCCGTGACCCCGGCGACCCCGACCGCGAACTGAGCTATGGCGAAATTGCGGATGCGCTGGTACCTTATGTAGAGGATATGGGATTCACGCACGTTGAGTTCATGCCTGTTATGCAATACCCGTATGCGCCCTCATGGGGCTACCAGATTACGGGGTATTACGCGCCCAGCAGCCGCTTCGGTTCGCCACAGGATTTCATGAAGCTCGTCGAACGACTTCACCAGGCGGGCATCGGCGTCATTCTTGACTGGGTACCTTCACACTTCCCCGGCGATGCACATGGCCTGTATGAGTTCGATGGATCACATCTGTATGAGCACCCCGACATGCGGAAAGGGTACCACCCCGACTGGAAAAGCTATATTTTCAACTACAGTCGGCCGGAAGTCCGTTCGTTTTTGCTCAGTAATGCGATATTCTGGCTCGATCGTTTTCATGTCGACGGCCTACGGGTTGATGCCGTAGCATCGATGCTTTATCTGGATTACTCACGTAACGCTGGCGAGTGGGAACCCAACATATACGGTGGCCGCGAAAATCTGGAAGCGATTTCTCTCCTGAAAGAAATAAACGAAGCCGTTTATAAAGACTTCCCGGACGTACAGACGATTGCCGAAGAATCGACAGCGTTTCCGGGCGTATCCCGACCCGTCTTTACGGGTGGGCTTGGTTTCGGAATGAAGTGGATGATGGGCTGGATGAACGATACGCTACGTTATTTTGAGCGTGATTCGAGCTACCGCAAATACCATCAGGATGAACTGACATTCAGCACGATCTACGCATTTACCGAAAACTTCATGCTGCCCCTTTCGCATGACGAAGTTGTGTATGGAAAGCATTCGCTTGTGTATAAAATGCCGGGCGATGAGTGGCAGCGATTCGCCAACCTAAGGCTACTATTTTCTTACATGTTTACCCACTCTGGCACCAAATTACTATTTATGGGCGGAGAGTTCGGTCAAACATCGGAGTGGAAATTTGACACCAGTTTAGATTGGCACTTACTGGAATTTCCTCCGCATAAAGGGATGGCTGCCTGCGTGAGGGCCCTGAATACGCTGTATAAAACCGAACCGGCCATGCATGAGCGCAGCTTTACGGCCGATGGTTTTGAATGGATTGATACCACCGATCGGGAAAACAGCGTCATTACGTATATCCGCAAAGGAAACCGGCCGGAAGATACCTTGTTGGTTATTCTGAATATGACCCCCGTTCCGCGGCATGGCTACCGTATTGGCGTACCGTCGGCGGGTTCGTACAAGGAGGTTTTCAACAGCGACGCATCTGAATTTTACGGAAGTGGTATCACCAACACCGGCGCCCTGACCAGTGTCGAAGAAACATGGCATGGACGGCCGCAGTCGCTTCAGCTGGATGTGCCGCCCTTAAGTGCTGTAGTACTAAAAATGGTCTGAAGCAGGATTTAAAGGATTTAGACGATTGGCAGGATTTCCCGACGGCTTAATAGGCCTCCGAATCCTGTCAATCATTTAAATCCCTCGAATCCCGGTTCAGACTATATCTTTGTCGGCTACAACAGCCTGATTTGTTTACATGACGAAATACATTGCGGCACTCATTACGTTTGTTTCTCTCCATAGTTTTGGGCAATCGCCCGTCTCGGCACGTCTTAGCAGTGGGGTCGATCTGGGAATGGCCTACACCACCAATAATTACAATCCTTCCATTACGTATTATCAG
The DNA here is from genome assembly GCF_045160025.1 of Spirosoma sp. KNUC1025. Taxonomy (GTDB): domain Bacteria; phylum Bacteroidota; class Bacteroidia; order Cytophagales; family Spirosomataceae; genus Spirosoma. The sequence continues at coordinate 6,720,389 of NZ_CP087139.1, forward strand.
CTGATCAATACAGGGGAGCAGAAGATCCTGTCGCTCGGCTGGACCGTTCGTCTGGGCGCTTTTTATGGCGACAATCTTAATTATTATACCGCTCCCGCCCGCCTGAGTCGGGGTAAAACAGGCTTTGGCGCATTGGGCGCTCCGCTGATTACAAATAACATCGACACTGTTCGCTACGATTACGTAAGCATGACGTCGGTGAGTTTTGGGGTTCGCGCGCAGCTTAAACTTGGACGTATTGAAGTAGGGGCAAGTGCTGATTTGCTGGGGTTAACGCTGGGAAAATCACGTACCGGACGTTATAAATCGTCGAACGGCATGTTTATAAATACCGATTCAACCTCGGCCTATTTCCAGGGGCCTGCTACCTTTCAGCAATCGCATCCAAGCTATTTCAATGTGCGACTGCTGGGCGATAACGACATCGGAACCCTTTCAACAGAAGTTTACGCCCGTGTTTACCTCAATCAGCGTATTGGCGTGAAACTGGCCTACCAATGGCTCACCACAGAAACCACGGTTAACAACCGGGATATTGTTGCCGATAACAACCGCTTCCGCAACCGGGTAGGCATGCCATATGTGGCGCTTACCATTCCGGTGTTTCAGTAATGATTGACCAATAGAATAGGAGAAAATCAATCATTCAATCATTACACTTCTACCGGCTTCAAGTCAAAATAGGTCTGGAAAATGGTAGCGCCCACTTCATTCGTCCGAAACTGAAAATTATCGAGGTACTGATGCAGCCCGATCTTGAAAATATCAGCCGTTTCCGTAAACTCAATATCAGAACGGAGCCTGGAAAGCGTACGCTCGGCTGAATTGCCGAACCCATTTGTGATGTTGTTACCTGAAATTTCGTAAAGCGATAGCTCTGCCTGACGAATGCAGTGCGCTGCCGCCCGAGGAAACATTTTATCCAGAATCAGAAAGTCGATTATACTCGATGGGGTCAATGAGCGATGCTGCTGACGATGCATATTATACGCACTCACCGACCGTAGTACAGCCGACCAGATCATCAGATCAATTGTAGAACCAACCGCTTCAATTTCGGGTAGCAGCGTAAAATATTTTACGTCCAGGAAACGAGATGTTTTATCGGCCCGCTCCAGAAAACGCCCTAACCGACCAAAATGCCAGGCTTCGTTACGTGTCACTGTCGAGTCGATGATGCCATAAAACAACTGCACACCATTGCGGATGTCCAGAAAAAACTCCTGTGCCTGCACCTGTCCCCACTCCTGCTGGGGCGGTGTGTCGCGCACCATCAGGTAAAACTTATTCAGGTGTTCCCACATTGATTTTGAAATAACCTCACGGATTGTGCGGGCATTTTCACGGGCTTCGCTCAGGCAGGATACAATCGAGTTTGGATTACGCTTGTCGAACGTCATAAAGTGAATGACGTTTTCGCGCGTTGGTTCCTGATAATACTTAAAAAACAGCTTATCATCGGCCGTGGCGATAAGCAGAGGCTCCCACTGTTGGTTTACATTTGGTGGCAAATCGAGTGCCAGGTTAAAATTTACGCTCATAAAGCGGGCATAGTTTTCGGCCCGTTCAATGTAGCGGTGCATCCAGTAAACAGAATTGGCAACGCGGCTCAGCATAGTGTAGAAATTGTAGGAACGCAGTGGTAGACCAACAAAAATAGAGCTTTATGGCTACTTCGCAAGATAACCTGCTTAATTGTAACTTTCCTGCAAAAGAATCCCCTAAAAAGAAAGTAATTTACGATCACCTGTTTCTTTGTAGGGTACCATGAAGATATTTTATTCTCTTGTTGCCCTTAGCCTGCTGGCAAGTACAACTGCTTTTGCAAAGCCCAATCCGGCTAAACCCGGCTCCCGACTCTATGAAATGCGTATTTACTATCCGACGCCGGGCAAATACGCTGAAATCGTTGATCGATTCCGGCAGTACACGACAAAAATTTTCGAGAAGCATGGTATGGAAAATATCGGCTACTGGACACCTACCGATACGTCGCGGAAGGAGGTGATTTATATTCTGGCCTATCCGAACCGTGAAGCGCGGGATGCCTCCTGGAAAGCGTTCGGCAGTGATCCCGAATGGAAAGCCGTAGTTGCCAAAACCGAAGCCAACGGCAAACTGGTTGATCACGTCGATCAAATCTTTATGACTGAAGCGGATATTTCGCCCGCCATCAAGCTAAAGAAAGCATCGCCCGAACGCACCTTTGAGCTACGTACCTATACGGCCTCTCCGGGCAAATTACCCAATCTGCTAACCCGATTCCGCGATCATACGCTGAAACTGTTTGAGAAGCATGGTATGACCAATATTGGCTACTGGGTTACCGAAGAGAAAGACCCCAGTGTTCAGCCTAAACTAATTTACATTCTGGCGCATCCGACTGAAGCCGAAGGGAAAACGCATTTTGAGGATTTCCGGAAAGACCCGGTCTGGGTGAAAGCCAAAGCCGAATCTGAAAAAGACGGTTCTCTGACAACAAAAGTGGAATCGGTTTATATGAAACCAACGGATTACTCTCCGATGAAGTAGAGTCGCTCTGTGGTGTCTTTTTTGAGAAACCTACACCACATTCCGGCACCCGAACCGACATTATCCTTCAAAACCAGAAAGGCGTCAACGCTGTTGCATTGACGCCTTTCTGGTTTTTGTATAGGTATGTTGTTAAACGGCTTTTGTGGCAGTTGGTTTTGCATGTTCAGGCTTCAGTACAACTACATCGCGCACGACACCCCCCGCATTAAGTTTTTCGACCATCCTGTCTAACAAGGGAACAGCCCAGTCAGGAATGTATTTATCCGTCGTTTGAATAAGCACCTTCGGAAAATCGTAAAGCGCCCGCCCAAGGCCAAACTGCACAGCGCACCGCTTCATAGCATCGCTAATGCCACCTTTCACAGGCTCTACGCTGGTTCGACTGGCGCCGTCGGTTTTACGAACGATTTCTCCACCGGGTAACACGGCTGTAATTGTACATAAAAATCCACCTTCAATTTCCTTAATTTCGTTCTGCCAGCCTGCCCATCCGAACTGATCATCGAAACGCTGCATGACGCAACGATTAGTGATATACGGCACAACGACAATCTTCTGACCATCTTTCGTTTGGCTCTGGACTCGCCATTCAATTTCGTGCACCGTTAGTGGTGCGATTAGTACGTCTAAATTCATTGAACTGTTGTTTACTTGTGTACCAGCGATCTTAGCTATGTGAACATGTAGGCTCCAGTACGTTTTCTGCGAATGCATCCCCTCTGGATAGATTCTGCAATATACTCATTTCCCGTTTGCGGGGCTAAAATCTCTAATGATGCAGCTCGGACCAGACAAGCCAGATAAATTGCAGGAATCTTAGTAAAGGAAGAAAAAAGAGGGTAACTACCCAAAAGAAGCAGCTGTGCAAGGTAACAGCGAAGTACAAATTACCCTGATTATATGTAATTTATAGAATGATGTGTATACAACAAAAAAGCCAAGCGAGACACTCTCTTGGCTTTCTGATTTACTCAACGTTATGAAAAACTTTTCTTTTCGACACAATTATAAAACAAAAATATATGAATTTGATTCTTTTCCAAAAAATATTTTTGCAGCCTAAAAATAAATCACTCATTATCAGTAATTTATCTGAAAATAATCTAAGTGTTTTCTAGCTTGATCTTAAGTATATTTACCTAAGAAAGTGTATTATTCGGTCGTATGAATTGGTTACGTTTCTAATCGAAAAGGAGACCATCGCGAATAGTAACCGTACGGTCAGCGAGAGCCGCCAGATGCTCGTTGTGCGTAACGATTATAAAGGTCTGACCAAGCTCGTCACGAAGGCGAAAAAACAGCTGGTGCAGTTCTTCCGCATTACGTGAATCAAGATTGCCACTTGGCTCGTCAGCAAAAACAATAGCGGGTTCATTGATCAACGCTCGCGCTACTGCCGTCCGCTGCTGCTCGCCACCCGACATCTGTGAGGGTAAATTATTGAGCCGGTGTTGCAGACCCAGTGTTGTCAGCAACGATTCGGCCCGCTCACGAACGGCCTGTTCGTCTTTCCCCGAGATAAATCCGGGCAGGCATACATTTTCGAGCGCCGTAAACTCGGGCAGTAGGTTATTAAACTGAAAAACAAAGCCGATACGTTCGTTTCGAAACTTAGCCAACTGCCGATCATTCAGTGTAAACACATTCTGACCGGCTATGTGCAACTCACCGGAGTCGGGCCGATCAAGTGTGCCCAGAATTTGCAGCAACGTTGTTTTACCAGCGCCCGACGCACCCACAATGGACACTACTTCGCCGGGTTCGATTTGAAGATTGATTCCTTTCAGAACGGGTAAATTGCCGTAGTTCCGGCGGATATCGGTTGTTTGGAGAAGCGAATTCATTGAAAATGAGGAATAATGAATGATGAGTGATAAGGGAGGAAAGAGCCGTTGCGATTGATTTTAGTCGATCACGTTCATCATTCATCATTCATCATTCATCATTTCCTGTTAACTTGCCGCGCAAAAATACGATTTCCAACACTCCTTGTTGCAGTTGTCATGAATATACACGAGTATCAGGGTAAAGAAATTCTCAAAAAATACGGCGTCCGGATTCAGGAGGGCATCGTAGCCGAGTCACCCGAGAAGGCCGTTGAGGCCGCCAAACAGATTATGGCGCAAACTGGCTCAAAGTTCGTTGTCGTGAAATCACAGATTCACGCAGGCGGGCGGGGCAAAGGCAAAGTTGTTGGCAGCGAGCAACGGGGTGTAGCCCTTGCCAAGTCAGTTGACGACGTGCGCGACATCGCTAAAAACCTCATTGGCAATGTGCTGGTAACGCACCAAACGGGTCCGGAAGGAAAGAAAGTTAATAAGGTGCTCGTGGCTCAGGACGTTTTCTATCCTGGGGCTTCGGAACCGAAAGAGATGTACATTAGCATCCTGCTCGACCGTAGCAAAGCTTGCAACGTCATTATGGCCAGCACCGAGGGCGGTATGGATATTGAAGAGGTTGCTGAGAAAACGCCCGAAAAAATCGTGAAGGAGTGGATTGATCCGGCGGTTGGTCTACAACCCTTTCAGGCACGTAAAGTTGCCTTTGGACTAGGGCTGTCGGGCGAAGCCTTCAAAGAGATGGTGAAGTTCGTTACGTCACTTTACAAAGCGTACGTTGATACCGACGCGTCGATGTTTGAGATCAACCCGGTTCTGAAAACATCGGACAACAAGATCCTGGCCGTTGATGCGAAAGTAAACCTGGACGATAACGCACTGTATCGTCATCCTGATCTGGCCAACCTTCGTGACATTACGGAAGAAGATCCCCTCGAAGTAGAAGCTTCGGCCAATGACCTGAACTACGTTAAGCTGGACGGCAACGTAGGTTGTATGGTAAACGGCGCTGGTCTGGCCATGGCAACCATGGACATTATCAAACTGTCGGGTGGCGAACCAGCGAATTTCCTTGACGTAGGGGGTGGTGCCAACGCAAAAACAGTGGAAGCAGGTTTCCGGATTATTCTAAAAGATCCGAACGTAAAAGCCATTCTGATTAACATCTTTGGCGGTATCGTCCGTTGCGACCGTGTCGCTACGGGTGTTGTTGAAGCGTACAAAGCCATTGGTGATATTCCCGTACCGATCATTGTTCGGCTTCAGGGCACCAATGCTGCCGAAGGCGCGAAGATCATTGACGAGTCAGGTCTGAAAGTACAATCGGCAGTTGAATTGAAAGAAGCGGCCGAGAAAGTACGTCAGGTTGTACAATCGTTACAGGAAAAGTAAACCAGAACTACCCGAAAGTGGCAAACTTTGCGTAGCAAAAAATAGAAAAGCCGGAGTCGACTCCGGCTTTTCTATTTTTTGCTACGTAGAATTATCGTTTGTAGTACTTCATGGCATCGGGCAGTAACTTTTGCAGATCAGAAATCCGACGTTCATCGGAGGGGTGGTCTGAGAAAAACTCTGCTGGTGCTTTACCACCACTGGCTTTCGCCATCCGCTGCCAGAACGCTATGGCCTGATTGGGATCATACCCGGCCATAGCCATAAATATTAACCCAAGGTGATCGGCTTCCGACTCCTGTTTGCGGCTATGGGGCAATCCTCTGCCAAACTGATAAGCTAGTGGGCCAACGACACCAAACGCCTGCTGAAAGATCGCCTGAGTTTGTGCACTTTTCCCAGACGTACCAATACCTGTAGCTACCTGACCAGCCTGAAGCAATCCGTTTGCAACTAGTCCTTCACTCATTCGTTCGTTGCCGTGCTCAGCGATGGCGTGCGACACCTCGTGCCCCAATACGGTAGCCAGGCCAGCTTCATTTTGTGTGTACGGCAAGATTCCCGAGTACACTACTATTTTTCCTCCGGGCATACACCAGGCGTTTACCTGATTGCTCTGGACTAAGTGGTATTCCCATTGGAAGCCTTCCAGGCGTTTGCTGAATCCGTTGCTGTTCATGTAGCTTTCAACAGCCTGACGGATGCGGCTGCCTACGCGGCTTACCATTTCTGCGTCGTTATTGCTGGTAGGTACGACTTGGCTGGTATCTAAAAACTGTTTATACTGCGTGAAGCTCATAGCGAGCATTTCACTGGGTGGTACTAAAATCAGTTGCTTTCGTCCGGTTAGAGGCACCTTCTCGCAGGCCGTTACGGCAAAAGCGAGAGACAACATGATAATTAGGGTTTTTCTCATCTGTGTAAGTGTTATCGTGGCTTATGTATTCTGACGTTATATGACCGATAAGGTACCAGATTTGTTCAGAAATTTTCCGGGCCGGTACGGTCAAGCCCTCTTTAGTCGTTAGATTTGCGTTCTACATATGGGTTTAATGTAACACGGGCAACTTGTCCGTATTAAGTGCAGAGAGGATATCTGCGTAGCGTCTATGAAAATTATTTGTGTTGGCCGAAATTACGTTGAGCATATTCATGAACTCAATAATGAGCAGCCTGAAGACCCGGTCATTTTCCTGAAGCCAGAAACAGCCGTTCCGCTCAAAAATGAACCGTTCTTCTACCCCGATTTTTCAAAGGATGTGCATTATGAAGTGGAGATTCTGGTAAAAATCAATCGGGTTGGCAAGAACATCGACGAGAAATTCGCTCATAAATACTACGACGAAATCGGCATTGGAATTGATTTCACCGCTCGTGATGTCCAAAGTAAACTGAAAGGGAAAGGGCTTCCCTGGGAGCTGGCCAAATCGTTTAATGGATCAGCGCCGATGTCAACCTTTATTCCGAAATCGGATTTTCCGGATTTACAGAATCTGAATTTCCGACTGGACCTAAACGGAGAAACCCGGCAATCAGGAAACACGAGTTTGATGCTGTTCAAAATCGATTATCTGATCTCGTTTGTATCCCGCTATTTTCTATTGCAGCAGGGCGATATTCTGTTTACCGGAACACCAAAAGGTGTGGGTCCTGTGCAAATTGGCGACCGGCTGACCGCTTACATTGACGATCGGAAGATGCTGGAAATCGACGTAAAATAACGTTTCTGTCAGGGGTAGTCCGACCACGTGTTGCGAGTCACCTGCCAAACTACTTTTCTTTTGAGACAATCCATCGTTTATCTTTTTTTTGCAATTCTATCGGGCCTTAGTCTTTCGTTTGGCCAAATCGGCGTTACGCTGCCTCAGTCGGATACAAACCCTTCCGCTCCGACGGGCTCCATGCTGGCGGGTCTCATTCAGCCCGGCTATTTTTTGTTCCCGATTCAGCCCGGCATGACAAATTCGCTGGCCGGTGGATTAGGCGATTTACGCCCGAATCACTTTCATGCCGGTATAGACATCCGCACGGGTGGCCGCGAAGGGTTGCCGGTTCACGCAGCTGCCGATGGATACGTATCGCGTATTGCTGTTTTTACGGGTGGTTATGGCAACGTTGTTTTCATTAAGCATCCAAACGGGCTGACTACGGTTTACGGCCATCTCAAAACCCTCAACGATACGCTCGGTACGTATCTGCGCACACAGCAATACCAAAAGAAAACATTCGAAATTGACTTGCGTCTGTCCCCGGATCAGTTTCCCGTTACGAAAGGTGACATTATTGCTGCATCGGGGAATACCGGCGGTTCGGGCGGGCCACACCTGCACTTCGAAGTCCGCGATGCGAAGGATAACCTGATTAATCCGCTGCTGTATGGCTTTTCAGAAATTCGGGATGATGTCCCCCCTATTTTGAGCGGATTGCCCTTAAAACGATGACCGCCACATCGCGTATCAATGGCGAATACCAGCGTGTCAGTTACGTACCTGTTCGTCAGGCCAATGGTACGTATACGATCACACAACCCATTTCTGCTTCCGGATTGATCGGTATGGAAGTGCTTGGGTACGATAAAACCAGCGGATCGCCCTACCGCAACGGAATCAGTTGTCTGGAAATACGACTCGACGGACGCGAAGTGTTTGCCTACAACATGAACAGCTTCCCGAATGAGCATACACGCTTCATGAATATTCACGAAAATTATGAAGTGGAACAAACGAGCGGTCAGCGGTATCACCGGGGTTACATTGCCGATGGTAATATCCTGAACCTGTATAAATTACAAAGTAATGCTGCCTATCGGGGTCGTTTGCCCCTGCTCGATGGAAAGCCCCACGAGGTTACGCTCACACTTTATGATGCCTACGACAATTCGGCTCAGTTAACGTTTACCATCCAGCCTGAAGTTTTGCCAGTTAGTCAGCAACTAACGGATTCACTGGAAGTTGAGCCAACTGCCAAGCCTGCTCCTGAGCTACCCATTGTTGGCGAGCCGACCGTAACGATTACCACGGATGAGAACGTACTGAAACTAACCGCCAGAAATATTTCCACCACTAATCCGCCCGTTGCCAAACTGATAACAGGTCGTACGGTAATTGAGCAAGCCGTTAGCTATATACGTAACAACCAAGCTGTTTATCTTATAGATTTGCGGCAGACATTACCCGACTCCGTTCAGTTTGGCAAGGGGGTTGTGCGAACCAATTTCAAGAAACGTATCGTGCCGGGTCGGAATGAGGTTTTTGTAAATGGAAATAACCGGCTGGAGTTTGGGCCGAGAACGCTTTTCGATACGTTGCATCTAACCATGCGGTCGTTGCCGGGAGGTATACTGGAAATTAACCAGTCGACAATTCCGATAAACGATTACCTGACCATTCAGCACGTACCGAATTACCCAATTGCTATTGACACCATGCGCACCAAAGCATACTGGATTAGTGGCGGACACGAGAGTTTCTTGGGTGGAACATGGCGTAAAGGGCAGATTGAATTCAAAACACGTTCGCTTGGCCGGTTTCAGCTATTGACAGATGCTACCCCGCCGAGGGTTGAAATTCTGTCGGCTACGCCCAAAGGCATTTCGGCAAAAATTAGGGATGATCTATCCGGCATTGCCGAATTCAGGGCTCTGGTCAATGGCGAATGGGTGCTGATGCAGTATGATTATAAACGCGCTTTACTTTGGTCGGATAAACTGAATCCTGATGAGCCATTCGAGACCGGTGCGGAAGTACTGGTGCAGGTAAAAGATCAGTCGGGCAATATCGGTTCCGACAGTGCAACCATTCAGGAACCACGGCCAATTGTCAGGCGAAAAGCTACGCCGAACCGCAAGCGAAAAAGGCGATAAATTTTAGTCCAGCTTTCACCATCTGCTGATGGGTTCAATCTGAGATAAAAACTTTATAAACAATGAGCTTAACTATCGGCGAACAGGCCCCCGACTTTACGAGTACCGACCAAAACGGACAGACGATCAAGCTTTCGGATTACCGCGGTAAAAAGGTAGTACTTTATTTTTACCCGAAAGATGATACACCTGGATGCACGGCTCAGGCCTGCAGTCTGCGCGATAACTATGAGCGACTACGTGCTTCAGGGTATGAAGTTCTGGGTGTGAGCGTAGACGATGAAAAATCACACCAGAAATTCAGTAAGAAATTCGATTTACCGTTTACACTCGTAGCCGATACCGACAAACACATTGTGGAAGCTTACGATGTATGGAAAGAGAAATCGATGTATGGCCGCAACTTTATGGGTACCGTTCGGACCACTTTCCTGATCGATGAAAACGGTATCATTACCGACATCATTAGCAAAATAGATACCCAACACCACGCAGAACAAATTTTAACGAATGCCTGATTCCCGATGATTAATGTAGAATAGACCAACAACCACCATTATCCATTCTGCATCATTCATTACTCATTACTGTTTACTATGGAAATCGAACAACTCGAACACATCGCTACCGCCGTACGGCGCGATATTGTCCGCATGGTCGCGGCTGTTAATTCTGGCCACCCCGGCGGTTCGCTCGGCTGCACCGACTTTATGGTTGCCCTTTATTTTGAGATCATGCGCCGGAAACAGGACGCCGACGGCAAGCCTATTTTTGATATGGACGGCCGCGACGAAGACCTTTTCTTCCTCTCGAATGGTCACATTTCGCCCGTATTCTATTCGGTACTCGCACGGGCGGGCTATTTTCCGATTGAAGAATTAGCTACGTTCCGCAAACTGGATAGCCGCCTACAGGGTCACCCTACCACGGCCGAACATCTGCCGGGTATTCGGATTGCTTCTGGCTCGCTTGGGCAGGGTTTGTCTGTAGCAGCGGGGGCTGCTTACGCCAAAAAACTCAATGGCGACGACAGGCATGTATACGTATTGATGGGCGATGGTGAGCAGCAGGAGGGACAAGTTTGGGAAGCCGCTCAGTTTGCTCCCAACAAAAAACTCGGCAACCTGACTGCCGTGATTGATTTCAACCATGCCCAGATTGACGGGACAACCGATAACGTCAATGACAACCGCGACCTTGGTGCTAAATACCGGGCGTTTGGCTGGCACGTGGACGAGATGCAGGGAAACAATATGGCGGACGTAGTGAAAACGTTACGTAAGTCGCAGGAGAACCCCGATGTACCGACGCTGATTCTGATGCGTACTGAAATGGGTTTTGGCGTCGATTACATGATGGGTAGCCATAAGTGGCATGGTATAGCCCCAAACGCCGAACAGCTCACACAAGCCTTGAATCAACTGCCGTTAACTGTCGGTTATGCGGATTATTAAGAATTAGTCAATAGTCATTGGTCATTAGTAATCCTCCAATGGCTATTGACCATTGACCAATGGCTTCTATGAAAATCAAACGCCTGGTTATCGAAAATTTCAAATCCATTGAGCGGATCGAGCTTATTGAGCCGAATCCGTTCACGGTTTTTGTCGGCCCCAATGGGTCAGGCAAATCAAATATTTTCGAAGCTCTGGAGTTTGTGAATTTAAAGCATAAGATTAGTGATGCGTTCCGTTTATTTGGCGGAATGGCAAGTCTTTTAAGAAGGCAAAGTAATTCCAAGACATTCTTTTTCGAGTGTGATTTTGGTAACTACAAAATTCACGAAAAAGACACTTACACACGAACTTCGCAAGGAACAACATTAATCTTACGGGGTGTAGCAAATCGGTATGACCCAGAAAACAATCAACCTAATAATCAATTTGAAGATAATTTCATACGTTTATTTGTAGGTAAAGAAAAACTCCGAAAATTATCCTTCAACGATGACCAACGCCTAGCCTTTGATGGAAGTAATCTCGAGAAAGTGTTAAAGCGTGTTCTATCTGTTAATACTTTGAGGGAGGAAATTTTTGAATGGCTTGAGCTATTCGTACCTGAATTTAAAGCTGTTGAAGTTGACGACCGCGATGAACTTCACTGGTTTGAAGAATCAACGTCAGAGTATTTCACTAAAGACCTAATCTCCGACGGTACGTATAATATTCTGGCTCTTTTAACAGCTGTTTATCAAAGTAAAGAACCACAATTTCTTTGCATCGAAGAACCTGAAAATGGCCTTCATCCTGACGTAATTAAGGAATTTGTTAACCTTTGCCGGTATGCTTGCGAGAAATCTAACCATTATATTTGGCTAAATACACACTCCCAAACTCTAGCCTCCCAACTGACTGCCGACGAGATTGTTGTCGTCGATAAAATAAAGGGTGCTACACAAACTAAACAATTTAAAGGTCGTGATTTTCATGGCTTACGAATGGATGAAGCCTGGTTGATGAATGCTCTTGGAGGTGGGCTTCCGTGGTAAAGATTGGCTTCATTTGCGAGGGTAAAACTGAGAAAAATGTAATTGAATCAGATAAATTTCAGGACTGGCTCAAGATAAATGGTTTTGAGTGCTCATTGCCCGTTATTGACGCAAAAGGCAATGGAAACTTGCTTCCTCACAAAATTGAAGCGTTGCGACGGGAGTTACTTGATCGAAATGTTCAGAAAATAATTATTTTGACTGACTTGGATATTGACAGTTGTATCTCATTAACACGTCAACGTATTACAGAACGCGATAACCAAATTATCATTGTCGCTGTAAAACAGATTGAAGCATGGTTTCTAAGTGATACACCAACCTTACAAAGTCTGTTTAATGATTCGTCTTTCATATTCGAACATCCAGAGCAAGAAATCAATCCATTCTTAACCCTTCAGCAATTGCTTGTATCAAAAACAAATCGAGGTGTTGGTAGTAAAGGCATTCTAGTAAGTCGGATGCTCAAATATGGCTTTTCCGTTGAAAATGCTGCTCAGCATCCGAATTGCTCAAGTGCTCATTATTTTTTAACGAAATTGCGAACCCTCGCTAGCGCGAATTAACAGACGTAACGGAATACGTCTTTATAAACAATGAAGAAATACGAATACACTGACAAGAAAGACACCCGCTCGGGCTTCGGTGCCGGCATCGCTGAGTTAGGTAAAACGCACCCGAACGTAGTGGCTCTGACCGCCGACTTAGCTGGGTCATTAAAACTGGAAGCGTTCATTAAAGATAATCCAGACCGCTTTATCCAATGTGGTATTGCCGAAGCAAATATGATCGGCGTATCGGCCGGGCTGACCATTGGCGGTAAAATTCCATTCGCTACTACGTTTGCCAACTTCGCAACCGGGCGCGTGTATGACCAGATTCGGCAGTCGGTCGCGTACTCGAATAAGAACGTAAAAATTTGTGCCTCACACGCGGGTGTGACCCTAGGCGAAGATGGTGCTACTCACCAGATTCTGGAGGATTTGGGCATGATGAAAATGCTGCCCAACATGACCGTTATCAATCCCTGCGATTACAACCAGACAAAAGCCGCCACCATCGCTATTGCCGATCACGAAGGGCCGGTTTATCTGCGCTTTGGTCGGCCAGTGATTCCCGTCTTTACACCAGCCGATCAGAAATTTGAGATTGGGAAAGCCTGGACCGTGAATGAAGGAAAAGACGTATCAATTTTCTGCACCGGCCATCTCGTTTGGGAGGCCATCAAAGCAGGTGAAATTCTGGCAGAAGAGGGTATCGAAGCCGACATTATCAACATTCACACTATTAAACCGTTAGACGAAGAGGCTATTCTGGCGTCGGTTAAGAAAACCGGCTGTGCTGTATCGGCCGAAGAGCATATGATTAACGGTGGTCTGGGCGACAGCGTAGCGAACGTACTGGCTCGCAACTACCCGGCTCCGCTCGAATACGTAGGTGTACATGATACGTTCGGCGAAAGCGGCACCCCCGATCAATTGATGCAAAAATACGGTCTCACTGCTGATAAGATTATTGAGCAGGTGAAGAAAGCAATAGCTAGAAAATAGAGCGAATCAGCTCATATGCATGAATTACCTACAGACGGGAAATAGGTATGCTCGATGGTTAACAGCGAGTACTTTATTTTACCTGCTTTTTCCCTTCCTGTTGTTTCTGGCAGGCTGGATACGGCTATTATATGCCATTCCAGCCTGCTTTTTCCTGTTAATTTCAGCTTATTATACCTTAAAACAAACCCGCTCTGACGTAGTAAAACCCGTTCCGATCAGTTATCAGATTGGCGTTTTACTATTGGCAACTTACTGGTGCCTTACAGCGGGCCTGGGCGAATGGATGCCCCAAACAACAGACTTCTATAAACATAACCTGATCCTCGCCGATCTGATACGCTTCGACTGGCCCGTTCGGTATAAACAGCCCGGAGAGCCGTTTCTATGCTATTATCTGGCCTTTTACCTGCCTATCGCTTTGGCCGGTAAGCTGACTGGGCTGGATTACGTACCGATAGTCTCTTTTTTGTGGAGTTTAGGCGGTTTGTTTATAATTTTCAACTGGATATTAGCCATTGGTGGTTCTTATCGCTTGGGTGCTTTAGTGGGATTTGGATTTCTGAGCGGTTTTCATGTTATCAGGTTAGCAGTCAATAAATTATTCGCCCTCACTCCGGTTTCACTGTATAAATCCCTGCCGCCCTTAGTCTATTATCCGTATACGATCAAGCAGTGGCTCTATATTCCACAACAGGCTATGGGTGCGTGGCTGGTTATGGGATGGGTGTATGTAGATCTGTTTCAGCGCAAACGATATAATTCTGTATTATTTATTTGTAGTCTGGGCCTTTTCTATTCACCGTTTGCGATTATTGGCTTAGCTCCACTTGTAATAGCGGCTTTCCCCTCTAGCTGGCGTCAGTTCATTTCCATTCCGAACTTTATCGGTGTTCCAATCCTCCTGTTCTTTCTTGGAGGTTACTATTCGGCGCATTATCCACTTAAGGCAAATGGCTGGAATATACCGCGTACGAACACGGAAATGGGTTTTCTGATGAATACCGTATGTACCGACATACTACTTCCATTTTTGATCGTTTGGTACGTTCACCGTCATTACAAAAGCCTGACGACCCAACAAATGGCTTTTATGGCAATCGCTTCGTTGATGAAATTTATCCTGGTATTTTATTACGTTGGGTATCACAACGATCTGTTGATGAGTGCGTCAATTACCATGTCTGTCCTGTTCTTTATCCTGATGGGCATCTCTCTACAGCAGGCAAGCGAACTATCATCGGCTACCCGTGTTATTAGGTTTATTTCTATATCACTTATTATCGTTTCCTGTTTACCCTTATATATGCACGTATATTTGTTCATCGACCCGCCCGAAACCCGTCGATATGCTGAAATAGCGCCGAGGATGAGTAAGACAGTGGGCTATACGATTAATGATCTGAATAAGTTTATGCATTACCGATTTAAACCAAATGCGTATTATGATTTTTCAAAACAGTATATAGGAGATCCTAACCATTTTTTTAATCGGTATATGCTGAAGTGAGGCTGAAAACGCTTCACGAACATCAACCAATGACTGACGAAGAACTCCTTGCCAAATACCGAGATCCGTCGAGCCGGAATTATGCCTTTAACCTGTTGGTACGGAAGTATCAGCAGAAAATTTATTGGCATATCCGCAAGATGGTCATTGACCACGACGATGCCGACGATTTGGTGCAGGAAACATTTATAAAAGTATGGAATAGCCTGGAACAGTTTCGGGGTGACAGTCAGTTATATACATGGATTTACCGCATTGCTACCAACGAATGCCTTAACTTTCTGAATAAGAAACGCCGACGGTTTTTTCTGCCGATTGGTGATGTCGAAGGAGAGTTGATGGAGAAGCTGGAAAGCAGCGCCGAGTATAGGACGACCGGCAACGATCCGAGTGGAGAAGACATTCAGCTAAAGCTGCAAAAAGCGTTGCTCAAACTTCCTGACAAACAGCGGCTGGTCTTCAATATGAAATACTTCGATGATATGAAGTACGAAGATATTTCAGAGGTTACCGGTACGTCAGTCGGAGCGCTGAAGGCTTCTTATCATCTGGCAGTCAAGAAAATTGAGGATTATCTAACAAATACCGATACAACGGATTAAACCTGAAACGGTGGAAGCTGTCAAACTCGTAAAGAGCACACAGACAGAAAATTGTGTAGTGAATACACACCAAGGATCATGAATGATAAGAATGAATTTCGGCTTGACGAATTGCCACCTGAGCACCCAATGCGGCAACTCCCGTTTACGGTTCCAGATGGTTATTTCGATGCATTACCCTCGCGCGTACAGACTCGCGTTGTTCGCAGGCCAAAATCAGCGTTCAGTATTAGTTGGTCCTGGCAGCGCACAGCCGCTTCACTTGCGGGGGCCAGCCTGATAGCTGTTTTGGTATGGCAAACGCTCCCCCAACGTCAGGAGTCATTGGGTAGCGAAGCCTTGGCTGGAGTGAGTAGTGACGTTATTACGGCATACCTCGATGATCAGGGAATTAATCCTGACGACCTGGCCGACAGTCAGCAAATTCATTCCTCACTGGGCAACGATACGACAGCGAT
Source organism: Spirosoma sp. KNUC1025 (assembly GCF_045160025.1). Classification (GTDB taxonomy): domain Bacteria; phylum Bacteroidota; class Bacteroidia; order Cytophagales; family Spirosomataceae; genus Spirosoma. The sequence continues at coordinate 6,736,624 of NZ_CP087139.1, forward strand.
TCAGTACCTCAATGTGCAACCTGTTGATATTCAGCGGCATATTGACGAAGAAAACGCTGTTGGAAGCCTAACTCTCGACTCCTGATTTTACAATGGTTAACTTTACCAAAATGAGACACGTATGGATTGGTTGGCTAATGAGTCTGTTATTGATGACACAAGCCGCCTACGCTCAGAATGAACTCAACGGACGCCAGAAAATTGAATCGGCTAAGATTGGTTTGATTACAAATCGACTCAATCTGACCCCTGAGCAGGCTCCCCAGTTTTGGGCTGTTTATAATGAATACAACGCGAAGAAGCAGGAATTGAACAGGCGCATTCGGCAGCTCAACAATGAGCCGTCACGTAGCAATTTGAATAACAATCAATTACTGGATGGCTTACGGGAAGTGAACGCGACCAAACAGAAACTGGCCGATCTGGATGATGAGTACTTGAATCGCTTTCTGAAAGTAATCAGCCCAGCCCAATTGGCTGAGTTATACAAGACCGAGCAGATGTTTAATAAAATGTTGCTTAATCAATTAAGGCAGAATAATTAGCCTAAAAATAGCTTGACTACGACAAAGCCAGATCTTGTTTGAGATCTGGCTTTGTCGTAGTCGGTCATCAATGATCGCCCGAAAATTCAGCGCTCTCCAAGATATAGAACGATACGTAATCAATTTTCTACCAACGAGGTAGTTTTGGTGTATTTGTTTCTGTAATCAATCGGCGAAAGTCCCGTAATTTTTTTGAACGTATTTCTGAAGGCTTTTACGTCGGAATACCCAACATCATACATCACTTCATTTATAGTTTTTCGGTTCGTTTCGAAGCTTTTTTTTGCGGCTTCTATTTTCACACGCTGGGCGTATTCCATGACAGTATTGCTTGTAGCTTGCTTAAACCGGCGTTCGAGATTCCTTCGGCCTAAAGCCAGCTTATCTGCCAGTTGATCTACCGTAATTTTTTCCTGGAAATTTGCTTCAATAAACTCCTGTGCTTTTTTAATTAATTCATCGTTATGCGTTTTCTGTCCCTCAAAAATTATGAAGGGCGACTGGCTATTCCGGTCAATATCGATCATAAAAGCCTTGGCAATTAAAATGGCAATATCCCGGCCTGCATATTTTTCAACCAGGTATAAAAGCAGGTTCAAATATGAATAAGCGCCACCGCTGGTATAAAGCCCATCATCTTCCGTCATAATTTTATCATCGACCAGGTCTACATCCGGAAACATGGCTCTGAATTCATTGGCAAAACGCCAGTGCGTAGCACACTTTTTCCCTTTCAATAAGCCGGTAGAGGCCAGAAAAAAAGCGCCTATGCAGAAACTGGCTACTTCGGCACCGGATTCATACTGCTTGATGATCCAGGGAATAAATTTCTCATTGAGGGTCATGACCTCTCTCTGATTCCCGAATAGAGCCGGAATAATAATCAAATCTGTCTTTTCAACATCCTGAACCTGCAGGTCTGGATTGACCGTAAACAAGCCACTCTTCTGGCTCGATTCATCGGGAAGACCCACGAGCTGAACGGTGAATAAATGTGATCTTCCCATGGCCGACCGGAAGCTATTCACTTCGGAAAGAATCTGATACGTTCCCTCGATATTTGTTAGACTTGTATGCCCTCGTGGGACAAGAATCGATACGTGTTTCATAGGGTAAATGTATCGAAAATTAATGTCGTAATCAACCCCCTATATTGACGTATTTTACCCTTTTTTCGCTAACTAATAAAATTATATTTGTATAATTATTTTTCAAGTTTCTTCTCTAAAAAATCAGGTTAATTTTTGATTATTTTTTATCAGTAAAATTCTCTTTTTTACGAAGTAAATTCAGTAAACAGTAAACACAGAATAAATTAACTACACTTACTAATCTGAACAAATATTATGACACAAATTAATGCCTATCTGGGCTTCAATGGAAACTGCTGCGAAGCCATGACATTCTATAAGGAATGCCTGGGTGGAGCGCTTACGCTTCAAACAATTGGAGAGTCGCCAATGGGTGAGCAGGCTCCTAAGGAAGTACATCAGCAAATCCTGCACGCTTACTTACAAAAAGGGCCTTTGTTGCTTATGGGATCTGATATGCCAGGCACGAGTTTAGTGGCAGGCAACTCTGTTACGCTGGCGCTTATGTGCAGCACCGAGGACGAAATCAAAACGTTTTTCGGCAAACTTTCCGAAGACGGGCAAATAAAGGACCCTCTGGCCGATACGTTCTGGGGAGCTATTTATGGAAGTCTGGTTGATAAATTCGGTATTAACTGGCTTTTGAATTACGACAAAAATCAAAACTGACCATTACGCTAAATAAGGCTTGATTATGCTGTTTTTGACCCGAAGAAATCATTCAATGCAATTTACTACAGCAATGGTGGAAGTTTTCAAAACCAATGTTCAGGATACTGGTGAATCAAAGCGACTAATTCGAAAAATTCTAGAACACTTTCAGATTGATAAAGTAAGCTTTGACCTTGAGGATTGTGATAAAGTATTACGTGTTGAAGGAAAATTTATTTCACCAAACAAGATCATTGAATTACTGCTATCATTTGGTTATCAATGCGAAATTCTTGTTGGATAAAAACAGGGCTGCTCTATACCGAAAATTACTAGTCCGGTACAAAGAGCAGCCCCTTTTTATACCTGACTTTGGGCCAGAATTCCTTCCACAGTCAGGGATTGTAACGAAGGAGCAATCATATCGGCCTGGGTGAGAATGTCCGGCGAACCAAGCCCTACGACAAACATCCCTGCCCGCTTTCCCGCTTCAACGCCAGCAACCGCATCTTCAAACACGACACATTCTCCGGGCTGAACATACAGCTCGGCGGCCCCTTTGGCGAACACTTCGGGGTCGGGTTTGCCTTTACTAATCTTGGTGCCGTCAATCACTGCATCGAACGCGTCGGACATTCCGATACGTTCCAGGATCAATGGTGCATTCTTACTCACGGAGCCAAGGGCGGTTTGTAAGCCCGCTTTACGTACCTGAGCAAAGAAGCTAGCCACGCCCGGCAGAATATCGTCGGAAGTCATACGGCTAACCAGTTCAAGATACCACTGATTTTTCTGAGCAGCCAGTTCGGCTTTTTTCTCATCGGGCAATGTCAGGCCACCTTCGGCCAAAATGAGATCCAGCGATTCCATACGGCTAACGCCCTTAAGCCGTTCATTGAACGCTTCAGAGATGTCGAAGCCGAGTTCATTGGCTAATCGTTTCCAGGCTTGATAGTGATAAATGGCGGTGTCTACAATTACGCCATCGAGGTCGAACAGAAAGGCTTTGGTTAACATACTACATTCGGGTTGTCGAACCGCAAAAGTAGTCGATTGCAGCAAGGTTTCGGCGAAAATTGGCCTGGTAGACGCCAATGAATTCGTCTGCCAGGTAATAGCCAGGATTAAACCGGCAGATATACCGTAAACGTAGCGCCTTTACCCACTTCGCTTTCTACCCATATAGCCCCGTCGTGCTGTTCAATCACCTTTTTAACAACTGCCAATCCAATGCCTGTTCCGGTAAACTGCTGCTTCCCGTGCAGGCGCTGGAACACCTGAAAAATTCGGTCGGTATATTTTTGCTCAAAGCCAATGCCATTGTCGGCAATACAGATGGCCCAATATTCCGGCTTTATGAATAAATCAGATTTGACACCGTCGGGTAAATCAGAGCCGGCAACTTTTTCGGCTGAAATCCGCACGATGGGCGGAATTGGCCTGCCCATCGAATCGATTTTATGAAATTTCAATGCGTTTGACAGCAAATTCTGGAAGAGTTGTCGCAACTGAAGCCGGTCGCCAGTCAGGTCAGGCAATGGCTGCCCACAACCAATATCTATTTGAGCGTTTGTGTGCTGGATGGGGTGCCATAAATCCTCAATAATGTCGTCGATGAGTTTCGTCAACGAAAATGGGTGAAAGGTTTCTCGCTGAGAAGAGATTTGGGAATAATCCAGTATATCCCTGATGAGCAACGACATACGCTCAGCAGCAATCTGCATCCGATTGATTATTTCGTTACCTTCCTCATCTATTATTTCAGCGTAATAGTCCTTCAAAATATCGCCGAACGACTGAATTTTACGGAGCGGCTCCTGCAAATCGTGGCTGGCGATGTAAGCAAACGACTGGAGGTTTTCATTCGACCGTTTCAGTTCAGCATTAGCCATTTCGATCTGCTGGCGATACCGGCGATTTTCGGAAATATCAACATTGGAGATTACTACCCCGTTTCCTGATTTAGCCGTCAAGCGCAGCCACCAGCTGTCACCAATGTTAAATTCTGTCAAATCGGGTTCGCCTGTTTCAACAACCCGTACGTATTTAGGGAAGTCGTTGATCTGCTGTTCAGGCGTGCTTACCTGGAAAAAAGTTTTTGTAAGAATGGGCTCAGCCAGATCGCCCCATAAGCGATGCGCCTGACGATTCGCCAGAATGGTCCGAAAATCGACAATGGTTCCGTCCTGATCCCGAATGGCCTCGTGCAGTGAAATGGCGGTCTGTGTATGATCGAGTACGGTTTGCAGTAAGTCGGCCTGCCGTTTTACTTCCAGCTCAGCTCGCTTGCTGGTCGTTACGTTCATAAACGTAATAACAATACGTTCTGGCTCTGGCCGAACAGCCGACACCTCAAACCACCCTTCCAGCCCATACACATCCGTATAATGCTGAATTGACTGTTCGGCCTCCCCTGTATCAGCCACGCGGGCATAAAGCGCGAACAAACCCGATTCAACATTTCCCGGAAACGTTTCCAGCAGCCGGGTGCCAATGATTTGATCAGGCGACATAAACAAACTACGTTCTACAGCCCGGTTGGCTGTTTCCATCAGAAAATCAACAATCCGACCGGTGCCATCGCGAATGACACCCATCGAAATAATGCTGTTCAAAGAGGCATCATAAGCCGCTAAGGCTAACCGAACAGCTTCCGGCGATTCGAGACGGTGGGCTATATCGGAGCTGGAGGAATTCGTTTGATTCATGTAAAAAAAGCTTTTTACTTACTCATGTACCTATTCACACAAGAAAGAATCTACTTATGATCCAATGTGAAACGAAAATAGCTGTTTATGGCAAACAACTTATCGTTTCAGAAAAAGTTAGAGCAGTAACACGAACTTACTTCGTCAATTCCAGTACCAATGCTGCTTTAGCCGGTAATTTGATTAATTTCAGATCCGTCAGTGCTTCATCCGTCAGTACGTTCTTAGCCGATGTGAACCCTTGCATACGCTCCGCAAACCGGGCTGTATCCAGCGAAATTTCTTTTTCGTTGGTATTTGTAGCGATCATCACGGTTTTAGTCCCATTGTATCGAAAATAAACGTATGTGCCTTCCTGCGGCAGAAATTGCATCAGTTTCCCGGTATGCATTACAGGGTTATCGCGTCGATAGGATGCCAGTTTTCGCACAAACTGAAAGGCGTTGTTTTCCCGGTCGTTACGTCCCGCAGCTTCGAATTTATTTTCTTTGTCGCCCGGAAAGCCGCCCGGAAAATCCCGACGTACTTCAGCATCCGATGGATCTTTAAAATTCTTCATCAGAATCTCCGTTCCATAATACATCGATGGAATACCTCTTGTCGTCAGAAGCCAGGTAAGCCCGATTTTGTACTTCTCATAATCTTCGCCAATGACCGACAGGAAACGATCGGTATCGTGGTTATCGAGAAACGTAACTAATTTGTTCGGGTCGACATACACGGCATCCTGCGCCAGTGCCTGATAAAAGCGATTGACACCGTCGTCCCAGCTAAATTTCTGCTTCAGCGCGTCGTTGATGGAGGAATAGATAACGAAATCCAGGCCACCGGGCTGGTTCGACTTGAACGGAAAATCGATTTTATTCCGCGTGTAATACGCCTGATCGACTACATTGTTCACCCACGATTCGCCAAAAATGTGAATCTTCGGGTACTGGTCCATCAGCGCCTGATTGCAGCGGTTCATAAACGGCTGGTCATTATACATATACGTATCAATACGCCAGGCGTCGACACCAAAATTCTCGACGGTCCAGAGCGCATGCTGAATCAGGAAATTAGCTACGTATGGATTGCTTTGGTTCAGATCGGGCAGAAAAGGCACAAACCAGCCATCGAGCGTAACCCGGCGATCACTTTCGGCTCCATGAGGATCGGTAATCGGTTGGTATTTATACGACGTATTCGTATAGGTTGGCCATTGGTGCAGCCAGTCTTTAGCCGGCATATCTTTCAGAAACCAGTGATTGACGCCAACGTGATTATAAACCGCATCCTGCACCACCTTCAGGCCCGAGGCATGTGCCTGCTTAACAAAGGCTTTATAAGCCTCGTTGCCGCCCAGTCGGCGATCGACAGCGTAGTGATCGGTGAATCCGTACCCATGATAGGCTGAGCGCATAACTCCTCCTTCGTTGGTAAGCGGCTGGTTGTTTTCAAGAACGGGCGTAAACCAGATGGCCGTAACGCCCAGGTCTTTAAGGTAATTGATCCGCTGAGCCGCGCCGACCAAATCGCCCCCGTGCCGGTAAAATGGGTTAGCCCGGTCGGCATTGGGGTCAGCCATATCGGCAAACTTATCGTTGCCTGTGTCGCCATTCGCAAAACGGTCGGGCATAGCCAGATAAATAAAATCAGCCGACGTAACCCCCTGCCCTTTTGGCAAACCGTCACGGGCTTTCAGATCGAACGGCTGCGTGAGCGTCTGGCTACCCCGCTTTCCAGTGATTCTGACGGTGCCGGGTTTTGCTGTGGCCGAAATGAGCAGATCCAGAAACGCATAATTCGGATTTTCAACTGTATGGGTCTTTACCAGCTTCACCCCCGGATAGTTTACGGTATAAGCCAGTGTTCCGGCATTAGGCCCATACACAAGCAATTGCAGATTTGGATTTTTCATGCCCACCCACCAGTTCGTGGGATTGACCCGTTGAATCTGCGCCGGCTGCGCAAGCGCGAACCGCCAGGCCATAAGCACGGCCATCAGGATGCTAAACGTATTTTTTTTCATGTATAGGTTGACAATAAATAAGGAAAATTGGCGTGCAAACTAAAAATAATGCAACAAGAACGCGAAAATAACCCAAGATTTTGGCAAAAAAAGGCCATAGTTTTGCGGTAAGCAACCTGCTGCTTCTTACAATCAGAATTTGGCTGAACATATGTACACGGCATCTACTGTTCCGGTGATGGACAAACTGATCATCTATCAGATTTTCACCCGGCTATTTGGGAATCAGAACATCACGAACAAGCCCCATGGAAGCCGTGATGAAAATGGTGTCGGCAAATTCAATGACATCAATGATGCAGCCTTACAGTCGATCCGGCAGTTTGGCGCGACCCATATCTGGTTTACGGGTATCGTTGAACACGCCACGCAGACCGACTACTCTGCCAATGGAATCCGCCCCGACGACCCGTCGGTAGTAAAAGGAAAAGCCGGTTCGCCCTATGCCGTTAAAGATTATTACGACGTCGATCCGGATCTGGCAGTAAACGTACCGAACCGAATGGGTGAGTTCGAAGCCTTGCTACAGCGGACCCATGCTCATGGATTAAGTGTTATTATTGATTTCGTTCCGAACCATGTTGCCCGCCAATACCAGTCCGACGCTAAACCTTCGGGTGTGGTTGACCTGGGGCAGAAGGACGACGTAACGGTGGAATTTTCGCCAAACAACAACTTTTATTATTTACCCGGGCAACCGTTTGTATCACCTGATCATGGTAGTGGCAGCCGTACTTACCAGGAGATTCCGGCTAAAGTTACCGGCAGCGGTTCCATTACGGCAACGCCCGACATCAGCGACTGGTACGAAACCGTAAAGCTTAATTACGGCGTAAATATTTTCGATGGAAGTCGCCATGTCAACCCAATTCCGGCCACCTGGCATCAGATGCTGGATATTCTGCTGTTCTGGGCGGGCAAAGGCGTTGACGGCTTCCGGTGCGACATGGCGCATTACGTACCGGTCGAATTCTGGCATTGGGCCATTCGCCGAGTTAAACAACGGTATCCAAGCCTGATTTTTATTGCCGAAATTTACGAGCCGGGCCTTTACCGGTCGTTTATTTTTGAAGGCGGTTTTGATTACCTATACGATAAAGTTGGCCTGTACGATTCGGTTCGTCGGCTGATGGAAGGCCACGGTTCCTGTTACGAGCTCACCCGTGTATGGCAGCAGGAATCCGGCGACTTCTCGCAGCACATGCTCCGGTTTCTGGAAACGCATGATGAACAACGTATCGCATCGCGCTTTTTCACGAACGACCCCTGGGCCGCCGTACCCGGTATGACGCTCACCGCCACCATGCATACGGGTCCACTTCTGATCTATTTTGGGCAGGAAGTAGGCGTGCGGGCAGAAGGTGCAGAAGGATTCAGTGGCGACGACGGCCGTACGACCATTTTCGATTACTGGGGTTTACCGCGCTGGCAGGGCTGGCTCAATGGCGGAAATTATGACGGCGGAAAATTATCCGACGATCAGCGAAACCTACGATCGTTCTACCAGCAGTTGAATCACCTTGTCAGGGGGTCCGATGCTATCCAGAACGGCTATTTCTACGATCTTCAATACGTTAATGATAACGGACAAAGCCCCGGTTACGATGCCCATCAGATGTATAGTTATCTGCGCTACACGGACCGGCAACGATTACTCATCGTCTGCAATTTTTCGAACCAGTATACCTATGATACGAGTGTCCGTATTCCCGAAAATGCATTTAACGCTATGGGATTAGACGCGACACGTACGTACCACTTTACCGACATTTTCTTAACCAACGAAGCGATTGAGGCAATTGGCTTGGTGGGCGTCCCGTTGGTATTACCCCCAAGAAGCGTAAGAGTGCTGGAAATTAAGCCGTAGATTTACGGTACTTTTTGAGTTATCGCTCGTCTATAGACTATGCTCAAAAGCGCCTGTTTGTCTATGATAAAACTATTTACCGGATTTTTGCTGCTTTTACTTGTGCCCTTTATCGGACAGTCGCAGGCTGTTACGGCTGATCTTCGTTCGTTAACAATTGTAGACGGTAAAACATCCGCTGAAACAGCTGTCAATATTGGTCGTCAGTTTTTAGGATTGCCATACGTTCCTCATACGCTCGATACGAATCCGTCAGAGCAACTGGTTGTCAATACCCATGAATTTGACTGTACGACCTACGTTGAAACGGTGTTAGCCCTTTCATTAGCCCGGCACGACGTACTGGATAAGCAGAACGGCCTTCTTTTTGAGGATACATTCCGAAAGTATTTAACTAAGCTTCGGTATCGAAACGGCCGGATCGACGGCTATGCCAGCCGTTTACATTACTTTTCAGACTGGCTCCGCGACAACGAACGCAAAGGTCTGCTTACCGACATCACACACGAGCTTTCCGGCAATATATCCGTTGCCAAGCCTGTTTCGTATATGACCACTACAACGTATAAATACCCTCGTTTGAGCGATTCAACGGTGTTCAGGCAAATAGCTCAGACCGAAGCTTCACTGAGCCAGCTATCCTTTTCATTCATTCCAAAGAAAAACATTGCCCAATCCGAAGCCCAGCTCCACGAAGGCGACATCATTATGCTGATGGCCGCCCGCCCTGGTCTGGACATGAAGCACGTTGGTCTGGCCGTTCGCCATCCTGATGGCCGGATTCACCTGATGCATGCTTCATCTGACCAGGGAGCGGTGGTCATTACGTCGGAGCCGCTTAGTGACTATGTTCAGTGGCATAAAAATATGTCAGGTATTCGTGTTGCCCGACTCCGGACGGATAGTACGTTAGAAGCAACTGTAGTACATGGCAAATAAGAAATGACCCGCTAGCCCACACAAGAGTAAAATATTTTCTGAGTAGGTAACTATCGATCATACATAGGCTAATTGCTCGCCCGTTCGGTAGCCAAACCCTACCGTTTAGTTAATAAATAAATAAAATAGTGTCCTTTTTTATTTAGCAGAGTCTATAGCTCTGTCAATAGTAAACAAGAAAGCCGGGCTGTATGACAACCAGGCTTTCCGATTCTATCCACACCATTTTAACTAATATAGACCAGGTTTATATTAGTTAATAAAAGCAGTTACCTGCTTTCTCCTGTAGTAACAAACCGCCACTTGAGTTTGTTACCGATTCTCCACAAATAAGCACACCAAAAGAGTCCGCCCAGCCGTCTACTGCTTGCCGTGCTGGCATACCAGCCTGTACAGTCGCTCATTCATCGGTTTAGGCCAAAAAGATTTCTGGTATCCTCGTAAAGTGCGGAGCCCGATTTCCCTGATTCGTATCCCGGTTGGTTATCTTGCAGTTATAAGGTAATTTATACGGCAATTGTCCTTTTTATTGTTGAATATGCCAACTAAGCTATGCCGTATTCACCTATAAACAGGCCATTTATCCCCGTTTAACAGGAAACTCAATCCAGACCAGATGCAGAGGTTGAATGACAAATGGATGCGCATCATTGGGGTTCCCCTTATAGCTTTAACAGGGCAATGGATGATGTATGGCTATACAAATATTCCTTACCCGGATGATTGGCGAATTCCATTTTTCTATATTTTGGGCAGTGTGCTGGTATGGGAAGTTAACCGGCGGGGCATCATCTTTTCCCGACGGCGCTATCCCGAGTTGGTTCAAACACTTCCACGGGTTTTTTACCAATTAATATGGTTTATTGTTTTCGCCAGTATCATCCGAATATCACAAACGTTTTTTTACCAGTTCATTGGTCTTTGGCACAATGAAGACGTTTTTCAATTTAAGCCCTATTTTTTCAATACCCTCGTTTCCGTTGTGGGTACAGTTCAGATAGCGGCCTATTATGAAGGCGTTTATCTATATCAACAATGGAAAATATCGTACATAGAAACGGAAGAACTTAAAAAAGTGAATCTGCAAAGTCAGCTTGATTCATTGAAAACCCAGATCAACCCACATTTTTTGTTCAACAATCTGAATTCGCTCTCCTCCCTCATTACCAGCGATGCCGAACAGGCCGAACGTTTTTTGGATGAACTATCGTCTGTATATCGCTACCTGCTTCGACAAAACACCCGCGATCTTTGCCCGCTTGCCGAAGAGATGCATTTTATCAATGCCTATTTTCACTTGCTCAAAACTCGTTATGGCGATGGAATCTTTATGGAAAACAGCGTAGAGAATCACTACCTGAACTATATGATTCCTCCATTGACGCTTCAGATTTTATTTGAGAATGCTATCAAGCACAATATCATACTAGCCAGCCGCCCACTGATAATCAAACTATACACACAGGATGGCAATTTGTGCGTAGAGAATAATCTGCAAAAAAAGAAGGTCGCTGTCCAATCGAATCACATTGGCTTGCAGAACATTATGATGAAATATAAGCTGCTTGACCATCCGTCGGTGGTGATTTTTTACGACGACAGTAAATTTCTGGTTAGTATGCCCTTACTTACCCCCTCACCCGAAACCCTTTCCGTATAAGTTCACACTCATTGGTAAGGCCATCCTTTTCCGGCAGACTTCTTTCCGGGAGGCCCGGTTCATTTGAATCTATGAATTGCTTCCGGCAAAATACCCTTCAGTAAAGACATCTCTTTTAACTGAGCCTCTTTCACAGAGCGCTGTTTTCTGCTTATTGATTAAAGTCAGCACTGCTAATTTCGCGCAGCCACCTATTAATCTGGCAGCAGCCATACTTTCTTTATGGATCATAAGGCAAAAAAACGCCAAAAAAGAAGCTATTCCACTTGTTGCCAACCTGTCAAAGGCAATGGTTTTATTTCGGGTGTATCGAAAGAATGTTCATTCTTTCGACAAGAGTAAACACCAAAATAGTATTTACAGATCAATACAGGTTCATTTTTTCTGAAATAGATAAAAAAGTTTATGGATGCAACCTTTTGCTACCTCTTAATAAAAACAACGTACGCTTTCTCTAAATACCTGACGGTCAGAAGCTAAATATGTTACATTGGGCGTACCAGAAATAAGCAAGTGCCTTACAAACATAACTTTTATAGTTATTCTGGTTACAGCTGGACTGTTACAGAAGACGGGCTTCATTTCTGAACCCAACAGTCAACTGAAGTTTTACAATAATTTACTGCTACTCCTATGGTACCTGTTTTACTGTTTGCTTATGCCAACGACAAGGAGGATTATCTTTCCGGATTGGAGGATGAAAAAAAGGCAATTGATCTACAGCTTACCCCGCTGAAGAGAGAGAATAAATTGATTTATGAAGATAATATAAACACTACCGACGCCTTGGCTGATGCGCTGATGAAAAACCAGCGAGTTTGTGTTTTTCACTTCGCCGGCCATGCCAATAGCCGCCAGTTGCTGTTTGAAGACCAACTCGCCGAAATAAAGGGAGTTGTGCCGATGCTGAAGTTTCAGAAGGAGTTATTTCTGGTGGTACTTAACGGCTGCTCGACTGACCCTCAGGTAAAACGGCTGCTCGACATTGGTATTCCGGCAGTCATCAGTACCAAACGGCCTGTAAATGACCGTCGGGCGCAGGAATTTGCCTCACGATTCTATACCTCACTCGCGAATGGCGATCCCCTTCTGAAAGCTTTCGAGTTCGGACTTACCCAGCGATTACTGACCGAACCGAATCTGGAAAGCAACAGGACTGAGCGGGGTATAAAGCTGGTTACCAATAGAGAGAATGATGATGAACTGGAATGGAAGCTGAGCTATTTACCAGAAAATCAGGATAAAGTAGCCACCTGGATCTTACCGCAGGGTGACAATCAAGTTCAGTTGGAAGAAAAAGAAGATAAACTCCGGCTGAAGGATGAAGTCAACGAATCGCTGGTCAAAACACTCCTCGACATTGTAAAAACGTATCAACCTGAAAAACTGGAGGGTGTATATGGAAATCGTTCGATACAGAAAGTTCTGTATGAGGCACTTCCCTATCCGATTGGTGTACAGATTCGGGAATTGCTCGCTACAGATCGCAAAGTTGGAAATGAAGGGTACAGTTTCATTGGCAAAACTCGTCTGATTAAACTGATTAACGCGTTCGATGTAATAACTGAATTATTACTGTACGTATTGATGGCTCAATTATGGAAAGGCATGTACGAACAGGAAAAAGAAAACGAATTTGTTGTTTCCGAAACGTGCAAGCAAATTTTACATGACTATTTCAATCGCTCGACAAAATCATTCCATAAAACAGACATACTTCCCACCATTAAAGCAATTAGAGAAGTCCTGGAATACAATAAAGTACCTCTTTTTATTAATGAAATCGACTACTTAAAAAGTCTGGTCAATGAAGACCTTGAATTCAGAGAAGCCTACGGATTCATGCAGTTAATGAAACAGGCTAGATTTGACCAAAAATTAAAAGCAGATTATTATAAAGAAGCAGAAAATCAATTCTTAAATATACTTCGTCGATTAGGTTTTATTACACGATACAAATTACTAAACATCCGTGAAATTTTTGTTGTAAAACGTCGGCCACTTCACTTTGGCTATAATCATATTCAAATTGCTCTTGATCACAACGTAGAGGAGGAATTTGTTGACGACGTAGTGACATCTGAAGACTGTTATGATGACCATTCCATCTTATTGATAAAAAACGAAGTTGTTGAAGTTATACCATCAACCTTAGAGATAAAAAAACCGTATAATACGCTAAAAAAACTAACGCTCGACTACCTCAATTTATCTCCGTTCGTTATCGACAACAATTCACTTAAGGAAGAGCAGGATATCGACATGCTGTTCTTTGAATGTTACGATAAAGATCGCAAAGTTTATCTGTACAAACAGATAGAAAATCTCGCCAATGAAATTCCTATTCCTGACCAGGATAACCCCGATCTTCGAAAAAGACGGGTAACTCCGATTGTATCTGTATTTGATGAATTTATCCACGCATTCAGCAGCAATGGCAATGGTTAAGATACAGCATAGTCCTTTTCAATTTCTTGATCCCTACGATAAAGACGATAAACATAAATTTTTCGGGAGAGAGACGGAAGTAAATCGCTTATACCAGTTCGTGTGTGGTACGAACTGCATGCTCGTCTACGGCCCTTCTGGCGTGGGAAAAACAAGCATTATACAATGCGGACTGGCTAACCGCTTTCAGCAATCCAGTTGGCAGGACTTACATATCCGACGCTATCACAACATTAATGAGTCGTTGCGCAAGGCCATCAGCGATCAGTTGATCAATGAAGTGGATGATATTGATTCCGTGGATACATTCGGGTTATTACAGCATCTGTATCTGGATTACTTTAAACCAATCTATCTTATTTTCGATCAGCTGGAAGAACTTTATATTATTGGCAATTCAGAAGAACGCGCCTTGTTTACGGCAACGCTGAAAAAGATAGTTACCAATACGTCCATAAAATGTAAAGTCATCCTGGTCATGCGGGAAGAGTTCATTGCCCGGCTGAGTAAGCTGGAAATGGAACTCCCCGTGCTGAAACAAATGCGAATGCGCATTGAAGCTATGTCCGACGATACGCTGACGAATGTAGTTATTCCGAAAACCTGCAAACAATTTAGTATTGACTTAGACCCCAGTCCTCACCAGGTCGCCGAAGCCATCGTTCATCAGGTAAAAGGGCATGACACAGCCGTTAATTTACCGTATCTGCAACTTTATCTGGATCGATTGTGGCATAATGCCACCGAAATAAATTCGAATGATGATGAAGCTCCCATTATCTTTTCTGAACAACTGGTTGAGCAGACAGGCGATGTAGGCCATGTATTAGGCTCGTTTCTGGACACCCAGCAAAAAGCAGTATTGAAGGAATTGCGGAGAAAGCACCCTGATCTGGATATACCCGACGATTTACCCAGAAGAGTTGTTGATGAATTTGTCACACCCGAAGGAACAAAATTGCAACGTCAGGGCCAGAAATTACGCATTGCTGGTATACCGCCAATGCTTGTTCAGTCAGCAATTCTGGAACTCGTCGATGCACGCATAATACGTCAGGAACAGGACCGAGGGGGCGATTCCGATAACGATGTATATGAACTGGCTCATGACGCCTTAGCCCATCACATCCATGCTCACCGGACAGACACTGAACTTGGCTACGTTCAGATCAAAGACTACATCGAGCGGGCTTACCAACTGACCAACCGACAAGGCGTTAAAACGAAACGATTTCTGAATGAAGATGAGCTGGCATCTGCCCATACACACCGTATACGCCTGAAGGACGAACTGGAGCCCGAAGTCTGGTCTTACGTCGACCAAAGCAAACATGCCCATGAAGACGAATTACAGCGAGACTTAAAGGAAAAACTTGAAAAAGAAAAAAACCGGAAACTACGTAGTTATCGGGTAGCCGGTCTTGCCGGAGTCGCCCTACTGATCGTCATTTATTTATACGTATCGCTACAAAACACAAAGAAATCGTTGTTGAAAGATGAGAGCAGCCGTTTGGTTCAGCAACTGGATGATTACGAAACGGAAAAAGCCTTTGGCGATTCGACTTACGAAGTGGGTAAGTTGTACGACAATCCGACCTTAATCCGGCAGATCGCTGCTGAAGCGGCTGGCCTGGTTGAAGGTGACACGAACGAACGGGCTAAAGAGTGGATACTGCGACTCAAGAAATCAAAGAATGACAATTTTTTTTATCAGCTTTCCCTCGACACCCACTTAGCTTCTCCCATTACAGGCTTCACCGAAGACGGTAAACTATTTGCCGTAGCGAATCCGGATAAATACCTGACTGATTCTACACCCATCTCCCAAAAGGTATTCAGCGTCTGGACGATTGATTCAAGCGGGCGAAAATGGGCGGCCGATTCGGCTGACGCTTCGGCTTATACGCTGGTTAGCATTAAACATGGGTCTGGAAAACCGCTGGTGAAGGTGCTGACGAAAGATCAGCTAGACGTACTCCAGCAGTTTGCCAGTGAAAAATCGGCTTCCCGAAAACAGGGACTGCACCTATACCAACTCACCGGCACTACGCTTCCGAATCAATCCATAGCCTTAATCGCTTTATCGATTAATGGACAATCAAAACAGGCATTATTGGGTTTTTCAAACGGGCAGGTTTACCGTCAGGTACCCGGAAAAAAAGTACTGGACTCGCTGGGGCTGCCAGCTGTACCCGTAGAAAAAATTCTCTTTCCCCACGGTAGTCATACCGTAATGCGAATTAAGAAAAACACGGATTCGCAGGGTCAAACTAGCCAGGCCGATCAACTAGCCTCAACGTATCTGATCGAGCGATTAGATATTAATCAATACGATCAGGGTAAAGGTGAGTTAACAAATATCCGCGAACTGCCTAACCTTTCCTTACATGGAATCAGTGCATCGGCTGCGGAGACTAATCCAGAATTTTTACTCGGCCATTCACCGGCACAGAGCCGGGCTGTTGTTAACTACATCCAAGCCAGTTCTACTACCACGAGTCTGCTGGGCCATAATTATCCCGTCAGCGGAACGGATTTCTCGCCAGACCAGCATTGTTTATTAACGACCGATACGTCAGGAATCCTGCGGGTTTATTCAACAAATAAATACCGGGACAATCTGCCCGTAGCGAATCTACTAGCGATTGAAAAAGCAAATCTGGGGATGCCGCTCACGAGGTCAGAATTGGTGGATGCCCTCTTCAAAGCATCCGACTGGAATCGGTTAACCCAGAACCTGTTTAAGGCCGAAGAGCATTACCACCGTGACAAAGGACTGACTGATGATTTTTCTGCCATGCTTCACCAGATCGGTGATTCGTCGTTATTACGTCAACAGAAGCCAGCAAATGTCTACCGATTCTGGTTGCGGCTACTGCCCAATCTGGAAGATGAGGTAAATACAGACGTAGCAGCCAGGTATGACACGCTTTCAACGAACTTAAAAACGTACCTTCAAGACCTGCCGTATGGCACAGCCAGGAAAATTATTGGCTTTACCGAACAGAACCGGTATCAGCAACAGGCTAGTGGTATCGTAAGTTTATTTGCCGCCTGGGCCAAAAACTACCCACGTATTATCTCGGATACACTCCTTTTAATGGCCAGCCAGATGGTAGAAAAAGATCTGGATACAATGAAGCCAGAAGACGTAACGAATGTGCAAGCCATTATCAATATTACGTGTCGGCAACTAAAACCCTCGACCGAACCCCGACAATTTTACCAGCTACACGAGTTGATTTATCAGCTCGACCAGAAAACCGGAGCCCAAAAACCATACATCAGCGCGACGAACTGTCTGGCCGAACGCCTATCGTTACTACCCGATGCGGCTTTTGATCGGATAAAAGGGCTGGATTATCTGTTAGCTACGAAAGATCAGAGCGGACACTGGTGGAGCATTCTGGCGCAGGAATACGAGCGTCGCAACCAAAAGGATAATGATTATCGAATTCTCATTTATGGCTCACTGTCTTTTTACCGAGCAATGGAGGGTAATTACAAACTCGCGATTGAGGCCGCTCAGAGAGGCTTAGCGTTGACGCCAGTTGACCGAACGACGCCTACCGACTGGATAAAGAGTAATTTAGCGTTGGCTCTGCTGATGGACGGTCAGGTTTCAGAAGCAAAAACCATCTATCAGGATTACAAAGACAAGCTCTATACATCGTATCGATACCGCAATTCCAACATTCAATTCAGGCAGGCCTTTCTCGATGACTTCCTCGAATTAGAAATCAGCCAGAAAGGTCACTTAACCCCGACACAAAAGGCAAGCCTCACTTACATTCGCCGGATGCTGCAACCCAAAGCCGGACCATCCGTTATCGCCAATCCGTAATCTGTACATCAATCTTTTCTTAAATGCCGTGGCCACTATCAACGCAAACGTAGTCATCCCGTTAAGTGTGAATGTGCAGAAGCTGGCAGGCTTCAGCCACTTTGTGCTTCAGCTGAGCCAGCGTCTGCTCCTTATTATCATTGGTTGCCGCTTCGGCGAAAGCTATATATTCATTGGTCATGGCTGCGTGTATCAGGGTAGCCGCCTGGCTGTAGTCCTCGCTCCCATCCAGTCCTGTCAATTGCTTAATGTGTTCACCTATCAGCTTCAACTTATCATAAACTACCTGAGGGCTATCAAACTTTAACCCTAGTAGAATTTTATAGTCGGCTAGTATCTTCGTTTTGATGGATTCGTTTTCCATAGCAGAGTTATCGTATTAAAGCATAAGTCGACTTCATTGTTGACCAGCGCAACAACGATCCGTCTCGGTTGTAACCCATGTGCCTTTATTTTGTTCTTCTTACCGTATAAGCCAATCAGATACTTACCTGTCTGTCACTTTTTACGGTTCGCCATAAGCAGAAAAGGAGAACTACTTCTGCCCCGGTATCGACAGACCGACTAAATACAGTTTACCCGGCAACTATTACGTAGCGCTTTGCCTATTTTTCAGACCATCTCACGGTCTTCATCCCCCGCTAAAATCGCCTTCTTATCTGCGGATTATAAGAAAGCCCTTGATGGCCGACTGTCCATCAAGGGCTTTCTTGCTTATGAATACGTAGTGAGCTGATTAAAAGTCAGGCACGGGAAAGCTCACAAACTCGCTACATAGCAGGCTTTACGCTCTTGCCAATAGCAATCAACTCTTCCGGTGAATGATAACCCAGCACTTTCTTTAAAAGGCGGCCATTGCCGTCGATAAATAAAAGTGTCGGATAGGCTTCAAGCGGATATACCTGCGACAGCGCCGGTCCTTCCCCTTTCTCCATATCCATTTTTACGTTGATGAACTTACCGTTATATAAGTCGCCAACTTCTTTCTTCGTAAAAACATTCTTCTGGAGCAGCTTACAGGGACCGCACCAGCTTGCATACGCATCCAGAAAAATAACTTTCTTTTCTGCTTTTGCCTTCTTCAGAATCTCTTTCCAGGAAGCCTCGGTAAACAGAATGCCTTCGGTGCTGTTATGCAGCGTAGCCTTTACACCTCCGGCACGAGTTGCCACTGGAGGAAGGGCAGCGTAGGTTGAGGTAGAGCCAAACCCTACGAATAGCATTGCGAAAAGCCAGAATACTTTTTTCATGATTGACACGGCCGAACCGGTAGTTCTTTATAGTTTTCGGGGTTATAACGTATCAACAAGCAATTTTCGTTTCTCATCGTTCCTTGTTTCAAGCCAAATTAGCTGACATATCTGAAATTTGCAAACAACGAACCCTGTGTCATTCTGCTGAATCTTTACGAACTTTGCGCCCGTTTTACAGCAACCATGTTATGCCTATTAAGCAAGCTGAGTTCCTGGTCAGTAATTCTGACCCGGCCAAATGCCCAAAACCCGACCGGCCCGAGTATGCGTTTATCGGGCGCTCCAACGTTGGCAAATCGTCGCTGATTAATATGCTGACAGGGCGTGCATCCTTGGCTAAAATTTCAGGGAAACCGGGCAAGACTCAACTGATCAACCATTTTCTTATCGACAATAGCTGGTTTCTGGTGGATCTTCCGGGCTACGGATATGCTCAGGTAAGCAAAACAGAGCGTGAGAAGTTTGCGGCCCTGATCGACGGGTATTTACAGAACCGGCCAAATCTGCTATGCACTTTTGTGCTGGTTGATTCGCGGATTGAGCCACAAAAAATAGACCTTGACTTCATGACTAATCTGGGTACACAAGGTCTACCTTTTGTGATCGTATTTACAAAAACGGAAAAGTTAGGGACTACCAAACTTCAAACGGCCGTAGAAGCGTACAAAACAAAGATGCTTGAAACCTGGGAGGAAGCCCCTCAATTCTTTATTACGTCAGCCATTACGGCGGCTGGCCGCGAAGACATTCTGTCTTTTATCAGATCCCTGAACGACAGTTACCTTAAAGAACATAAAATCGTAAAAACAAAAAAATGAGCTTTGGCAAACGGTTAGGAAATGCTCTGCTCGTTCATTCTTTCGCTTTTTCACTTAATAAAAAGGCAATAGACCCCCCAAAACACACGTTACCCATTTACAAAGTTTAGTTATGGAAGCATTAAAACAGATTGCCAATGTCGCTGGATACAGCGGTCTTTACCGAATTCTTAAACCTGGTCGGGCGGGCGTAATTGTCGAGACATTAGATGGCAAAAAGGCCAAAACCATGATGGGGCCAACAGCTCGCGTGTCGGTTCTGAACGATATTTCGATCTATGTCGATGACGAGAGCGACGAACAGTCTATTGCGCTTGGCGAGGTCTTAAAAGCAATAAGTGAGAAATACGGCGATACGCTGACGGTGGACCCGAAAGGAACAAACGACGAACTGGCTGATTTTATGGCCTCTGTTGTACCAAACTACGACCGCGAACGCGTCCGCACAACGGATATTAAAAAGCTTATCAGCTGGTACGGTATTCTACGGCAGTTTGCGCCTGAAGTTTTCGAAGCTCCGGCAGAGGAAACAAAGGCCGATGAAGCCGAGAATGCAGTAGAAACTGAAACTCCCGCTGCCAAAGAGCCCGAAGCAGATAAGACAGCGAAAACAGAGAAAGCCTAAATATAGTTACTATATAAGCTTTGTATAATTCTTAAAACGTCTTCATTTTCAGTGAGAACGAAAAAGCCGCGATGACCTTTGGTTTCGCGGCTTTTTAGTCAATTGATCATTAGTCACTTGACTAAGAAACCAATGACTAATGGCCAATGACTAAATTGGTATTACGTCGACGGCAACCTGAAAATCATGCTTGCCTGTGCTGAAAATGATTCCCTTCAGCGGAGATACATCGCCAAAATCGCGTCCCCAGGCCGTAATGATATGTCGCTCCTGCGGAATGAGATCATTGGTCGGGTCGAAATCGCACCAGCCCAGATCCGGTACGTAGACCGATATCCAGGCATGAGTCGCATCCGATCCCTGCAACTTCGTTTCTCCCGGTAGTGGTTCTGTCTCAAGGTAGCCGCTTACGTAGCGGGCGGCAAAACCCATGCTACGCAGACAGGCAATGGCCAGATGTGAAAAATCCTGACAGACTCCCTTTTTTTCCTGCAATACGGTTTTGAGCGGGGTATGAATGGTTGTAAAGCCCGGTACGTACGTAAAATCGGCAAAGATTTTATGGCATAACAGCCGGGCACTTTCGTAAAATGGCCGGTTATCGCAGAAGAACCCGGCGGCAAACCGTTTGACCTCTGCATCCCACTGAACAAATGGACTAGGAAGCATATAATCAAGCAGCATGTTTTTCAGGGCGCTGTCGGTGCCAAGTTTATTTCGGACGGTCTCGTTCGTCAATACCGACGTTGTTGCCGCTGATGCATACGTTTCAATGGTACTTTTGGTTAGTATCGTAAGTTTATTGTGGGGTTTGTGAATGGAAAAATAATGAGTCGTATTTCCGAAAAAATCGATTCGGGAATACAATTCGTCGGGTATCGGAAAAATGGAAAGTGAAAAATCACGACAAAGCTGACGCTCTGAATTTTTAGGCATTATACAGGCCAGCCCATGATAGTTATTCACGTTTTCGCTGTAGTCATACTGCGTTTTATGAAATAGCCTATAATTCATTCTCTAAATCAACAATTGTTTCTGTAATCGAGTGTTGAGTTGCTGTGTGATTAAAATATTGATCCGTTATATAATCAGATACAGATAGAATCAGCGAATAAACCTGAGATAAAATAGTACTCAGTTTTTCATACGCCTGCGACTCCGGTTCTACAGTAGCAATTCCGGCAATATCAATAAGTTTAATTTGCGTAACGGCTTCAAGTATAGCTTTTCTGGATTTACTTAAACGGCCTGATGTTTGGGGTAATTGACTAATGGTATGATCTAAAGAATCCAGTAAATAAGCCAGCGAAGAAGGAATGTGCTTATCCAGCAAGATCATATCCAGTACGTATTCTTTTTCAAAATTTGTTTTATACGTCGATCGGTAGTGCGATAAAGCAAAGTGATTCATTAGCACGACTTCCATCAATTCATTTTCAATAAATGGCTCTGTTTTAATGCTAAATATGGATTTGATGATCGTTATTTTTGAGAGGATACGTTCAATTAGCTTACCCGTTTCAAACAAATAATAGCCATTGTTACGTGGAATAGATTCACTCACAATTCCGTAGAACGTGAATAAGCTACTTTGCAGGTTATTCAACGTATTGTGTATCTCATTTGGGTTTTGATTCGAATGAATTTGCTGAAGTTTCTGATTGATATTTTCAACAACATCAATGGTTCGCCAGGTTACAATATTCCATCGTTCACGAACGGCAATCATGGTCATAAGAAATGACTGAATCGTGGATGTAATCGTTCCTACCTTCGCTGCATTTGATATGCACTCGGCAATAATTGGATAAGGATTTTTAAAATCATCCTTCTTTTCATCTGAAAAATAAGGCTCAATATGAATTAAGTTCGATATGGTTTTGAGTAATATATCAATGTGTTGTGTTTTGTTTTCACTGCCGAAATTGCGCTGAAAATTTAAGGCATTCAGCGTAATCATCAGGAAAGACGTAGCACTCATGCTACGTTCACTGTACCGGGCAGCCCAGTATAAATTTTCGGCACTGCGGCTGGGCAACGAAGCCTGTGATTGCTGGTAGGATGTTGCCGGAAGTTTAATACGTTCGCGAATGATTTCAGCTTCATCCGACACTATCCACGTATCTTTTGAGACACTTCCGTACTGATTCGAAAACGTAAACTTGTCTTTTACGGCCGAACTGCGTGTCAGGCCGCCTTCCATTACCTGATAACCTGTGGGCGTAGCGGTCAGAAATGCACGAATAGCGGCATATCTAGGCTCAATATAGCCATCGACAAAGGCAGGTGCCGTCGAAAAACTTACCTCTTCCTGCGCTACGTAGTCGGCAGGATTTTGTAAAATCTGTAACCGTAACTGCTGCAGTTGATCGGCCGATAATTCCTTGCCATATACCGACCGAAATACCTGTTTCCGGTTCGCTTTTTTGATGATAAGTTTATCTAAATTATCCAGTACACTTTGAAGCTCTTTAGGCTGCCCACACCACCACGTAGCTACTGACGGCAGAATCAGTTCTTCCTTCAAAAAATAGCGGCATAGTGAGGGCAAAAAAGCATTGAACGCGGAGTTTTCAACAGCACTGCTACCCGGAGGGTTGATAACCATTACGTTTCCATTCCGAATCACCTGCAATAATCCGGGAACGCCAAGCCTGGAATCCAGCCGGAGTTCGAGCGGATCGCACCACTCATCATCAATCCGTCGAATAATAATATCGACACGCTGTAAGCCATCAATCGCTTTTATCCAGACAAAGCCGTTTTTTACGATCAGATCATCACCCTGAACGAGCGTGTACCCCAGATAAGAAGCCAGATAAGCCTGCTCAAAATAGGTTTCGTTGTTCGGCCCCGGCGTTAAATACACGACGTTTAAATACTCCGAACGTTCGCGAAATACTTTAAATATGGATTGCTGTGCCTGGGTGAAAAACGGCGACAGGCGACTGATGTACATTCCGCTGGCAAGCTCAGGTATTATTTTGCTGATAATCACCCTGTTTTCAAGTGCATAACCCGAGCCAGAAGGCGCCTGAGTCCGGTTATCAACGACCCACATTCGGCCATCCGGTCCACGAGCCATATCGGCAGCGTACATGATCAACTGATTTTGCGTGGGTGATTTTACGTCGTGGCATGCGCGAAAAAAGCCCGTATTATTATAGACCAGTTCTGCCGGCAGTACGCCGTCTTTAATCAGATTACGATCGCTATAAATGTCCCGCAGAATCAGGTCCAGCAGAATAGCTCGTTGCTGCAACCCTTTTGATATAGCCAGCCATTCTTTCTGTTCAATCAGAAAAGGAATCAGATCTAATTTCCAGGGGCTGTTTAAACCGCCTGGATGCTGATAGATGTTGTAAGTGACACCGTTTTCCCTGATTTTATTTTTTATTTCCTGAGAACGATTTTTAAGCTCTTCATTGCCGATTCTTTCCAATGAAGAAAATAATTTTTGCCAATGCGGTTTTACTGTCCCATCGGGCGACAACACTTCGTCATATGAATTTAATCTACTTCGATAAGATTCAAGCAGACTACTGGTCCATTCTGAAACCATGTTCCTTGTTGATAAATCGTTCGATGCTGATTCAATCAGCTGTATGTTCGGGAATGAGGGACTGGACGAAGCTGTTCAACAGGGCGGTAGCCCAATTTACCGGTCAACTGCCCAGGTCATTTTATAGGGAATTACTACGTCAATAGCCATCTGAATAACATTATGGGAGTATATTGTCAGAAGGAGTAATGAAGGGTTAAAATTATCTATATATAACGTTTTACCAACTTTTTTAAGGGATTTGTCAGATTAAATAAAATATTCTTCTTAAAGTACAATTAAGCAATATAATTATTTAGGCGATAAAGCCGATAGCCAGTCTGACTGGTATTTCCGCTACCGTATAAACAGAAAAGCCACTACGTTCAGCAATTGAACGTAGTGGCCTTTCTGATAAAGTGGCGCTTGGCTAATCCACAGTGCTCAATTTCACCGTGTTCGTCCGGCGAGATTGCGTGAGTGGCATACTGAGCGTATTGATGAAAATATCGCCGGAAGCCAGCTTGGCTTGTCCAACAAGGGTTTGCTTGATGCCTTCTACCGTTTGGTCGACCGTCAGGGTCAGGTCGGGTTCATAGGGCAATACTTCAACTCCCCAATACAAACCAAGCGTATTACGTAGCTGTGGATCGTTGGAGAACACATACAGCGCAGCTTTAGGACGGTGATGGGATATACGTACGGCCGTATAGCCTGAATTTGTAATACCTATAATCGCTTTCGCTTTCGTATCGCGAGCCAATCGACAGGCGCTCATCACTACGTTATCGTTAATCACATTCTGAGTCGGTTCCTCATTTACGTGCGCATGGTAACGGTAATAAATTTTGTCGGTGGTCGATTCAACCTGTCTGATGGTATTGGCCATACTTTCGACAGCCAGAATTGGATATTTACCCGATGCTGTTTCAGCACTGAGCATTACGGCGTCGGCCCCATCCATGACGGAGTTGGCGATGTCATTCACTTCAGCGCGGGTCGGACGGGGCGCATCAATCATGCTTTCGAGCATTTGCGTTGCCACAATAACCGGTTTAGCGGCTTTGTTGCATTTCTCCACCAGCATTTTCTGGATCATGGGTACTTCTTCAGCGGGTAATTCAACCCCCAGGTCACCCCGTGCTACCATCAACCCATCCGTAGCTGCAATAATCGAATCGATATTCTGGATGGCTTCCGGCTTTTCGATTTTGGCGATAACGCGGCATTTCTTGCCCTGCGCCTTAATATATTCTTTAATCTCGATAATCTCGGATGCCTCGCGCACAAAGGACAGAGCAATCCATTCTACGTCATGTTCGAGTCCAAATTTGAGGTCGGCCCAGTCTTTTTCAGTAACCGCAGGCATTGATACCTTTGTGTTTGGCAGATTAACTCCTTTTTTGGATTTCATTGATCCACCATAGACCACTTCAGTTACCACATCGGTTCCCTCTGTTCGCAGCACCCGAACTTCCAGTTTCCCATCGTCCATCAGTATGCGTTCGCCCGGATGCACATCTCTGTACATGTCTTTGTAGGGGGTGCTGACACGATCAGCCGTACCTATAATGTCGTCGTTTGTGAAGACCAGTTCCTGACCAGGCACAATCATTACGCCATCTTTATTTTCAACATTACCAATCCGGATTTTAGGTCCTTGCAAATCCTGTAATACGCAGAGATTCAGGTTAAACTCCTCATTGATTTCACGGATTCGGTTCAGTCGCATGAGGTGATCATCATGCGTACCGTGTGAAAAGTTGAGCCGGAATACATTTACTCCAGCTTTGGCTAGTGCCAGCAGTTGTTCTTTCGTTTCGGAAGCCGGGCCAATAGTGGCCACGATCTTGGTTTTCTTTGACATGAAGGGACGGGCAAATTGGGCAAAATTGGCCAAAGGCCAGTGCAAAAATAACCGGATGGTCTAATAAACAGTGGTATTAACTGAAATTTTAAACGGTCCTTTTATAGCAGCTGATTTTAATCAAATCATTATAGAGCGAAAAAAGGGATTGGGAGGGAACTGGCGTCTATTTAACGTTTAGCCAATTATCCCCCTGAGAAATTTTCTCAAAACCAACAGGTTTGAATAAAATTTCAAATCTGAAAAGACGTTACACTCAACAACTTCTGGTTCTTGTCAGACACTCTGCAAGTCCATAAAAAAAGCACTTACAAAATACTTGTAAGTGCTTGGTAATCAGGGAGCCAGTGGAGGGATTCGAACCCCCGACGCGCTTGCGCATCCTGATTACAAATCAGGCGGAATCGACCGCTATCCGACACTGGCAACAATCGCACAACCCGTTTCCGAATTGTGATGCAAAAGTAGTGAATTTGGGATTTATGCGCAAGCTGGTTTGTAAAAAAAGCGAGAAAGTCGCCCAGGTCTGACCTGGGCGACTTTCTCGCTTTTTGGTATTTGATTATGCCTGAGCTACGCGAAGTTGATGACGTAAATCAGCCAGCTGTTTTTCAGCATCAGCAATTTTTTTGTCGATGTCGGCGCGGAGTTTGTCAGCGTTCTTCGAGCGGGCGAAGAACTCGATGTTATTCCGGTACGTAGCAATATCGTTTTCGATAGAGGTAATCCGTCGGCGAATATCGCTCTCGCGTTTTCCGCCCCCATCGCGATCTCCTCTATGGAAATCCCGGTCCCGGCTGCCTCGGGTAGCCTCAGCTTCGCTTTGAAGCATAATACGCTCCTTATCTTTCGCGGGTATTTTCCCCGTTGCGCCGACCAGGGCGTTTACGGCGTTGATATAGCGTTTCTGAATGGACTGCATGTCTTTTTTCGGGACAAATCCGATGGCACTCCACTCCTTCTTGAACTCATTAAGCTGCGACAGATCAGCGTTTGCACTTGCAGCGGCTTCAATACGTTCGATAAGCGCGACTTTAAGAGCCAGATTATCTTCAAATTCACGTTCTGTCTCCTGATTTTTCGAGCGTTTTTTATTGAAAAACGCATCGCAGGCGGCCTTGAATCGATCAAAAATCGTGTTCTTCTGTTTCTCAGGTACCTGACCGATGTTTTTCCACTGCCGTTGCAGTTCAATCACCGTCTGGGTAATTTCGGGCGACTCCTCACCCGAGGCCAGAATGGCTTCTACCTGTTCGCACAGATCAATCTTAGCCCGCAGGTTTTCTTCCCGTTTGCTTTCCAGTTGCTTGAAAAACTCACCTTTATTGTGGAAGAAGGTTTTCAGGGCAGCCCAGAATTTTTTGCTCAGTTCCTTACCCTCATCACGAGGCATTGGCCCTTTAATAGCATTCCAGCGATCCTGAAGAGCCATGACAACCTTCGTTTTGTCGTTCCAGTCGTTAATGCTGTTCGACGTAAAGGAGGTGATAGGAACCAGTTCTTCGTATATCGCCGATTTCTCTTCGTAAAGTTGTGCGGATTCTTTACGCTGCTCATTCGTCTGCCCCCGACGTTTGTCGTACAGTACGTCTAAAGCCGCTTTCATACGTCCCCACAAAACTTCCTGCTCGGCTTTGGGAGCTGGCCCGATATGTTTGTACTCCTCAAACAAGGCGTTGGCTTCGTCAATTGTCTGGCGCGTAACCGGCGTTTCTTCCGACGACTTCGCCATGGCTTCGACCCGCTCAATTACCTCTGTCTTGAGGGTAGCGTTCCGTTTCCGGTCAAGTTCTTTTAACTCGAAATAAATATTACGGTTGCTGTAATACCGGTCAACGAGTGCATGATACGTAGCCCAGAGCGTAGCGTTGTGCGGGGAATTCATGTTGCCAGCCGCTTTCCACTCGTCCTGAATTTTCTTAAACTCGTTCCAGCTTACTTTCGGGTCGCCCGCGTTGTTTTCGTCGTTCTCGACCAATTCACGCAAACGAGTCAGCAACTCCGTTTTCGAAGCGAAATTGGTATCCTTTGCTTTATCCAGATTCTGGAAATACGTATTCTTCTGGCTTTTAATCTGCTTATAAAGATCATCGAACCGCTGGGTCGAATCATCGTACTTATAATCAAATCCTTCCTCAGAACCTGTTTCAGCAATGTAAGCCTGTAACGCGGCTTCGCGTTCGGTACGCTTTAGCTGATCAAAGAGGGGTTTAACTTCTTTCAGAATCAGATCGGCCTTCTTAAAATCGCCGGGCGTTACCGACGCTACGCTGGTAGCGGCCAGTTGCGTCTCAAGCAAATTCACAAAGTCTGCCTTCGAGAACTGACTATAATCCGTGATTGGGTGAGCCGAAGCCTCATCGTCCAGTTCCGGAACATCCGCATACTGCGCCTGAACCTCCTCAGAAACGGCAGGTATTTCAGCCTCTGCTTCCGCTACGTCCGTTACAGGAGCAACGAGTTCTGATTCTTCTGCGACAGGCGATGCT
This sequence comes from Spirosoma sp. KNUC1025, assembly GCF_045160025.1. Lineage (GTDB taxonomy): Bacteria > Bacteroidota > Bacteroidia > Cytophagales > Spirosomataceae > Spirosoma. The sequence goes on from NZ_CP087139.1 coordinate 6,764,981, forward strand.
TCGGCCTCAACGGTCGGTACGCTGGTTTCAGCTGTTGTTACCTCCTGAGCACTTGGCGAATCATCATCAGCGGGTACAGAAACAACCGCTGAAGCGGGTATATCAGGTGATGTACTTTCTATATTATCAACGTGAGTTGTTCCCGACTGTTCTTCGGAAGGCTCAGACTGAGCCTCGGCCAAAGAGGTAACATCTGCAACCTCTGACTGAGGTTCAGAATTATTTATCCCGGCAGAGGGCTCCTCAACAGGAGTTGCCTCAGCAGAGGGTTCAGAGGGTTCTGGAGTATTCACTGCCAGCGGTCCATTAGCCTGGATTGTGGTTTCTGGTTGCTGGTTAATTTCCTGTTCTTGGTTTGCCATGTTGGGAACGTACCGATTACTTTTGCAAAAGTACGATAATATACGGATTTTCTTGTAGCACAGTAATTGAAAACCCGTTAAACAAACCCATGGAATGCTTCCAGCAATCAGCGATTTACGTAACGAATATACTCTTCATGGGCTAGATGCCGCCGATGTTCTGCCTGATCCAATTGCCCAGTTCCGCCGGTGGTTCGATTCGGCGCTTGACGCCCGCGTTCCCGAACCAAATGCCATGCACGTCAGCACGGTTACTTCCGATGGGCGACCCGATGGACGTATTGTGCTGCTGAAGGATGTTTCAGAGGCTGGATTTACGTTTTATACGAATTATGAAAGCCGCAAGGGAAGCGAATTAATTGAGCGCCCGTTTGCGGCTCTTACCTTCTTCTATCCTGAACTTGAACGTCAGATACGTATTGAAGGCAGCGTAGAAAAAGTCAGCCCTGAAGAATCAGACGCTTATTTTAGCAGTCGTCCGCGCGGGAGCCAGATTGGAGCCTGGGTTTCGCACCAGAGCACGGTAATTGATAGTCGTTCGGTACTGGAAATCCGCCAGCAGGAACTTGAAGCCCAGTTTGCCGGCCAACCTGTGCCTCGCCCACCTTACTGGGGTGGTTTTCGGGTTGTGCCCGACGTACTGGAATTCTGGCAAGGTCGCCCCAGCCGCCTGCACGACCGCATCCGCTACCGAAAAGAAGCAGGGGCCTGGCTCATTGAGCGGCTATCGCCTTAAAAATTGAATGATTGAATTGTTGAATGATTGAATGAATAAGTATTACCTGCGTCAGCAATTCAATCATTCAACAATTCTATCATTCAAACACGGGTACGGTAAAAACCGGGCGCTGGCTGCTTTTGCGGGAAAGACTTTACTCATGATTTCCAAGCAAGCCAAAGCAAAAAAGGCTGTTGACAATCGCACCCTCTTTCGAGTGATTTCGGCTTCGTCGGTCGGGACACTCATCGAATGGTACGATTTTTATATTTTCGGAAGTTTAGCCGCTATTCTGTCTTCTCAGTTTTTCCCGAAAGACAATCCAACCGCTGCCCTTCTGTCGACGCTGGCAACGTTTGCGGCTGGTTTTGTTGTTCGGCCGTTCGGTGCGCTGGTTTTTGGACGACTAGGCGATCTGGTTGGCCGGAAATATACGTTTCTGGTAACGCTGGTGCTGATGGGTGGCTCTACGTTTGCCATTGGCCTCATTCCCGGTTACGCAACCATCGGTTTCTGGGCACCCCTGCTTGTGCTGTTGCTTCGTCTGATTCAGGGGCTGGCCCTTGGCGGTGAGTATGGTGGAGCGGCTACCTATGTAGCTGAATATGCTCCCGAAGGACGACGTGGTTATTATACAAGTTTTATTCAGACAACGGCTACCCTCGGCCTGTTTGTATCGCTGGGCGTTATTCTGATCACGCGTGAATCGCTGGGCGTTGACAAATTTTCGGATTGGGGCTGGAGGGTGCCCTTTATCCTGTCGATTCTGCTGGTCGCTGTCTCCATCGTTATTCGGTTGCGTATGGCCGAATCACCCCTGTTTTCAAAATTAAAAGCAGAGGGGAATGTCTCAAAAAATCCGCTGGCCGAAAGTTTCGGAAAGAAACAAAACCTGAAAATGGTGTTGCTGGCTTTATTTGGTGCTACAGCCGGGCAGGGAGTTATCTGGTACACAGGTCAGTTTTATGCCCTCTCATTTATTCAGAAAGCCTGTAACGTTGAATTCGTACAGTCGAACAGTATTGTAGCGATTGCCCTTCTGGCTGCTACGCCCTTCTTTGTCATCTTCGGTGGTTTGTCGGATCGGATTGGCCGTAAAGGCATCATGCTGGCGGGTATGGCCCTGGGCGTTCTGACGTATCGCCCGATTTACGATAAAATGTACAGCCTTACTGATTTAACGCAGAAACAGGAATTTGCCGATGCCCGTACCATTGATCGTAAACTAGCCAAACAACCAAATGGCGAGCTACTGACCACCACAACCACGACGCATTTTTTCGCTGGTGGTTTGGTCGAGAAAGACGTAGAAAAAGCAGTGACATTGGCGGACGGATCAAAAACATCGGCTAAGCCTGAACTCACGAAAGCCATTACGTTACCCACAGATGGTTTCTGGATGATGATTCTGCTGGTCTTCGTGCAGGTTTTATACGTAACGATGGTGTACGGCCCCATTGCGGCTTTCCTGGTCGAGCTGTTCCCGACACGAATTCGATATACGTCTATGTCGCTGCCCTATCATATCGGAAACGGTATTTTTGGCGGCCTTACACCCTTTATTGCCACAGCACTCGTAGCGACGGCCACCAAAGCGAACGAGACCGTACCCGGTTCAGTAGCAAAACCTTATCTCGAAGGGCTCTGGTATCCGATGCTGGTAGCCAGTGTTTGCTTTGTCATTGGACTTTTATACCTAAATAACAAAAGCGAAAGAGCGAGTGAGTGAACGAGCAAAAAATACGACTGATGGCTGTCGCTCTTTCACTTATTCACACTTTCACTTATCAAAAAATGGAATTACTCAAAAAATACCTTGGCGTTTTGTGGATACTGATCGGCGTCTATGTTGGTTACGACCGCATTACCGATAGCCTGGTTAAAATTGGCAGCGATAAGCTCGAAGATCGCGTGTTTGGCTGGGTTGTACTGTGTGTGTTGGTGCCCATCGTTGTTGGCGGACTGATTCTGTTTGGCAAGTACGCCCTCGATGGGGAATATAAATCTTAAAATTCAATTGCGAATGAGCGAATGAGCGAATGAGTGAATAGCTTTGCTGAAGCATATTGATTCACTCATTCGCAATTCATTCATTCGCTCATTCAAAAATGCGTATCCGAACGTTTGACGAGTACCAGGCCGCTTACCAGAAAAGTGTGGAAGACCCTGAAGGCTTCTGGGCTGAAATCGCCCAGAATTTTCAGTGGCGCAAACCCTGGACCAAAACCCTGCAATGGAATTTTACCGAGCCTAATGTCAAGTGGTTCATTGGCGGCAAGCTCAACATTACCGAAAATTGCCTCGACCGGCACCTGGCCGAGCGGGGCGATCAACCCGCCATCATCTGGGAACCCAACGACCCCCATGACGCGGGCGTTACGTTAACCTATCGGATGCTGCACGATCAGGTGTGCCGGTTTGCCAACGTATTGAAACGCAATGGCGTCGTGAAAGGCGATCGCGTTTGTATCTATATGCCGATGGTGCCCGAACTGGCCATCGCCATTCTGGCCTGTGCCCGTATCGGTGCAGTCCACTCGGTGGTCTTCGGCGGATTTTCTGCCCAGAGCATTGCCGATCGTATAAACGACGCTCAATGCAAAGTCGTTGTAACGGCGGATGGTGCCTACCGGGGAAACAAAGAAGTACCCCTGAAAAACACTGTCGACGACGCGCTGATTGGCTGCCCCAGTGTTCAGAAAGTGATCGTGCTGACCCGTACCCGCACCCCGGTTTCCATGCTCAAAGGCCGCGACATATGGTGGGAACAGGAACTCAAGCAGGTTACGGCCGACTGCCCCGCCGAGGAAATGGACGCTGAAGACATGCTCTTCATTCTGTATACCTCCGGCAGTACGGGCAAGCCAAAAGGCGTGGTCCATACGTGCGGTGGCTACATGGTCTATGCCGCCTACACCTTCCAGAACGTTTTCCAGTACGAACCGGGGCAGGTGTTCTTCTGCACGGCTGACATCGGCTGGATTACCGGCCACAGCTATATTGTTTACGGCCCCCTGGCCAGTGGCGCTACGTCGATCATCTTTGAAGGCACACCTACCTACCCCGACTGCGGCCGTTTCTGGGATATTACCGACAAGCACAAGGTCAATATTCTCTACACCGCGCCTACCGCCATCCGCTCCCTGATGGGTTTTGGTCTGGAGAAGGTCGAAAACCACGACCTGAGCAGCTTGCAGGTGCTGGGCTCGGTGGGTGAACCCATCAACGAGGAAGCCTGGCACTGGTACGACGATCATATCGGCAAAAACCGCTGCCCCATTGTCGATACGTGGTGGCAGACCGAAACGGGGGGTATTTTGATTTCGCCCCTGGCGGGCATTACCAAAACGAAACCGACGTACGCTACGTTGCCCTTGCCGGGTGTCCAGCCGATTCTGGTGGATGAGAACGGCAAAGAAATTGAAGGCAATGGCGTCAGTGGAAATCTGTGCCTAAAATTCCCCTGGCCGGGCATCCTCCGCACGACCTATGGCGACCACGAGCGCTGCCGACAGACGTACTTCGCTACGTATCCGGGGCTGTATTTCACGGGCGACGGCTGCCTGCGCGATGAAGACGGCTACTACCGCATTACGGGCCGGGTAGACGATGTACTGAACGTATCGGGCCACCGCATCGGCACGGCTGAAGTGGAGAATGCCATCAACATGCACACGGGCGTGGTGGAAAGTGCCGTGGTGGGCTATCCGCACGACATCAAGGGGCAGGGTATTTACGCATACGTTATCACCGATCAGCAGCCTTCTGACCACGACGCCGACCTGACCAAGCGCGACATTCTGGCGACGGTAACCCGCGTTATTGGCCCCATCGCCAAACCCGACAAAATCCAGTTCGTAACGGGTCTACCCAAAACGCGGTCGGGCAAGATCATGCGCCGAATCCTGCGGAAAATTGCCGAAGGTGACACCAGCAACCTCGGTGATACGTCGACTTTGCTCGATCCTGCGGTAGTTGATGATATTAGGGCGGGAGCGATTTGATTACGACATGCTAACACAGGACAAAAAACGCCGGACAGAGATATCCGGCGTTTTTGTTTCTCGTTGGTGGGCATAACTCCATAAAAATGCTACCATTCAATCAAAAGCAGTAAGTTATAGTAATCGAATTTCGCCTTTATTGCTACTTTTATTCCCGATGGTTTAGGGGCCTGGCTCTCGAGCTTTGTCCTACATAAACCCGTTCCAATTACTCACAATTACTCTTTCTCTAATGAAACTATCGTTTATGAAATCGTTGCTGGCGGTTTTTCTGTCGGCACTGGCCTTCGCTTGTACTGACCATGTTGTACCGCAGGCCCCAACGCTGGAAGAGTCCTGGATAAATGGGTGGGATTCGCAGAAAGTTCTGGCACTACCGAAAAGCCAGCGCCCTGATCCATCGGTATATCTGAAAGGTTCGTACATTACGTATCAGCTGTCGTTGTTCAAGAATGGCGCATCGTATCTGGTGACAAAAAAGGCGCTGGATGATTTCGGCCGGGAATTGCTGGGGTATCCAGATAATACGCAATTTGTGATGGCTAAACAGGAAATGGACGCCATGTTGCAGAAAACAGCCAAAAACGTAGCTGCCATCGAGGTTGAACTGGGGATTCCGGCCGGTAGCTGGCAGGGTAAGCCTCTGGCCCGCATCGACATTCCGAATCCGGAAGAGCTGCATGTTCGCTTACCTTCGGGCAATGAAATGGGAGCGAATGCGCTTTGGTTGCCGGGCGGACATTTGCCAACGGGCTATTCTGAAGCCGTAGTAGACCGCATTCCGAAAGGCAAATACGTTGAATCGGATCTGTAACGAACGGATTTTATGAAAGAACTGGCGAAAGAAGGCTGGAATTATAGCCTATCCGAGAACGATTCCGGTGAGCTGCTTTTTACCGTCGTGAGTGGTTCTGTGGGACTTTATGAAATCAGTCTGCTACTTACAGCCGACGAAATCGATCGGTACAAAAAGGAAGGCAACACCTATCTGGCGAATCTTGCCAATGAAATACGTACCCACGAACCTGACTTTGCGTCGAGGAAAATAGCTTAATCGATCTCTGATTTCTCTGGTATTACTGTAGATTCTGTTCTTTTCATCAGAAACTGTCCGTTCGAATCTACAGTACTCTTCGTTTCACTAAGCCACCTGCTTCGGAACGTTTGCCAGTATGGACGTTTTTAGTACGTCAATCAACCGGGTTTTAACCTGTTCCCGATTGACAGCCAGGCATACTTCGCGGGTGGGCTCTGGCTGTTTAAATTTCCGAATGTATTTCCGTCGATCTTCGGGAAGTTCAAGAACCGCCAGTTCGGGCAGAATGGTAATGCCGCCATTACGGTCTACCATTCGCATCAATGTTTCGATGCTGCCTGAGCGATAATTGAAACTAGCCCCAAAGGTGCTGTTACGGCTCAATTCACAAAGTTTCTGAATCTGGGTCCGGAAACAGTGCCCCTCCTCCAGCAGCCAGAGTTCATTGGGCTCTATATCGCCGGGCAGAATGTATTGCTTGCTGTAAAGCATTGTTTTTTCCGACACGTACGCATAAAAACGCTCCTTATACAGCGAAATTTCCTGCAAGGCGGGGTCATCAGACAGCGATGCTACGATGCCAACATCCAGATTTCCCGTTTTCAGTTCGTTGACGATACGTTCAGTAATCATCTCAGAAATATGCAGCCGGATTTCGGGGTACTGCTGAATAAACGCCTGGACAAAATGCGGCAGTAGATAGGGGGCGATGGTCGGTATGACGCCGATTTTTAACTCGCCCGACAGATCGCCATTGTATTGCCGGGCCATTTCACTCAGTCGGCCTGCCTCCCGAAGAATTACTTTTCCCTGATCGATAATCTGACGGCCGATGGCTGTGGGGATAATGGGTTGTTTGGTCCGGTCAAAAATTTTTACGTCCAGTTCCTCTTCCAGCTTTCGAATCATCATGGACAGCGTTGGCTGCGTCACATGACAATGCTCGGCGGCCTGAACAAAATGGCGAAAATTATCGACGGCGGTAATGTATTCAAGTTGTTGAATATTCATCAGGTAGTGTATTCGGTACTTTTTTCATGGCAAGTTATATCAACAAAATCTATCAAAGTATAAAAACTATCAGTTTGAATGATACTAACCGTTTCCGTAGTATTGTGATGTGATCAGTCACATTTCTTCATTCATAACACTTAACCCATCAGGTACTATGGCAGATTCCAGCAAAAACTCACGACGGCTTCCGGCAAGCCTTACGCTGAAAACGAGAATTCGATGACGGCTGGCCCACGTGGCCCGATTCTTCTTCAGGATTTCATTCTGCACGAGAAGATGGCGCATTTCAACCGGGAGCGTATTCCGGAGCGGGTTGTACATGCCAAAGGGTCAGGCGCTTACGGTACGTTCACGGTTACGAACGACATTACCAAATACACGAAAGCCAAGTTGTTTAACCAGATCGGAAAGCAAACAAAAACCTTTCTTCGCTTCTCAACCGTAGGGGGTGAAAAGGGCTCAGCAGACACCGAACGCGATCCACGTGGCTTCGCGCTGAAGTTTTACACCGAAGATGGTAACTGGGATCTGGTTGGCAACAATACGCCGATTTTCTTTATAAAAGACCCGAAAAAGTTCGGCGATTTTATTCATACGCAGAAACGTGATCCACGTACTAATTGCAAAAGCGCGACGATGATGTGGGATTTCTGGTCACTGAATCCGGAGAGTCTGCATCAGGTCATGTTTTTGTTTAGCGACCGGGGAACCCCTTATAGCTACCGGCACATGCACGGATTTGGCAGTCATACGTTTTCGATGATTAATGCGAACAACGAGCGGGTGTATGTGAAATTCCATTTCAAGACTGAACAGGGAATCAAGAATTTTACGGATGCTGAGGCTGGCCGGATGAAAGGAATGGATGCCGACTGGGCCCAGCGCGATCTGGTCGATGCCATTGATGCCGGTGATTTCCCGAAATGGGCCGTGAAAATACAGGTGATGACCCTGGAGCAAACCAAAACCTTCCGCTGGAATCCGTTCGATCTGACCAAAACCTGGCCACAGGGCGAATTTCCGTTGATTGATGTGGGTACTTTGGAACTGAATCACGTACCCGACAATTACTTCGCCGACGTAGAGCAGTCCGCCTTTGCACCCGCCCACATCATCGATGGTATCGGCTACTCGCCCGATAAAATGCTGCAGGGCCGGTTGTTATCCTATCCCGATGCGCATCGGTATCGGCTGGGTGCCAATTATGAACAACTGCCCGTAAACCGTTGCCCGTATGCAGTGAATAACTACCAGCGCGATGGCCAGATGCGGCTCGATGGCAATGGCGGCAGTGCACCCAATTACTTCCCCAATAGCTTCGATGACATTGAGGTAGACAACAGTTATAAAGAGCCTGCTGAGCAACTTGACTCACTGGTAGCTGACTGGTACGACCGTAACGGCGAGGGCGAAAATGACCATTATACACAACCGGGGATTTTCTTCCGCCAAGTATTGTCGGATGCTGAACGGACTACGCAGGTGAATAACCTGCTGGGTTCGCTGAAAAACGTAACAGGACCGAAACGTGAGCTGATTCTAAACCGTCAGATTTGCCACTTCTTCCGGGCCGATCCGGAGTTAGGCGCTCGTATAGCTCAGGGCTTAGGAATTGAAATTGATGAGAGCATGATGGCTCACGCCCGCTAATTTTTTTACTGATTTAACATTCATAATCAAAAAGGCCATGTGGTTTCCATATGGCCTTTTTTTATCCAGCACGCTCAATACGTCTCATACGTGTACTCGGTCACTTCGTCGATATAATTCCCCTTTCTGACACGTTTGATCAGCAAGCCCCGTTCATCCTGATAATGAGTCGTGTTCGTATTGATTACGTTGTTTTTATTGAAAGACGTAACACCCGGATAAATCGCAAAAAAGTTGAAATAAATACCGGGAGCCTCATCAAACCGAACGTCGTACTCCAGCAACGTTGGCACCGAGGATCGTGAATTGGTAATGGCCAGTTTAACATGCGCAGCATTGCCATTCTCGAAAGTGTAGCCGTACACGTTACGTTCCAGTAGCGGGGCAGCGCCCGTTATAATTAGCGTAGTCGGCAGATTATCAGCGCCATATTCGTACTGGAATGTCTGAAAAAGCTGAAAGTTTTTAAAATCATCCAACGCGTTCGACTCAGTCACCACGGCTATACGGCCCTGCGAGTCATAATTAAACGTCCGCCGAAGACCGTATAGGAGCTTCCCATTCGTGTACGCAGGCTTTGTCAGGCGTTGGTTGGTAAAGTCAAATCGGGCAGGTGCCGAAGCCTGATAATTCACCGTACTTACTGTCGTTGGTGTTACGTTAGCCAATGTATCAGCAATGGATGGGTATTCACGAACAGCCACCAGTCGATTCTGACCATCGTACTGATACGTGGTTGTCTGCTCGAAATTGAATGCGGTTTGAACCGTTTTACTGATCCGATACCGAATGGCTGGAGTGGGCGGTTTCTCTTCCTGATGACAGCCCGCACTCAATAAGACGACGACTAAATAGATGCGTCGAATGGCAGAAACAAGCAGGATGGGCGGCTTCATCAATTACTCTGTAATACAATTCGTTTGCAACAACTATAGGCAGAATAAAGCCGTGCTCTACAGAAATCCATAAATTTTAATGCTGCTAATTTTACTCACCAAAAACGAAATAATTTACTGTATATCTACTTATTAATCAACTGTCAGCTTTTAGAATTTATTCCTTCCTCTAAAATCTTTTATCGGACTTAAATTCCTTTAAATCAACAATTACTATAATAATTTGAAAATAAGCAAAAGCATATTACGTATATAGTACTCAATATTTATACTCATAAATCGTCTTGAATACAATTAACAACAAGCTTGAAATAATGTAGAAATATATACCTAAACAACTAAAAATCAATTACTTATTGTTACGTCGCTTTAAGATAATTTTAATTCGTTCAGTAACTTTTATCATATAATATTGCCTTGCATCCATCGCTTTTTATCCTGATTTGATCCATATGTTTCTGTAAGCGAATCCTTAAATAGCCAGCGTAACTCCCACAATTTTCTCAACGTTTTACGTATGAAATCAATAAGCTACCTCCTCAGCTTACTTTTAGTAACTACTTTATCCTCATGTCGTACAAGTTACAATACAGCCAAAAACGCAAATCCGATTCCTGGAGATGCGACGACAATAACGCTTCCCGTTTCTGAAGGGATCAAAAATAATTATCGGAATTTCGAAAAATTGGGCTACCAAAAAGGAGCAAAAGTCCCGGACTTAACGCTGTATTCACCCGAAGGTGAAAAGTTTACCCTTTCGGATGTGCTGGCAAAAAACAAACCGATATTGCTGATCTCCGGCAGTTACACCTGCGATATCAGCCGCCATAATCTGGCCAATATTAATGCCCTGACAGCAAAGTATACGGACAAAATCAGTACGTACATCGTTTACACGATCGACGCGCACCCAATGGATATGTCTAGCCCCTACTCTCAGACCAATCAAATCAGTCTGGCAAAGGAAAATGTGCGGGAGCATATTGAAGCCAAACAGCCCAGAACGTATGGTGAACGGAAGGCTCTGGCGCAGAAATGGAAACAGCAGAACGGGATTTTGGCGCCTGTGCTGGTCGATAAGCCAACCAATGATTTCTGGGTATCGTTTGGTCAGGCGCCGAACATGGCTTATTTAATTGAGCCCGATGGAACGGTTTACGTCAAGCAGACCTGGTTTAAATACATTAACCTGGATAATGCGATTAAAGAATGGCTTAACGGGCACCCGAAAGAGCACGTAAGCACGCGCTAGCCCTGGCTTTTGTTACTGGCGGTTCCGGCCACTACGTCCCTGACCACCAGTGCGTCCCCGCTGTTCAAACGGATCGCTGGGTGGTGTAACGCCCGCACCGAATCGGCGCAGGTTATACACAAAACTAATCATGAAATAGCGGTTCAGTACCCGACTCCGCACCTCCTCCGTGTAGGTATCTGTTACGTTTCGCACGATGCTCTGGTTCTGATTCAGCAGGTCAAAGGCCTGAAACCGGATTTCACCCTGATTCTGTTTGAACAACTGGCGAGACAGGGTGGCATTCCAGAGCGTGTACGACTGATTGTAGCTTGCCGAACTCCCGCCATAATGGTTGTAATACACATTGGTAGAGAACGTAAACCGGAGAGGAAGCTGATAATACACGTCCAGCGTAACTGACTGATTCAGGTAGCTCGTATTTTGCTGCGGCTGGAGCGAATAACGGGCGGATTGCCAGTTAATATTTCCCGACAGATTCAGATCCAGTTTATCCGTAAAATTTGAGCTCAGCGTTACGCCCTGCCCGATGAGCCAGTTTTTGGCCAGGTTAGCCTTTTCATTGATAAAGCTCATACCCCGGTTGTGCGTTACGTTCGTCGACAGGTTCAGGTTGGTTTTCTGCGTACCAAATCGGACGGGCTGCCCCCACACAAACGATCCGTTAAGTGTGTAATAGCCATCGGTATTTACGGGTCGGGTCGTCTGCGCACCCGCCTGCGAAAACACGGTTGAATTCACAATCTTATTATCGGTGCGGCTGGCGTTTAAAAAGACAAACATGTTGCGGAACGTAGCGGCATCGAACCGATTAAAATTCACAGACAGCGTATGGCTGTATTCGGGCTGTAAACCCAGGTTACCTTCCTGAATATTCAGCGGATTGGTGTTGTTTCGCACCGGCTGCAACTGATTCACCGATGGCGCATTTACCCGCGTCCGGTAATTAACGCGAAGTCGCTGGCCTTTCCCGAAATTATAGGTAAAGAGTGCATTCGGTAGTAGGTTCCTGAATGTCCGGTTAAGGTTAACCTCGGTACTCAGGTTATCCGAATTCAGGCTTGCCTGCTGCGCATCGACGCCGAGCGCGTAGGTATACTTCAACCGGCGCGTCTGCCAGGTTAAACCCGCCCGGTTCGTCATATAGTCATTAATAAAGCGATTCGTCAGGGTTTGATTCAATTGATCGTACTGATTCGTAGCTTCATTAAAATCGTTTACAAACCGGTTGGACGTATTGTGGTTGTTGGACAGATTGTAATGAAACTCCAATGTTTGCCGAAGCGAGAGCGGTTCGGTATAACTCACGTTAATGCTGTTGGTCATCGAGCGCGTCAGTTGATTGTTGCGCTGATTGATCGTTTGCGTAATCAGGCCCGTTGTCGTGTCTTTCGTAATGACTCCGCTCGTCAGAGTGGTCGACAAGCCATTAAACTGATTGACCGATTTATTGATGCCCTCGTTATCCTGATCGTTTAGTGCCACATTCCAGTTTACGGAAAATGTACGTCCTTTCTTCTGGAATTTACGTAACAACAGGAAGGAGTTGTTGCCCGTAAAGCCGGTTCCTGCCGAGGTGTAATTTGTCTGACTCGTATTTGTCAATACGCCCTCCGCGCTGGTCGTCTGCGACTGGCTGAAGTTATTGTAATCTGAGCTTAGCCACGACAGGCTTGGAATTACCCGAATGGTAGTCAGCGTATCGAGTCGGTAATCCAGCCGCAGATTAACCCGATGATTGGTGTTGGTATTGTCAGAGCCATTTGCCTGATTTCGGACAAAGGCCGAATCGGTGCGAGACGCAGTACCGGACGTACTGGCTGTAGGCAGTACGTTCGTTCGGATGCTGTTCTGGTTGGTCAGCGTATTTGTGTTACTGACATTATAGCTACTGACAACGTCAATCTTCTTACCCCATCCATCGCGATAATTGATACCGCCCGCCCACGATTGCGTAATGGCATTGCTCCCCACCTGGCCGCTTCCATTCCCCCCGCCACCACTCGACCCTCCTCGGATAACGTTACCCCCGCCACCCGCACTTCCACCCTGGCCCTGCCCGGCACCCCCAAAGTTGCTGCCAAGGCCAAGATCCTGCGCCGTAAAACCCTGCTGATTGATGTTGTTGGCCATTCCTAACAGCGAAATCTGGCGCCCATTATTGAAATGGCTTAAACTGATCCGTCCTGAATAGCGCGCATCATCGCCCGGCTTGGGGCCTGCCCCAATCGTCTGCTGCCCAAACGTACCTTTCCGTTTGTCTTTTTTGGTGGTGATGTTGATGGTTTTCTCGCGGTCGCCGTCGTCTACACCCGAAAAGGACGACTGTTCCGATGCCTGATCGAAGAGCTGGACTTTGTCGATAATATCGGCGGGCAGGTTCCGGGTTGCCATTTTCGGGTCGTTTCCGAAAAAGGGTTTTCCATCAACCAGCACTTTCGTTACGGCTTGTCCCTGCGCTTTTACCGTTCCATCGCGGTCAACTTCAACGCCCGGCAGTTTCTTGAGCAGATCTTCGACCTGCGCATTCGGGCGGGTTTTAAATGAACCGGCATTAAATTCCAGCGTATCGCCCTTAACGGCAATCGGTGCTTTTTCACCCTGCACCGACACTTCCATAAGCGTCTGCGACTGCGCTACTAAATCAATGGTGCCGACATCGGCTGTTGGGTCGCTTTTGGTAACCGAAACCCGACGCGCCCGACTCCGATAGCCAACATACGTAATCAGAATCCGGTATTGCCCCTCGGCAACTTTCGGGAATACGAATTTTCCGTCTCCGTCCGTAATGCCAAACGAAACAAGCGATGAGTCGCGGGCAAGCATCAGCGAAACCGACGCTTCGAGCAGTGGCTTCCGCGTCAGCGAGTCGACCACCGTCCCCTGCACTGTCGATTGCGCAAACGTACTGTTAATGAATAAGGTACAATGAAGAATGAAAACTGAAAGGAGCAGATAGCGCTTCATAGTCAATACGTTTCTCATTATACATTTTACATTATCCATTGTGCATTCATCATAACGTTAGTTTCTTGGCGCAGGCATATTCTGCATCATCCGCTGCCGAAAATCGGCCATTCCTTTCCGCCGTATCTGCTCCATCTCTTCGGTCGAAACGGTTTTTGCTTCTTTAGGCGGCTGTACCGTAGCTTCGGCAATTGCTTCGGCCGATACGTTAGTTGCCTTATACGATTCAGTATCCGATTCAATTTGCAGCACTACGCCTTTAGGCGGTGTCAGATCAGCCACGGGTGAATACGTAAAAGGCAGATCGGTGGTGTACCAAATGGTGTACGGGGCTTTTCGATGCACAGCCGTTGCCTTATGGCAGACATAGCCCGCGATTTTCCTGGTTTTATCCGTTTCCTTCCAATCGGTTGCCGCTGGCATGGGCCGCTCGGAACGGTACGTCTGACTGACTGAATCTTTTTTTACGGTAAGCACATCAATACGTTGCCGATTCGCCAAATCCAGAAAAGTCGTTTGTTCAAAGGGGGGTGTCATTCGCTGGCCGTTACCTCCTCGCCAGGGACGATTTCCCTCGCCCCCGCCCGCCCCATTCGGCTCGGGTGCACCGCCGTCACTCATGGTCCGACGCATCATCATGCCCTGAGGCCGATCACGTTCTTCTTTGGCCATAGTACCCGCAAAAACGAGTTTCTGGGTAAAGTTTATCACCTGCGGAGCAGCGTCGGAAGCATCGGGCGTAGCGGCATCTCCTCCCGGAGCACCGCCGGGGCCGTTTCTGCGCATCTGCGAAAAGTCGACCTGGCGCATACCTTCGTAGGTAATTTTACCAGACACCGGAGCCGACGTCTGCCCATATACAAGAGAGGCAAAAAGGGCGGCAACAAGCGTTGTGAGAATGGATCGTGTCATGGCCAAATGAGTCATTAGGATGGTAAACGTTGCATATTTTTTTTGAATTTGGACCTAAATCTTTGCAAAAGCGGCTAAATCGGTGCTGAGTCGGTTTTTTTGGCGGATGAATGCCGTAGCCGTTTTTTTACCCATATTTCGTCCACTGGACGACTCGTCTTTTGATTGTGGATTTTAGTCAATAAAGTCACGTATTCATCTGATTTTTCAACGCAGATCAACCAGACCGTTCGCGGTCTTTCCGGGAAGTTAACTCGTTGCGAAAACAGATAACCACGCAAACGGTTCCATCACTATGGCATCAACAAAATCGGCTGTTTACACCGCTTTAGGGGCAAATCTGGCCATTGCGATCACCAAATTTATTGCCGCCAGCATTACGGGCAGCTCGGCAATGGTTTCGGAAGGCATACATTCACTAGTCGATACGCTCAATGAAGTGCTCTTGTTGCGGGGCATGAAACGAAGCCAGCGACCTGCCGACGACAAACGGCCATTTGGCTATGGGAAGGAGTTGTATTTCTATTCGTTTATTGTGTCGGTGCTGATTTTCGCCGTGGGTGGTGGCCTCTCGTTTTATGAAGGCGTTACGCACCTGCAACACCCGAACGCGATCGAGAATCCAACCTGGAATTACGTCGTGCTGGGCGTAGCCATTGTGCTAGATGGCGCTTCTCTCATTACGGCTCTACGTGCCTTCAATGAGCAGCGGGGCACACAACCTTTCTGGTCGGCCGTAAAATCCAGCAAAAATCCCGCTACGTTTGTGGTGCTGTTTGAAGATGCATCCGACGTACTGGGCCTGATCATTGCCTTTTTGGGTGTATTTCTGGGGCATCAGCTAAACAATCCGTATCTGGATGGGGTGGCGTCTATTCTCATCGGGCTGCTTTTAACGGCGGTTTCGATTCTGCTCACCCGCGAAAGTCGCAGCTTGTTGATGGGCGAAGCCGCCGACCCTGACGTTGTTCAGAACATCATTGCGACTACAGAGGCAAATCCGGGTGTCCTGAAATCCATTCGGGCGCTTACGTTTCAGATGGGGCCCGAAGAAATTGTTCTGATTCAGCGTGTCGCCTTTCGGTTCGACATCAGCAGCAAAGAGACCGTTCAGACAATGGCGCAGATCCGGCACGACGTTCAGGCAGCCGAACCCACCGTCCGGCAGGTTTTTATCGAGCCCGTTTATCTCTCCGACGGTGATGGCGCCTAACTTTGCATTATGCCATTGGCAAAAGCCATGACTTCACAACGTATCGTTTCTGTAGTACCCTCCCAAACTGAATTGCTTTTTGATCTTGGGCTGGATGAGGAGGTAGCTGGTATCACAAAATTCTGTATTCATCCGGCCAATAAGGTGAAGGGCAAAACTCTTGTGGGCGGAACCAAAACGCTGCAACTCGATAAAATTCAAGCCCTTAACCCTACGCTCATCCTGGCAAACAAAGAGGAAAACATGCGTCATCAGATTGAAGAACTGCAACGCCAGTACGCTGTTCACGTAACGGACATCAATACACTTCCTGAAGCACTCGCCATGATTCGGGAAGTGGGCGTCCTCGTCGGTAAAAGCGCAGAAGCGGACATCATGGCCCGAACAATTGACTCATCGTTTCACTCCCTCCCCATCACCCACACCCCAAGCGTTGCTTACTTCATCTGGCGTAAACCCTACATGGTGGCAGCCAGCGATACGTTCATTCATGCCATGCTGGAGCGAGCCGGATTCCAGAATGTCTTTGCCAGTCAAAGCCGCTATCCTGAAATTTCACCGACCGATTTGCAGTTGGCCAATCCGGATTTAATCTTCTTATCCTCAGAGCCTTATCCATTTACCCAGAAACACGTAGCCGAACTCAAGGCCATTTGCCCATCGGCGCGGATTGTTCTGGTTGATGGGGAGATGTTTTCGTGGTACGGCAGTCGTTTATTGCAGGCATCGAACTATTTTAGGAACTTGCGTAACGAAATTACGCGACAGCATTCATGATTACCGATATCTCACAACTCGATCCAAACGGTACGTATACCTACGCTGACTACCTGAAATGGCAGTTTGATGAAAGCGTCGAGCTGATCAAAGGGAAGATTTATCAAATGTTACCCGCACCAAAACGAGCTCACCAGCTAGCAGTCAGTCATTTGTTGGTAGATATCAGTGTTTATTTTGGTGATAGATCATGTGAAGTCTATACAGCTCCGTTCGATGTAAGGCTACCGGTCCGAAATGAACGCAAGCCCGATAAATTACATACAGTCGTCCAGCCAGATATTTGTATTGTCTGTGACAGTAGCAAGTTAGACGATGATGGCTGTTTAGGCGCTCCTGACTGGATTATTGAAATCACCTCGCCCCGAACTGCCAGGAACGACTTTAGCGAAAAGTTTGACTTATACGAAGAATCGGGTGTGCGCGAATACTGGATTGTTCAGCCTAAAGAAAAGGCGGTCAACGTCTATGCCCTTGAAGATAATCACTACGTTCTAGTCGATGTGTACGAATCAGGTGAAATCCCCAGTCGCATTTTTCCCGATTTACGTATTTCTCACGACCGTATTTTCCGTTAGATGACAACCACCAACGATACGCTTTCTGTTGCCTCTATCAATCTGATTTTGTTTGCGGCCCGGCAACAGGGAGCCGACTCAGCTGCGTTGGCTCAATCGGTAGGTATTACCGCCGAACAACTCCGCGATCCCGACGGACGGGTGCAGATTCGGCAGGTGCAGGCCTTATGGCGCGAAATCGTTGCCGCTACCGGCGATTCGGCCATTGCACTGAAACTCGGCGAACTGGTGAATCCGGTAGCTATAGGCGTACTGGCCTACGTAATGATGCACAGCCCTACGCTTGGGCGGGCCTTTGAGAAACTCTGTCAGTATCAGGATATTGTCTGCGAGGGTATCCGCACCACCGGACACCTCACCCCTTCCGGAAGCCAGTTCGAGCTGTCGCTGGAAATCACCAGTTCCGATATCATTTATCCCGAACATACACTCAACTCCGAACTATCGGTTTATCTGTCGGCCATGCGGGCATTAAGCGGCATTCAGGTTACGGCCGATGAGATTCGATTCGCCTATCCGCAACCGGCGGATATCCGCGAACATGAGCGCGTGTTTAGCCCGGCCCGCCTGACGTTCGGAGCCGACGTAACGGCTATGGTGTTTAACGCGCATCTGCTCAATATACCCGTGCTGAACGCCAGCCCTACCCTTTCGATGCTGTTTGAAAAACACGCAACGGATATTCTTACCCGGCTCAAAGCTCCTTCATTGAGCAGTCGCGTAAAATCGGAGATTGTTACGATCATGAAAGGCGAAGAACCCACGCTGGCCACCGTTGCCGACCGGCTGGCGATGGGCATCCGCACGCTCCAGCTTCACCTGAAAGAAGCGGGCACCTCGTATCAGCAACTGCTCGACGAAACCCGGAAAGAACTGGCTGTTAGTCATCTGCGCGAACCCAATCTAAGTACTACCGATATTGCCTATCTGCTTGGTTTTGCCGAACCGAGTGTTTTTTCCGGTCGTTCAAAAAATGGACAGGACAAACACCCGGCGCATTTCGAATGGCCCAGGCATAAGTATAATGCGGGCAGAAACCCGCAATTTTGTTTTCTGACGGGTCAATCCCGTATTTCTCAATACAACTTATTCATGAAAAAGAACCTTACTCTCCTATTTGCCAGCTTACTCTTTTCCACTCCGCTATTTGCTCAGCAACATTCTGAACAGAAACACGATAAATACGTTTGGCCGAAAGATGAGCAGGTCAAACAGAAACTACAGAACTGGCAGGATATCAAGTTCGGGCTGCTGATGCACTGGGGTACGTATAGCGAGTGGGGCATCGTTGAGTCGTGGTCGCTTTGCCCGGAGGATGAGGGCTGGTGCGAACGTAAGGGACCGCATTCAGCGAATTGGTACGAGTACAAAAAAGCGTACGAAAACCTCCAGACGACGTTTAATCCCGTAAAATTCAATCCCGAACGCTGGGCTGATGCCGCCAAGAAAGCGGGGATGAAATACATGATTTTCACGACCAAGCACCACGACGGCTTCTGCATGTTCGATACGAAACAGACCGATTATAAAATTACCGATAAGAAAACGCCCTTCTCAACGAACCCACGTAGCAATGTCACGAAAGAAATTCTGGGCGCATTCCGTCAGCAGGGTTTTATGGTCGGTACGTATTTTTCCAAGCCCGACTGGCATACAGAACATTACTGGTGGCCGTACTTTCCACCGAAAGACCGGAATGTGAGCTACGACCCCAAAAAATACCCCGACCACTGGCAGAAATTCAGCGATTTTACGTACAACCAGATTCAGGAATTGATGACGGATTACGGCAAAGTTGATATTCTCTGGCTTGATGGCGGCTGGGTACGTCCATTCAGTTCGATTGACTCGACCATCAGCTGGCAACGTACTATTCCTTACAATCAGGATATTAACATGGCACGTATTGCCGGGATGGCCCGTCAGCACCAGCCGGGGTTGTTGGTGGTAGACCGTACCGTTTCGGGTGAGTTTGAGAATTACGTAACGCCCGAACAGTCGATTCCCGACCACTATATGCCGATTCCCTGGGAAAGTTGCATGACGATGGGCGACAGCTGGTCGTATATCCCAAAAGAGCGCTATAAATCAGCCCGAAAGTGGGTGCAGACGCTGGTCGATATTGTCGCTAAAAATGGCAATCTGCTCCTTAATATTGCACCCGGACCCGACGGTGAATGGCACGAAGAAGCGTATCAGCGTTTGCAGGAAATTGGCAAATGGATGAACGTAAATGGCGAATCAATTTACGGTACCAAGCCGCTGGCTCCGTATCGGCAGGGGCAGTGGGCGTTTACGTCGAATGGCAAATCCGTTTATGCCTCTTACCTACCCTCCGATTCAGAAACGCAGATTCCGGCCAGTTTATCATTGCCTCCGCTCAATACGCCCCCAGCCGCCAAAGCCACTCTTTTGGGTACGACGCAATCGTTGAAGGTAACCAAAACCAAAGACGGCTTAAGCATCACGATTCCAGAGAAAGTCCGGCAGCAAATCGCGGGTCAACCTGTGTGGGTACTGAAAATTAGCTAAAGCCTTCAACAGCTTATTAGTAACGTAACGACCCGAAAACACCAGGCTTTCGGGTCGTTTTTTATGTACTACAAACTCCCTAAACTTGTGTGCTTGAAACTGTCGAAGTATTTCAGGCCATAGCCCATGGTACGGTCCATTGTCGAATGGGCAAACAGGATGATACCCGCCAGCATTAGATTCTGATTGCCTGTCATCAGGCCCAGCAGCCCGATGACGACGCCTAACCCTTTGTGATGCACGATGTTGTAGAGAACTGCGCCAACAGCCGGATTGATCGCGTAGCCAATCATGCTGATATCAGGTACCAGAATCAGCGCCGGAAACCACCACCAGGCAAAATGTAGTCGGGAGAATAAATAAATAGCACCTAAAAACTGGATTAGCTCCTCGGATTTCAATATCGTTTTCATTTGATTACGTCGTTTAAATGTTGATTCTGTGAGTGTTATTGATTCTGGTAGTTGTCAAACCAGGCCAGCGTTTCGGTTAAGGCCTGGTTCATGGGTGTCGGCTGGAAATCAGGGAATAGGTTCAGCACTTTTTGATCATCCAGCAGGATGGTGTTTTCGTAGAGGTACAGCATCTCTTTCACCTCACGTAACATGGGCAAAAACAAGCCTAACAAACTGATCAAAAACCGATTATACAACTGGATTTTCAGAGGCTTACCGGTTATAGCACTAATTTGCCCAAACCACCACCGGATCGACGGCACCGTTGTTCCGCCGTAATTCCATACCTGATAAGGCGCTTCATTCTGCTTTTCAGGAGTAGCGGCCTCCCGCTCCATCAGCCGGACAATGATCTCGGCGGCATCTTTCGTATAGACTGCCTGGTGAGGGATGTCGGCGTTTATGAGCCAGGGTAACGCTTTGCTATTCAGCGCATTTTCGAATATGGGTTTTACGCCTTCATTCAGTACGTTTGGTCCCCAGAAATCCGGCAGTCGAACATTCAGAACGCGGCAGGCACCCGCTTTTGCGGCCTGTTCCATCATGGCCTCAATCGTTACGCGTAACTGTCCTTTTCGGGTGCAGGGGTTGGGCAAACTATCCTCCCGGATTGGTGTTTTTGTGTTACCGAAATTGTAGACGTTACCCGGAAAAACAATCGTTGAGCGGTGCTGCATAGCGGCATCAATTACCTTTTTTGTGGCGGTATCCATGTTTCCGAACCACTTATTATAGGGGTAATTGATGCCATGAAAAATAAACTCGTTTCCCGCTGCCAGCCGGTTCAGTAAAACCGCATCCTGTACATCACCCTCCACAATGGTAAGTGTCGGCTGGTTTGGAAACAGGTTTTCCGCTTTGGCCTGATTACGAACCAGAAGCGTAACGGGCAACTGGCGGGCCAGCAGGTTTGCCGTTACGGCATAGCCAATGCTGCCCGTTGCGCCCAGAACAAGTGTATGAAAGGTAGTTTTGCCGGAAGTCGTGTTCATGACGTTTGTGAGTCTGCTAAGTACACAACAAAGGTCTGGCGAACCCGCCAGGTGGAGGCTGACGAACTGCGCAAATCGACTGACCGATTACGAAAAAATAAGTGTTTTCACTTATTTAAGTCAGTAGCAACGTAGTGTGGACAATCTGCGTAATTGATATAATATTGTTAGTCAGAACTGTATCTTACTATGAAACACCTCTCACTGCTTTTCTTTTTAGTCGGCCTGTCTGTATCGGCGCTGGCGCAGGAAGTTGTGATTGACACCAATTATTACACGCCCCCTTCGCAACGTCGACGCGTCTTAACCGCCGATCCAGAGGACAATTACAACCGGCAGCCGAAGCGGTCGACCCGCCTGTACAAGACAGATAATGAACTCTTCAGGCAACTCAAAGAAGTACAGACCTGGTACGCGAGCGCTGAAGGAGGTTTTCGTAGTGATGTCAGTATGCTGGACAACTCCTTCAGCGGACTGGTCAGAAATGCCACTCAGACAAAAGCCAATTGGAGCGTATTACTCGGTTATACGTTTCGGAATGCCTGGGCGGCTGAACTGGGTTACGCGCAGGCACCTGTTCATTTAAACATCACCATTGCCAACGGCGCAAATCCGCTTGTTTACACGTACCAGAACAGTGGTAATGGCATTCCGTTGCGGCTGAAGCGACGGATTGGTTCCGGAAAACGATCTGACAATGGTACCGGTTTCTGGCTGACAGCCGGAGCCTGGCTCGTTCCGAACGGGAACGTACAAATGGATGATTTTCGGCTCATCGGCTACATTTCCCGGAATCGTGGTAGTCGAACGGATACGCTACGACTCACCAACGCCACCGTTACAAGCAGTCGCATTACGGGTCTGGCCGAAGCCGGAATTGACTATTCTGCCCGTTTATCGCCTTTTTTCGAGTTAGGCGCGTATGTTCGTAAATACTGGGGACTGGGTACCGCCCTCCGCTCTGATCTGCTTTATACCGTAAACAATACGTCGGAGCAACGTGCCGTAGTAACAGCCGATGGTTCGGGCTGGGGCTTTGGTATTATCTTACGCTACGTGTATGGCCGTCGGCATGAATTGAAACACAACCGCGTCGATTAGACACGGATTCAGTGTTCCGAAAGCGGCCAACCGGTTTTTTTCGGAAATTTCATTCAACTACTTCGCTAACCTGGGCAACCCGCGCCATATCTTCCCAAAAACTCGGATACGATTTAGCAACGACGCCGGGTTCTTCGATAATAATTTCTTCCTGCATGGCCACAGGCGCGAAAGCCATTGCCATCCGATGATCATCGTAGGTAGCGATGGTGGCCGGTGATTTTGGTTTGGCGCTGAGCTGACGCACTACGTAACGATTGTTTGGCTCAAGTTCCACCAATTCAGCACCAATTTTTTGTAACTCGGCCTGCAAGGCCGCTACGCGATCCGTTTCCTTGATTTTTAGGCTTTCAATCCCCGTTAGGGTTAACGTAACGCCTTTCACGGCAGCACATACCGCCACCGTTTGTGCCAGATCCGGGCAGTCGGTAAAATCCCAGGCCAGCGATGCCTCAGCCGGCCGCTTGGTCAAGCGCACTCCGCTATCGGTAAAAGTGCTTTCGACTCCTAACGCCCGCATAATATTGACAATGGCGCTGTCGCCCTGTAAGGATTTCGCCTTCAGACCCAGCAGATTGATTTCCGCCGTTTCGTCCTTCGCCAGTGCTGCTACGCTGTACCAATAACTTGCCCCCGACCAGTCGGACTCAATAGCGTAGGGTTTTGGTGTATACGGTTTCGGTGCTACGGTGATGGTTTTGGCCGGGCCGCGTTCGGCATTCCAGTCGGCTTGTACTTCGGCACCGAAATAAATCATTTGCTCCAGCGTCATTTCGATGTACGGCCGCGAGCCAATAGCACCAGTCAGTTCCAGCGTAAGGCCGCCGGGCAGCGTTGGTGCAATCATTAGCAGGGCCGAAATGTACTGACTGCTTACATCCCCCGAATGCTCAGGCGGCTGGTTGCCGATGCGGTGAAGCCATTGAGTTGCAGCGGTGGGTAACCGTCTTTATTCAGATACGTAATATCGGCACCCAGATTTCGTAATGCATCAACCAGAATCCCAATGGGCCGTTCGCACATGCGCGGAGTCCCTGTCATGATTTTCCGTTTGCCCGTTACAGCAAAAAAGGCCGTCAGAAAACGCATCGTCGTTCCAGCGTCCAGCACATCAGCCGTCTCGCTGTCAGCTTTCAACAGCCGGATCATCGTCTGCGTATCGCGGGCCGTTGAGAGATTTTGCAACTGGCAGCGAAAGCCGGTCAAAGCATCAATAATCAGGGCGCGATTACTTTCGCTTTTTGAAGAAGCCAGTGGAATCGTGGCCTGAACAATACCGGGCTGGATCAGCGTAGCGGGGGGAAGTAAACGAACAGCGTTCAAAAGATAAACAGATTGGTACTGGCACAAAATTGTTCGCAAAAAAACGAAAAATCGGCTACATTCCGGCCATCATTTGTCCATTACGTGGCTCAATAGCTGCTCAATCTCATGAATCTGTTTATCAATGCTACCGTCTTCACAGGCGATGAATGGCTGACCGGAGCGTCGGTACGTATTAATAACGGCCGGATAGCGGAAGTTACGGCGGCAGAACTTCCTGTCGATGCAATCTCCAGTTCTGAATCTGTTGTCGATCTGAACGGCGATTACCTCATTCCGGGCCTGGTGGATCTACAACTTTACGGCGGTTCAAACTTGTTTCTGAACGACATCCCAGCGTCCGAAACAGTCCGGCATATTTATAATTCCCACGTCAAAAACGGAACAACAACCCTTCTGCCCACCATTCATTCTACATCGCTTGCTATTATGCAGCAGTCGATGGCTGCCGTGGCTGTAGTTCGGAACGAAAATCCGCTCGGCGTACCGGGTATTCACATCGAAGGGCCGTACTTTAACCCAGTCAAACGCGGGGCCCATAGCATGGCATACGTGCGTACACCCGCCGAAGGGGAGCTGGAAACCCTGTTCAGCACCAATGCCGATGTCATTCGCATTCTGACGTTAGCCCCCGAAATTCTGACACCGGAACAACTGGAAAAAATTAAAACCCTCAAGCATACAAACACTCTTCTTTCACTAGGACACAGCAACGCTACGTATCAGCAGGCTATGGCGGCATTCAACGAAGGTATTCCGCTCGCCACCCATTTGTACAACGCCATGCGGGGCTTCGAAAGTCGCGAACCGGGCGTAGTGGGGGCGGTTTTTGATCATCCCAGCGTTCGGGCCAGTATCATCGCCGACAGTTATCACAGTAACCCGACGAGTGTCCGCATTGCTTATCGGCTGCTGGGTGAACGCTTGTTTCTGATTTCGGATGCGCTGTTTGCCAATCCTCCCCGGCCAGACTTTACTTTAGAACAATTCGTGGTGCATTATGAGCCCGATCCAAACGGTCCGGGCCGCTACGTGAATAATGAAGGGAATCTGGCGGGCTCAGCCATTACGTTGATCGACTGCGTGCGAATTGCCGTTGAGCAGGCTGGAATACCCCTTACCAGTGCCCTTCGGATGGCCTCTGTTATTCCCGCCGAAATCATCAGTCTGGGCGATCAACTAGGCCGTATTCAGGCGGGTTACGTAGCGAATCTGGTAAGACTGGATCAATCATTGAACGTAAAAGGCGTCTGGACGCTGGGCAAACAAATACATTAACTGTTGTCGTATGACTTGTTCATCAAAACAAATGTCTCTCTGCTGACACTGTTGATTTCGCCTGGTCGAATCCCCTGTATATCTTGTGCACGTAATACGGTTGTACAAGATATACAGGGGGATTTAAGTATAAATACGGGTCAATTACTACGTAATCGCTGAAAAAATATCAGCAATACAATTAAATATTTCACTATTCAAATAATATAGCATTTTATTTTGCTAAAGCATTTGACAGCGTTATTATAATTGGCATATTTGAAAAAGTACAACAAAATATAGCTCTTAAAGTCGTGTACACGAAAGATCAGAGAGCTTAGCTAATCAGAAACCGGCAACCAGCTAATTGCCTAAAGAGGGAATTGGTTGTCGATTAATTTCAGTACCCATTATGGTCGTATCGATAAGTCGTAAAATCGGCTGTCAGGTTTTGTATTGCCATTTTTTTTTCAAATGATTCCGCTTGACATTCAACTTACTAACAACATGAAACGCCATCCGATCAACAACATCTACTCAGCTCAGGGGAGTTTTTCTCCCGGAATAATGCGCTATCAATCCCCGTCTTATTCTGCTACGTACCATTTTGGGGCGCATACCACCTTAAACCAGCCATTTACGTGTGCTGGGCCCCAACGTCGGGCAGGGCGTAATCAAAACACAGATTACCCTCTCCGTTAAACATCCGTATTAATCATCAGGTGTGAAGTGTGGTAAAGACGTAATCGATCCAGCGACGCCCCTCGCCTTCTTCTCATCCAATACTTGTGTTCTGCCGTCCTGTCCAGGGCTGCGTTGTATCCGATTTAATCCTGTTTAACTGTCCTCCTAGCTTAGTTCTTACTTTAATTTCCAATCAACATGACAAGAAAATTACGTAAACGTGACGTCATCCCTTTGTTAGTCACCGTCTTTTTACTGGTTGCTCTGTTGCCTATGGCTTCGTTGGCGCAATCCAGAAGAGTTACGGGTAAGATAACCGCCAGCGGTAACTCAGAAGCGTTACAGGGAGTTAATGTGCTGCTAAAAGGCAACAGCCGTAAAGGTGCTATCACCGACAATCAGGGGGGTTCTCGTTAGAAGCTACCCCAAATGATGTTCTGGTGATCAGTTTTATTGGTTTCAAATCCAAAGAAGTAAAAGTTGGGACCGAAACCAATTTCAACATTAGCCTCGAAGAAGATGCGACTCAATTGACTGAACTGGTCGTAACGGGTACACGGAATACAGGCCGTACTGTGTTGGAAACGCCTGTACCTGTTGACGTTATCTCAATTAAAGACATCATGGGCGATCTTCCCCAGATCGATCTGGCTCAGATGCTGGCTTTCGTTGCGCCCAGCTTCAACGCTGTTCGAAATCAGGGCGGTGACCTCGATTCGCACGTTGATCCGGTTCAGTTACGTAACATGGCTCCTAACCAGATTCTGGTATTGATAAATGGTAAACGTCGGCACACGTCATCGCTGCTGATCGGAACCACGGCCGTAGGTAGCCCATCGACCTCGGTCGACATGATGACCATACCAACAGCTTCGATCGACCGGGTTGAAATTTTGCGTGATGGTGCTGCTGCCCAGTACGGCTCCGATGCAGTTGCCGGGGTAATTAACATCATTCTGAAAAAAGGGACGAACAAATTAACGAGCAACCTGACCGGTGGCGGATATCTTAACTCGGGTGGCCAGGCTGGTGATCTTACCCAATCAGGCAAGGCCGATGGCTTTAATTATCAGTTTGATGCCAACTATGGTTTCAAAATTGGCGATAAAGGCTTCCTGAACCTTACCGGCCAGATTACCCAGCGCCGTCCTACCGTACGTCCTTTCGTCAACGACTGGGAGATTTACGACAATACGTATCTGAACAACCTGCGTACGGATAAAAATGGCAGACCCATTATTACGAACCCTGAGCTGATCAGTGCGCAGGCTGCGGGTAATGCCTCGTTGGTGTCGAATCTAAAAACACAGGACGGCTTGTTAAGCGCTCGTAACCTGTCAAGATCCGATTTTGCTGTGTACGCCGGTTTGCCGGGCATCACGATGGGATCGATGTTCTACAACGCCGGTTACGAAATCAATGCGAACACTACGCTCTATAGCTTCGGCGGGATGTCCTATAAATACCTGAAGGGATTCTCCTGCTATTATCGGCGGCCCGCACAAACCGACCGTTTCAACTACCTGCTCTATCCGAATGGCTTCCGACCACAGTTGATTACGAACACAGCCGATATTTCCAATACGGTAGGTATCCGTAGTAAGATCGGTGAGTTTAGCGTCGATTTCAGCAATACGTTCGGTCGCAATACGTCGCTGATCAGCATGACGAACACCTTCAACGCATCGATTGGTGCTAACTCGCCGGTAGATATGAATATCGGTACGCATCAGTTCACGCAAAACTCGACCAACCTCGATTTCTCACGTTATTTCAAAGGCGTCATGAACGGCCTGAACGTAGCGTTTGGTGCTGAAATGCGGATTGAAAATTACAAAATCATCCGTGGTCAGGAAGAAAGTTATGCCTACGGCGATGCAGGTATCCTGACGGCAACGCAGGCGGGTCTGCTGGTCGGCCCGAATGGTCTGCCTTTACAAAATGAGAATGCGCAGCCCATTGTGGGAGCCGATGGTAAGCCATTGTCGGTTTACGCAGGGCAACAGGTAACGGTTAAGAACTTTGCCTCTAACTGTCAATGTTTCTCAGGCTT
The DNA here is from genome assembly GCF_045160025.1 of Spirosoma sp. KNUC1025. Lineage (GTDB taxonomy): Bacteria > Bacteroidota > Bacteroidia > Cytophagales > Spirosomataceae > Spirosoma. Next base: position 6,792,757 of record NZ_CP087139.1, read on the forward strand.
TGGTCCTAAAGATGAGCGGAATGCGTTCCGTACGACGATGGCAGCTTACCTGGACACGGAGCTGGAGCTGACGCGCAAATTCCTGGTAACGGCTGCCCTGCGGGTTGAAAACTATTCTGATTTTGGGGGTGTCTCCATTGGTAAGCTGGCTGCTCGCTATAATCTCGCTCCTAACTTAACGATCCGGGGTTCTATTGCGTCGGGTTTCCGGGCACCTTCCTTACAGGAGCTGAATTTCACGCACACCACTACGGCGTTTATCCCCGATGCAAACGGCGTTCCACAGCCACTTGACGTAACGACCTACGCGACAAACAGTACAGCGGCCCGTGTTCTGGGCATTAAGGGGCTGAAACAGGAAAACTCCCGTACGTATGGCTTTGGTTTAACGTATCAGCCAATGCGGGGCTTTGAAGTGAGTGTCGATGCCTATCAGATCGATGTCGACAATCGTATCTTCCAGACCAGCTTCTTTAGCGCTGAAGAAGTAGGCAACAACTATAATGAAGTTATCGGTGGTGGGCAGGCTCAGTTCTTTGTTAATGGAGCCAATGTACGCTCCAGAGGGCTTGAACTGGTTGGGAACTACACGCAAAATCTGACCCGCAACCGGAGCCTGACTTACAGCCTGGCCGCTATCTTCAGCAAAAACACCATCCTGAGCCGGAACCCACCCGCGCTGAACGTAGCGAACCTAACTTCTGAACAGGTTGTCGAAAAATACCTCAGCCGGGACATTATCGGTCAGTTCGAAACCGGAACACCACGTACCAAACTTATTGCCTCAGTTATGTATCGCCAGGGCAAATGGGACGCTATGCTACGGGGAACCTACTACGGTAAAATCACGGCCCTTTCCGTATCAGCCGACGACAAAGGAAACTACTACGACCAGACGTTCACTCCTCAGACCATTCTTGACCTGTCTCTGGGCTATACGCTGAACCGTAACGTGAAGTTTTCTATTGGTGGCAGTAACATCCTAGACAAATATCCTCAGATTCTTCGTCCGGAAAACCGTGGTTTCTATCTGTATTCCAACTATCAGCAAGGTTCCAGCGGTGCTTATTACTATGGCCGGGTGTCGTTCAACTTCTAATCTATCCTGACGATGAAAACTATTATGTATACGCTGCGCTCACTCTCAATATTTGGCATTGCTCTTTCTCTGATGGTCATGGCTACCTCCTGCGAACAGAAGGATTATGAGCCTATCATGACTGCGGCCCCCGGTGGTGGTACGGTATCGACCTATAAAGCCTATACGTTAGGCTCAGCAGCCGGAACAACCATCAACGGCCGCGTGGTTTTTTACAAATACAGCTCTAGCGTTACTCTGGTTGAGGTTGGTCTGTATAACACCGCTTCAAGTGCCACTTACACGGCTTCCGTTTATCAGGGAAAAGCAATCGAAAGCTCGGCTACGGTACTTAAGCCGCTGGATGCAGTAAGTGGCACCACCGGAGCGTTTTCCAGCAATAAGTATTTTACAATCAACGAAGCCGGTTTTTATGACAAGCTCAGTGCCCTGAATGCGAATGTCAAAATTATGTCCGGGACTACGCTGGTAGCCAGTGGTGATATTGGCTTGAACGCAACTCCCGTTGCTCAGGGACAATAATTCGTTCTACATTACGCTTTATAAATCAGGCACCCACGTTTCTGGCGTGGGTGCTTTTTTTGCGACAAAATGCGCTGATTTCTCTGTCCGATACCGTACAGAACCTGTCCGCTCGTGGACGGCTCAATCCACTCACCGTCAGCAGAATAGCCGCGAATAAGCCTTGGAGACGTACTGGCCATATTTGGCAGACTATTTGCCGGGGATGACGGTAAAAACGATTTTTGGCCTATGTTCCGTAATTTCCTGCTCATGGCGACGCGCAATCTGGCGAAACAACGTTTATTCGCTGGCTTCAATATACTGGGCATTGCGATGGGCATTGCCTGCTGCATTGTGGTATATCTGCTGATTCAGTTCCACTATAATCAGGATACGTTTCATAGTAAAGCGTCAGTTATTTACATGGTCAATCATGTACGTACGACTGACGGTTCGCCTGAGCAGTGGGCTACTTCGCCTGACCCCATAGGCCCTGCGCTGAAGGCCGACTTGCCCGACGTGAAGCGATTCGTTCGCTTTCAGGGCGAGCGGGCTGTTGTAAAATCAGGCAGCAATGTGTTCAACGAATACATTCGCCTGGCCGACCCCGATTTCTTCCGGATGTTCAGTTTTTCGTTGCAGGCAGGTAGCCCCGACGCCTTAACTGATCCGTCGGCAATTATTCTGTCAGAACCGATGGCCCGCAAATATTTTGGGAATGCGCAAGCCATTGGCCAGCAACTGACCATTCTCTTCGGCGATAAAACGAAACGGAATTTTACCGTGAGGGCTGTGGCGGCTCCCTTTCCGAATACAGCCAGTTTCAGCTTCGATATGCTGGTCAATTTTGCCGTCGGGAAAGAGCTGGGCTGGAAAGACAACGACTGGGCCAGGCAGGTACAGGCAACATTTATAGAGCTTACTTCGCCCTCGTCGGCCGATAAGGTGACGAAAGCCTTAAACCGGTACGTAAAGGCGCATAACGCTATAAACCAGCAACTGGTGATCTCCTCGTTTTATCTGGACAACCTGCTGACGACAGCGCAGCATTCGCACAACACCCGTCATGCACTGGCAAGTGGTACGTCACCAACGGGTTTGCTGGTGCTGGGCGTTCTGGCCGGACTGGTACTGCTGATGGCCTGTTTCAATTTTATGAACTACACCATCGCTACGTCGACCAGTCGGTTCAAGGAAATTGGTGTGCGAAAAGTACTGGGCAGTACGCGCAAACAACTCATTCAGCAGTTTATTGGCGAGAACCTGCTTTCCGGTTTTCTGGCGCTCGTGCTGGCGATTGTGCTGGCTGAAACGCTTTTCCTGCCAGCCTTTAGCCAATTAATTGACTTCTACCAGCTCCGTTTTAACCTGATCGATAACTGGAAACTGGTTCTGTTTCTGCTGGTCCTGATGATCGGCATTGGCCTCATCTCCGGCCTGTATCCGTCGCTGTATATCAGCAGTTTCAGCCCGATTAATGTGCTGAAGGGCAAACAACGTATTGCAGGGAACAACGGGTTTGTCAGAACGCTACTGGTCGTTCAGTTTGGCTTATCGATGTTTACCGTAGCCGCTGCCATTGTGACTACCCAGAATGCCCAGTTTATCCGCCATATGGATGTAGGCTATAATCAAAATCAGCTGGTAGTGTTGCGGACAGATTCTGAAAAGAGCTTCAATTACCTGCGCGACGTAGCAAGCCGGTTGCCCGATGTGGTTCAGGTCGCTGGCTCGCAGGATCAGATTGGCCGAGCCGGCGACCAGACAATCACGCTGGAAACCAGTTCCGTTAAATCCACAGCCGATGTATTTCGCGTTGGGTCCGACTATGTAAGCGCGCTCGGCCTACGCCTGACACAAGGCCGTAATTTCCTGCCCGACTCGCCAGTTGATGCCGATCAGTCTGTTTTAGTGAACGAATCTCTGGTGAAAACGATGGGCTGGCAGTCAGCGGTGGGAAAACGTATTCGTCTGGACAACAAATCATATCAGGTGGCCGGGGTGGTGCATGATTTCAACTACCAGTTTTTCTTTGTCAAAATTGCGCCTTGCATTCTCAAGCTAAACCGCTCATCGGAGAACCGGGTACTGACGCTGAAAGTAAATACGGCTGATCTGGCCACCTTGTCAAACCGCCTGAAAACAGAGTGGTATAAGGTAATGCCCGACGTTCCTTTCGAGCTGTCGCAGCAGGAAGACGTGTATTCAGCCAGCTATGATGAGTCGCGCCGGGTTAAGGACGTCTTTACGTACGTCGCCATACTGACGCTCATTATTTCGATTATGGGTCTGTTCGCCCTGGTTTCGCTGTCGATAGCGAAGAAAACGAAAGAAATCGGGATCAGAAAAGTGCTTGGCGCATCAGCTTTCAGCGTAGCAAACCTGCTGAACCGGGAGTTTTTGATCCTTATTTCCGTAGCTGGGATTATCTTTTTGCCATTGGCATTCGTTGCGATGAAAGCTCTGTTCGACAACGTGTACGTCTACCATATTCCCGTTACAGCTGGCTCTTTTGTTGGTGCGTTGCTGCTGATACTGCTGCTTGCTCTGATCACAATTGGGTCGCAGGTCTACAAAGTGGCAATCTCAAACCCAGTGAAGGCGCTGCAAACTGAATAGAGAACAGCCGGGTTTACTGCGGCTGATAGATGCTCAGTTCATCGTCGCCAATCATTTCCCGGCTTACCAAAGTTCCCTGCACTACGGGCGCTTTTATACCGTTGCCCAACAGCATACGGCTCCGAAACACACGCATCTCATCCCACAAACCGGCCTCCATAAACGATTTCAACAGCGTTGTTCCTCCTTCAACCAGAATGGACTGAACGTTACGTTGATGGAGGTCCTGCAAGGTGTCCATGAGCGAAAGCGCGAACGAGTGAATGAGGGGACCGCCAGACGGTGAAATACCCTCATGCGCGCTTTCGCTCCCATGATACACAATCGTCGGCTGGGAACCGTCGAACAGATGCAGTTCCGGAGGAAGGGATAGCGTTCGGTCCAGCACGATACGTATCGGATTTTTGCCCGGCCAAAGGCGCGTGTTTAATCGAGGATTGTCGATGCGGGCCGTATTGGTTCCAACCAGAATGGCATCTTCTTCGCTCCGCCACCGATGAACAAGCCGATCCGAGAGATCACCGCTGATTTTGACGGGTCGGCCGCCCTCTCCGGCAATAAATCCGTCGGATGTTTCGGCCCATTTCAGCAGGATGTACGGACGTTTCTTCTCCATAGCCGTAAAGAAGCGCACGTTTAGGCGACGGCCCTCTTCGTTCATAACACCCGTTTCGACCGCAATACCAGCCGCCCGCAGTTTGGCGAACCCCTGCCCGGCAACCAATGGATTGGGATCATCGTTGCAGCAGACAACCCGCCCGATGCGTTTTTCAATCAGCAAATCCGCGCAGGGGGGTTGTTTGCCGTAATGAGAACAGGGTTCGAGGGTGACATACGCTGTGGATTCAGGCAGTAAATGAGCATCTTCGGGCCGAATCGATAAAATGGCGTTACGTTCTGCATGGGCCTGACCGTAGCGCTGATGCCATCCTTCGCCAATGATCCGTTCCGATCCCGGAGAACCGTGAACAATGACACAGCCCACCATTGGATTCGGACTCACACTGCCCCGGCCGAGCGTAGCCAGTTCGAGCGCGCGACGCATATATTGATTCATGGATTCATTCATGATTTTCGGTTTTGAGGCCAGCACAGCCACAAATTTCTCATCTACAACCGTAAACCGAAATCTGTAAACCGAGTACCCTTAACTGAAACTTCCCTATTTTTGGCAAAATTACTTCGCTAAGCCACATGGCCACCGCCAAACCTCTATACGAACGACTCAGTAAAAATATTACCGCCTATCCGCCGGAAGAAGCGCGTGAAATGGCCTTTATGCTGCTCGATCATTATTTCGGTTTCCGTAAAACCGACGTACTGACCGATAAGCCACTGCCGCCCAATCGGACAGAACCCGACTGGTTTAAAATTCTGGAACGACTAAACCGGCAGGAACCCATCCAGCATGTTATCGGTACGACGATTTTTTGCGGCTTAGAGTTCGAGGTTTCGCCCGACGTATTGATTCCTCGTCCGGAAACGGAAGATCTGGTTCGACTGATCATGCATGATTTTGCCGACCGTACTGACGACGTACCCATTGTTGATATTGGTACGGGCAGCGGTTGTATTGCCATTACGCTGGCGCGGTTTCTGCCCCAATCGGTTGTGACAGGCTGGGACGTATCGGACGAAGCTTTGGCACTGGCTCAGCGAAATGCCCAGAATCTGAAAGCGGATGTTACGTTCGAGATTCAGGACATTCTGAACGTACCGGCCGATTTTGGCAAACGCTTCGACTGTGTGGTCAGTAACCCGCCCTACGTAACGCGCTCGGAAGCTGCCGATATGGACCGTAACGTACTGGATTACGAACCCGATCTGGCCTTGTTTGTGGAAGACAATGATCCGCTGGTTTTTTACAAAGCCGTTGCCAATTTCTGTACCCGCCACCTGACGAAAGATGGGTCCTGCTACGTTGAAATTAATGAACGCTTCGGCGAAGCTACACGACAGGTATTTGCTGACCACGGTTTCCGGAACATTCAGGTGTATAAAGACATTCACGGCAAGGATCGAAGCATCCGGGCAACGTTTTAGAGTCATTGGTCAGTTCGCTTCGCTGTCATCAGGCATTGGTCAGTAGTCATTGGTCATTGGCAATCAGAACTATGAACACTAACCAGTGACCAATGACTACTGACCAATGCCTGATGACAGCGAAGCGAACTGACCATTGACTGAACATGCAATCAACCACCACATTTTTATACCATACAAAAATCCGGGAAGTCTTCAACGAGATGAGCCAGGTTGTGGTTGGGCAGGATCGCCTGCTGAATCGGCTGCTAATCGGGTTGTTTACGGGTGGACATATCTTGCTGGAAGGCGTACCCGGTCTGGCAAAAACGCTCACAATCAATACGTTGGCTAAAGTGCTTGAGCTTGATTTTCAGCGTATTCAGTTTACCCCGATCTGCTCCCGGCTGACCTGATCGGTACCATGATTTTCAATCAGAAAACGGCTGAATTTGAAGTGAAGCAGGGCCCAATTTTTGCCAACCTGATTCTGGCCGATGAAGTGAACCGCTCCCCCGCAAAGGTGCAGTCGGCGCTGCTCGAAGCCATGCAGGAAAAGCAGGTGACTATTGGTGAAGAAACGTTTGTGCTCGATCGCCCGTTTCTGGTGCTGGCCACCCAAAACCCGGTTGAACAGGAAGGTACGTACCCCTTGCCCGAAGCGCAGGTAGACCGATTCATGATGAAGGTTTTTGTGGATTACCTGAGCAAGGAAGATGAGCTGGAAGTAATGCGCCGTATGTCGAACCTCAACTTCGATTATGAAGTACGGCCCGTACTGGGGAAGGATGAACTCGTAGCGATTCGCAATGAGATTAATGGCATCACCATTTCCGAAACGCTCGAGCGGTATATTATCGAGCTGGTGTTTGCCACCCGCCGACCCCTGGAATATAACCTTCGCGACGAAGCCCGCTATATTCAGTTTGGCGTATCGCCCCGCGCCAGCATCAACCTGAATCTGGCCGCCAAAGCCCTCGCTTATTTCGACCGGCGCGATTACGTATTACCCGAAGACATTAAGGAAGTGGCACCAGACGTATTCAACCACCGGATTATGCTTAATTATGAAGCCGAAGCCGACGGTATAACGACCCTGCAGGTGATTGACTCCATTTTACGAAAGGTAGCTATTGGTCGGTAAGCTATTGTGAACGGCTGATGCCTTGTTTGGTGTTTTGATGCAGAAGCCTGACACTCATGAAACCAACTTACGTTTTCCTGCTGATTGCTGCTTTGCTGGCTGCGAGCCTGTGGTTCTACGGCACTTACATTGCGAAGCCCCGGCCACCCCATAAACCACCACCGGGCACTACGTCACCCAATGGCCGACGGGTAGAAAAAACAGATGCAGAATGGCAGGAAATTCTGACGCGGTCGCAATATAACATCACGCGTGGACGCGGCACCGAATGGCCAAATAGTAGCGAACTCACGCACGAGCACCGCCGGGGTTCATACGCCTGCGTGTGTTGCCATAACCCACTTTTTTCTTCCGAAACCAAGTTTGATTCCCATACAGGCTGGCCCAGTTTTTATGCCCCTGTTGTTTCTAACGCCATCTATACCGAACCCGACGGCAATCGAACGGAAGTCCGCTGTTCCGTCTGCGATGCCCATTTAGGCCACGTATTCAGCGACGGTCCCGACCCTACAGGACTGCGGTACTGCATGAATGGCGTAGCGTTGACGTTTAAGCCCGTGAGTCAATAGTCTTATAATTTTAGTTCAAACCCAACCAGCACGTCCTCACCTGACAATGGCTTATCGAAATTAACGATCTGAATTTCACCGTTAGCTCGGAATATATGGGTAGTTTCCGTTTTGGGATCAATCAGCCAGGCCAGCCGACAACCGTTAGCGATCCATACCTCTGTCATTTTCTTTTTTGCAACTTTCAGCAAATCAGTAGCCGAAAGAAGTTCTATCACAAAGTCGGGGCAAATAGGCGGAAATTGTTCTTGTTCACGTTCAGTAAGTGTATCCCACCGTTCACTAGTAATCCAGGAAACGTCGGGCGAACGGGTGCTTCCATCGGGTAGGTTAAATGCAGTAGATGAATCAAAGACTTCCCCCAATTTAGATTGACGATTCCAAATCGTTACATCTGTCGTCAACTCTGAATTTTTACGTCCCGTTTTTCCTACAGTATTAGGCATAACAATAATTCGTCCGTTGGGCTCACGCTCGAACTTATGATCAGGATTTTCACGGCAGAAGAAATAAAACTCTTCCGGCGTCATAATCTGACTAATTGAAAGCGTCATCGGTTGTATAGTTAAGCCGTTCTTGGTTAAAACAAATATACCGAATCAGAATTGAAAGTAAATGAACTGGTTAGATGCGAAGACGCCGAACAGATAGGTGACGCACGTAATGAGGACGAACAAAGCCGCAAACCGAATGGTACTGCGTGTTGGAATGGTCAGGTAGAAATATTCCTTTGTCAGCAGAAACAGAATCAGGAATACACTAAATCCCATTTCGGTGGAGTTCATCGGGCTTTCGATGTGGTCGCCGAAAGATAATGTACCGATACGTCTCAGAATCAGAAACGCATCACTCAGATTTCGAGCGCGGAAGAAAACCCACGTCAGCATGATCAGCACAAACGTAATGACTGTATTAACCACTACGCGTACTGGCGATGTAGGACTTTCTTTATCCTGAACTGGCGAGTGAATCTGCCGGGATGGCGTACTTGAAAAACCCATTCTGGCCAATAACTTGTCGCGCAGCACAGCCAGCACTTGATAGAGCCCGTTCAGACCGCCCCATATGACGTACGTCCAGTTTGGGCCATGCCAGAGTCCACTGGCCAGAAACACAATGAGCATGTTCAAATACTGCCGGACTTCGCCTTTCCGGTTTCCACCAAGCGGAATGTAGAGGTAATCCCGAAACCAGGTGGAAAGGGAAATGTGCCAGCGTCGCCAGAACTCCGAAATAGACTGCGCAATGTAAGGCGTCCGGAAATTCTCCATGAGCGTAAAGCCCATCACCCGAGCAGCCCCAATGGCAATGTCGGAATAGCCCGAGAAGTCGCAATAGATCTGAAATGTATAAAAGAACGTAGCGGCCAGTAAGGTTAGTCCGTTGTGCGCCGACGGATTCCCGTAGGCATAATCGACGAGCATGGACAGCCTATCGGCAATCACCAGCTTTTTGAAAAGGCCAAATGCCATCTGCATCAATCCAGCCTTTACGTTCTCCTTATCGTATTTGAAATAGGTATGAAACTGCCACAGTACGTTCTGCGGGCGCTCGATTGGGCCAGCCACCAACTGCGGGTAAAACATAACGTAGAGTGCATAAATCCCGAAGTGCCGTTCGGCTTTCTGGTTGCCCCGATATACCTCAATAGTATAGCTCATGGCCTGAAACGTATGGAAGGAAAGGCCCACAGGCAGAATGCTAATGACATTCTCTTTAAAGGACTTCACATCGTTCTGACCAAAGAAGCGTAGTACCCTGATGAAGAGCCGATTGCCCTGATACATTACCTCATCGGCCACGCCCGGCATGTGCAATTTCTCAAACAGCAACGATACGTTTTCGGTAAAGAAGCCCAGGTATTTGAAAAAGGCCAGAATGCCAATGTTCGAGATCAGCGACAGGATGAGAAGCCATCGGCGGGCGGGGCCATTCGTCCGTTCAATCCAGATACCCGCAATGTAATCAATGACAATCGTCAGCAGCAGAATCAGAAAATACGCCGGCTTGAAGACCATGTAGAAGTAGCAACTGGCTACCAGCAACAACAGCCATCGCCCCTGCCACTTCAGACTGAAGTAGCTAAGCGTAACGACAATAAAAAACAGTAAGAACTGTAGAGAATTAAATAACATCCAAAGTCGTAAGCTCTTAGTCAGTGCGTCAGTAGTCAGTGGTTATTCGTGGCTGATGCGCCAGGCGAAGGACCAATAACCGATGACCAGCAACTAACAACTTTTTTAATACACCTGATCGACCCGCTCAACAAAATCCTGAAACTGTCGTGCTGGAATAAACTGCGGCTGCGTTCGATACGACAGCACGATAAAGACCAGCAGCAATGAAATCAGAAACGCCTGCAGAATAACAATCAGAAACGAAAACACTAAATAGCTGGCCCAACCCGGAACAGCCGTATCAGTAAACAACCGCAACGTAACCACCACGCCAATACCCAAAAGCGATACAGCCACCATCATGACACAGAACAGAACCAGTCGAACAGCCGTTGTGTCAATCAACACCGATACTGCACTTAGCCCATGCATGACCAGCGACACAAAATTCATCTTGGATTCGCCCGCCAGCCTTGGTCCGCGTTCTAATGGCACGGCCGTGTATGGCAACCGCGACCGAATCACACCACCCGGATAGTTGTTCCAGATCTCCGAAACATGGGTTAGTCGGGGCAGTTGCTGGGCCGGAACATAGCTGAAATTACCAAACGTAATCACCTTACCCGTTAGCAGCCGAAACACCGTTTTGTACAGTTCATAAAATGCCCGAAACAGGAAACTCTCATGCCGTTTGGACCGATGCGCAAACACAATGCTGTTGGGCTGATTCAGGCCCGTTTCCAGTAGTTTAGCAATATCTTCGGGCCGATCTTCGCCATCTGAATCCATCACAATGGTTGGGTACTGCTCAGGCAACGAGGCCAGATACGACAATCCGATGGCGATGGCTTTCTGATGGCCTACATTACGGAATAACCGAAGCACCGACAAAGACTGCCCAATACCAACGGGCAACGTTTCACCATTCATTACCGAGCAATCATCTACAATCAGAAATACCATTCGACGAACCAGACCCGGCTCGCAGACTGACCGAATTCGCTCCAATAATAGCCCGAGAGCCTGCCAGTCATTGAATAATGGAATGACAATATTAATGCGATCTGGATAGCCGGCAAAGTCAGAGTTCAGCACGATCAGGAAGTAGAGGAAGGTAGTAATCAAAAAGCACTGTCGGGTACGCGCACTACGTCATGTTTTCGAGCTTTTCAGCGGTGTGATGGGTTGTCGCTCCTGATCCCGGATAACGTCCCGAAGAACGTAAAGCGGTCGCCCTTTCGCCTGAAAGAATATCCGCAGTACGTATTCGCCGATGAGTCCAAGCGCGATCAGTTGCACCCCGCTGAACAACACGATGACAAACAGAAGTGCCGTAAAGCCCTGTGGTACATCGTGATAAATAAATCGTTTGATTAGCGTCTGTATTAAATAAATCAGGGCTACCCCAATCGTAAGCATACCCAGCCGGGTGATGATCTTAACCGGATATTCGCTAAAATTAAAAATACCGTTATACGCGAGTCGCTGTAGCATCTTGAACGAGTACTTCGATTCACCCGCCAGCCGGGCATCCCGTTCGTATTCAAAGCCCGTCTGGCGAAAGCCAATCCAGCTACGCATGCCCCGAATGAATCGACTTTCTTCAGGCATCTGGTTCAGCACATCGGCCACCCGCCGACTAATCAGGGAGAAATCACCACTGTCAAGGGGTAGGTCAACGTACGAAATCGATTTCATCAGCCGATAAAACAGTGCATATGCCGTGCGCTTAAACCAGTTCTCCTTTCGCTTCTTCCGAATCGCGTACACCACATCAAATCCTTCCTGGTATTTCCGGTAAAAATCAGTCAGCAGTTCGGGGGGTCCTGCAGATCTCCGTCGATAATAAAGAGCGCTTCTGTAGCCCGGGCTGCGGCAATACCAGCCGTTAGAGCAATCTGATGGCCGTAATTTCGGGATAGAAACACGCAATGATAGCGACTGTCTGTCAGAGCTACCTGCTGCATTAGTAAGGCCGTATTATCACGGCTTCCATCGTCAATAAGTACCACTTCAATGGTCAGGGGCGATGCCTCCATAACCGCATTCAAACGAGCAACCAACCGCGGAAACGACTCGGTTTCATTATACAAAGGGGCAACAATCGAAATCTGAGGTTCTGGCAAGGCAATATGGATTGAGTCGGTGGCAGAATTGGCAAAAGTAAGTTTTTTTGACATTAGGGCCATTTTCGACGCTCATTTGTTAAGGAACGGTAATTGTTTGCTGGCTGAACCGAATCGGATTCTCATGTCCATCCGCCGGTGTCAGTACGCCCACCCGGTACTGTCCCGGTGCCAGCATCGGCATAATAACCTCGGCCTGTAAGGTCCGGACGGGCCGATTCAGGTAGAAATTAGCGGGCGAAAACCCGACTGGTGATGGAAAAAGATACGTCCGCTGCTTCGATTGTACAACAACTGCCGACTGATGCACCGGGTACGGAAGCGCATCATAGTTTGTTTCAGCCAGATAGCTATATCCGCCCCCCGTCACACGTAACGCAAGACTCGTATCAGGAGCGAATGAATGAGATTCGCCTTCCAATGACGATTCGTAAGGGGTATAATAAGCTTCTGTCGGATACTGATAGATACCCCGTTTTAATGATTCACTCAAACTCCGGCGAGCCAGATCGATAAACGGCGAACCCCAGTTTGGTCCCAAACCCGTTCCATTATGTTTCTGATTATAAGCACTGGTAAGTAACTGCTGCGTTCGGTACGCAATTTTGGGCAATCGGATAACGTACCACAAGCCCCAAACAACCATCGCCATGCTTACACCCAACCGCAGCCAGCGCTTCCAGGCACGCGGATTTTTGTATTGCTCACTTATTACGTTGAGGTACAACAGCACGACAAGCAAAGCGGGGTAAATCATGTAGTTGCTGATGAGCATAACCGCGTAGCCAAACCGTGGCCGAAGAAAAGCCACAATAACCGCGTTGACCATCAGAAAGGCATAACATCCCGTGAAGAAATAACGCCGTTGCCAGAGCGCACTCATTTCCTGACTGGGCACTACGTTCGTTTTGATCCGTCCCCGGAAGATAGGTTCGTTCATACGCCACAATAGCCAGAGCATCGACGGAATCAGTATCAGGCCGGCCAACGTGGGAAGTATGCTACGTATAAGAATAGATGACTCCGGAAGAAAATCGAAAAGACCACCCGTAAACGTAAAAAATCCGAAAAAGATCAGGTGCGGATGTTCCAGGAAGAATGTAACGCTACTACCGTTGCCCTGTGCGTTCTGAAACCCGTGAAAATAAAGCAGGATGGTAGCCACGCCAACGACAAGCCAGATACCCAATCGAATCCACTGCCGCTGCATGGCCAGCACAACCGCCCCCGCTACCCAGCCGAACAAGCCATTGCTCATCGAAAAGGATGCCAGTACCTGTAGGCTGAGACCAGCAATGAATCGATTGCGCCCTCCATTCGCCAGCCAATAAAGCACCGCCACGACCATTGCCACCACCACCTGATGCTGCAATCCCGTAATTGCCCAGGTTGTTGTGAGATAATATTGCGGCTGAAGCAACAAAAACGGTACTGGCACAAAGGCAAGTAATGGCAGATTGGTAGACCGGAAAACGCGATAAAAAACGATCAGCAGACCCAGTAGAAAGGCAAAAGCCGCAAAAATCAGCCAGCGAAAATTTACGGTACCAGTCAGATTATAGAGCAGGAGCGTAATTAATTTACCCGTTAGAATCCGATGTTCGTTGTTAGGCAGGAGCAGCCAGTGCACTTTCTCGCCAACCGTAGGCGCATCCAGATAGCCGATAATAAAACTCAGAAACGCTTCGATGTCGTCCATCCACGGCACATCGACAATGTAGGTAAACAGCAGCAGGCCGAAGCACAGCACAGGTATAGCCACCAGCACCCGAGCGAGTACCTTCAACCGATTTGACACCAACGACTGATTACCGGATATGTACGCTAGATTCATTTCAGATGGATGCCTGGTTTATCCGTCAGGGTTATCGTTTTTTTATGAAAATAATCAGCCCAACAACGGTTCCAGAGGTGTTTTGGATCGGTATGAATATCTTCTAGAAACAACGAAACCGGGTAATTGGGCAATGGCGCCAGCAAACTTTCCGGGTTGTTGGACTCGGCCAGCTGCCGGTACCGTTCCAGCATAGCTCGGTCATATTCAGCCGCCCGCCCACTTAGCCAGTCGCCATACACAACGGGCAGAACCGTACCAACCGATGCAACACCAATGGCCCAGACAATGGCCACCAGCATCCCTGAACGAATATACGACTGAATCCGAGCAGGCTGAATACGATGACGTAACGCAACAACGAACAGCGTCAGGCAGTACAGCAATCCTAACCAAAAGGCCAGATTAACCAGATTAATCAGCCGTGGAATGGGCGGAATACCAACGCCGTATAGGTGCAGAGATATAAGGGCCAGTACCGTACCGGCGCAATACAATAACCCCAGAGCCGGATGCAGGCGCAGGTAAGGTGGTAAATCGCCAGCTCGCTGACGCGCTTCCACCAGTTTCCAGGCAACGGGCAGATAAAGCAGCGACAAAGGTACCCAGGGGGTCAGAAGCAGTTGCTTTGGTACGTACTCAGCCGCAAAGCGCAGCGATGCCTTGATCGTAAACGGAATATCGCTCCCATTGGGATTGCCCCCCAGACGAATTGCATTCCCCGGTGCTTTCATCAGGTAATAGCACGATACAAGCCCTACGCCCAGCAGGATCAGAATAGCTGCCGATAGCCGCCGACGCTGAATCAGCTCAACAAAAGCAATAAAGCCCAGCACCGACATGACCAGCACCATTGTCATTTCGCTCGACCCAACAATAGCGGTAACTAGCAGACTTTCAGCTAGCAGATAACCCGGCTGTAAACCAAATTCGCGCCGTTGGTGCGCCATTAGCACAGCCAGCAAAAACAAAAACAACGTACTGGAAAGCCCGTAACTGGCTAGCCCTGTGTACCAGTACAGATATTCGGGTATACCAGCCAGGGTTGTGATAAAGCCGATAAATACGCCCATGGCCACCCCAAGTTTAACGGAAGTTTCAGCATAACGGGTAAGCCACTGACTGGCCAGAGCGTAACAACCACCTACGACTAAAGCCAGTAAAACAACCGGGTAAATCTTGTAGCCTCCATACCACCCAATCACAACCGGATTCGTATGGACAATAAAATTGTGGAAGTAGCGTCCGGTCCAGCCATCGTAATAGAATTGCTGAGCCTGCCAGAAACCGTAGTGCAGAACCGTATTGGCAAAACAGTAATCATCGGTTGGCGATGGATGATTATAGGTTGCCAGCGCTATCAACGGCAAAAGTACCACGATGGCAAAAACAACTAAAAGTACAGTTACAATACGCGAAAACGGGGTAGACATAGTTCATTCAGGGCAATTACGTCGAGGCAGGCAAACGCGCTTCGGCTTTGGTAAAGCGGCTATTCAGGAATGGATAGGCAAGCACAGCCGCCAGAATTATAAGTGTGCCGATGTAGAAACCCGACGTCATACGCTCGTCGTTTCCAAAAATCAGCATAGCCAGCAGAATTCCATAAACGGGTTCCAGATTAACGGTTAAAACGGCCATGTAGGGTGTAAACTTACGTAACAGCCGTACGCCCACCGAATAGGCGTAGACCGTACAGACGAAGGCCAGCACCAGCAGCCACAGCCACTGCATAGGTGTTTCGGGAATGTACTGAACCGTTGACATCACTCCCTGCGTATCCATAGCCCGAGCTATCAAC
This sequence comes from Spirosoma sp. KNUC1025, assembly GCF_045160025.1. GTDB lineage: Bacteria > Bacteroidota > Bacteroidia > Cytophagales > Spirosomataceae > Spirosoma. Next base: position 6,808,592 of record NZ_CP087139.1, read on the forward strand.
CACAGGACAAAGGCACCCAGAACGGCACCCGCCATTTCATAAAACGAAATGACCAACGCATCATAGCGATGCGTAAACCGGCTATTAATGATGGTAAAGAGCGAGGCTAACATAGCTGAAAATACCGCCAGCGCCAACCCAACAACTTTATCAAATTCAAACCGGAAGATTACGTATAGACCTGCCATAACGACTGCCCCCAGAATCACCTCAATCAATCGCACCCGCCGACGTAACACCAGCGGTTCGAGCACGCTGGCCCATAGCGAACTGGTTGCCATCCCGGCCAGACAAACCGATACGTTTGCGATGCGGGCGGCTAAAAAGAACGTTACCCAGTGCAGACCAATCAAAGCCCCCGTAGCCAGCAACCGCCCGCGATCGGATGGTGTTACCAGAATGGATTGCTTTCGATACCAAAGCAGAGCCCCCATTCCCAGAACGGCCAGCAATGTGCGAAACAAAACCACCGCCGATGAGTCGAGTGGCTGTAATAATTTACCCAGAATAGCCGTAAACCCCCAAATCACAACAATGAAATGAAGCTGCAGATAATCTGTAAGCGAAGGCTTGTTTGTCATGAATGAGTGAATGAGCGAATGAGTGAATGAGTGAATGAGCGCCGATTTTCATAATTATTCGCTCATTCACTCATTCGCTCATTCACAATTGCCTTATCTTCGGAATCGTATTGTACAATAATACGCCGATACCTGCAAAAATAGCGTTTGGTAACCAGACCGCCACAATCGGATTCAGGTTACCCGATTCAGCGATACCTTTTGCAAGCATGAAAAATAGAAGATAGGTAAACGCGAGAAAGAAACCCAGCGCCACTTGCCAGCCTACACCCCGGCGGCTCTTCCGGGCCGACATAATGACCCCAATCACCGTCAGAATGATAATGGCAAACGGTCGGGTGTCGCGGCTGTATTTTTCGAGGAGATACGTTTCAACACCATCAGCCCCACGACTTTGCAGTAAATCGATGTGCTGGTTGAGTTCCGGGCGGGTCAGGGTCTCGTACAGGTTAAAATCCGAATCGAAATCATCTGGTTTCAGGTTCAGCGTTGTATCGATGCGAGCACCCGACGTAAGTGTTTCACGCAGACTGTCGATGGTGCGAATTTTATACTCGTATACGGTCCATTTCTTTTTCTTGGCATCCCATTCGATACGGTCGGCGGAGAGTTTTTCTTTAAGCTGGTTTCCTTCTACGCGCTCCAGTGTGAATTTATAACCGGTGTTACTCGCATTGGTGTAGCTTTCCAGATACGCATAGGTTTTGGGCGCAATTTTTAAATGCACATTCCGGCCAGAATAGGTAAAGGCATCATTGATATACTTGATCTCAAATCCAATTCGAGTTTTATTGGCTTTCGGAATAATGTAGTTGACCATAAAATAGGTCGCTACAGCCAGCACCGATGCACCCAGTACGTAAGGAAATAGCAAGCGAATGAAACTAACGCCACTGCTCAGTATCGCAATAATTTCGGTGCGGGCTGCCAGCCGTGAGGTCAGAAATACCGTGGCAATAAATACCATCAGCGGACTGATGTAATTGGCCCAGTAGGGAACAAAGTTTAGGTAATAGTCCCACAAAATTTCGTTGGCAGGTGCGTGGGTTTTGTGAAAGTTATCCACCTTTTCGGTGTAGTCAATCATCACAACCACCAGCACAATCACCAGCACCACAAAAATGTAGGTTTGTAAGAAACGCTTCAGTATATACCAATCCAGTAGTTTCATAAAAGTAGTCAACGGTCATTGGTCAGAAGTCATTGTCTGTTGGTCATTCGTCATTGGGCATTCGTTGCTAGCAAGTTTACACTACAAACCAATGACCAATGTCTACTGACCAGTGACTACTGACTATCGACCAGTAAATTTTTCGCAACCTCGTGGCTAACGAACACAGCCCGTCCACTTTCAATCTGCACAAGTACCGATTTATCGAACGCGTTGATCTCATTCACGGTAACCAGGCTGCCGAGCGTTAATTTAGAATGGTCGAGATGTTGCAGAAATTCTGTCGAATGCTCCAGGACGGCCATCAGACAAACACATTTGCCAACACTGACATCGGACAGCTTTTGGTAGCCGGTTTCAGGCATTTTGCCCGTTGGGGTCGGAATCGGATCACCGTGCGGATCAAACTGCGGGTTTCCCAGATACGTATCCAGACGGGTAACTAACTCTTCAGAGCGGATATGTTCCAGCTCTTCGGCAATTTCGTGAACGGCATCCCAGCCAAAGCCTAACTTCTCAACTAGGAAAACTTCCCAGAGTCGATGCCGCCGGATAATTTGCAAGGCCAGTCGTTCGCCTTCATCCGTTAGCCGAACGCCCTGGTATTTCTTATAGTGAATGAGCTGTTTGTCAGCCAGTTTACGTAACATATCGGTTACCGAAGCCGCTTTTGTCGACGTCATTTCTGCCAGTGCATTCGTGCTCACCTCACCCTGCTGCCGGGTGGCCAGATAATAAATCGTCTTCAGATAATTTTCTTCGGTAAACGAATGCATAAACCACTACGTCCTATAGGGAACGGCAAAAGAAGTATAAACAGTTTACCGGCAAAGGTAGTTTTTATGTTAAACTTTCTAAAAATTTAGACTAGTCTAAATTTTTATTTCAACAATCCTTATATTTGTTTCGTTATACCTTCGTAAAGCATAATTCTGATAATAACACTTTAGAAAGCTCTATATCTTATAACAGTTCAATCCGTTTATAGTAGTTATAGTCGAGAAGGCATATACAATCTGAAATTAGATGGAAGCAACCAATACACCTATAAAAGGCTGGCAACAGGAAAATGATACGAAATCGCTCTCGGAAGTACACGGCTCGGTTCGCGTACCAGTTGACAGCGGTTTTTTCAAGACGTTACGTGCCTATATTGGCCCCGGCATGATGGTTGCCGTGGGTTATATGGACCCAGGTAACTGGGCTACCGATATTGCGGGTGGAGCACGCTTCGGTTATCGGCTTTTGTCGGTCGTGCTGATTTCGAATCTGTTCGCCATTCTTCTTCAGCATCTGGCTCTAAAACTTGGTATTGCCACGGGCCGCGATCTGGCTCAGGCCTGCCGGGATCACTTTAGTCGCCCGGTTGCCATTGGCCTCTGGATACTGGCTGAAATTGCGATTGCGGCTACCGACTTGGCCGAAGTCATTGGGTCGGCTATTGCCCTGAATCTGTTATTCGGCTTACCGCTTACAATCGGCATACTTATTACGGCTTTAGACGTATTGCTTTTGCTCTATTTACAGAATAAGGGCTTTCAGACCATCGAGCGCATTATCGCCAGCCTTATTTTTCTGATCATTGGCTGTTTTGGTTACGAACTTCTGGTGTCGCGGCCTAACTTTACCGACGTAGTAACGGGGCTGGTTCCTAGTCCGGAGATCATTACCAATCCGGGTATGCTGTACATTGCCATCGGTATTTTAGGGGCTACGGTCATGCCACACAACCTGTATCTGCATTCCAGCATTGTACAAACCCGCGACTTCAAGCGCGACAACGCCGGCCGGAAAACAGCCATCAAATTCGCTACCATCGATTCAACGATTTCTCTGTTTCTGGCTTTTTTCATCAACGCAGCCATTCTGATTTTATCGGCTGCGGCCTTTCACTTTTCCGGCAATCAGCAGGTAGCCGACATCACCGATGCGCACCGCCTGCTCGACCCGATTCTGGGTGTTAAACTGGCCGGGATTCTGTTTGCAGTGGCTTTACTGGCCTCCGGTCAGAATTCTACCTTGACAGGTACGCTGGCAGGACAGATTGTGATGGAAGGGTTTTTGAACCTGCGCATTCAGCCCTGGTTACGTCGGCTCATTACGCGTCTGGTAGCCATCGTTCCGGCTTTGGTGGTGGCTGTTCTGTACGGTGAGCAGGGAACGAGCGAACTGCTGGTATTCAGCCAGGTCATCCTATCGCTTCAACTGAGTTTTGCGGTTGTACCGCTTGTTCAATTCACCAGCGACAAAGTCAAAATGGGCCGTTTTGTGAATCCCGTCTGGATGAAAGCCCTCTCCTGGATCGTGGCTGTGCTGATTATCGGCCTCAACGGCTATCTGCTTTGGGATACGATCGCTTAGCTTCAGGGTGGGTTCGTTCAGGTAAACGGTGACAATTTCTGAAATTGTCACCAAATGACCCTTAAAATTAGCGTAAGGTTCCATATACTTGTAACTACTATTCAGTTACAGGCTTTATCCCAACATGTATTTTTTGAAACGCAAAGGACTTGCTCTCCTGGTCTTCGTTCTTACGCTGGTTACGCAGGAGGCCGCTTACTCCCAGTTATTCTTTACGAAAGGCTATGTAGTTCTGGCATCGGGCGATACGCTTAAAGGAGACATTCGTGAACGAGGGAATCAGCTGATCGAGCTTCGTTCACAAGGCGATAATGCGGTTCATGAATATACGCCTAGCCAACCGCTCATTCAACATTAATTAGCGATATAGTAAAAGCGCTCGGAATCATTCCGAGTGCTTTTACTATATAAAAAGAAAAAATAGTATTGTACCTAGTAGTTTACATTCTTTTGCCAAATAATATTTGTCGCGTAACAAATAATACCATTTTTGGGGCAGTACTCATGAAATAATGATGGCAACGCACCACTTGCCTGTTCATGCGTTCACTTCATCGTTTTCACTGACCTACTCTATGCGATCAATTTTACGAATCATTGGTGCTTTACTCGTCTTATTAATTCTCATCCTGCTCGTCAATACGCTCCGAACCCGGTCGCACCAGTTAGCAGATGTACCACCGGTGGCGCCCATCGAAATCCCTGATTCGGCGATTCACCATCTGGCTGGTGCCATTCGAATACCTACGGTTTCTTACACCGATTACAGCCTGACCGATACTACTCAGTTCGACAAATTTCTGACCTACATTCAGGTTACGTTCCCGTTGATCCATCAGCGGCTCAAGCGTGAAACCTTTAATCAGTATGGCCTGCTGTATGAATGGAAAGGTAAAAATTCAGCATTGAAACCTGTTTTATTGATGGGGCATTATGATGTTGTGCCTGTTATCCAGGGAACGCAGCGTATGTGGAAACGACCTCCCTTTGGTGGCCTTGTTGAGGGTGGTTACCTCTATGGACGTGGCACACTTGACGATAAGATGAGCGTTATCGCGCTGTTGGAGACGGTTGAGTACCTGCTACGTACCAATTTCCAACCCGCTCGAACCCTCCTGTTGGCGTTTGGGCAGGACGAAGAAACCTCCGCCCAACGGGGCGCTCAAACCATTGCCGCAGCATTGAAAAAACGGGGAACATCGGTCGAATACGTGCTTGATGAAGGTGGCGTCATTAAAACCGATGGCGTTTCGGGTCTGAAAAAGCCAGTTGCCCTGATTGGTATTACGGAGAAAGGCTACCTAAGTCTGGAACTGACTGCTATTGGCAAAGGTGGCCATTCATCGATGCCACCAGCGCAAACCAGCATTGGCATGGTTGCCGAAGCTGTTAGTAAGCTGGAACACAATCCCTTCCCCGCCCGCCTGGATGGAGGTGTTGACCGTTTGTTAGATTATTTAGCTCCGGAGGTTTCGTTTGGGCAGCGTATCGCGCTGGCTAATCGATGGCTATTTGCCTCTCTGATCGAGCAGCAGATGAGCCAGACCAAGTCAGGGAATGCCTCTATTCGCACCACAACGGCCCCAACTATCTTTCGGGCGGGTGCGAAAGACAACGTACTGCCCATCGACGCAACAGCTACGGTCAACTTCCGATTATTACCGGGCGATACGGTTGAGGGGGTTATCGAGCGGGTTAAACAGGTTATTGACAACGACAGTATTCAGGTAAACATTCTGGGTAAAGGGAATAATCCATCGGCCGTATCTGATCCGGAGAGCCCTGCCTTCCTGAAGATTCACCAAACCATCAAAAGCGTTTTCCCTAATGTAGTGGTTGCCCCGTATGTAATGCTGGGAGCGACCGATTCCAAATATTATTCCGGGATTGCCTCATCCATATTCCGGTTCTCACCCATACCACTCAACGACGCTGAAACCCAGAGTATTCACGGCACAAACGAGCGTATCCGCGTTCAGGACTACCAGAACATGATTCGGTTTTACGTTGCCCTGATTAAAAACAGTCAGCAGTAACCGTTGCTCTTTTTAATAGTCTGTATAACATTGGCGCTTTGAGTTCTACTAACCACGCGCTTAGTCCGTCGGGCACCAGTCATCGTCGTTGCGGGCGTTGCCAGAAAGAGATGGCCCATTTAGGTAAACGGGCCATCTGCAACACACCTAATTAAACAAAACGTCAGCCGATATGAGAACGGCGTTTATATGTACGATAGAAAGCAGTGTGTAGTTTCCTTGACAACACCTGTAAACTGCGGTTTTGCTGTATTATTTATAGTTCAGCCGCAGCGCAACTTTCGCTTAATCCAGCGTTAATGAATCTAAACATCGGTTATCTTTGCCCCGTTTTGACCCCGTCGTAAAACGACAAGGCGCAAGCCTATTCTATGGAAGATAAAAAACATTTGGACACCGTAACAGCTGCTGGGCTGTTGGTGGCAATGGGTATCATTTACGGTGATATCGGCACATCGCCCTTGTATACGTTGCGGGCTATTATTGGGCCTAATACGCCAATCCGGGCAGATGTCATTCGAGGAGCTTTATCCTGTGTATTCTGGACACTTACACTGCAAACAACCGTCAAATACGTAATCCTGATTTTGCGGGCCGACAACCGGGGGGAAGGTGGTATTTTTGCGCTTTATGCTCTGGTTCGCCGGCATGCCCGCTGGCTTACGTTACCCGCTATTATTGGCGGCTCTGCGCTACTGGCCGACGGTATTATTACGCCCCCCATCTCCGTTTCGTCGGCCGTTGAAGGGCTACGGGTATTGTATCCCTCCATTACCCATATACAGATCATAGAAATCGTCATTGCGATTCTGACCCTACTTTTTCTGATTCAAACCTTCGGCACGAGTGTTGTCGGAACGGCTTTTGGGCCGATCATGCTGGTCTGGTTTGTTATGCTGGGCACTCTGGGCGCTATTCAGATTGCTCAGGCGCCCGGAATTCTGGCCGCTCTTAATCCGTACTACGCGTGGTGGCTTTTATCGGAATACCCGGGCGGGTTCTGGCTATTGGGTTCCGTATTTCTTTGCACGACGGGGGCAGAAGCATTGTATTCCGATATGGGGCACTGTGGCCGGTCGAATATCCGGGTGAGCTGGATATTCGTCAAATCCTGTTTGATACTCAATTACTTTGGCCAGGGAGCCTGGCTGCTGAGTATACAGGGGCAGGTACTACGTGATCGAATTCCGTTCTATGAGGTGATGCCTCCGTGGTTCCTGACCATTGGTATCAGCATTGCCACAGCCGCTACGGTCATCGCAAGCCAGGCATTGATCAGTGGTTCATTTACGCTCATTAGTGAAGCCATCCGGCTCAATTTCTGGCCCAAAGTCCGATTACGTTACCCAAGTGTACAGAAAGGGCAGCTCTACGTGCCCAGTGTAAATCTGTTGCTCTGGGCTGGCTGTGTGGGTGTTGTACTATACTTCCGTGAGTCGTCGAACATGGAAGCTGCCTATGGGCTGGCGATTACCCTGACGATGTTGATGACTACCCTGCTGATGTCGTACTACCTGTACACCCACAAGTACCAGGCTTGGGGCGTTGTACTGTTCCTGACGGTTTATCTGGGCATTGAAGGGTCCTTTCTGATTGCTAACCTGATCAAATTTCCACATGGTGGCTGGGTGTCGGTGCTGATCGGCTCGGCTATTGCCAGCGTCATGTACATCTGGCTGCAGGCTTTCCAGATCAAACTACGCCTGACCGAATACGTACGTATCGATCAGTATACGCAGGCTATTAAAGAACTCAGCCGCGACATCAGCATTCCGAAGTATGCTACGCATATTGTCTTTATGAGCAATGCCGCCCGGCAGTCGGAAATCGAGTCAAAAATTATTTATTCCATTTTCCAAAAACGCCCCAAACGCGCTGACATTTACTGGTTCGTTCACGTCGATACTACGGATGATCCGTATACAATGGAATATAAAGTAAACACCATAGCGCCCGACGATGCCTATAAAGTGACCTTCAAATTAGGTTTCCGGGTTGAACAACGTATCAACCTGTTCTTTCGAAAAGTGATTGAGGACATGGTGAAAAACAAGGAGGTAGACATCACCAGCCGCTATGAATCACTCAGTCGGCAAAACGTTATTGGAGACTTCCGCTTCGTGGTGCTGGAAAAATTTCTTTCGTTTGAAAACGAACTTCCTGCTCGTGAGCGACTGATCATGAATATTTATTTCGGTATTAAAAGCTTCACAACGCCCGAAGACCGCTGGTTTGGCCTGGATAGCAGTTCGGTGAAAGTTGAGAAAGTACCGCTGGTTATTCGCCCCGTCGAGAACGTCAAACTAAAACGCATCACTTCTTAATGGTTGAATTGATGAATGATTGAATAATCGAATTAATCCAACAACTCAATCATTCAATCACTCATTGCCCCTATGAAAATTCTTATCACCGGCGGAGCCGGATTTGTTGGCTCGTCGCTGGCTATTTCACTTAAACAGAATTATCCGTCCTATCAGATCTTTGCGCTCGATAATCTCAAACGCCGGGGGTCTGAACTTAGCCTGAGCCGGCTGAAAGCGGCAGGAATTGAGTTTCTGCATGGCGACATACGTAACAAGGAAGATTTCGATGCTTTGCCGGGTGTTGATACGGTGATTGAAGCCTCCGCTGAACCTTCGGTGCTGGCTGGTTTAGACGGTACGCCCGACTACCTTATCAATACCAACCTGTTCGGAACGGTCAACTGCCTGAATTACGCGTTAAAACACAAGGCTAATTTCATTTTTCTGTCGACTAGCCGCGTCTATCCCATCAAAACCATCGAAACGCTCAATTTCGAGGAAGCCGATACGCGCTTTGTCCTTACTGACGAGCAACCCGTACCGGGCGTATCATCGCGGGGTATTGCCGAAAACTTTCCGCTCGACGGTGCCCGGTCGCTTTATGGCACTACCAAACTGGCCTCGGAGCTGCTGATTCAGGAATACAACGAGTTCTACGGATTGAAAACAGTGATCAATCGCTGTGGAGTGATTACCGGCCCCTGGCAGATGGGTAAGGTCGATCAGGGGGTGATGGTGCTCTGGATTGCCAAGCATTACTTCGAACAGCCACTAGCGTATATCGGTTATGGCGGTACGGGTAAACAAACCCGCGACATGCTTCATATTGCCGACCTTTACCGGCTCATTGACTGGGAGTTGCATAACCTGGACAGCGTAAACGGCGAAATTCTGAATGCGGGTGGTGGTGTCGAAAGCAGTGCTTCGCTGCAGGAGTTGACAAAAATTTGCCAGGACGTAACCGGTAAAACGATTCCGATCAAACAAGTGCCGGAAAACCGGGCTGCCGATATTCGCCTGTATATTACCGACAATACAAACGTAACGGCACGTACCGGCTGGAAACCAGAACTGGGAATCCGCGAGATCGTGACCGACATCCACGACTGGCTCAACGAAAATCGGGCCATTCTGGAACAAATTCTGAAATAAACTGCTTAAATCGCTCAAAATTCATCAGTCCTGACCCAGGTAGGAGCCAGGACTTTTTGCGCTCATTAATCCCGCCACCCAGCCGGTTTGTAGGGGGTTCGGCTGTCTCCTGAAACGCAGATGGCCGTGGGCGGCCGATTTGTATTTGGCCATATTCTAACCTTTGGCTCTTCCCGTTCGCCGATATACGGGGGCGGTGGCTCCGGATAAGGCCGACGCTTATTCAGGGCATAAAATAAATCGTCTCCGGCATTCGTATGTGGCCCGGTGGGGTCCATAGCCCCATATGGAATCCCATTGGTATCTTTTCGGTCTAACCATTGATGAATTAGCGACACAGCGGATGCTGTGAAATAACCAACCACCATTTCTTTCCTGTTCGCTACGTTATACACATTACCGGCCAGTGCGGTTGGGGGCGTATCGGCCAGACCGCCCGAATTCTGGGTCTGATCCTGAAACAGTTTGTAGTATCGATACGCATCTTTCGTCAGCGACTTTTGCCGAATGTCGACCAAACACGGCTCATGGGAGTAATAGGGGACTTGAGCTACTTTCCGCTTTGCTATCAGCCCGCCATTGCTGTATAAATCATCGAAGACATCAATGGCATCGTTATGCAATACCTCCCAGCACTGTGTTCGGCAGGTATAGTCATAATACCAGTAACCACCCGGCACTAGTGGCGCATTGTCCTCCACTTTACCGACTGGTGGAGTGAAACAGTCTTCATAAGGCTCATTTCCGGCCACAAAATAATACTCGTAGAGATAGCGATGCGGAATGATTTTATTCACGGCATAAACGCCCTGCACACAACTCCGACACCAGTATTGCCGCTCATAAAGCTTCCATTCCCATTGATAATAGTTGTGCTGATCGGCGGGGTCCTGCGTATCAATTGAAATGTCGTGACCCGCTCTGAAATCGCCCAATAGACCAGCGGGTAAGCTGGTTGAGTTGAACTCGGCATAAACTTTACTGATCTCAGCGATGGGCTGCATAATCTGCTGGGTTGATACGTACTGCGTACCATCGCCGAGGGTAAACCGGAGCTGGTAGGCGTGGCCAATTTGAGCTTTGAAATCGGCGGGTAACTGATACGTGCCATCCTCGGTTTCGTGACAGGCAACAACCTGTGCTGAATCAACGACGACTTCCACAGTAGCCTTTGTGATCGGTAGCATTCCGAACCGCCCGGTGAGTTGATCGGCTCGCGAGCGATTGAGCCGGATGCTCTGTGGTTCCGCTAGATTGGTGATAGTGCCATCCACCACAATAACATCAACGGTTCCCCGTAACGTAGTATCCTCTGGATCGACGCAGGCAATCACAAGCGCAGTAACGGCAAAACAACCGATTAGAAGTATAGCCAGTGAACGCATTCGTTGAGCGCTTATTTGAACTCGAAATTGTACGTCAGACTGGGAATTGGCGCGGCAAAAATGCTTAGGCGATACGGATTCGTAGCCTGCCCCTCAGTGCGGTAAAAAATTGAATACGCATTTTTTCGGCCGTACAGGTTATAAACCGTAAAGGTCCAGTGCCCCTGCCAGCGCCGATTTTTCAGACTCGGATTGTAGATATTCCAGGCGAAATCCAGCCGGTGATAATCAGGGAGCCGGTACTGATTCCGTTCATTGTAATACGGATACGTTCTGTCCTGATACCGGATAAAGCCTTCGGGCGCTGTGTAGGGGCGGCCTGTACTGTAGGCAAAGTTGAATGAAAAACTGTGGTGTTTGCCCTGGTTAATATTCAGGCTGATATTCAGGCTGTGTGGCCGGTCGTAGTTCGCTGGATACCAGTTGCCAGCGTTGATCTGCTGTTGAAAGCTAACCCCTTCATCTACCTGATTCAGAGTACGTGCATACGTGTAGTTCACCCAACCCGTTAGCTCACCTTTTTCTTCGAAAACATGACTTCCAGCCCGTAGGCTTTGCTACGTCCCGGCAGTAGTTGGGTTTCGGGATACGGCTGAAGGAGGAAATTAGCCCCCGGTTTATAATCCAGGATATGCTGTGTGCTACGCCAGTAAACCTCCGCCGACATCTCGAAAATATTGTTCTTTGAATTATGAAAATACCCCGCCGACCATAACTGACTGACCTGAGGCTGAATGTGGGCATCAGACGTTTTCCAGCGGGCGGTAGGCAGCGGAGTTGTTGTATTGGTAATTACCTGCAGGTATTGCCGCATCAGGTTGTAGCCTATTTTGACCGACGAGTTGGCGCTGATGGCATATCGAAGGCCCAGGCGAGGTTCCAGTCCGCCGTATTGCTTCGTTACCTGACCGGCTCCATATTGCATTGAATCGACAACGGTCGTTTCATCAATCAGTCCGTCAGAAGCGTAGCGCCGTACGACTGATGGTCCCAAATTAAGAAAGTGCGAATACCGCAGCCCAACCGATACTGCCAGCTGATTCGACAGACTAATCTCATCTTCGGCATGGATACCCAATTCCAGGGCGTTTTCGATTGGTGTTTTCTGGTAGTTTACCGCCAGGCTATTGCCCGGTATTAATTCACCAGGATTGAGTCGGTAATGCGTAGCGCTGATTCCGGCTTCAATTTTCTGATTCGCTAACTGGTAGTTGATGTTCGACTTAATCTGACGCTGCAACAGCGATTGTTTCAGCACAACTTTATTGCTGGTACTGTCTTCAATAGAGAGAATTTTGGGTATGTATTGAGCAGCCAGTGCGGTTGTTTGCAGGTTCATTCGGTCGTTGAACGCATGAAACCAACGGACCATACCATTGGCAGTTTGTTGAGCGTATTGAGTTCCGGTTGCATTCACATTAGCCAGACTTCCCAGCAAATTAGTCTGAAATAGATCCTGGCTGTAATAGCCCATTGCCGTTACGGTGTTTTTGTCATCGATTCGCCAGAAAAGCTTCGCCACTCCATCCCCAAACTTTGCCCGGATATCATCTAAACGCCTAGAAGCCAGGTGCAGCAGAAAATCATTAAAAGCGCCCCGGCCAGAAACCAGAAGTGCAAGTTTTCCTTTGATAATCGGTGTTTCAACGGTGAGCCGGTTGGCAACTAAACTTACGCCACCACTGAGCTGAAACTGATTCAGATCAGGATTTCGCAGGCTAATGTCCAGAACCGAAGCCGCTCGCCCGCCATACCGGGCCGGTACGTTGCCTTTATACAAATCTAACCCACTGACGGCATCGGGCGGAAAAACCGAGAACAGGCCAAACATATGGGTCGGATTGAAAATAGGCGTATCATCCATCAGAATCAGGTTCTGATCGGTCGTGCCGCCCCGAATGTTGACACCATTGGCCGCTTCGCCCACACTGGTTACACCCGGCAGCATTTGCAAACTCCGCAGAATATCCACTTCCCCCAGAGCCGCTGGCATTTTCTTCAACGTAGCGATATTGATCTGGCTAACACCCAGCAGAGGCTGACGCACATTTCGATCATAGCCTTTACTGGTCACCACTACTTCCTCCAATTGGCTGGCTACCGAGGGTAACCGCACATCTAGGGTTGTGTTGCCGCGTATATAAATAGTAGCCCGATAGGGCACGTACCCCAGCTGACGAACCACAACGACGTGTTGGCCAAACCGCACATTGAGTGAAAAATGCCCCTGCGCATCGGTATAGGTCCCTTTCGCATTTTTCTCATAATCGAGTACAACAGCAGCCCTCGCCAATGCCTGTTGGCTAGCCGAATCGCGCACCGTTCCCGAAAGGGTGTAAAGTATCTGTGCATGGACCGACAGCACAGTTAACAACAATACCAGAGAAAGCAGTAAAAGTCGGTTCATGAAAAGAAAAGCTTTGCTTTAGTGGATATGAATAGCAACGCAAACGTTGATAATATCGATAAATCATTTATATAGTCGAATCTACCTATACCGGAGGGCACATCGTCTTAAAGCGATTACCCCTACTGTCAATCAGTAAAATAGGGTTATATTACTTCTTTTTTGGCCGGAATGCGTTTTATTGTTCTCTTCATAAGTAGCCTGCTGTTGCTGTTCGGAATTACGTCCTGCGTTGATCCAGCGGATATCGTTATCAATACCAGTGTGGATGTGCTGGTCGTGGATGGAACGATTACAAACCTGGCCGAACCGCAGCTTATCCGGCTCAATCATGCTCAGTCGGATCGACTTACGGGGCGCTCGGGCACAACACCAATTACCAAAGCCAGCGTAGAGGTGCTTGTAGATTCATCAGAAGTTATTGTCTGTCACGAAACCGAGGATGGCACCTATCAGTTACCCGCCGATTTCAAAGCCCAGATCGGCCACGCCTACCAACTACGGTTTACCCTCAGCGACGGCATGCAGTACGTATCGACCCAGCAGATTATGCAGCCGGTGCCCCCTATCGACAGAGTGACGGCCCGATTCAATGCTACCAGTTTGCCTTTTCCGCTGGAATCCGGTGGCGATTATCGGGCAGGCCATGATATTTTCGTGAGCTGGCAGGACCCCGCCAATCAGCAGAATTATTACCGCTGGGAATGGAAGCTGTGGGAAAAACAGGACTGGTGTCGAAGCTGTCGACAGGGCGTTTATGCTGTGAATACCATTCTGCCCCACACGTACCAGGATAAGACGTTTTACGTATCCGGCGAAAATTTATTCGAGGACTGTTTCATCCCCACTAATTATCTCGAAGCTGCCCAGCCCCCGTTTCATAGCGAGCAGTATGTATATGACTATCCCTGCCGCACCCAATGCTGGGAGATTTTGCACAGCTACGCCATCGATACGTTCGATGATCAATATAGCAACGGCCGACAGATTCAGGAACGTAACGTAGCCCAGATTCCGTACTATGACAGCACGGCCTGTCTGGTCGAAATTCGGCAACTGTCGTTGCCCAAAAGTGCGCATGCGTATTTCAAACAGTTTCAGGACCAAACCCAAAACACGGGTGGCCTGGCCGATACGCCCCCGTCAGCGCCGGTAGGTAACATCCGGAACAAAAACAACCCGCAGGAACGCATCGTTGGCTTTTTTACAGCCTCGGCCGTTTCGGCAGTACGTTACTGGCTTGATCGCAAAGACGTAAAAGGGTTACCCTTTGGCGACACCGACCCGGCCAAGCGCGTTCAACAGACAGGGTCAGCCTTTTTTATGCCCTCAATCTGCGCCAGCCCATTCCCGAACCGATCTACCCTTACCCTAACATTCGGATTATGGGTGGCCCTCCCCGGCCCGTAACGGCCGTTTGTATGCCTAGCAACGGTCGAACACCCAGCAAGCCGGACGGTTGGCAGGAATAGCCCCGCCCGAAGCATTACGTCTGCTGCTGAAACGTCTGGTCGACATCGTAAACAAAAAATAACATACATGATTCTATTGTACAGATTTGGTGGACTACCAAGGAATGGTAATTTTGACGCATAATATCGACTGTACAATTATACTTTTAGCATGACAACGGCCCTCGACTCTTCTACCCAGCAACGTGTTGACAAATGGCTCAGTGGCAATTACGATGCCTCGGCCAAAGAATCCATTCAGCATCTGATCGATTCTGGCAACGTTACTGAATTAACTGACTCTTTTTATCGCGATCTGGAATTCGGTACGGGTGGATTGCGCGGTGTTTTAGGCGTTGGCTCTAACCGCATGAATCGATACACGGTTGGGGCCGCTACGCAGGGGCTTTCCAACTACATCAATGCCGCCTTTCCGGGACAGGACATTAGCGTAGCCATCGCGCACGACAGCCGCCGGATGAGCCCGGAATTTGCCCGCTTAGCCGCCGATATCTTTTCAGCCAACGGCATTAAGGTTTATCTGTTCAGCAGCCTGCGCCCCACGCCCGAACTATCGTTTGCGATACGTCAGCTGGGTTGCCAGAGCGGTATTGTGGTAACAGCCTCACACAACCCGCCCGAATACAACGGCTATAAAGTGTACTGGAATGACGGCGGACAGGTAGTTTCTCCGCACGATAAAGGCATCATTGGGGAAGTGAACAAAGTTACGTCGGTCGATGATATCAAATTCGAAGGTATTCCGGAACGCATCACCCTGATCGACGAAGAAGTTGATGCGCCTTACGTTGAGCGGGTGAAGTCGAACGCGGTGAATCCCGACGTTATTAAGCGGCAGGCCAATCTGAACATCGTTTATACACCTATTCATGGTACGGGCATTACGCTGGTTCCTCGCGTGCTCGACGCGCTGGGCTTCAACAACGTTCATATCGTTGAACAGCAGGCTACCCCCGATGGCAATTTCCCAACTGTAAAATCGCCAAATCCAGAAGAACGGGCGGCTATGCAACTGGCGCTTGATCTGGCTTTATCAATTGATGCCGACCTGGTTATGGCGACCGATCCCGACGCCGACCGGGTGGGTGCGGGCGCCCGTAACCACCATGGCGAATTTGAGCTGCTCAATGGCAATCAGATGGCCAGCCTGATTATCTATTACCTGTTGAATGCCTGGAAAGATGCCGGTAAACTGACCGGTAAAGAGTTTGTAGCCAAAACCATCGTTACCACTGACCTGATCGATCAGATGTGCAAAAACTATGGCGTAACCTGCTACAATACGCTCACGGGTTTCAAATATATTGCCGAAGTCATCCGTGAACTTGAAGGCAAAGAGAAATTTATCGGTGGTGGCGAAGAGAGTTATGGCTATCTCATCGGCGATTTCGTTCGCGATAAAGACGCCATTGCTTCCTGCGCCATCATCGCCGAGCTGACAGCCTACGCCAAAGATCAGGGTAAGAGCCTGTTCGACATGCTGATGGCGATGTATCAGGAAAACGGATTCTATTACGAAGCCCTGGTTTCGCTGACGAAAAAGGGAAATCCGGAGCTGAAGAAATTCAGCAGATGATGGCCGATTTCCGGGCTAATCCGCCTAAGAGTATTGCCGGTTCGCCCGTAGTGCGCGTAGACGATTATAAAGCCCTGACACGGCTGGATGCTCAATCGGGCACTACGTCGCCTATTGAAGCAGGCAAGATGGGAATCGAGTCGTCGAACGTATTGCAGTTCTTTACCGAAGATGGCACTAAGGTTTCGGCCCGCCCATCAGGAACCGAGCCCAAAATCAAATTCTACGTTAGTGTTCGCGAGCCGCTCGAAAGCAAGGAAGCCTTTGACGATACGTATGCACAGCTAAAAGCGAAAGTTCAAAAGGTAATCGACGAATTACAGCTAACCTAACGTATAGATCACACAGTTTGTCTTATTAACAGCGCCCGGCTATTTCTAGCTGGGCGTTTTGTTTATCCTAAGCCTGTACACAATTCTTATCCATAACCAGATTTGTTTCCTCGCCCTTCATCAAATTATGAACTTAGTATAATGTTTTCAGTAAATAACTTACTTATATACAGTCGATTGCGCGCTTTATATAGACAAATTTTAGTTAATTTATTACTATTTTAAGTGAAAATACAGTTAGAATAGGCTGTTATTATCCTTTAGGCATTAGTACCTATGTATTTCCTGAAATCAGTTTCACTATTCTAATTAATTTTTATGATGAAGAACGCTTTACGACAAGCGTACCGTGCATTGCCATTGCTTGTGCTAAGCTGGCTTTTGTGCGTAGGGGCCTTTGCCCAGGATCGCAAAATTACCGGCCGGGTTTTGGACGGAAACGACAACAACCCGCTGCCCGGAGCCAACGTAGTGGTGAAAGGGACACAAACGGGTATGGTAACCGATGCTACGGGCCAGTTTTCACTCAATGTAGCTCCAGGACGTGATGTACTGACTATCTCCGCCATTGGTTACGCATCGCAGGACATCACTATCGGCAACCGCACCACAATCAACGTAACCCTGGTGCCCGACATTAAAACCCTGAGCGAAGTCGTCGTGACGGGTTATGGTGCACAGGCTAAACGAGACATTACCGGGGCCGTTGCCACAGTCGACTCCAAACAACTCCTGTCGGTTCCGTCTACCAACGTAGGGCAGGCGCTGCAGGGACGTGTGGCTGGTGTGCAGGTTGGTAATGAGAACTCGCCCGGTGGGGGTGTAATGGTTCGTATTCGGGGATTCGGGACAATCAATGACAACTCGCCACTTTATGTGGTCGACGGTGTTCCAACCAAGGGCAACCTGAACACCCTGAACCTGAACGACGTAGAGAGTATGCAGATTCTGAAAGATGCTTCGGCGGCTTCTATTTATGGTTCCAGAGCGGGCAACGGGGTCGTTATCATCACGACGAAAAAAGGAAAAGCCGGAAAGCCTAAGTTTACGTACGACATGTATTACGGCTCTCAGCGTCATGGCAAACTGCTGGACATGCTGAATACGCAGGAATATGCCAATCTGATCTGGGAATCCCGTAAGAATTCAGGGGTTGTAGCTGCCAATGGCAACCCGCTCCACTCGCAGTTTGGCAATGGCCCAACGCCTGTCATTCCGGACTATATTCTGCCTAGCGGTGCTTCCGCCAGTGATCCGCGCGTGGCGCAAAATCCCGATGGTACGTATGTGAACTACAACAACGATATCAACTCGCCGAACTTCCTGCTTATCACGAAAGCCAACAAGACCGGTACCGACTGGATGGAGGAAATTTTTCAAACCGCTCCCATTCAGAACCACCAGATAGGTGTATCGGGGGTGGCGAAAATGGCCGTTACGCCATGTCGCTCAACTATTTCAACCAGGAAGGGATCATGAAATACACGGGCTACAAACGCTATTCGTTACGTTCGAATACAGAGTTCAATATCACGAAGCGGGTTCGGGTTGGGCAGAATTTTCAGGTAGCGTATGGCGAACGGATCGGACAGCCGAACGGTAATAACGCGGAAAGTAACCCCATCTCGTTTGCCTATCGGATTCAGCCGATCATTCCCGTATATGACGTAGCCGGAAACTTCGCCGGTACCCGTGGCGGTGACCTCGATAATGCCTTCAACCCGATGGCTGATCTGTACCGTAACAAAGAAAACGTACAGAAAGAAATTCGCCTGTTTGGCAATGCTTTTGCTGAAGTCGACATTCTGCCAAACCTGACGGCTCGCACTAGTTTCGGTATCGATTATAACCTGTTCAATTATCGGAACTATTCGATCCGAAATATCGAAGCGTCGGAGGCACGTGGCTCAAACAGCCTGCAAACCAGCAACAACTACGAATGGACCTGGACCTGGTACAATACCCTTACGTATAATATTGCGCTCGGTGACCGGCATCGTTTCAACGTAATTGCAGGTACGGAGGCTATTAAAAGCTACTTTGAGTTCTTCGACGCCAGCCGGACCAACTTTGCCGTCGATGACATCGAAAACCGGTATCTCAGCGCTGGTACGGGCGTTCAGACCAACAACGGTGGTGCCTCAAACTGGCGACTGGCTTCGGAATTCGCCAAGCTTAACTACGCACTGGATGATAAATATCTGCTTGACCTGACCGTACGTCGCGACCGCTCTTCGCGCTTTGCACCCGAGTTCCGGTCGGCGGTCTTCCCGGCTGCCAGTGCAGGCTGGCGTATCTCGAAAGAGGGCTTCTTTAAATCGGTTTCCTATATCGATGACCTGAAAATCAGAGCGGGTATTGGCCAGACAGGTAACCAGGAAATTGGTAACTACAACTCATTTACCCAGTTCAGCACCAACCCCATTACGTCGTTTTACGATATCAACGGCACACGCACGTCGGCCGTACCGGGCTATGAACTGACTCAGTTCGGGAATGCCAAGGCGAAATGGGAAACGACAACCAGCCTGAACCTCGGTTTCGACGCGACGCTGCTCAAAAACCGACTGAGCATAGCCTTCGACTGGTACACCCGTACTACGTCCGACATGCTGTTCCCGGTTCAGGCTCCGCTCACGCAGGGCGTAGCTACCGTACCGTTTCAGAACATCGGCTCGATGCGTAACCGAGGGGTTGACCTGATGATTAACTACAGCGACAAAATCGGTACCAACGGCCTGACCTACAACATCGGCGCTAACTTCAGTACGTATCGCAACGTAGTTACCAAAACGAATGGCGACCCCAGTACCCAATACTTCGGCATCAACGATGAGCGAATTCAGAACTTCGTGGTCACGCAGCAGAATTACCCGATTGCTTCGTTCTTCGGCTACACGATTGACGGAATTTTCCAGTCGGATGAAGAAGCCAAAGCGCATCCTGTTCAATTTGGTAATGCAGCCGCTGAAAACGTAGCGGGTCGGTTCAAATTCCGGGACATCAATGGCGATAACAAAATTGACTCCAAAGACCTGAGCATCATTGGCAGCCCGCACCCAAAATTCAGCTATGGCCTGAACCTGAGCCTGAATTATAAAAATTTCGGACTGACTTTATTCGGCCAGGGCGTTCAGGGGAATCAGATTTTCAACTACACCAAATACTGGACCGACTTCCCAACCTTCGGCGGTAACCGTAGCACCCGGATGTTGTACCAATCCTGGCGGCCCGGCAAAACCGATGCAATTCTCCCCCAGCTCAGATCGGCAGACCAGGTTAGTATTCAGCCGTCGACCTACTACCTTGAAAGTGGTTCGTATTTCCGGATGAAAAATATCCAGCTGACGTATCAACTGCCACAGGCGCTCCTATCGCGTCTGAAGCTCGGCGCTACGTCGGTCTATATTCAAGGACAAAATCTGTTCACGGTTAGCAACTATTCCGGCATGGACCCTGAAGTTAACCTGCGGGCTTACTCAGCCGGTAACGACCGTCAGATTGGGGTAGATGGTGGTTCGTATCCAGTTGCCAAAACCGTGTTAGTCGGCTTAAATCTGTCATTTTAACTTAAACCTTATAGGTTTTTGAAACCTATAAGGTTTGCGAATCAAACACATGAAAAAAACAACCATTTTCATAACTGCAGTTTGTCTGACAGTGGCTACGGCCTGTTCCGACAAGTTTTTGGACGTACAGCCTAAAGCGGCATTAGCCGTTACGGTACTTCAAAATAAAACGGGCGTGAACTCGCTCCTGATTGGTGCCTATTCGCTCCTCGATGGCTGGGCCACGCCAGAAGGCGCTTACCGCTCCTACAATGTCGGCGCTGATAACTGGGTTTATGGCAGTGTAGCCTCCGACGATGCCTATAAAGGTACCATCGCCGGTGACCAGCCACCAATTTCGCTGATCGAGCAGGGAAACATCCAGTCGGATAATATTTATTTCCGGGGCAAATGGCGGGGCATGTACGACGGTATCGCCCGCTCGAACGACGTATTGCAGGCGGTGGCTGTGGCGAAGGATATGACTGAAGCTGAGAAGCAGCAGGTCATTGCCGAAGCCCGTTTCCTGCGAGGACACTACCATTTTGAGCTCAAGAAGATGTTCAACATGGTACCCTACATTGATGAGAAAGTCTACAATCCGAACGATCTGGAAAGCACAAAGCTTCCTAATAGCACCGACATCTGGCCAAATATTGTGGCCGATATCAAAGCAGCCTACGACGTACTGCCCGCCAAACAATCACAGGTGGGCCGCCCGACAAAATGGGCTGCTGCCGCTGAACTGGCCAAAACGTACCTGTTTCAGAAAAAATATACGGAAGCCAAACCACTACTGGAAGCCGTTGTTGCCAGTGGGCAGTACCGACTGGTAGACCGGTATCATGACAACTTCAAGGCTGTAACGAACAACAACGCCGAGTCTATTTTCGAGGTGCAATATTCGGTTAATGACGGCGCATCGGGTGGTGAAAACGGAAACATCGGTTCAACCCTCAACTATCCGTATGGTGGCGGTGGTGTTACGACCTGCTGTGGTTTCTTCCAGCCTTCGCAGAACTTAGTGAATGCGTTTAAGACCGATGCCAATGGGTTGCCTCTGCTCGATACGTTTAATTCCACTGACGTGTCCAGCGATCAGGGAATTGAATCAACGGCTCCTTTTACGCCCTATGCCGGTACGGTCGATCCGCGGCTTGACTGGACGGTGGGCCGTCGGGGAATTCCGTTTTTAGACTGGGGCGTTCATCCTGGCAAAGCCTACGTTCGCGATCAGTCGTATGGTGGCCCTTATTCGCCCAAGAAACACGTCATGTATAAGTCGGATGTTGGCACCAATACGTTCGCTGGTAACCCTCGCCTGAACGCCAACAACTACCGCCTGATCCGTTATAGCCACGTATTACTCTGGTTAGCTGAAATCGAAGTGGAAGTTGGCGATCTGAACAAGGCACGTGCCTATGTCAATCAGATTCGTAAGCGGGCTGCTAATCCCGACGGATTTGTGAAAACAGCGGATGGAAAACCAGCCGCCAATTATGTTATCAATGAATACACAGCATCCTGGACCGACAAAGATTTGGCTCGTAAAGCGGTTCAGTTTGAGGAGCGTCTGGAATTTGGTATGGAAGGACACCGCCGGTTCGATCTGGTTCGCTGGGGAATTGCCGATCAGATACTTAATCTCTATTACACCTCAGAGTCTGTTCCTTCGAAGCGGACATATCTGAAAGGCGTTACGTTCGTAAAAGGAAAGCATGAGTATTTCCCAATTCCGATTCAGGAGATTTTTAATAGTAAAAAAGGCGGCAAAGAAACGCTGACGCAGAATCCAGGGTATAACTAGTGATGCGCTAGTATCTGACTTTCTGTAAATTTTTTGGTAAAAAAGCCCGGCTCTGCAAAGGTCGGGCTTTTTTTATGCCTACTTAATCAGGGTATTATCCTGATCAATCAGATTTGATTAAAAAACTCTACAATTTCTACAGCCTTACCAGTATTATTGTAAGCCTTCGTGCAACTTGTTTCACTCTTCTGGTTTCATTTCAACAATTTTCAACCTGTTTTAACCCAATACTTTATGATCTCTTTTCTATCAAATTCTGTTCGAAACGGGTACCACTTATGGGGGCTGGCTTGTCTGCTGCTTCTCATGGGTCAGCTTGGCTATGCTCAAACCATTTCCGGCACGGTGAAAGATGCCACCAATGGTGACGTACTGGCCGGGACGACTGTTCAGGCAAAAGGCACCAATGTAGGCGCCACCAGCGATGCGCAGGGTAAATACCAGATCAGTCTGCCTGCCGGTGCCAAAACGCTTGTGTTCTCCTTTATCGGCTATCAACCATTGGAAGTTGCCATTGGAAATCGGAGCGTCGTTGACGTTCAGCTAACGGCTACTGACAATGCCTTGAGCGAAGTAGTGGTGGTTGGCTATGGGGTGCAGAACAAGCGTGATGTTACAACAGCCATTGGTTCGGTAAAGGCAAAAGATCTGGCCAATCAGCCCGTTGCCAGTTTCGATCAGGCACTGGCCGCTAAAATAGCGGGCGTACAGGTGACTCAAACCTCCGGGGCACCGGGCGCGGGTCTGTCGGTGCGGGTGCGTGGTACGGGTTCGATCAGCGCGGGGAACGATCCCCTGTACGTTATCGACGGAATCCCGCTTTCGCGCGATACCAAATATGCCACTGGAAGCACCAATACGCAGTTTCCCGACAACCCAATCAACGTAATGAGTACCATTAATACCGATGATATTGAAAGTATTGAGGTATTGAAAGACGCGTCAGCCGCGGCTATTTACGGGTCGAGGGGCTCCAACGGCGTTGTGCTGATTACGACCAAACGGGGCAAAGAAGGCAAAACCGTTGTGAGTCTGGACTCTTATGTGGGCGTTCAGAACGTATCGAAAAAGATCGACATGGTCAACGCCTACGAATACGCACAGCTTAGTTACGAAGCCAAAACCAACGCCTACATCGATCGGAATCCGACAGGCAAACCAACTGACTCGAACGACATACGGAATAAAGGTATAGGAGCACCCAGTACGCTTATTCAGCCCGAAATTGTGCCCTATTTATCCGGGCAGACAGGTTTGACAAACACAGACTGGCAGGACGCTATTTTCCGGTCTGCACCGATTCAGAACCACACACTGTCGGTTTCGGGCGGCAAAGACAATGTAAAATTCTACATCTCCGGCAATTTTCTTAACCAGCGCGGTGTAGTTATCAACTCGGGTTTTAAACGCTACGGTGCCCGGGCGAATGTAGAGGTGAAAAGCGGACGATTGACGGCAGGAATTAACCTCAATCCGACGTATTCATATCACGACCTGATTAAAGCGGAAGGACCGTACCTGGGCGAAGGCGTTGTGGGTTTAGCCTTACAGATGCCCCCTATTTTTCCGGTGTACAATGCCGATGGTTCCTACAACTGGCAGGCCAATGCCTGGGGATATGGCGCTACGTCGATACTAAATCCGGTAGCGATTGCCAATCAGGTAAGCGACAAAATGAGCCAGATCCGGCTGTTGGGCAATGCCTATGCGCAATACGAAATTATCAACGGCTTATCGTACCGGCTCAGCGTAGGCACCGACATTAACAGTTTCCAGCGCGATTATTACCGGCCATCGACCCTCGAAATCCGTGACAGAAAAGGGGCATCTGTACCAACGGGTTTCTCACGGGCGCAGAACTTTGTGGATTGGCTGGTTGAAAACACACTGAATTACAACAAGTCATTTGGCGAACACACGATATCGGCGCTGGCCGGTTTTTCGTCACAAAAAGACCGGCGGACGGCTACCGAATTAACGGCTACCAACTTCCCGAATGACCTTGTATACACGCTCAACGCAGGTCAGGTATCGTCTGGTGGTTCCGATATTCAGGAGTGGTCACTGATGTCGTATCTGGGTCGGGTGCAGTACGACTATGCTGGAAAATACCTGGTATCGGCCGCTATCCGGGCTGATGGTTCTTCCCGGTTTGGCCGCGATAACCGATGGGGCTATTTCCCGTCTGTTTCGGCTGGCTGGAATCTTTCGCAGGAGAACTTCCTGAAATCCGTTACGTGGTTAAGCGACTTAAAACTTCGGGCCAGCTACGGCCTGACCGGAAACTTCCAGATTCCCAACTACGGCTCGGTCAGTCTGCTCAACTACCAGAACTACATCCTCGGTCCCGAAACGATTGTGAGCGGTCTGGCACCAGCCAATTCGGCAAATGACAAATTACGCTGGGAAAAAACAGCCATGCTCGACGTAGGGTTTGATGTTACGTTTTTGCGGAACCGGCTGAATCTGACGTTCGATTATTACAACGCCAATACGTCAGATCTGCTGCTGAACGTACCGGTTCCGCGGGCCTCTGGCTTTAGTACCGAGTTGCAAAACATTGGAAAAGTTAACAATCAGGGCTTTGAGTTCACGTTGGGAACGCGTCAGACCTTTGGTCGCTTACGCTGGGAAGCCAGCGCCAACATTGCAACGAACCGGAACAAAGTATTGGCACTTGGGCCTTCCGGCGATCCGATTATCGTGGCGGGTGGCGTAGCGGGCGCCCAGTTTATCACCCAGATCGGGCACCCTATTGGCGAATATTATACCATGATTTACGACGGTGTGTTCAAGAATCAGGCTGAAATTGACGCGTACCCGCATACCACTACGACGCGACCCGGCGACTTCAAATTCATCGATAAGAACGGCGACGGAAAAATTGACTTCAGCAGCGACCGCGCCGTTACGGGCAGCTATTTTCCGAAGTATACGTTTGGCTTCACCAATAGTTTCGCTTACCGGGGTTTCGATCTGAGCTTTGCCATTCAGGGTGTTCAGGGCCATAAAATCCTGAACCTGATCCGGCGCTATATCTACAACATGGAAGGCAACGGCAACCTGTTTAAAGGGGCACTGGATCGCTGGCAGTCGCCTGATAATCCGGGCAATGGACTTGTCAATCGCGCCAACCGGCTGGCTTCCGGCTCGAACGGCGAAATTTCCACCTGGCATATCGAAAACGGCTCGTACGTACGTATCCGTACAATTACGCTGGGTTACGCGCTCCCAACAGCCGTATTGCAGCGGTTACGGTTGAGCCGCGCCCGTATCTACGCTACCGTGCAAAACCCGTTCACGTTTACCAAATACCTTGGCTTTAATCCTGAGGTCAACAGCCGTCCAGACAGTGCCCTATCGTCGGGCGAGGATTATGGTACGTATCCCCTGCCCCGCACAGCTTCCGTTGGTCTTAACCTTTCGTTTTAATCACCGTTATGAAAAAGCTAGTTCTATCAATCGCTATTCTCGTCGGCGCATCGGCTTGCCAGAAAAATTTTCTGGAACTGAAACCACAATCGCAGGCCAACGTCGATAATTTCTACAAAACAGCCAACGATTTCGGCAACGCCGTTAATGGCGCTTACGACGCCCTTCAGATGGCCAACCAGTACGGTGGCGATTACAATACGCTGGTAGAGACCAGAAGCGACAATGTACTCGACAATGACCCTTCATCGAGTGCAGGGCTACGTTACAACATTGACCGGTTCATCGAACCAACGACCAATACGGTTTTACGCGATACCTGGGGCAGTTTGTATACAGGCATTAATCGCTGCAACCTGATTCTGGATAAAATAGACGCCGTAACGATTGACGCCCCACTCAAAGCCCGTTATAAAGGCGAAGCGCAGTTTATCCGGGCCTTATCGTATTTCAACCTGGTGCGACTCTGGGGCAAAGTGCCGCTCGTGCTGACGGCTGGCACGACTACCGAAGCCCGCTCCTACAAACGGAATGAGGTGACCGAAATTTACGCAGCTATTGAAAAAGACCTGACCGATGCAGCCGCCGGGTTACCCGCCAGCTATACGGGTAACGACGTTGGACGCGCTACGTCGGGAGCAGCTAAGGGTTTGCTGGGTAAAGTATACGTTACCGCAAAGAAGTATGATCTGGCCGTTTCGACGCTGAAAGAGCTGGTTAACGGAACCACGTATCAACTGCTGCCCGACATCGCCAGTGTGTTTTCAGTCACGAATAAAAACAATGCCGAAATTCTGTTCGCGGTCAAGTTCAAAAAAGGTGGTACGCTTGGCGAAGGGCATGGTTTGTGGTACGGTACCAGCATCGGCGACAACATTGAGCCTTCATTGAGAGCCGCCTATCCTTCCGGCGACAAACGACTCCCGCTGACAGTTCAGGTGCCTGTTCCCAATAACATTCTGGCCGTTCCCAGAAAGTTTTACGATGACCTGTCTTCGACCAACGACGTAGGCAACGATTTCCCGGTATTACGTTTCGCTGATGTATTGTTGCTGTATGCCGAAGCGCTCAATGAGGTTGGTTATCAGGCCGATGGTGATGCGTTTAACGTACTCAACCGAATCAGGACCCGCGCGGGAGTAGCTACGTATACAAATACTCAACTGACCACAAAAGAAGCGTTCCGCTCGGCTGTGATCAACGAACGACGACTGGAACTGGCGCTTGAAAATGACCGCTGGTTCGATCTGGTACGTACGGGAACGGCTGTTGATGCCATCAAAGTAACGGGCATTACCATGCCTGCTTACCGGACGGTCTATCCAATTCCGCAATCAGAAATCGATGTTTATAACAGCAAAACCAATTTCCCGCAGAATGAAGGGTATTAATATTTTTTAGCAGGATAGATCGACATTCCGAAAGGGTTCACCTCTTCGGAATGTTCTGGATAAAGCGCAGGGTAACAGGTAAGTATAGCTTGCCTGTTACCCTCTTTTGTTACTAAACCGTTACGTTCATGAAAGATACTTCAGCCGCTTCAAATCGTCGGACATTCCTGAAACAGGCCGCAAGCTTGTCAGCTTTTTATATTGTTCCCCGTCACGTACTTGGGCGCGGTTTTCTGGCACCGTCTGATCAGATCACCGTCGGCTTTATCGGCCTCGGAAAGCAGGCAGGTGGTCTGCGCGGGCAGTTTTTGAAGAACGAAGCCCGGGTCATGGCTGTTTGCGATGTCGATCAGACGAAAGTGACGGCGTTCAGCGAAGCAGTTAACAAGCATTACGCAGAAAAAGCGGAGAAGGAGTCGTACAAAGGCTGTCAGTCGTACGACGACTATCGCCAGTTGCTCTCGAACAAAGATATTGATGCCGTAGTCATTGCCACCCCCGACCATTGG
This sequence comes from Spirosoma sp. KNUC1025, assembly GCF_045160025.1. Classification (GTDB taxonomy): domain Bacteria; phylum Bacteroidota; class Bacteroidia; order Cytophagales; family Spirosomataceae; genus Spirosoma. The sequence continues at coordinate 6,836,058 of NZ_CP087139.1, forward strand.
CATAGCCCCATTGCGATTGCAGCAGCCAAAGCCGGGAAAGATATTTACTGCGAAAAACCCCTCTCGCTCACCATTCAGGAAGGCCGGGATATGGTAAATGCCACCCGTAAGTACAAGCGCGTATTTCAAACGGGTAACATGCAGCGCTCCTGGCCAGAATTCAGGCAGGCGGTTGAATTGGTACGTAATGGCTACATCGGTCAGATCAAAACCATCAATGTCAACGTAGGTGGCCCACCGCGCGAATTCGATCTGGTTGCTGAACCCGTTCCCGCTGGCCTGAACTGGGATGCCTGGCTCGGCCCTAACACCATCGAACGCCCTTACAATAACGTACTCGATCCGGCATTAACGGCCACTTTCTGGGGCAAGTGGCGCGATATTCGTGATTTCGGTGGGGGCGGCATGACCGACTGGGGCGCTCACATGTTCGACATTGCCCAGTGGGGACTGGATATGGATAATTCCGGGCCCACAGAATTAATACCCGGCCAGGGTGGAAAGGGACTGGTGTACCGCTACGCCAATGGTGTTGAGATGCATCACACGCCTGTTGAGGGGTCTCAATATTGTCAGTTTATCGGTACTGAAGGCGAGGTTAAAGTGGCGCGAAGGCTGCTGACGACTACCCCGGCTACGCTGAAGGATAAAGTTATCGGCGAATCTGAAAAGCACGTTTATTTCAGCGACAACCACTACAAAGATTTTCTGGACGCCATCCGAAGCCGCAAGAATCCCATCTCCGACGTAGAAGTCGGGCATCGCACGGCTTCGGTCTGCACACTCGGCAATATCGCCTATCAACTTGGGCGCCCTCTCCACTGGAATCCTGTGAAAGAGAAGTTTGAAGGGGATGCCGAAGCGAACCGTCTGCTTAGTCGTCCGATGCGAACGAAGTGGACGGCTTAAAATTCTGTATCTTTGCGGGCTGTTAAGCTAAAGAAGCCCATGACATTACCGATGAACCATACCGATGAACTCGATACAATAGCCCATCGGTTGCTGGCAGAGGGGCGAAATCAGTCGGTATGGCTCTTTGAGGGCGATATGGGCGCGGGAAAAACCACGCTCATTAAAGCCCTTTGTCGGGCCCTGGGGGTTATCAGTACGGTGCAAAGTCCCACCTTTTCAATTGTTAATGAGTATACAACCCATGAAGGGCATTCCGTGTACCATTTCGATTGTTATCGACTTCGTAATGAGGTCGAAGCGCTGGACATTGGCATCGAAGAATATTTCGATTCAGGCAATTATTGTTTCATCGAATGGCCGGAACGGATTATATCCCTCTGGCCTGCTACGTATTATCAGGTTCATATACTGGTTGAACCAAATGGGCACCGGGTTGTTGAAACTGAATTGATTGGATAGTTTTCGGTAGTAGTTTATGGCTAACGGCTGGCTTCGCAAAATGGTTATTGATGCGGCATCCACACGTGAACCATAAACCGTAAACGCTTTACTTGTGACAGGATTCGAGCAGTTGGCCAAACAGACGGCCCTATATCCAAAGGAAGCACCGCTGGCGCTGAAAAGTGGGCAAAATAGCCTGCTTATCGGCTTACCAAAGGAAGTCTCTCTTCAGGAAAACCGCATTGCGCTTACCCCGGAAGCGGTGGCTATTCTGGTACGTAACGGGCACAATGTAATTGTTGAAAAAGGTGCCGGCGAAAAAGCCAAATTTCTCGATAACGAGTACAGTGAAGCCGGTGCTCAAATGGCACAATCGCCCAAAGAAGTGTATGAGGCCAACCTGATCCTGAAAGTTGAGCCACTGGTTGAAGCTGAGTTCGAACACGTCAAATCGGGCAGCACCGTCATTTCAGCGCTGAATCTACCCTCTCACGACCGCGCTTACTTCGAGAAAATCAATAGCAAAAACCTGACGATGTTCGGGTACGAATACATTGAGGATCAGTCGGGTGGCTTACCCATCATCCGGTCAATGAGCGAGATTGCGGGCAGTACGGTTATGCTCATTGCCGCCGAATATTTGAGTAATGCCGATAATGGCCGGGGAATCATTCTGGGAGGCATTACGGGCGTTCCTCCCACCAAAATCGTTATGCTCGGCGCGGGTACGGTCAATGAATACGCCATTCGTACAGCATTGGGTATGGGAGCCGACGTAAAAGTATTCGACAAGCATCTGTACAAACTCCAGCGGCTTAAATACGCCATTGGTCAACACATCTATACGTCTATTATCGATTCCGATACAATGGCGGAAGCCATTCAACGGGCTGATCTGGTGATTGGCGCATTGCGGGCCGAAGACGGCCCAAGCCCGATTGTGGTTACTGAGGAGATGGTTGGGCGGATGAAGCCCGATTCCGTGATTATCGATGTAGCGATTGATCAGGGCGGCAACTTCGAAACCTCACGCATGACAACTCATAAGCATCCGATTTACAGGCATATGGGCATCATTCATTACTGCGTTCCGAACATTGCCGCGCGCGTAGCCTACACGGCCAGTATGGCACTCAGCAATATTTTCCTGCCCTTCCTTCTCGAAACAGGCACCAACGGCGGCATCGAGCAGATGATGTATGCGAACCGTTGGTTTATGAAAGGTGTTTATACTCATAAGGGTACGCTAACCAATGCCTACATCGCCCGGAAGTTCAATATGCGCTTCAAAGATTTAGACCTTTTGCTGGCTGCCCGGTTTTAACTTAAGTCAGTAGTCGTCAGTTAGTGTAGTAGTTGATATACAATACTTTTCCTGCGTTAACTACTTACGACTAATGACTAATCGCTGTCTGCTAAATTTATGATCAACCATAGCAACGAAAATACGTTACTTGATGATGCCAATTCCTACGATGTGAATCAGGAATTGATGGGCGCCATTTCATCAGATTTCGTTAAAGTAGCCGACCAGCTCAAGGAAGCGTCGTACCAGATCAGAACGCGCGGCTTCTCTGATTACCCTATTTTTGTGGCTTCCCGTCGCGACATACCCGTAGGGCAGTTGCTGATTGGCGGCAATGAACTTGAAAACCAGTGGAACTACAAAGCATCGTTTCTCGATGAGTTTGTGCAGCGCGCATTGATCGGCCCGGAATCCATTGATTTGTGGAAAGAAAATTATAAAAAAGCCGACGAATACTGCTGTTTGTTTGTCGTTCACGGCGATTTTGCCGGATTCGTGTACATTCCATATCCAGAAGATTAAGTACTGTCAGATGGCCTTGCTCTGCCTGTCATAACCGGCATTGATTCAACCCCTATTCTGCATTTTCCCAAGGGCCAAATCTTCGCGGTTTGGCTCTTGTATTTTAACCAGTTTTATAATACTTTTTTGAGAAATAACCTTACCAATATGAGCCCTCAGAAAATCGGCTTTTCCCTGTTACTAATCCCTTGAATTCTCGTCAGGAATTTTAGTCGTAACGCTTATAAAAACCCATTGCAGGGCATCATTTGGCCGAAAACATTGGTTATGAACGGCTTTTTTTGTATATTAAGCCAATCTTATCGAGGGGCTAGGAAAAGACAATTATTTTTTGTATTTTTACAATCTATAAAGCGTATCTGTATTACGTCTTTTCCTAAGCTCGAAACAACAAATTTTTGACATTTTTCCATTCTGATATGACCAACGAATTGATTGAAGCAGATGCTCCCGTTGAAACGGCGCCAGCCAGTACCTATGGTGCCGATAACATCACCGTTTTAGAAGGTCTGGAGGCTGTCCGCAAACGGCCTGCCATGTATATCGGCGACGTTGGTATTCGGGGTCTGCACCACCTGATTTGGGAGGTCGTTGACAACTCCATTGACGAAGCGCTGGCAGGTTACTGCGATAAAATTACCGTAACGATTAATCCAGACAATTCGATTACTGTACAGGATAATGGCCGGGGTATTCCAACGGGCATTAACACCAAAATGGGTAAATCGGCGCTGGAGATTGCCATGACCATTCTGCACGCTGGTGGCAAGTTCGACAAAGACACTTATAAAGTTTCCGGCGGTTTGCATGGTGTAGGGGTTTCCTGCGTCAATGCGCTGTCAACTGATGTACGCGTAGAAGTTCACCGCGAAGGCAAAATCTTTGAGCAGGAATACAAAATTGGCGTTCCCCAGTACGATGTTCGCGTGATTGGCGACGCACCAGACACCGGAACAATAACCCATTTCAAACCCGACGGCAGCATCTTTACCGAAACGGTTTATAAGTACGATACCGTTGCCGGTCGTTTGCGCGAGCTGGCATTCCTCAACAAAGGCATTCATATCTTCCTGAAAGATATGCGTGAACTGGACGAAAATGGGGAGCCATTACGTCAGGATGATTTCTTTTCGGAAGGTGGGCTGGTCGAGTTCGTGCAATACCTCGACGAAACTCGCCCCTCACTAGATGGCATGAAACCCATTTATATGGAAAGCGAAAAGGGATCAACGCCCGTACAGGTCGCGCTGGTGTACAACTACGAAGCGGGTGAGAACGTACTGTCGTATGTGAACAACATTAACACACACGAAGGCGGTACACACGTACAGGGCTTCCGCTCGGCGCTGACTCGCGTTCTGAAAAATTACGCGGACAAAAACCCCGGTGTGCTGCCTAAAAATGCCGGGAAAGTGACCTTTAGTGGCGAAGATTTCCGTAAAGGACTGACTGCCGTAGTGTCAGTAAAAGTTCAGGAGCCTCAGTTTGAAGGTCAGACCAAAACCAAGCTGGGTAACCAGGACGTAGTGAGTGCCGTCAGTCAGGCAATGGCCGACATGCTCGAAACCTGGCTGGAAGAGAATCCAAAAACAGCCGCCGGTATTGTCAAAAAAGTATTGGTGTCAGCTCAGGCACGTATTGCCGCCGATCTGGCCTACAAGCGCATCATGACTGAGCGCAAGGACTTTATGGGAGGTATGGGACTGCCGGGCAAACTCGCCGACTGCTCCGATACTGATCCTGAAAAGTGTGAACTCTATCTGGTTGAGGGTGACTCCGCCGGTGGTACGGCCAAACAAGGTCGTAACCGGGCGTTTCAGGCTATTCTGCCATTACGGGGTAAGATCCTGAACGTAGAAAAAGCCATGGAGCACAAAATTTATGAAAATGAAGAGATCAAAAATATCTGGACAGCGCTGGGTATACGTCTTGAAAAGAAAGACGACGAAACGGTGATGAATCTGGATAAGCTTCGCTATCATAAAATTATCATCATGACGGATGCCGACGTAGATGGCAGCCACATCCGTACGCTGATTCTGACGCTGTTTTACCGCAACATGAAAGCGCTGATCGACAACGGCTATATCTACATCGCTCAACCGCCCCTTTATCTGGTTAAAAAAGGCAAAGAAGAGCGTTATTGCTGGACTGAAGTGCAGCGCGAAGCGGCCGTTAAGGAACTGGCAGGCGGAGGTCGGGAAGAAAATGTGGGCGTACAACGTTATAAAGGTCTGGGCGAGATGAACGCTGAACAGCTCTGGAGCACAACGATGAATCCGGATACCCGAAGCCTGAAAATTGTAACGGTTGAGTCGGCCGCCGACGCCGATCACGTCTTTTCAACCCTGATGGGCGATGAAGTTGCTCCTCGACGCGAATTTATTGAACGGAATGCTAAATATGCCCGAGTGGATGTTTAACCGAAAAATAACATAAGGCGGGCCGAAAAGCCCGCTTTTTTGTTGTACTTCAAAGCTTGAACCGAGTATGCGTTATTCCCTAAATCCCAATTTTACAAAACTAGGTAATCTGGTTTCCCGACTTACCCAACGTCAGCCCAATTCGCCCACCCCGACAATGGACAAAACGGCAAAAGTCAGCGAAAAAGTTAGCAGTGTTATTGACCAGAGCGATTACCTGAGCCGTGATTTAAGCTGGCTCAAATTCAACGAACGTGTGCTGGATCAGACCCGCCGTACCAGTCGAACGCTAATGGAACGGCTGAAATTTCTGGCAATTTCGGCCTCGAATCTCGATGAGTTTTTCATGATTCGGGTTGGGAGCCTGTATAATTACCTGGATTACCATAAGCAACGTATCGATTACTCAGGACTGCGCGAAGTACCCTTCCGGAAGGCATTATATACCAATGCACATCAGTTTTTTCAGGATCAGCAAACCGTTTTATCCGAGCAATTATTACCCCTGTTTCCCGAAAATGGCCTTCAGCTGGTAGGCTATGAGCAATTGACCGCTGACGAACAGATTGAGGCAACCAGTTATTTCGACCGGGCGATCTACCCTACCCTGACGCCCATGCTGTATGATTATACGCATACATTTCCGGTACTGCTGGCGCGGGTGCTTATTTTTGGGGTAGTTACCCAAAGTCCTGATGCCGTTGAGCAAAACCAGCGCCCGGAAGATGATGAAGATCGGCAACGCCTGTCTTTTGTGCAGGTTCCAGCCAATTTACCTCGTTTCCTATCCTTCGAGCGGGAAGATATGATCGTGTTTTTGCCTATTGAAGAGATTGTCCGGCAGAACCTGAAAAAACTTTACCGTAACGTTGAAATCCTGTCGCTGAACCTGTTCAGGATTATCCGAAATGGCGACTTTACGCTTGATGAAAACGATGATGATGAAGTCGATTTTATTGATGAAGTCAGGCAAAAAATCAAAAATCGCCGTCTTGGTCGGGTCACGCGGGTCGATATCGAAACCAATAGTAATGGCGAAGTAGCCTCCCCCTGGATGCTCAATTTGCTGAAAAAACGGTGGGAAATCGATGATTTAAACATCTTTGAATCAGACACCTTACTTGATTTCTCGGCCTTCTGGCAAATTATTGGTCATCCCGAGTTTAAGGACGATATGCCTTTGCCACACGTACCAGTTCCGCCACTAGGTATAGGCCGTGATAAAACCGATGACATTTTCGAGATTATCAAACAGCGCGACCTGTTGCTGCATCACCCATACAACAACTTTGAGCCCGTACTTCAGTTGCTTGAACAGTCAGCTGAAGATCCGAACGTACTGGCTATTAAAATCACGGTTTATCGGCTAGCCAAACGATCCCGCATTACCGAAGCGTTGTTGAAGGCCGCCGAAAACGGCAAACACGTATCGGTTTTATTTGAGGTAAAAGCCCGGTTCGACGAGGAAAACAACATCCGCGAAGCACAGCGTCTGCAAAAAGCGGGCTGCTTTGTCATTTACGGAATCAGCAAATTTAAAACGCACACAAAACTTTTGCTGGTTGTACGGAATGAGGGAAGTCGCGTGGTACGTTACGCGCACATGGCAACGGGCAATTACAACGAAGACACATCCAAACTCTACACCGATATTGGGCTGCTGACGACGAACGAAACCTATACACACGATATTTCTGAGTTTTTCAACGTAATTACCGGGCATTCCCTGCCGAACGAATACCAATACCTCATTACGGCTCCGCGCGATATGCGGGAGCAATTGCTCAAACTGATCCGGATAGAGGCAGATAATGCTCAACGCGGTTTGCCCAGCGGTATTTGTATAAAAGTAAATTCGCTGGAAGACAAGCTGGTCATTGATGAGTTGTATAAAGCTTCACAGGCGGGTGTTCCCATCCGGCTGGTTGTGAGGGGCATTTGTTGCCTCCGTCCTCATCGGGTTGGCTTAAGCGATAATATTACAGTCCGGTCCATTGTGGGTGATTTTCTGGAACATACCCGCATTTTTTACTTCCATAACAACGGTGACCCCAAAGTATACGGTGGTAGCGCCGACATTATGGTACGTAGCTTCGACCGACGTATCGAGTCACTGTTTTTCCTGGCCGATACGCGGGTCAAACAACAGGCCATTCTGATTCTAAGCTACAATCTGCGCGACAACGTAAACGCCTATGAACTGGAAGAAGACGGCAATTTCAAGAAGTGTGATGTACTGGAAGGCAGCGAAGCCTTCAATATGCATCAGCGCTTTTTTGACGCAACCGAAAAAGAAGCCATGGATGCCCGCCTGTTCGATGTAGAAATCAAAACAGCCGACGTAGCAAAACTCGAAGAGGAATATCAGGAAGGTGCCGAACGCGCTATCGCCAATATTTAGCAACTAACTTACAATTGTTGGCTGCTTATTCTTGCAGGAGGTTTTGAATCGGGGTAGGTGCATTTGCCGGATGAGTTCTTTCGATTTTTCCAGAACAATCCCAACATGAAGCTTGAGGATCGTTGGAAGATAGGTAGACCCTCAGTCCGACAGTTAATTTTCACTGGTAACCCCTACCCCATGTCGTATTGCCTCCTCAAGAACATAAATGTTTATATCGTTTAGCGTTTTGAACTTGATGCAATAGCCGCTCACGCTCGCCTTGCCAAGTTTTTCTCCATAGGTCTGAGCTAGGTAGTTCTTATCGTCAATACCAAGGATATAGACCGAGATTCCGGTTGAGTTCGCACTCAGACCGATTTGATAAAACTCTCTGGTTTTCCCATCAGCATAATTTCTGGTGTAGAATCCAAAGCCTACACTAGGGTTAGAAACTGTTTTATTTTCACTGTTTTTACCATCCAGAAACCATAATCTACAGGCTGGCATCACTTGCAGAATTAGGTGGTGCAACGCTCGCATGTCGCTACGTTTTGGTTCTGACTGGCTGTCAATGTATTTTTCGATTTGTTCTTCGATATTCATGTGAGCCATTTCATTATGGTCTGCTAATTTACCTTTCAAGGGTCGGTTTATTTTTAGTCAGACATTAATTCCAGCCTGGTATACCATCAAATTTTTGAGATCGTCGTCTTAGGTCGCCTGATAAAGCCTCACGCATAGAGTAGATCAGCGAATATTACCCTCCGATTTATTCTATTCTCGTTTGCTAACCGGTCTTTTTGTATCTTAGCCCACCTAACTGTAACTCTGATTTTACTTAATGGATCGCTTTACCGGCCTGATTGGTATTGTTTTAATTTTGGGTATTGCCTATGCCCTCTCCGATAATCGAAAATCGATCAACTACCGTACCGTCGGTGTTGGGCTTGCTCTTCAATTTGGATTAGCTGTTTTCGTATTAAAAACCGACGCGGGTCAACAGCTATTTCAGGGACTGGGTTATTACGTCGACCGACTCCTGCAAAAAGCCAATATTGGCGCTGAGTTTGTGTTTTCTTCCCTTGTCAGAACGGAAGTACTGCAAAAAGCTTTCGGGCCGGGAAACGACTTTATTTTCTTCTTCAAGGTTATTCCAACCATTATTTTCGTAGCTGTACTGGTTAATATTTTTTATCACCTGGGTATTATGCAGCGCATTGTAGCGGTAATGGCTCGTGCGATGAAATGGCTCATGGGTGTGAGCGGTGCTGAAGCGCTGTCAAACGTAGCCAGTACGTTCGTTGGCCAGGTCGAAGCCCAAATCATGATCAAGCCCTACTTAAACGGGATGACCAACTCGGAACTTCTGGCAAGTATGACCGGTTCGTTTGCCTGCATTGCGGGGGGCGTCTTGGCCGTATATATTTCCCTTGGCGTACCGGCTCCATATCTGCTGGCGGCCAGTATTATGGCTGCACCCGGCGCACTGGTAATCAGCAAAATTGTAATGCCCGAAACGCAGGTTTCAGAAACACAGGGAATTATAAAAGTAGAGATTAAGAAAACCCATGCTAACCTGCTCGATGCTATTGCTGCCGGTGCAAGCGAAGGGCTGAAAGTTGGTTTGAACGTAGTGGCCATGTTGATTGGCTTTATTGCACTGATTGCACTGATTGATAGCCTATTGTTTCGGCTGGGTTTCTACGTGTTTGGAATGGGAAATCTCAGTCTTAATTTCCTGCTGGGCAAAGTATTTTCCATCTTCGCCTGGGCTATGGGTGTACCGGGTAAAGATATTGAGGCTGCCGGGTCACTGATGGGCACCAAAATGGTTGTAAACGAATTTGTCGCCTACCTGGATTTGGTTAAAATAAAGCCTTCACTCGATCAAAAAACAATCGCCATTGTTAGTTTTGCTCTCTGCGGTTTTGCCAACTTTAGCTCCATTGCCATTCAGGTGGGGGGCATCGGCGAATTAGCTCCTAAGCGACGTAGTGATTTAGCCAAGCTGGGCTTTAAGGCGCTGATCTGCGGTACACTCGCCAGTTATATGTCGGCCACATTGGCAGGTTTGCTTTTATAGAATTAACCTCCGTAGCTAGTCTGGCGGATGAAAAAGACCAATCTACTTTCAAAAAGAGGTTGGTCTTTTTTAGATGGATTTCAAGTTCAAGGTAATGATTCATTCATCTATACGTACTCTAGTTGGGCAGGGACATGGTTTGGTATTAATCCATACGATATGATGAATAAATTCAATGGATTTATATCGGACTATGATGCTCTAGAAGAAGACCCTCCACGGCCGCATATTAATGTTAAAATATCGAACAGATGCCAAGCAGAAGCCCTTCGCCAATTGATTAATGATGCAGTTATTGCACAAGCTGAATACAACGCTGCTATGAATCAGTGTCTGATTGACGCTGTCTTTGGAACAGCAGCACTTGAAATAGCACAGCAAGGAGGCTTTTTTAAGATGATTCTTCAGCAGATGAAAAATTATGGTGGTAAAGGAATAACTGGGTATAGAGCAGCCATGTGGACATTGGGCTTTGGATCAATTGCTGCTGCTTGGTGTGTTAATAACAACTACGAGGTTCTTCAGGCAAAATACTCTCAGTTTGAAAGCGATTTCAATTCTGTCTATAACCAGCCATGTGACAATTAATCGAATATACCCCACTGATAAAGTGGGGTATATCCTTACACATATGAACGAAAATCGAAAAATTCCGACGGTCCTTAGTTGCATAGGGTTACTTGTACTAATAACAGTCTTTCAAAAGGAAATCTTCGCGTTCCTGATTAGTGCTGTCTCTCCCAAAGTGAAAGAGTACAAGATGACGATTGGCTTGTTCTTAATGTGGATTGCTTTGTTTCCCTTGGTATATATCAGGTATCTGCCGAAAGTGATATGGCTCTCTTTTATCATCTTTCTAATCATTGCGTTGGTACATGACCTACGGTAAATTAACATGAGTATGAGTGTACATTTTTGGATTAAAAAGATAGTAAATAACGTGAATTATGGTTGGTAAAGCTTTTCTGTATGATGCTAACAGGCATTCTATGTATATCAATTAGCCGTCAAACTACAACTGTGGGCTTATAATACTACTCCTCGTAATCAATACGTACTGCCAATCAAATAGGCAACAGTACATTACATCGTGAAACGGTCTCAATTAAGAATAATATGCTGTTTAGTCATGGCACTCACTGCTTGCCTGACAGTTATGTCCATGTCTAATGAACAGTCTTCCGCCAAAAGTTCTTACTCGTTTATTCGGAAAAGGAGTTCACAACTTCAAGCTCAAATTACAGGCGAATTCATTGACAAAGAGACAAAAGAACGTTTGAAAATCGCAATCGTTGAAATTAATGGGCAACAGATAAAACCTGATACGAACGGCCATTACATTCTGAACGTAAAGCCTGACAGTTATGTCGTTACTGGCCTCTGCTATCCGTATCATAGAGCTACAACCAAACGATTTAAAGTTAAAGCAGGTGATATTATCATAATAAACTTCCAACTAGTTATGGATAAAATGCCTACAGCTAACTGACCCGTTCTCCTAATTTGGCATAATTTGTCATACCTATGGAATTCATGGACGACAGTGAGTTGCGTAAGCGCCTAGATATCCAGTTAGACAAGATGGAAAGTGCTCACCAGTAGTTTGCACGCCGTTTTCTAAGCGAATAGTGGTGAGATGCAGTACGCATATAAAGAAGAGCAGAGCACAGATGCTTGTAAAGAATTAGCACAAAAAAAACGCCATCATTTGTTGGAACTACTTGTATCTGGCCAAACAGGGGGGTCAAAACGCCGGAACCAAGCCGCAACCTGTTGGTGGAAATGATTGGTCACTCGTCGCCGGTGAATTGGCAGCATGTGAATTTACAAGGCAGGTTTGCTATTATAGAATTAATCTCCACAGCTAGTCGATCTAGCGGATAAAAAAGGCCAATCTACTTTTAAAAAGAGATTGGCCTTTTTTATTGATTACTATTTTTTCTTTAGATCGTTCAATCCTACCTTCGATTTCTGCGTTTTTATAAAAACCCTTCACGCAATCATGATCTCGACCAAACTCATTCCCCGCACCAAAGAAGCCCAGGAGCCTCCGCTACTCATTAAGAGTCTGTTAGAACAATCGCTCAAGTATGAGCCTCAGCGTGAGATTGTTTACCGCGACTTATTTCGGATGAACTACGTTACGTTTAACCAGCGTGTGCGGCAATTAGCTAACGTATTGACCAGTCATGGCGTTTTGCCGGGCGACACAGTTGCCGTTCTCGACTGGGATAGCCATCGTTATCTCGAATGTTTTTTTTGTATTCCATGCTTGGGGGCGATTCTACACACCGTTAATGTACGTTTATCACCCGCCCAGATTCTCTTCACGATGAATCACGCCGAAGATAAAGTGGTGCTGATTCACGAAGATTTTCTGCCGGTCCTGAATGCGATCAAAGATCAGCTTACAACCGTTCAGAAATACATAGTTTTTAGCGATAAAGTTTATTCCGCAAATGCTCTTACCGAGATACCAGCCGGCTTTTCGGGCGAATACGAAGCCCTGTTACGGGATGCATCGCCCGAATACGATTTCCCGGATTTTGACGAGAATACGTGGGCGACAACTTTCTACACGACCGGCACCACCGGCAATCCTAAAGGCGTTTATTTTTCCCATCGACAATTATTTATGCATACGATGGGGCTTCTAGCCTACATTATCGGGTACGAAGCTATGGCGTTTAAAGGGTCGACGGACGTGTATATGCCGATTACGCCCCTGTTTCACGTACATGCCTGGGGATTTCCGTTTCTGGCAACCCTGATGTCAGCCAAACAGGTTTATCCGGGTCGGTATGAACCGGAGGTTCTGCTTAAACTCCTGATCAAGGAGGGCGTTACGTTGTCACACTGTGTTCCTACTATCCTGAACATGCTTGTCAGTAATCCAGCGGCACAGAAATACCCGGAAAACCTTGGCAAATGGAAAGTCCTGATTGGTGGCTCTGCACTCACAAAAGGTCTGGCTAAAGCGGCAATGGACCTGGGTATTACGGTGATGGCTGGGTATGGGATGTCAGAAACAGCCCCCGTGATGGCTGTCGGGTATTTGAACGAACAGGAGAAGCAACTTCCTATGAACGAACAGTTCGAACTACGTACACGAGCAGGTCGGATCTCGCCGTTTGTGGAAATGCGATTGATGGACGATGATGGCCAGTTCGTTCCTCACGATGGCCATTCGCTCGGCGAGATAGTAGCGCGTGGGCCGTGGCTTACCCAGGGCTACTACAACGATCCTGAACGCGGGGCTGCTCTCTGGAAAGGTGGCTGGCTGCATACAGGTGACGTCGCCAGCATTACACCCGATAACTGGGTTATCATTGCCGACCGGACGAAAGATGTTATCAAGACTGGTGGAGAATGGGTTTCATCACTGGATATGGAAGATGCCCTGTCGCAGATAGAAGGCGTAGCGGAATCGGCTGTAGTGGGCCTGCCCGACGACCGCTGGGGGGAACGCCCACACGCACTTATTGTGCAAAAACCCGGTTACAATTTAACGCCCGAAGGAATCAAAACCTGTTTACAGGCAAAAGTCGAACGGGGTGATCTGCATAAATGGTACGTACCTGATCGGATTGTGTTTGTTCCCGAAATACCTAAAACAAGCGTCGGTAAAATTGACAAAAAGCGAATTCGAACGGAGATGAAGGAATTGATTCTTGCCTAATGATACGTATCGGTTTAGTATCTGACACCCACAGCTACCTCGATCCCCAAATTTTCACGCACTTCGAAGCCTGCGATGAAATCTGGCATGCAGGGGATGTGGGGGACTTAACAGTGGCTGAGCAGTTACGAAACTTTCGCCCATTACGTATCGTATGCGGCAATATTGACCGTGAAGCTTCAGATTTGCCCCTTAATCAGCGATTCACCCTTGAAGGACTTACCATCTGGATGACTCATATTGGCGGCTCTCCCCCAAAATATAATCCTGTAGTACGTCCGCAATTAATGGCAAGTCCACCAGATATTTTTGTGTGTGGTCATTCGCACATTCTCAAGGTTACGCGCGATACCACTATGCATAATCTGCTGTTCATTAATCCAGGCGCAGCCGGAAAAACAGGTTTTCATTCCATGCGGACAATCGTTCGTTTTTCACTCGATGCAGGCCGAATTCTGGATATGCAGGTTATTGAACTAGGCAAAAAGTAGGCATAAAAAAGGGAGATTCCTATGCAGGAATCTCCCTTTTTAATTAATCAAGTGCATTTAGAGCGGTAAGGATTCAGGCTCGGTTTCAGCAGGTTTAGCCTCTTTACCGATTTCTTCCTTAATCTCTTCAGCAACCCCTTTATTCTTATAGGCCTGGTAAACCGTTTCACGCTCGAACGGACGTTTGCCAATCAGTCGCACTAAATCGTTCTGATACAGAATTTCTTTTTCAAGCAGTTCTTTGGCGATGATCTCCAGTGCTTCACGCTTATCGGTTAAGAGCCCTTTTGTACGCTTGTAAGCTATCTCAACAATTTTCCGGACTTCTTCGTCGATATGCTTGGCCGTTTCTTCCGAATAAGGCTTATTGAATGCATAATCCGATTGCTTCGAATCATAGAACGATACGTTCCCGATTTTGTCGTTCATACCGTACATGGTCACCATACTATAGGCTAGTTTGGTGATACGTTCCAGGTCGCTCAAAGCACCCGTCGAAACTTTTCCGAAAATCAGATCTTCAGCAGCCCGTCCGCCTAACGCCATGCACATTTCATCCATGAGTTGCTCTGTGCGGTATAGATACTGCTCACGAGGCAAGTATTGAGCGTAACCCAACGCTGCCACACCACGAGGTACTATCGTCACTTTAACGAGCGGATCGGCATGTTCGAGGAACCAGCCAGCTACAGCGTGACCAGCTTCATGATACGCTACAATCTCTTTCTCTTCCGGCGAAATGATTTTGTTTTTCTTTTCCAGACCACCAATCACACGATCCATGGCATCCTGGAAGTCTTTCATATCGACGGCTTCCTTATCGCTACGGGCCGCAATCAGGGCAGCTTCATTACAAACGTTGGCAATTTCAGCACCGGCAAAACCTGGTGTCTGGGCAGCCAGCTCTTTCGGATCAACATCCGGAGCCAGTTTGATTGGCTTCAGGTGAACCCGGAAGATAGCCTCACGACCGATAATATCAGGCTTGTCGATACTGATCTGACGGTCGAAACGACCTGGGCGCTGTAAAGCGGAGTCCAGTACGTCAGGACGGTTGGTAGCTGCCAGAATGATAATTCCAGAATCGGTAGCAAAACCGTCCATTTCAACCAGCAATGAGTTCAGCGTGTTCTCACGCTCATCATTGGCACCTGGCATCGATCCCCGGCCACGTGAGCGGCCAACAGCATCGATCTCATCGATAAAAATGATACAGGGTGCTTTTTCCTTAGCCTGCTTAAACAGATCACGCACACGAGCGGCACCTACCCCGACGAACATTTCAACGAAATCGGAACCGGAAAGCGAGAAGAACGGTACACCTGCTTCGCCAGCAACCGCTTTAGCCAGCAAGGTTTTACCTGTACCCGGAGGGCCAATCAGCAAGGCTCCTTTCGGAATCTTTGCGCCCAGCTTCGTAAACTTGGTTGGGTTTTTCAGGTAATCAACGATTTCCTTAATTTCCTCCTTCGCTTCGTCCAGACCAGCTACGTCGTTGAACGTAATTTTCACTTTGTTATCGGCGTCGAACAGCGCAGCTTTCGATTTTCCGATATTGAAAATCTGGCCGCCTGGTCCTCCAGCGCCCGATACGCGGCCCAGTAGGAAGTACATAGCCAAAATCATGACGATCAGGAAACCCCACGTACTGATGATACTACCAAAATCGCTACGCTGCTCAAAGCGGTATTCAACTTTTTCATTGGCGGGCACATCTTTTTCCATAGCGTCGAGATCCTTCTTGAAGGTCTCACCTGACGCAATCTGAATTTGAAAATGCGGGCCATGACTACTCCCGAAATAAGGTTTGTCGGCGAATAAGCTGCGGTATTTAGGGCTTTGTGCGGCTTGTTGCGTAAGTGTTATCTCAGCCACTTTGTCATTAACAACAACCGCTTCGGCCACTTCATGTTCTTTCACCATCTGCTCAAACCGCTTCTGCGAGATCTCGCGGGTGGCTGAACTTCTGTTAAAGAACGTAATGCCAAGAATGGCGGCAATCAACAACGCAACAATCCAGCCCTGAAAATTAGGCTTACGCGGACCACCACGGGGTACTAACGGATTTCTATTATTATTTTCTGCCATTTCCTCAGGTTGTACAAAACGGATTCCAACAGGTAACACCGTTTCGCAGATGAATGTTTCTACAGCGAAACGGTTAGGACAAACGGTCTATCTATCCCATAAGCGGCCCAATTACAGGACCTTTCACCATACGCTCAACAAAGATAATCAGTTCTTTCTCAGGATACTGTTACCAGGGCATTGTCTTCGATCACATGAATCTCCGCATCACCCCATAGTTGCTCAAGGTCATAAAACGCCCGACGGTCCTTTTTGAAGACGTGAGCGACCACATCAACGTAATCAAGCAAAATCCATTCCCGATTCAATTTCCCTTCTTTATGCCAGGGATCTTGCTTACTCGCTTTATAGACTTCTTCTTCTATCGACGTTGAGATGGCATCAATCTGTGTATCGGAGTTACCTGAACAAATAACAAAGTAATCACAGATAGCGTTTTTAACGTTGCGCAAATCCATTACAACAATGTCCTGCGCTTTTTTTTCCTGCATACCCCGCACAACAAAGTCGCGGAACTGCTCGGCGGTAAATTCTTGGTTTTTGTTAATTCTCATGCTTTCGGTTTAACATTGCACGATAAGCTGATCAGCGGGTACTTTGTCTAACAGACTGAAAATGTCTTCGGCACCATTCATTAGCTCTACTTCTACTAAACTATACAATCTTTTGTACAAAATCTATCCCAAAACACTTTTTCTAGGGCAAAAAATCCAATATCTGCCAAGCTGTCAGTCTACTAACGACGAAGCAGCCGCTTTGATTGCGCAAAATGACCCAGCCGAAGGAACACTCGTTGTGACGGATAATCAAACCGCCGGACGCGGGCAGCGTGGTAATCAATGGGAAGCAAAAGCCGGGCAAAATCTAACCGTTTCGCTTATCCTGAAGCCGTCTTTTTTATCGGCCAATGAGCAGTTCTGGTTAAATATCGCTATTTCGCTCGGCATTTACGACCTGCTTCACCCACTCGTTGGCGATGCCTTACGCATCAAATGGCCAAATGACATCTACGTTTACAACCGGAAGCTAGGCGGCATATTAATTGAGAATACCCTGCACGGTTACGGACTTGCCTGGTCTATCATCGGTATGGGCCTGAATGTCAATCAGACAGAATTTAGTTATCCAACGGCAACGTCCTTACAGCAGGAAACGCCTTTGCCTAATACGTATGATGTACCGGGTTTACTGAGTCGGTTGTGCGAAACCCTCGAACAGCGGTATCTACAGCTTCGCTCCGGTCAGCGAGACCAGTTAAAAATTAATTACCTGCAGATCCTGTATCGGTATCAGGAAGAACAATTGTTTGACAGTGAAGGTCGCTATTTTCGGGGAATAATTATCGGCGTCGACGAGACGGGGCGTCTGGCTATCGCCGTAGATGGCCAGGTGCGGTATTTCGGCTTTAAAGAGGTAAGCTTTGTTATTTAGCAATTGCTTCCTCAACCGGATTGCCAATGCAGCCGTTCGGCTCAAGTAATTTAAGCAATGCCGTAATGGTTGGTGCAATGTCATGAATGTGAGTCCGACGTAGCGTTTGCCCCGGACGAACGCCCCATCCATACACCAGAAAGGGAACATGCGTATCATAAGGGTAAACGGTACCATGCGTTGTGCCCTTGTTACGTCCCTCAATCCAGCCGGGTGCCTGCATTACGTAAAAGTCACCGCTCCGATTGGGATGATACACGTTCTTCAGCAAGTTAGCCTGCAATTCGGGTAGGGCTTCGGCGCCCAGATTGTGCAGATTAATAACATTCACGACTGCTTTCTGCTTCAGTAAAGCGGTTCGCAATAGTTCGTAAACCTCCTGCATCGGAATCTTCTTTTCGGTAAGCAGAGCCCGGTTCAGATAAACCTGCTGATTAAAATAGGAGAGCATCCACTGACCAGGTCCATACGCCTTTTCAAGTGTGCTCTTCACCGTTTCACCGATTTCGCCATAGCCACGCACACCGGCAGGAATCCGGTATTGCTCCAGAAAGCCAGGCGCATCAACTGCTCCGTGATCGGCCGACAGAAAAGCCAGCCATTGACCCTTGCCAACCGTAGCATCCAACTGATTAAAAATGTCGGCCAGCTGTCGGTCGAGCCGAATGTAATTATCTTCGGTTTCGATGGCATGCGTACCAAATGCGTGCCCGATGTAATCAGGTGACGAAAAACTCAGGCAAAGCATGTCCGTTACGTCATGCTGCCCCAGTTGTTCGCCTTTGATGGCCGCCAGAGCAAACTCTTTCGTAATCTGATCGCCATACGGGCTGGTGCGTAACGGTTCATATTTGAGCCCACCCGCCTGAATGGTAAACCCGTGTGGGAAGATCGATTTCGATTCACCCGCCAGAACCGTTTCATAAGGTTCATCGTCAACCGTACTTTCGGTGTATTGATTCATGGCTAAGGTTGGCTCCCACGTCTTTGTAATGAACTGTTCGGGTAATTTTCGGGCATTGAAAGCCTGTACCCACTGCGGAAGGTCTTTCTGGTAAAACGTACTGCTGATAAAATTTCCGTCTTTGGAGTCGAACCAGTAAGCAGCATTGGCCGCATGACCGGCGGGCAGAATAGCACCCCGATCTTTCAGAGCAATGCCTATTACTTTAGAACGTCCATCGGTGGCCAGTTTGAGCTGATCGCCGATGGTTGTAACGAGCAAATTGCGGGGCGACATTTTTCCGGCTGTGCCAGTGTTACCTACCGTGCTCACTGTAGTATCCTCGGCACAATACATCAACCGGCCGATGTTTCGTTCGTAAAAATCATTTCCAACAATCCCGTTCAACGCTGGAGCTGATCCGGTGTAGATTGCTGCGTGACCTGGGCCTGTGTACGTAGCCGCATAATGATAGTGATTGTTACGTGCGTTGAAACCCTCATCCATCATCCGACGAAACCCGCCTGTACCAAACCTGTTGTAGTACCGGTACAAATAATCGTACCGCATTTGATCGACAACAATACCAACAACGAGTTTTGGACGAGTCAGTACTGACGTAGCTTTGGGAGTGTTAGTCGTTTTCCTGGGCTGAGCAAAGGCAGTTATCGTCAATAAAAACAGGAGCAGGCTGATAGAATATAGACGCATGAAACCGGTATAGTATAATGATCGGGTCTTACAAAAGTACAAACAAATTACTGGGTGACTCATGGAGCAATCAGGGCTTATACACTCACTTACTACGTTCGATCGTGTATTGAACCAGTTGATGCAGTGCTTTCCGGTAAACGGAATCCGGGAAAGAGTTTAAAAGTTCCTGTGCTTCAGCGACGTAACGGTTCATCGCTTCGGTAGCATATTCAATCCCTCCTGAGTTTTTAACAAACGTGATTACTTCATCAACCTTTTTCGGGTTTTCGCTGTCGTTTTTGATAATGTTGATGATTCGGCGTTTCTCCAGAAAACCGGCTTTGCTTAGTGCGTAAATAAGCGGAAGCGTCATTTTTTTCTCCTTGATGTCAATGCCCAGCGGCTTTCCAACTTCGGCAGTGCCATAATCAAACAAATCATCCTTGATCTGAAAGGCAATACCGACTTTCTCGCCAAATACGCGTGCCTGTTCGACGACCTGCGACGTAGCGCCTGCAGAACAGGCTCCAACAGCGCAACAGGCGGCAATGAGCGAGGCCGTTTTCTGGCGAATAATCTCGTAATAAACAGCCTCATCAATATCCAGCCGACGGGCTTTTTCGATCTGAAGCAACTCGCCTTCGCTCAGCTCACGCACGGCCATCGTAACAATACGTAGCAGATCGTGGTCATTGTTATCGACAGCAAGAAACAAGCCTCTCGTCAATAAATAATCGCCCACCAGCACAGCTACCTTGTTCTTCCAGAGCGCATTAATGGAAAAGAAACCCCGGCGGTAATTGGATTCGTCTACCACGTCATCGTGCACAAGGGAAGCCGTATGGCATAATTCGATGAGCGCCCCGCCACGATACGTAGCTTCGGTGATCTGCCCGCAGACACCGGCCGTTAGAAAGACGAACATCGGACGAAGCTGCTTGCCCTTACGTTTCACGATGTACTTCGTGATCTGGTCAAGGAGCATCACGTCGCTTTTCATCAGCTCTCGAAATTTCTGCTCGAACAGTTCCATTTCGGCAGCAATTGGGGCTTGTATATCAGCGACAGTAAGAGGCATTATATAGAGGGGTCAGTCGTTGGTCATCAGGCTAACAATGGATGCTATCAATACCCTACTGGCTAAACACCAATGACTGTTGACTAATTTTCCAACAATATTAGTAAGGAAAGTGCAGATGCCGAAAAGCCGATTAGAAAACCGGCAACCATTCTCCAAACTATCCGTACCGCGTTTCGTTTTGTTTATTGGCTGAAAAGAGACAATTTTCCGGCGGTACGGGCCGTTTGTGCCACATACCCTTGTGTATTTATGATTGATAATCCGATTGTTCCTATCCCACAACCCGACGTTATTCCGTCTCAGACCAACCCCATCAAAGCACTGGTACTGGGGGGCGGCTCACTCAAGGGCGCTTTTCAGGTCGGGGCCGTTATGGCTTTGTTTGAATCGGGTTTTGTGCCCGATCAACTGTACGGAATATCGGTTGGCAGCCTCAACGCTACGTTTCTGGCCAATGATGCAGCTCGCCAGTACGCCGAAACGGGCCAGGTCGACTGGGTTAAGGTAGGCAAACAGCTCATAGAATTCTGGATTCGGAACATCACTAGGCCCGACGATGTAGCCGTAATTCGGTCAAGGTTTCGGATGGGGTACAATACCATTATGAGCCGTTTCGACGGCTTGCTGGATAATTCACCGATCAAGAACCTGATTCGAAGTCATATTGATCTGGAAGCTATCAGAAAAGGACCCGTCAAATTGAAAGTCGGAGCCGTTGATATCATTGAGGGCGATATGTGTTATGCCGATGCGCACGACCCTAATTTTCTGGATTACGTGTATGCGAGCAGTTCACTGCCTTTTCTGATGCCTGCGGTGCAGATTGCGGGCGATCATCGACGGGCTTTTCTGGATGGTGGCCTTCGGGAAGTGGCTCCCTTACGAGTGGCTATTGAAGATGGAGCCACGGATATTGCCTGTGTAGCCTGTCATGCCCGGAAAATTTATAACGAGAAATTCAATTACCGCAATCTGCTCAATCTGGCTGACCGGGTAAAAGACATAACCGTTAATCAGCTGGTCAACAATGACATTGCCTGGGCGGAACGGTTTGCCGAACACGAAAAAAGAATGGTCGCAATCTCACGCTGACGATCATCCGGCCAACGGAACCACTCTATCTGAATCTAATGAAATTTACCTCCGAAGATATTGGCCGCATGATTATTCAGGGGTATCAGGCCGGTACGGATGCGCTTAAAATCAATCCGTTAGCAAGTAACTCCATTAATACGCCCTGAGGTAATTTCTTATCCCCATTTATTTTTAACCCACATCAGCCGCCTTTACAACTAACAATCTAATAATCAGATCTTTGCAAATCGGGAATTCGATTCCCGATTTGCAAAGATCTATGGTTTTCATTTAAAGCATCATCGTCCATGTATGGTAAGATAAGGATAAACAGGCGTTGGAATGCACTCAATCTAATTATTGCCATTTATCTATGTACGCCCTGGTCAAGAGGTTATTGAGATGCGTAGGGGCCATACATTGCTTTAATGTTAAACGACTCATTGGTGTCATCCAGAACAAATACACGGTACGTTGCTCCTCCCGGATCAACCCGAACTACAACATGACCGGACGTACTTTTTAACCGGGGCAGAAAATCGTGAATGGCTGTTTTGGCTTCTTCGAGCAAATTTGTTGCAAAGGCATCCCGGTCGCCCCTGTACGTCTGCCCCGAAAAGATGCGTTCCAGAACTTCAGGCGCGGGGTGCGTAGCGTGCCAGGCCGGGATTATGCATATACGGGGCCGCAAGCTTGCCAGCAAGGTCCCATTTTGTGAATCGCCGTACCCATGATGATCGAGCAATTGCACATCAACAGGTTTGACAACAGTAGAAATTGGCGTTTCGATATCGTGCCAGGCTGGTTCCCCAAACTGAAGAACACCCTGAATATCACCGCCCGAAAAATAATCGAACGACCCGTACCGAAGCTGAAAAACGATACTGCACATATTTTCATTGGGATACACAGCCGGTTGCAGCGTAATTAAGTCGGGAAACGCAGACCATGTATTCGATCCTTTACCCGTCCAGACTTGCCCATTTACAGCCAGATTAGTAAAAGTGAACGGGTATTTCTCCCGAACGCCAGTTGGTTTAACCGAAACAATCTGATCGCTTCTACCGGCCTGAAACCGCTCCACACGTAGCGCCTTATGCTGGATCTGCCAGTCCAGAAACCGGCGGTAGTTGCTCACCATCGTATCGGCTGTCATGGGGCGCGGGTATTTGTAATCGGGCCACCCACGATCCAGTATCTTCCGAATTGGAATGAACTCCCCTACTTCAGTTATTCCGGTTAAAACATACCCACCCGCTGATCGTTTGGTCACGTTTAGTGGCGTGCCCATATGGTCGTCATGAAAATGGGTAATGATGGCATAATCAATGGTCGGGTTCGTATCGAAACGTAACGTGTTGCGAACGTAATGGGCAATCCATTCGCCAGCCTGTCGGTCATTGGTTGGCCTGGTGGGTATGTTACGTGGTTTATTCGTTCGCCAATCCATTGAATTGATAGCCCCGGCGTCTACCAGCAGGGTTGTACCTTCCGGGAATATGATAAAAGAAGCGTTGCCCTGACCCGTATTGATATGATGAATATCGAGTTCACCCGCCTGCCAAACGGGTAGCGGTTGCCCTACTTCCTGAGCCAACGCTTCAATGGGCCCTAACAAAGTCAGATAGAGAACGAACAGGCGTATCTGTTGCATAGAATTCAATTGGCTAAAACAAGCCTGCTACGTCGATTGGCCGATCCGTTGTAATAATATCACCTCCCTGTTTGAACAACGCCCGATACCCGGCCGTCGCTTCTGCGATCGGTTTTTCATCCAGTTGACCAGCTCCATACGTACCTATCGAACAGGGGATTCCAAGCTTGTGTAAACGTTCGTAATAAGAAACAGGCTGTAGTTTTTGCGGTGTCAAAGCAATCAATCGATGCCCTGTTGCAAGCCGATCGGTTTCCAGGCGTTCGAGGTCGTCCATACTATTTACGCCAACTGCCAGCCAGATATCAGGGTATTGATCACGAACGCGTTGGGCTTCCGCAAATGAATAGCAAATGACAAAAACAGAATGTTCAGCCTTATATTTCGTCACCTCCTTCATTACGTTTAATGGATCAGTACCCGGTTTCACATCCAATGCCAGCATATAGCGGTTTTTATTCCAGGCCAGTATTTCCGAAAAGGTCGGTATTGGCTGATCTGTCAATTCACCGGCAAGGGTTTTGAGTTTGATCGTTTTCAAATCGTTCAATGTCCAGTCCGCAACCGGCCCTTTAGCGTTGGATTCCCGATCTAACGTAGTATCATGCAGCAGCACGAAGTTACTATCGCGGGTCATTCGAACGTCCATTTCGATAATGGCATCTGGGAGCGCTTTGGTGGTCTTATCGAATGTTCTGATGGAGTTTTCCGTATCTGACGGGGAAGGAGCTCCCCGGTGCGCTAAAATAAGCGGCCGCGTTTGTCCGGCTTTATACTGAAAAAACGTATCAATGGCCTTACCATTCTGAAATCGATTAACTGACTGTGCTTTGCCTGCGGTCAAGGCAAGCATAATGATTGAGACGAAAAAAATAGCTTTCATACCTTGAAATTAAGCAAACAAAAATCCCCCGTCACAATCACTGTGCGGGGGATTTCGACTATCGATATACAAACGTTACTAGAACGAATAACGAACGCCAAGCTGAGCCTGCCAAACGTTATCGATCGTTACGCTTTTAACCCATGAATCTTTTAACAGAATCGTCTGACCGTTCAAATTCTGTGTAGCGATCCGATAGCTTGGCAAACCGGCAGCGCTTACACTAGCAATCGCCAATGGGTTAGCGGTTGTAGAAACCCAGCCTACACCCCATTTGTTATTCAATAGGTTGCCTACATTCAGAATATCGGCCCGGAACTGAAGGCCGTGTTTTGTACCTTTAGCGCCTACCCTAACAAAGAACTCCTGAATAACTGTGAAGTCAAAACGAGTTAACCAGGGCGCATAACCACCATTACGTTCTGCATATTGCCCACGGCGAGTTTTCAGATAATCGTTGCCGTTGATATACGATTCGAAAGCGGCTTGCTGTTGCTCCGGTGAATAAACGACTGCCGAAGCGCCTGAACCAACGGTTAACGAGGCAAACGTTAAGTCTGTCGCTTTTGCAGGTACGAAGAGCAAATCGTTTGTTTGGCCATCACCATTCAGGTCACTACCGTAGATGTATGATCCTTTATAACCACTGGTCGATTGCATGCCCAGCGTAAAGGTTGTCGAACCGCCAAATTTACCACCATAATTCAACCGGTAATTCACGTAGCCGATAATCCGGTGACGCAAATCGTTGTCGCCGAATGACAGTGTCAGGTAATTCTGGCCACCAACCGTCGGCGTATTACCAACAACCGTACTACCTACCGACATTAAATCACGCGCTAAGCCATACGTATAGGCTACCATTCCCCCAAACCCGTTTATGGCTGGCTTCTCAAGTTTTGCGGTAAACGTATAAGCGTTACCCTCGGTCGTATTTTTCAATACAAACGCGTTTGTGTTATACGGGCTGTTGATATAGCGGGCGGCATTGATTGCTGCTGTACCCGTTACACCCGAAGCAGGGTACCGACCACGCGTATCGGGTCCGGTCAGCTGACGATCAGGTGATTTTAGGTTAGCATCGATATAGCGTAACCCTTGCAGCGTTTTGTTGTAGATTACTTCCAGGGTTCCGATTAAGCCCCAGGGTAAACGCTGGTCAATAGCCAGGTTTGTTTTCCAGACCACAGGATATTTCAGGTTCGGATCGGTTGCGTTAACTGCATAGCCCGTCAAATCTTCAACCTTTACCTTCGTTGGATCAGGTACTATACCTGCGGGTAATTTACTGGGGTCTGTAACAAATGGAATGTTAGAATTCTGCAAATTCAGAACACCTGTGTTTACACCGTTGTTACCTAACTGATTCGATACCAGTACTTCAGGAATACGCGATACGAACAGACCGCTTCCTCCACGAATTTGCGTTGTCTTATCTCCTTTCACATCCCAGTTGAAACCAACACGGGGAGAAATCAGCAGACGAGCTTTAGGAAATGCCCCCGTATTGAGCTTATAATCTGCACCATTCTCATCCTTATAAGTCAGGCTGGCCACCCGTGGGTTATTAAAGGCTTCCGCTGTCGAGTTATCATACGCGAAAATATCAGCCCGTATACCTGCCGTCAATTTAAAGCTTGGATTGATCTGAAATTCATCCTGCACATAGGCACTATAGGTACTCCTGTGCAGCGTTTGCAATGGTTCTGCTCCACCTGGCACCAACGAATAACGCAGGTTGTAACGGTTCAGTGTTACCGGAGATGAAGTAGATGTTGGGTTGCTTATCGAAGCCAGAGCTGCCGTTTTAAAATCTTCTATTGAGTTATATACATAAACACCATTCGAGGCTGGGAAGAATACGTTGTTCGATGTATACTTTTCATACGACAAACCAAATGTCAGCGTATGTTTGCCCGCAAATACACTAAAGTTATCTGTAATATTCAGGGTTGAATAATTCAGTTTATTATTAGGTGTAAACGGGTCGAAACCAATCGACGTATACGTAGTACCATCTTTCAGAATATCAATGGTAGGAAATACATCGGTCAGATACGTTCTATCCTCGATCTGTTTGTTGTACGTAGCAACCAGTTTGTTGGCAAATTTTCCGCCAAATGTGGAGTTCAATTCTACAGCAATCGAGCGCGTGTTATCGGCAATTTTATAACCTGTATTCTGCGGAGAAAGAGCCAGATTACCCGCATATCCAGCAGAAGAATAGCCCGTACGGTTACCATTACCAGCCGTGTTGCTACTGTTGCTATTGCTGATTGCCTGATCCGACTCCGAATTGTGGTGCGAGTACCGGATCGCTAGTTTGTGGTTATCGTTGATGTTCCAGTCAAGCCGAAGCAGACCTTTCAAACTTTTTACCCCGTTGTTGAAGTTATCAATAGCGCCAAGATCACGATTGAAGTTCGTTTTCATGAACTGCGAGAGGTCTTCCAGATCAGCGGCTGTTACGCGTGATACGTTACCACCCGTTGTTCCCCGATTAGCCACCCAATCCAAAGCGGGTACGCTACTTGTATATTGCTCTACGTTTGCAAAGAAGAATAACTTGTTTTTGATAATCGGACCACCAATGCGGAAACCCTGCGTTTTCTTATTGATAGTCACTGGAGGGAGATCTCTTCCGTCGGCTTTTTTACCGGCTAAGCTGCTGTTCTGAAACAGATAATAAACAGATCCCGAAAAATCGTTCGTTCCAGAACGGGTTACCGCATTAATACCAGCCCCCGAGAAACCGGTCTGACGAACGTCGTAAGGCGCTACGTTCAACTGAATTTCGTCCAGAGCATCCAACGATACAGCCGTTGTGCCCGTCCGGCCGCCCGCCTGCGCAGAAGACCCTAAGCCGAAACCGTTATTAAATACCGCACCATCGATCGTAATGTTGTTAAAACGGGAATCCTGTCCACCGAAGGACTGACCATTTCCGTAAGCATTATATTTGGTTACGTCGTTTATTGTACGACCAATTGTCGGTACGGTATTAATTGTTTCCCGGCCATAGGTCGAAGCGGCACCGGTACGCTCAGAGCTGAATATGTCGCTACGGTTTCCAGATACGACAACTTCTGAGAGTTGAGCACTGTTGTCAGCAAGACTAAAATTCACGTCGGCCGCAGTTCCCAAGTTTGTGAAGACTCCTTCTTTAACCTGATCTTTAAAGCCGACAAACGTGGTCGTGATTTTAAACGGACCGCCAACCCGAACGCCAGGAAGCGTATACCGACCCGATGCATTTGTCGTTGTACCATACCGGCTACCTGATGGCTCGTGAACGGCCACGACGGTAGCACCGGGTAATCCAGCACCTTTATCGTCGGTTACGAGACCATTGATAACGGCGGTGGTTACCTGTGCCCTGGCTACGCTCCCGGCGAGCACAGCCAATAGCACACTGCCGATCAGCACAAAAGCCGCCCGAAAGTGCAGTAAATTTTTAGACATAGAAGTGTTTGATTTGGTTAGCATTCTTGAGACGCCGATCCACTCAGATCGGTACCCATTTGGTGACAAATATGCTTATATTTTTTGACGTAATAAAGTGCTTCTTCTTAAAAAAGTACCACTATATCAAAAACTGCCTACTATTCTATAAGAATAGTTATATTTTTGAATGATTCTGTTCTATAATAGAATATTACGATATTGTTACGTAAAATCCGTAGAATATCTGCTGTTTTAGTAACCTGGCAGAAGCATTCTTGTGAGTTGACTATACAAATGACCGTTTCCTGCAATTTTCCTTCTTAGTTTTGTCTTATCGTACCATTAACTCGAATAATTGCCGTCAATTTTGCGGTATATGTACTTCGGTTAGTTTGTAGTTATTTGCTACGTCAGAATTCTTACCAGAAAAACTGAGTGATGTAATTAAATAAGGCGTTAAGACAGAAAGGCAGGAACAGACCGCCAGTATATGGCTACGTATTTACCCGTCTCGTTCATTCCATTTCGTCTTGTCCCTCCTCCCTTCTATGAAATTATTCTTCCGGCAAACAGGCGAAACGGGCCCGGCTATTGTGATCCTTCACGGCGTTTTTGGTTCATCCGACAACTGGCTGACAATCAGCAAAACCATTGCGGCCAAAGGGTACCGGGTTTTTGCGCTTGACCAGCGTAATCACGGTCAGTCGCCCCGGGGCGACGAGCAGGATTACCAGAGCATGGCTGCCGATCTGCACGAATTTCTCATCGACCATAATCTTGATAACCCCATTCTGGTAGGGCATTCTATGGGCGGAAAAGCGGTCATGCAGTATGCCATGCTTTATCCGGGTACGTATCAGAAACTGGTAATCGTGGATATTGCCCCTAAATTTTACCCCGTTCATCATGCCGAACTCATCCGAGGCATGAAAGCCATTGATTTATCAGCCATCAAAAGCAGAAACGATGCCGATGCCATTCTGAGCCAATACGAACCCATACTAACCGTACGGCAGTTTCTGCTCAAAAATATTTACCGCAATGAGCAGGGCGAATTTGCCTGGCGCCTGAATCTCCCTGTCATCGAGCGCGAATTACACGGAATTGGCGAAGAGTTAACCAACCCACGGATTGTAACAGAACCCACCCTGTTTATGCGCGGCAGTGAGTCACCTTATATTCTGGACGAAGATATTCCGACAATTAAACGTATTTTCCCGAATGCCAAGATCGAGACAATTCAGGA
Organism: Spirosoma sp. KNUC1025; assembly: GCF_045160025.1. Taxonomy (GTDB): domain Bacteria; phylum Bacteroidota; class Bacteroidia; order Cytophagales; family Spirosomataceae; genus Spirosoma. Next base: position 6,864,835 of record NZ_CP087139.1, read on the forward strand.
TGTAGGTCACTGGATACAAGCGCAAAAACCGGCTGAATTTGTTGATGTGTTAATGAAGTTTATTGCCTGACGTATCAGCGACAACCATGCCAACGCTATACCTTATTCCAACTCTGCTAGCCGATCAGACCGCCGAGCTGGTACTACCTTCTCCTATTCGGGAAGTGATTGAAAAGACCGATGCCTATTTTGTGGAAAACGTTCGCTCGGCCCGGCGATTCATTAGTGGTTTGAAAACGAGCCGTATTATCGATGAGACGATGTTTTTTGATCTTGATAAAGACACTCCGCCGACTGATACGCGCCGACAGATTCAGGAGCTGACTGAGCTCAAACGGAATGCGGGCGTTCTGTCGGAAGCGGGCTGCCCTGGTGTAGCTGATCCGGGGGCGGTTGTCGTTGGCATGGCGCATACACTGGGCTGGCGGGTGGAGCCGCTGGTCGGTCCGTCGTCCATTCTGCTGGCGCTGATGGCATCGGGTATGAGTGGGCAGTCGTTTGTTTTTCACGGCTATCTGCCAATTGACCGGCACGACAGAAGCCGGACGTTACGTCAGCTTGAAAAGGAGGCTCAACAACGGCAACAGACTCAGATTTTCATGGAGACCCCTTACCGGAATGATGCCCTTTTTGCCGACATACTGGCGAACTGCCAGGCTAATACGCGCTTATGTGTAGCTTGCAATCTAACCGCTCCCGATGCTTTTGTGCGAACGCTAACCATTCGGGAGTGGAAAACTCAAATCCCCGACTTACGAAAAAAACCGACGGTGTTTCTACTTTTGTAGAAAATCAGTTAGTCGACCAATCAGTTAATCACTCAGACGATTCTGAGCAGCTGTTCGACTGATTAATTGCCAACTGACCTATGATTCAAGCCTTCGAGTTTTCGCCTTTACAGGAAAATACCTACGTCATTTCAGATGATACAACTGGTGAAGCTGTCATCATTGATCCGGGTTGTTATGAACAGGCTGAAAAAGAAGCCTTAGGTAAATTCATTACTGACAATAAACTCACGGTCAAGTATTTGCTTCTGACGCACGCTCACCTCGATCACGTGTTTGGAGTAGCGTACGTCAAACGAAAATTCGGGGTTAAAGCCTACCTGCATGAGTTTGATATGGTGATTTACAACGACGTACCGACGCGCTGCGCCCTCTATGGTCTGCGCGGATACGAACCATCTGAGATTGACGCTTTTCTGAATGAAGGCGATCAGTTCCGGTTTGGAAACACTGTGCTGGACGTCATCTTTGTACCGGGCCACGCACCGGGACACGTAGCGTTTATCAATCATGCCGAACGTTACGTCGTCGGGGGCGATGTGTTGTTCAGGGGAAGTGTCGGGCGGACGGATTTTCCGTACTGTAACCACGCTGATCTAATGGACAGTATCCGAACAAAGTTTTATACCTTACCGGACGATTACGTTGTTTACCCAGGCCATATGGAACCAACCACAATTGGGCAGGAGAAGCGAACAAACCCATTTGTCAGGCAATGATGAATTATAAATGATAAATTATTTTTCATCATTCATCCTTTATAATTCATCATTCTATTTTGAAATCCCTCCTAAAACACCTTCCGAATGCGATGACCTGCGGCAATTTGCTTTGTGGGTGCATTGGTCTGGTCATGACGTTACGTGGTCATCTGGATACTGCAGCCTGGTTGATCGGGGTAGCCGCCATTCTTGACTTTGGCGACGGGTTCGTGGCTCGTCTGGTCAACGTATCCGGCCCGTTTGGAAAGGAGCTGGACTCCCTGGCCGACATGACCACATTTGGGGTTTTGCCGGCCACTATGGTTTTTCAACTTTGCTGGTTTCAGGATTTAGGCCCCATTTCGTACGGTGCTTTTCTTATTGCCGTTTTATCGGCGTTGCGGTTGGCAAAGTTCAATATTGATACCCGGCAAAGCGATCAGTTCATTGGCGTGCCCACTCCTGCCAATACGTTGCTGATTGCCTCATTTCCGCTAATGGAACGGTATCAACCTCAATATGATGCGATCTGGAAAAACGATATTGCGCTGGGAATGATCATTGCCTTTTCGTTCCTGATGGTGTCCGAGATTCCTCTGTTTGCGCTAAAATTCAAATCGTTTGGATGGGCTGAAAATCAGATAAAATATAGTTTTCTGATCGCATCCGTGCTGTTGCTGTTATTTTTGCAGTTTGCAGCCATTCCGCTCATTATTTTTCTTTACATTATTCTGTCACTTTTTACTAAATGATTGAGTGATTGAATTGTGGAATGACTGAATAAATTCGCGATCATTCCACAATTCAATCACTCAATCATTCTATCATTTCCAATGAAATACGTCGCTGAAATTAACATTATGACCCGGTCGGAAATTTTGGACCCACAGGGAAAAGCCGTGAAATTAGGGCTCCATAATCTTCAGATGGATACGATCGATAACGTTCGTATTGGCAAACACATTCGGCTCGAAGTTGATGCCGACTCTGAAGAACAGGCCCGAACGACTGTGGATTCGGCCTGTAAGCAGTTGTTGGCCAATCTGATTATGGAAGAGTATTCATTCGACCTGCACGCAGCCTGAATAGGCTCATTGCCTGAGTTGTATTCGTAGCACAATCTGTTTTTGTGGCGACTATCCCCCATAAAAAGTGCTACTTTTACTAACTTTTTTAACAGCGAATGAATACGGTTTACTCAAGTATCAAAGGGCTAGGTTTTTATGTTCCCGACAATGTCGTAACCAACGATGACCTGACTCAATACATGGACACGTCGGATGCCTGGATTCAGGAACGGACTGGTATCAAACAGCGCCGTTATTTTACCTACGGTAAAGACACCAATGCCAGTATGGCTACGGCGGCTTCGCGCATGGCTCTCGACCGCGCCGGACTAGAAACGAGCGCCGTTGATCTGATCGTTTATGCCACCATTACGCCCGATTATTACTTTCCCGGCTCGGCATTTCTGATGCAGCGCGAGCTGGGACTTGAGGGAGTTGGTGTCATTGATATTCGCAACCAGTGTTCAGGATTTGTATATGCCCTGTCGATAGCCGACCAGTTCGTCAGAACCGGCATGTACAAAACGATTCTGGTGGTAGGCTCCGAAATTCAGTCAACTTTTCTGAACAAAAGCAATGAAGGCAGGGGCGTAGCGGTCATTTTTGGCGATGGAGCCGGGGCAGCGGTTGTACAGGCTACTACCGATCCTGAACACCGGGTTTTATCGACCCACCTACATGCCGACGGGCGCTACGCTGAAGAACTGTATGTTCGTGACCCCGGAAGCAGTCGCGACGGTCGCTGGTTGAGTGAAGAAACGCTTACCGAAGGCAGTTATAACGTAACGATGAATGGGAATGCGGTTTTCAAACATGCCGTTGTCCGATTTATGGAAGTTATCAACGAGAGCCTGAACGCTAACGGTTATCAACCTGAAGACCTCTCGCTGCTGGTACCTCATCAGGCTAATATCCGTATTTCCGAATACGTTCGCCAGCAGATGAACCTCCCCGAAGAGAAAGTTTTTAATAACATTCATCGCTACGGCAATACGACGGCGGCTTCTATTCCAATCGCTTTAACGGAAGCTTTTGAGGAAGGACGTATCAAACCCGGCGATCTGGTATGTCTGGCCGCTTTCGGCAGTGGCTTCACCTGGGCATCAGCGTTGATAAAATGGTGAAAACTGAATGATGAATTATGAAAAAAGCGCTACTCTCAGCATCGTTTATCATTCATAATTCATCATTTAATACGTTCCAATCGATAGCATTACCAGCGTACAGGCTTCAATCGGTTCGATGCCTTCCTGCTGGAGCTGCTGTTCAAACTCGGGATTTTCGGCACCTGGATTAAAAATAACCCGACGAGGTTTCAGGCTTTTGATATAGTCGTATAGCCCCGACTGGTTACGTGGCCCAACGTACATGGTTACGGTATCAATGCCATCTAACTCAGGTTTGCCTGTTTGAATCGGATGTCCGTCTATTTTACCTTCTCTCAAACCAAGCAATTCAATTGCATGCCCATGCCGGAGCAAACTATGGGCGGCAAGGGTTGCGTAACGCCCAGGCTTTTCGGTTGCGCCAACCACCAATGTTTTTTTCGCAGGAGTATCCATATATTCAGTCATTAACTCACAAATTCTGTATAGGATCGTTTACTATTAACTCCTTATGTCCACAGGCAGTTCTATCCGTTTGTCTGATTTTGTCTGAAACCTGTTCGGATTTGGTCTGGTTGCCGTATTTCTTTTTTAGCCTCAAAAGCTATTCGCCTACCTTTTATTCTATTTATTCTTTTAATTTTCAAGCTGTCTTAAAAAAATAGTAACCATTTTAATATAAACTTGTTAAGCACTCATCAAATGGTTCTGTTTCCAAAGGTTACAGAACATCAGTAAACAACTCAGCATTAAAATCAGCTTCGGTTATGGAAGCCAAAGGGAATCAAAGTTTTTGGAATGAGAAATGGGTGCCTATTGTATTCGAAGGCATTGAGAATCCGCCCCGGTATGAGGTGTCGAACTATGGACGGTTGCGTAGCTTTCAGGTATCAACCCGGCAGCAAAGTCAGGAAACTAACCCAACTACGAGTAAATTGATAAAAGGGTCTGTGATTCAGGGCTATCGTTCGCTGAATATCCGTTCAGAAGGAAAAACCCTCAATCGGTACGTTCACAAACTGGTTGCTGAGCAGTTCGTGAACCGCGACAACACCGACCAAACGTTTGTCATTCACCTGGATCATGACAAACAGAATAACCACTTCCAGAATCTACGATGGGTAACAAAAGATGAGATGATTGAGCACAATCGTCAGAATCCTTACCTTAAAAACCGGACGCTTCCCCGCCAGACCCGGAATTATAAACTAACGGAAAGCAAGGTGAAGATCATCAAGAAGCTGCTGTTGAACGACAAAAACAGGCTAAAGATGATCGCCAAACAGTTTGGCATTACGCATACGCAACTCAATCGTATCCGCTCGGGCGAGAACTGGAAACACGTGACGATTGAATAAGCGTCGCGCATGTGTGGTTATATGCTGGCATCCAGCCTAATCACCTGCACTGACAAGCCATTTGCCATACTTTATCACTGCGGGTAACCAACCGTATTTAATTACTTCCCTTATCGGTTGTTATTCCTTTTTCAACCGTATATCCTCCCGGTTCATAACCTATTTCAGCGCCCAGTACGTAGAGTAAATGCTTGCGGTCAATAATGACGCGTACCCCTTCTACGTTATATACTTCGTCGGTCGGGCCAGGCAGGTCGAATCCTAGCAGCCACGACGATCCGCAGCCGCCCCCCGAATCCCTACGCGTAAACCGTACTCTTCGGGAATTTTATTGGCCTGCAGGGTTTCCAGAATCTGTTGACGTGCTTCAGGCCGAACCCAAACCGGATTGTCGAGTGTCAGCATAATTGATTTTGGTTTCCAACATTACCCATTTTAATCGAACAACGTTCCCGTTTTATGGACCTATTGAGTGACTTCCTGAAACTGATCATCCCAGCAGCCCTTGTTCTTTATGGTATGTATCTGACTGTTAAACTTTTACTGGAACGTGAAGCCGATCGCCATCGATACGACGTCAAGAACCGATATACGGAAACGGTTGTGCCCATTCGTTTACAGGCTTTTGAACGGATGGTTCTCTTTCTGGAACGTATCAGCCCAAATAATTTGCTGTTAAGACTGGGCGGCAGTTCAACAACCGTGCTGGATTTTCAACAGCGGCTTTTGCAGGAAATCCGGGATGAATACAACCATAACCTGTCGCAACAGGTATACATGAGTCAGGCGACCTGGGATCAGATTCAGGCGGCCATGAATGAAGTAATGACCCTCATTAATCAGGCATCGGGCGACACACGTCCCGACGCGCCTGCCCTTGAACTATCGAAGCGAATTTTTGAGCGGATTATTCAAAAAGATAAACAGCCAACGGCGGATGCCCTCAGAGCCGTAAAACAGGAAATTCAGGCCATGTTTATGTGAACGTTACGTGAAGCAAGGAGTGCGATGCAATGCACCAAATGACCATCTTTACCCGGCCCCACGCTCCTTACTCCACGCATTTAGAACACCCCCGCTGATAGAGTAAGGGCTTTCTGGAATGCTTCCTGATTGATGGTTATTGACAGGCCTTCTCCAGCCAGCGTTTCCAGGATTTCTTCGGTAGGCAGATTCCCAACGAGTGCATCGGCCGCCATCGGGCATCCTCCAAATCCACGTAGTGCCCCATCAATCCGTTTGACACCCGCCCGTATCGCTGCCCGTACTTTTGCCGGAGCTTCGCCGGGTCGGGCGTGCAGATGCGCGCCAAACTCAACGTCTGGAAACAAGGGCAGTAAATGACCAAATAACTGTTCGATTGCTTCGGGAGTCGACGTACCGACCGTATCAGATGGCGCAATAATACGGACGCCCAGTTGAACTAACCGTGCCGTAAAATCGCCGATCAGTCCCGGGTTATACAGATCGCCATAGGGATTCCCAAACCCCATCGACAAGTAAACAACCAATTCTTTCTTCGCCTGTGCACACAGACTTTGAATGACCTCTACATCCGTAAATGCCTGCGCAATGGATTTGTTGGTGTTACGTTGCTGAAACGTTTCGGAGACCGAAAGCGGATAGCCTACGTACTGAATTTGTGGGTACGATACGGCCTGTTCGGCGCCACGAATATTAGCCACAATAGCCAGTAATTTCGTCTGGGTTTTCGCCAGATGAAGACCCGCCAGTACGTCTGCTGTATCGCGCAGTTGTGGAATGGCTTTAGCCGACACAAAACTTCCGAAATCAAGCGTATCGAAGCCCACCTGCAATAGCGTGTTCAGATACCGGATTTTAAGATCGGTAGGCACAAAATGAGCCAGCCCCTGCATGGCATCGCGCGGACATTCGATAAGTTTCATCGACGTATTGGATTACGCATCAGAGCGGCCAGTACCAGCATGACGGCCGCACAAATGGCTAGGCCACCGGCTTCGCGAGCCATTTCAATATTCATGCTACGCATCCCCACTTCGCTAAATAAAAACCCTTCAAACACAGGAGGCCACTGGTAAATGGCTGCACCGATGTAAAGAACAGCCATGAGCACAAAAAACCACCATTGCCCCACGCCTGCATAAGCCATAAAACAGGCCACCGCAGCAAAGCCATAAATAGGAATCCATACTTCCGGATCAGGATCGTTATATTGAAAGGCCGCAAACAGAATGAACAGCAGCCCGAAAATGATAGACAGGGTTTTACGCATTTCTGAGAGAATAATCGTTTGTACTTCGTAAAAGCACAATATTGACAGTTTTAATGATTCCGGATGATGACTAAATTCGGTACGTCGGATGATTTTCGTTGGTCGATACGTTCATCTTCACAGAAAAGCTGACTTCTCACGTATTGCCTGCATCTTTCTCAGCCAGCTACTTATACGCTTTTGCTTCGCGAATGATCGATTTATATTCAGCAATGGCCAGCGCCTTCTTATAATACAGCTTAGCCTGATTCCGGTTATTGGCACGAGCCGCAATACGGGCCAGACCGGCATACACAAAAGCCTGATACTCTTTTGTATAGGCTTCGTCTGCATACTGTTTCAACGCTACGTCGTACAGTTGAATTGCTTCTTTATCATTTTTATCATACTCAGCCAGCATGCCCGAAAAGGTATAATACGCCAGTGGCACCAGCTTATGAGGCATTTGTTTCAGATGCTGTACGTAGGGCCGGGCTTCGGCATACCGACCCGACATCAATAGTGCTTCTGCATAGCTCATGGCAAACAGAGGATTATCCGGGTACTTATCGATCAGGTATTTCGTATAAACAGCTGCTCTGGCCGGATTTCCTTCGTATTTCATCAGAATATGCGACAGGTAATAATTGGCGACAGGTCGCATAAATAGCCCTTTATGCGTTGCGACGTCCATTTGCTTGATGCCGAGCGCAATATCGCCGTCGGCAAAGAAGAACATAAACGGCCTAACGATCGGATGGTCCATCGGGTATCGTTCGACGTAGTAATTATAGAGCCCACTGGTAAAATAAAAATCAGGGTTCTTATCCATCAGTTTAAACCCATCCCGCAGGTAACTGTAGGCTTTCTTCGACTCCCCAACTGCCTTTAGCGATTCGCCCCGGTTATGATAAAGCGAAGCCATATAACTATGACAGGTCAGCATGAAAAAAACGGCTTCAGGATCGTCCTCGTTTTTATCGAGCATGCGCTTCGAACGTTCCATTGCCTGCTCAACCGACTGCACAAACTGAGCCGTGGCCGCCTTATTATCCGATATGGGCAGGTTCTGCAAATCCAGCTGGGTCGCCCGTAAAATTAGCCCAACCGGATGCTGAGGATAGCGAGTCTGAATCTGCCGAACAAGCGCATCGGCCTCTACAAACTCCATATTATAAATTGAATCCAGCGCTTTGATAATAAGTTGCTGAGCAGCCGGGTCCTGCAAAACCTGCCCTTGAGCCGTTAGCGACAAAACCAGCCAACTAAGTATGATAAAGACGTTTTTCAGATTAAACAAAGCAATTATGGAAAGTTGATCGTTTGATTCTATACGACCGGAAGTGTACTTTTGTTCAATACGTACTATTGAATAAGGGCGCTAGACAACCCTTTTTTTATGATTCATTACGAACAGTTTGTTTTAGACAATGGCCTGCAGGTACTCGTTCACGAAGATGAATCGACGCCCATGGCAGCCGTCAATATTTTGTACAACGTTGGCTCACGCGATGAAGATCCTACCAAAACCGGCTTTGCCCATCTATTTGAGCACCTGATGTTTGGCGGGTCAAAACACATTCCCGCCTACGACGAGCCGCTCCAGAAAGTGGGGGGTGAAAACAATGCGTTCACCAGCCCCGACATTACCAATTACTACATTACGCTCCCGGCGGCTAACCTGGAAACGGCTTTCTGGCTCGAATCCGACCGAATGCTTAGCCTTTCGTTTGATCCGCAAGTGCTTGATGTTCAGCAAAAAGTTGTCATTGAAGAATTTAAGCAGCGCTACCTGAACCAGCCCTATGGCGATGTGTGGCTGAAGCTACGTCCGCTTGCCTACAAACAGCATCCCTACCGATGGGCTACCATTGGCAAGGACATCAGCCATATAGAAGAAGCAACGATGGACGATGTAAAGTCGTTTTTCTTCAAATATTATCTGCCAAACAATGCGATTCTGGTGGTTGCCGGCAACGTAACGGTTGATCAGGTAAAGCAGCTCTGTACCAAATGGTTTGCCCCCATTCCGGCGGGTGAGCCTTACGTCCGTCGGTTGCCTGTCGAGCCTGTCCAGACTGAAGCGCGGAAGCTGGAAACATCCGCGAAAGTACCGCTGGACGGATTGTATAAAGCCTACCACATGCCAGGTCGTTTCGAACCCGATTTTCATGCGGCCGATCTGTTGAGTGATATGCTTGGTCGGGGCAAATCGTCGCGGCTGTATCAGAAGGTGTTACGTAGCAATCCATTGTTCAGCAGTATCAATGCATACATTACCAATTCCATCGATCCGGGTCTGTTGGTTATTCAGGGTAACCTGAACAAAGGCATTGCTCTTGAGGAAGCCGATGCTGCTGTAGAAGCGATTATGCAGGAATTCATCGATCAGCCTGTTCCTGACGAAGAGTTGGCTAAAGTAAAAAACCAGGCCGAAGCCACGCTCGCCTTCTCCGAAGTCGAGTTACTGAACCGGGCGATGAATCTTGCCTATGCCGCCAATTCGGGCAATCCCGACCTTGTCAATGAAGAGGCCGCTGTGATTCAGGCCGTCACACCCGACGACATACAGCGCATGGCCAAACAGGTGCTGAAGAAAGAAAATTGCTCTACACTGTATTATCGGGCGGCCTGAGCATGAAAATTCGTGTAGGACAAGGGTACGATGTGCACCGGCTGGAAGAAGGCCGACCGTTCTGGCTGGGTGGTATTCTGATTCCCGCTCCCTTCGGGCCGGTCGGTCATTCGGATGCTGACGTCATCTGTCACGTACTGTGCGATGCGTTGCTGGGCGCTGCCAACATGCGGAACATCGGCTATCATTTTTCGGACAAAGATCCGCGCTGGAAAGGCGTTGACAGTAAAATCTTGCTGGCAGAAGTACTACGGATGGTGCGCGAAGTGGGTTATGAAATTTCGAATGTCGACGTAACGGTCGTTTTACAGGAGCCCAAACTCAATCCGCACATTCCGGCCATGAAATCCTGTCTGGCCGACGTAATGGCCATCCCTGAGGAAGATATTTCCATAAAAGCCACGACCTCCGAGCACATTGGTTTTGTCGGCCGGGGGAAGGTATTGCGGCTCACTGCGTCGCCCTTATTTTTAGAGATTAGTTGTAAAACAACCTGATTATGAAGCCTCTACTTTACGTACCTGCCTTCCTGCTGCTGGCTGTAGGCGCCTATGGTCAATCCGCCAGATTGAGCCAGCCTGCCGAACCGCTAGGCTTTGAGGAATACGACCCCGTTTCAACCCTCAAGGTGCCTGAACACAAACTGACCCAGTCGAAGTACCCGTTTATTGATGTACATAATCATCAGTATCAGATGGATAACGGCGATCTGCGGAAGCTGCTCAGCCAGATGGACAGCCTTAACATGGGCCTGATGGTCAACCTCAGCGGACGCGGGTTCAGCAACAGTGATGCCGAAAGCACGAAGTTTTTCGACAACGCGCTGGCCAATATCCAGAAAACTAATCCCAAACGGCTCATCCTGTTTACAAACATTAATTTTTCCAACGTAAACGATAAGGGTTGGACAGCGCAGGCTGTAAAAACGCTGGAAGAGGACGTAAAGAAAGGCGCCAAAGGACTGAAGATTTATAAAAATCTGGGCTTCAGCGTGAAGGATGACAAAGGCACCCGCGTTCGGGTAGATGATCCTCGCCTTGACGCGATCTGGGCTAAATGCGGTGAGTTGGGTGTTCCGGTACTCATCCATACGGCCGACCCTAAATCCTTCTGGGATCCGATGGATCGCTACAACGAACGCTGGCTTGAACTCAAGCTGCACGCGGGCCGCAAACGGTCGCCCAATGATCCTGTCCCCTGGGAGCAGCTTATTGCTGAACAGCACAATGTGTTCAGGAAACATCCGAAAACTACGTTCATTGCCGCTCATATGGGCTGGTATCCGAACGATTTGAAAAAGCTCGATAGCCTGATGACGGTATTCCCGAATATGAACGTAGAGATCGGTGCTGTCATCGCCGAGCTAGGCCGGCAACCACGGGCAAGCCGGGCATTTTTTGAAAAATATCAGGACCGGATTCTGTTTGGAAAAGACAGTTGGGTGCCTTCAGAATACGCAACGTACTTCCGCGTCCTCGAAACCAACGACGAATACTTTCCCTATCACAAAAAGTATCATGCGTTCTGGCGTATGTATGGCATGGGTTTGCCGGATGAAGTGCTGAAAAAAGTATATTACAAGAATGCGCTGCGGATTATTCCCGGCATCGATAAGAGTCAGTTTCCGAAATAAATGGAAGCACCAGGAAAGCAGGTATTTTGCAGCGTAAGCGGAGATTACTCGTCTTTCCCGGTGCAATGCCTGCTTTCCTGCGTCTACGATGAAAATAAGCACGATAACCCTCTATCGCTACGACATTCCCCTAAAAGCGCCTATCGCTATTTCGCTCGGTACGATTGAGAATGCCCGGAATATACTGGTCGAAATTCAGACGGATGAAGGGATTACTGGCTGGGGGAAGGCTCGCCTTTCTGGATGATTGTTGGCGAAACGCAGGCTTCCGGAATGGCAGCCGCCGAAGATATGGCGCGCTTGCTAATTGGTCATGATCCGCTCGATATTGAAACCTGCCTTACTACGTTGATCCGGTATTTGCCGGGCCACCCAACAACGCGTTCGGCTTTCGATATGGCCCTTTACGATCTGGCTGCTAAAGCGGCCCGAATGCCTTTATACCAGTTTTTAGGCGGCTCAAAACGTTTGCTCGTCACCGACGAAACAATCTACATCAACACCCCCGAGCGGATGGTTGAGGATGCGTTACGAATTCAGGCCAAAGGCGCCGACGCCATCAAAGTAAAACTCGGGACCAATCTCCGCGACGACATCAACCGGGTCGAGGCCATACGAAATGCTATCGGTGACACAATTCCCATTCGTACGGACGCGAATCAGGGTTGGGACGTCGTGACAGCTTCGGGTGTACTGCGAGCCATCGGCGGCTGGAACGTGCAGTATTGCGAACAACCCATCAACCGACACAACATTGCGGGGCTGCGGCAAATCCGGCAAAGCGCTCCCGTACCGATCATGGCCGACGAAAGCCTGTTCGATGCCGTCGATGCGATTCGGCTTGTCCGTGAAGAAGCCGTCGATTATTTCAACATCAAGCTCTCGAAAAGCGGGGGAATCTTTGAAGCCCTTAAGATCAATGCCATAGCTGAAGCGGCTGGTATTCCGTGCATGATTGGCTGTATGTCGGAGTCAAGACTGGCGTTAACAGCCAATGCCCATTTCGCAGCCGCTCGCCAAAATATTCATTTCCATGATCTGGATGCCTGTTTTGAACATGCCATCGATCCGGTTTATGGGGGAATCATTTACAATGGCTACCAGATCGAGCTACCTGAAACACCGGGTATCGGAGCCGAAGTGGATGCAGACTTTCTGAAAAGATGTACAAAAATCGCTTTATAATGGGTAATGAATAATGTAAAATGAATAACTGGTTTTACCGCTCATTACCCATCATTCATTATTCATTTTACATTCTCCATTAACCCATTCTCCATGACTATTACCACCGTTCAATCTGAAGCCGACGTGCGTGGTATTCTGGCACTGCAACAGGCCAATCTGCGTAAAAACGTACCCCTGTCCGTTCAGGTTGACCAGGGGTTTGTGACCGTTGAACATGACCCGGCTGTTTTATTACGTATGAATCAGGCGGCACCGAGTGTCATTGCCAAAGACGGTGATATGGTTGTCGGATACGCCCTGACCATGTTGCCCGAATTTGGCAATGACGTTCCGGAGTTACTGCCGCTTTTTGAGTTGATTAATACGCTGACTTACAATAATAAATCTGTACAAGACTATACGTGGTACGTAATGGGACAGGTATGCGTGGCGGATGGGTACCGGGGCCAGCGGCTATTCGATCGAATGTTTCAGCATCATCGTGAGGTATACGGCAACCAGTATCAATTGCTGATAACCGACATTTCGGCCAACAATACGCGTTCATTACGCGCTCATGCCCGCGTTGGGTTCGAGTCTATTCATGAATTTTATGACTCGTCTATTGGCGAAACCTGGGTAGTCGTTGCCTGGGATTTGCAGAAGTAGAAAAAGTCTAGTATCGGTTTATAGCCCAAGTACATACGTATTCCATTTACCCTGGCCATTGTAACCCGCAAACCTAAAATGCGACTGTTTTTACCCCTCCTATTTCTCTCAACCTCGCTTCTTGCTCAATCACTTCCGCAGACATTTTCAACTGCGAAATCCACCGCTGAGGCTGGTTTTTCGGCTGAGCGGCTCAACCGGCTGGACGCGTGGTTACAGGGCTTGATTGATAAAGATATTGCACCGAATGCCGTTACGTTTGTAGCTCACCGTGGTAAGATCGTGCATTATAAAGCCTTCGGATACAGCAATCTGGCCAAGAAAACACCCCTCAAACGCGACGATATGTACCGTATTGCGTCGCAGTCGAAAGCCATCACAACCACGACGTTGATGACGCTGTTTGAGGAAGAAAAATTTCTGCTCGACGATCCCATTTCGAAGTATATACCGGCTTTCAGAAACCCGCGGGTGCTGGTAAAGTACGATAAAAAAGATCCGATTGGGGGCAATTATGAAACTCGTCCGGCCAAAGGCGAAATTACGATCCGGCAACTGCTGAGCCATAATGCGGGTATTCCCTACGAACACCCGCTCGACCAGCGAGCCGAATTTAACGTGCCATTCTTCAACTCAACGGCGCCCGATAAGCTGGAAGACGTCATCAACAAACTTGCCAAACGACCGCTACTCCGCGATCCGGGACGGTCCGACGTATCGGCTGACTCGACGGGGGCCGGTTTTATGTATGGCCTCAATACCGACATCATTGGCCGCCTGGTCGAAATTTTATCGGGCAAACCACTCGACATAGCGATGCGCGAGCGCGTACTGGAACCGCTCGGCATGACCGATACGTATTTCTATCTGCCGGATAATAAAGCCAGCCGCCTGGTTGAGTTATACGAAAAATCGAGCATGGACAAGCCGCTAAGTCTGCATACCAACGAAGCTTATCGAAACTCGTCAGTTTCAGGAGCCAAAACGTATTTTTCGGGTGGAGCCGGGCTGATCAGTACGGTAGAAGATTATGCCAGGCTTTGTCAGATGCTGCTCAATGGCGGTACGTTCAATAATAAGCGGATTCTGGGACGTAAGACCGTCGAAATGATGCTCCGCAACCAGATTGGAGCAGCTGAAGTCTGGGACCGTAAAGATAAATTCGGGCTTGGTTTTCAACTAATTACCGAAAATTCGCGCTATGGTGACCAGGCATCTCCCGGTTCCTTCACGTGGGGTGGTATGTACTGTTCCGAGTTTACGATTGACCCGAAAGAGGAGTTGATTCTGCTGATTTTCACCAACGTACAGCCCTACGCCTATTACAGTGATTTCGTCAAGAAATTCCGGATTGCTGTGTATCAGGCATTAGAGTAAACGTAGGATTTTGGTAGCTTTCAGCATTAGTTAATCACCCAAACGCATACGACTATGAATCCGCAAAAAACAGCCGTTGTCCTGATCGAATATCAGAATGATTTTACGTCGCCCGGTGGTACGCTGCACGATGCTGTAAAGGGCGTTATGGAATCGACCAATATGCTGGAAAATACGCTCGATCTGGTACAAAAAGCCCGCGAAGCCGGAGCCGTCATTATTCATTCGCCAATCAGTTTCCAGGAGGGATATTTTGAAATTACCAAACACCCATACGGCATTCTGAAGGGCGTAGTCGACAGCCAATCGTTCCGTAAGGGTTCGTGGGGTGTTGAGATTGTGGATGCGTTAACTCCGCAAACAGGGGATATTGTGCTGGAAGGTAAGCGCGGGCTGGATGCCTTCGCTAGTACAAATCTGGACTTTATTCTACGTAGCAAAGGCATCGAAACGATGGCACTGGGCGGTTTTCTGACCAACTGCTGCGTTGAGTCGACAATGCGGTCGGGCTACGAAAAAGGGTTTGAAGTAATCACCCTGACCGACTGTACAGCAACACTCAGTGAGGAAGAACAAACCTTTGCCTGCGCCAAAAACTTTCCGATGTTTTCGAAGCCGATGACGCACGACCAGTTTCTGGATGACTTGACGGGTGAGGCCGTTCAGGAAGTAGAAACAAGGGGTTACGCTGCCTAATGGTGCTCTGGCTTTGGTTTGCTATCTTTAGTGAACTAAAGCCAGCTTATTTTCCTCAATAGTTCGATCAATAACGAATCGACACGTTGTTGGCACTCCGGCACGAGACTCGCCGGAACGATAAGCCGATGCAATAGCCTTGCTAAAAATCGCGTCAACAATGCCTTTCCTCAAAACTGGTCTGGTTCTTTTCCTTTCTCTGTGGATACTCTCTTTTTCCAGTCCCGAAACCAGCACCATTCGTGTTACGTTCGAAGGCAGAAAAACGCTTCTTGGCGATTCGACCGCCGTCGGCAAACAACTGGCTGTACGCTATTGTGCCAGTTGCCACCTGTTTCCTGAGCCTGAACTATTAGACAAAAAAACCTGGATTACAGGCGTTTTGCCAAATATGGCCAGGCGGCTTGGCCTTAAATTACCCGGGCAGGATACCCTGAAACCGCTTTCGCCCGAGGAAGAAAGAGCCATTAGCCAGCTGAACATTTACCCTGAAACCGCCACACTCTCAATGGCCGACTGGGAAGCGATTGTACGGTTTTACGAACGCAGTGCGCCCGCGGAACCTTTGCCGCAAAAACCGCATACGCCCATAACCGATCAATTGCCACTGTTTAAGGCAAACGAAATCAGCCTAGGGGATAAACCCGTTCCGCAAACCACCTTACTGAAATACGACAAAAATACGGCTCAGCTTTACGTTGGGGACGCCCAAAATGCGCTCTACGTACTCGACGGTCGGTTGCAGGGAGGCAGTGCTACGTTGAAAGATACCTGGTGGATCGATACCCCACCAACTGATATGGATTTCCCCGGAAACGCAGCGCCCAGATTGCTAACTATTGGCATTTTCAGTCCGTCAGACCAACAACTCGGCCGACTCATGACACTAGAAAGAGCAGCAAAAGCGGGCTATGTGCCGATCAATATCCGGGCCCTGCCCCGTCCCGTTCAGTTTGCCGCCGATGATCTGAATGCCGATGGAAAAGAAGATGTCGTTATCTGCGGATTCGGCAATAATGCCGGCAAACTGTTCTGGTACGATGGTTTCGAACCCACCAAAGAGCATATCCTAAAAGCCGTTCCGGGTGCCCGCAAGGTGGTAATTGCCGATTTTAACCGTGATAAAAAACCGGATATCATGGTGCTAATGGCGCAGGCTCGGGAGGAAGTCAGTATATTTTATAACCAGGGCAATGGGCGCTTTAACGAAAAAACTGTGTTACGTTTCCCGCCGGTATTTGGCTCCAGCTATTTTGAACTTGCTGATTTTAACAAAGACGGCTACCAGGATATTCTGCTAACCAATGGCGACAATTGGGACTATTCAGCCGTCAATAAAAATTACCACGGAGTACGGATTTTCCTCAACGACAAAAAAGACAATTTTACCGAAGCCTGGTTTTATCCAATGTACGGGGCTAGTAAAGCCGTTGCCCGGGATTTTGACCAGGATGGTGATCTCGACATTGCCGCTACGTCCTTTTATTCAACGCTGGCTCAGCCGGAACAGGGCTTTATTTATTTCGCCAACGAGGGTCGGTTTAGCTTCAAGCCGTTCAGTATGCCCGAAGCAGCTTACGGAAAATGGCTGACGATGGAAGCGGCCGACTTCGACCAGGATGGCGATATCGACATCGCATTGGGCTCTTATTTTCACACGGTGGGCGAAATGACCCAGTTACTCTTCAAAGGCATTACGTCCTTTCCGCAATTGCTGATTCTGGAGAATAAGAAAAAATAAAACCAGCTTATAAACAAAAAGAGGCAAACCAGTCGGTCTGCCCCTTTTCTTTGTTAACCAAACCTAAAATGTACACTCGTTTGGCATTGGCTGCCAGAGATTATTTCACATCCCAGAAAACCTTAGTAGTCAGCTTATCCGTTGACCGAACAGCTTCATAATTCGCTGTGTTGTAGGTAATTTCATTTCCGGGGATGGTCCACCGAACAGGAGGTAATGTTTGATTGTTTGCATTATCGGCCTGGAAACTCAACACCGGATAGTCCAGTCGGCGAATATCCGCCCAGTTTTCGTAGGGCTGAACCAGGTTATAATGCAGCCATTTCTGGGTAGCAATCAGCTTTAACTTGTCGGCGCTGGTTGTTGCACTGCTCCAGTTTACACCAGTTCCAGCGATGTACGCAGCAATGGAAGCGTCGGTTGCCGGAGTCGGTTTCACTGATCCTGTCACACCCGTAGCGTTGGAAACCGCCAGAATACCGTTGTAAAACTGAACCGACTGCGCGATTGCCGTTTCGTAGGCCGTTTTTGCCGAAGCATCATTCCCAGCCCGCAGATAATACTCCGCTTTGATCAGGTTCATCTGCGCTGCGTTGATGAGTACGCCGGGGAAGAACTGGTTACGGCTCAACGTATAGCGGTTATAGATCGCAACCTGACCAGCACTATATAGTGCCTGCTGTGTCGATGATGTAGCTGTAGGATCGATGCCAATATATTTTCCAGCTGCACTGGCGCCTGGCTCAAAAAGCAGTGATAAACGTGGGTCCTTATTGACATTCATATTGTCAATGATCGCTTTACCTGCCGTATTGCCAAACCAATCAGTTGACTCTAAACCATCCTGAAATCCTTTCGAGTTGATGTCGGTATTCACATCATACACATTGATTTGGATGTTCTGGGCGTTGGTTTCAACAATCGGATAGGTCGTTGCATTACCCAGGATCTCAGCTATTTCGGTGTTCGATCTGGATTTAAAGCTTTCAACATCCGATACCCGGTTCAGCAATCTCAGGCGGATCGAATTACAATACCGCTTCCAGAGTGTTACGTCGCCTTTGTTCAGGAAATCCTGCGTCTGAAACGATTTCTGATAACCGGAATTCAGCGTAATGCCATTCAGCTCGGTAGCGATCCGTTTAAGATCATCAAGCAGGAACGTATAAATCCCTTCGGCCGTATCGAATTTGGCAGCCGATGTCAGGTATTCACCGCCATTGGTGCTCAGCAAGCCAGCTGTGCTGAAGGGAATAGGTCCGAAAAGATCGACCATCTTCTGCGTGTAATCGTAGACGAATACGGCAGCAGCCAGCATGAATATTTTGCGATCATTCTGCTGATCCGCCGGTTTCGACGCGTATACTTTTTGCAGTTCACGGTACTGTGCCAGCACGTTGTAATAATTGTACCACACATCTTCCACGCCCGACGAACCGGGAACGTACTGTCCGGATTCGTTGATCCAACCCGTTGCCTGGTTGTAGTGGTTGAGGGAGGTTCTCAACGTAACGAAGTAAAACCGATAGCCCGGAAGCACATAATCGCGGCTAGCGTACAGTACGCCGGTAAACTGCTTTTCAACGGTCGTCGCAGCAATTTTGGAAGGGTCCGGATACGATTCTGTAAATTCCGACTCCTTACAGGACACATTCGCCAAAAGAAGCCCAGCCAAAAACAGGAATGATATTTTTTTCATTTTCATGATTGAATTAAGGTTAGAAGCTGGCACGTAACATGACACCCATTGTGCGGAATGATGGGTTGTTACCTGCGTTGCTGATGTTTTCTGACCACCGCGTACTTGAGTTAGCCTGTTCAGCATCCATGTCTTTGATGGTTCTGTACAGGAAGAACAGGTTACGGCCAAACACCGACACCGTCAGGTTCTGCGTACCAATTTTACGGGTGATACTAGCCGGAATTCTATACCCAAACGAGAGTTCCCGCATTTTGATATAGGTGTTTTCCTTCACGTACAACTCATAGCGCGAGCTGCTGTATTGCGGACCACCCCAGTTGTAGGTGTTGTTGTAGTAAACAGCCTGAGAAATAACGTTTGTATTAGCTTCACCCGTTGGCAGAACACCGTCCATCAACATACCATCGTGGTATACCGTTTGCCCGTTCGGACCGGCAGATGCCGTTGTCTGAATACCTTTACCGTTGGCATCAATGTAGTAGCTAAGTCCACCGTGTTCGGTATCCATAGCGGTTAGGCTTTCTTCTGTCAAGCCTCTGGATGTTAACCAGTTGATACCGGTCGGCATGATTGATCCACCATAGCGGAAGTCGATAACCGCATCCAGCGTAAAGCCTTTGTAGCTAAAGCTGTTTAATAAACCACCCGTCAGTTTCGGCATGGCATTACCGGCTTTAATCCAGTTGGCTCCATCCAGTTGATAGATACCGTTCGGCCCGACTATATTACGTCCGCTGGCATCTTTCAAAATTCCATGAACGTAGATATCACCCATTGGCTGGCCAACCACAGAACGTAACTGAGCGGCATTACCGTCGTAATCAGCGTGCAGCAGTTCAGTCGAGTTGTTGGTCAGCTTTTCTACCTTATTGCTGTTTTTTGCCAGGTTCAATGTCAGATCCCAGTTCAGACCGTTCAGGTCTTTCGCTCGCAGCGGTGAAATTGTCAGTGCCATTTCCAGACCCTGGTTTCTGAGCGTGCCAATATTCGCCAGAATCGACCGGGCGCCCGAACTGGCCGAAATGGTCAGTGGTAAGATCTGGTCGACGATCTGTGCGTTATAGTAGGCCAGGTCGATGCGTAAGCGATCTTTAAACAAGCGGGTTTCGAGACCAAATTCGAACTCACGCTTCTGTTCAGGACGAATTTTATCGTTACCGTAGTCGCTGCTGATGTTCGTATATAATACGGAACTACCACCCGACTGTTGCAAACTGAGGTTTCCCTGCGTGTATGCATTGTTCGCTCTGTAAATTTCCGGATAGTTACCCACTACACCCCAGGATGCTCTCAGCTTGGCATAGCTGATGGCTGTGGGCAGCCGGAACAGATCGCTAAACACAAATGACGTGTTTACAGACGGGTACAGGAAGGCGTTGTTGCCCGGTGCAAGCGTAGAGGTACGGTCTCTGCGGAGTGTACCTTCTACGTACACAATGTCTTTGAAGTTGAAGTTCAGTGTACCAAAGTAAGCATCCCGAATCCAGCGAATACGTGAGTTAGTACCACCGGCTGTATTGACCGAAGCCGATATATCGAAGAAATTCTCCGTGCTCAATCCACCATTGGTTGAGCGGCTTACCATCGTATTTAACTGTCTGTAAGCGTTGTAGCCACCTGTTGCAGAAATGGTTAAGGCGTCGTTCAGCTTTTTGGTGTAGATCAGCAGGGCTTCTCCATACACATTGTTGTAAATGTTGTTGTTCATGGCAAAAGAGCCAGAATAACCAAACGCCAACGGGATAGAGCTACGTTGTTTGTCTTCAATACGCTCCGATGTGAAGTCCGTTCCAAGACGACCTCTTAATTTCAGATCGTTTATGATCTGCCAGCTCTGGGTGATACTGGCGATTACCCGGTTGCTGTATTCATCGTAGGTGTTGGCACGGGTGCTCCACACATAATCAGCAATATCCGTTTTGAAACCGTTCCGAATGATATTCTCGTTAGGCGTCAGGCTCTGGTTGGTTCCCGTTACGTATTTGTAGCCCTGGCTGGTCTGATATTTGTTGAAGTACCAGTCAGCGGATTCAAACCGGTTCATCATACCCGTAAAGTTGTTGATCATACGATCCACTTTATAGGGACGGTTGTGCGTATACTGATTGACGTAATTGATCATCAGGTCCGTTTGCAGCTTCTTACTTGGATTGAAGCTGGCATTCAGGTTCATGATGTTCTTTTCGTTTTTCGCACCGTAACTGATCATGCCATTGTCCTGGCGGGTATACGAAAAACGTAGGTTGGAATTATCCGTAGCTTTAGAAACCGACAGGTTGATGAGGGCGCTGCTGGCATTCTGGAACAAATCAGCGTAGCTGTTGCCCGATGGCGAATACGGCCGAACGATACCATCAAACGCCATAACAGGCTGTCCATCAAATTTAGGCCCGAAGTTTACCGTCGCACCCAGCAACCCTCTGGTGTCGCCCTTGCCATCGCCATTGGTATCGTACGAGATGAATCCGTTGGCATCCTGACCACCGTTGGCATAATTTAAAAAGTAACCAGGGCCTCTTACGTTCTGGTACCGTGGCAGGTAAGCAATTTTATCGACGCTGTAGCTGGCGCTGAAATCCACGCCCAGTCCTTTTCTGCCTTTCCCATTTTTGGTGGTCACCAGAACTACGCCATTAACCGCTTCAGAACCGTACAGAGCCGCTGCCGAAGCGCCTTTCAGAATCGAAATGTTTTCAATATCAGCCGGGTTTAAATCCAGCAGACCATTCCCCCGGATGCGCTGATCGCCCCAGTAGTCGGTGTTTCTGGCTTCACCATTCCGAATGGGGATACCATCCATTACGATCAGCGGCTGCGTATTGCCAGTAATTGAGGCCAATCCACGGATGTTGATACTGACACCGCTCGTAGCGCCACCGGGCGTAGCGTTGATAGACACGCCGGGCGCTTTACCATAGAGTGCCGTTGCAAAGTTCGGACTTGCCGTTTTCACCAGAGCTTCGTTGTTGACAACGGCTGTGGCGTATCCTAAAGAACGTTCTTCCTTCTTGATACCTAGCGCCGTTACCACAACTTCATTCAGGTACGAAGCATCTTCGTCCAGCGTAATGTCGACTGTTGATTTGCTTTCAACGGCCACTTCTTTGGTTTTGTAGCCAATGAAGGAAAAAACCAGCGTTCTGTTTCTACCAGCAGCAATGCTGTATTTGCCATCTGCATCCGTAATAGTTCCCGTTGTGGAACCTTTCACCACAATGGAGACGCCTGGCAACGGCTGACCATCATTACTAGCAGTTACCTTTCCCGAGATAGTCTGGGCTAAGGCAGGAGTACTTATCACCAATAACATGATAATAAGCCTAAGTAAATTTTTTGCCATGGAAAGAGCTAATTATTTTTTAATTTTAGAAGCTGACACAATATTAATAGTTATTTATTTTAGGATTAACATCGAATTAATATTTTTTTTTATAAACTTTACCAATTAATATAATTAATTCTACTAACTACCTTTATTATCTAGTTTTGCAAAGACCTAATAGCCACAATGATGTCTAATAAGAAAAGAATACAGCCGCTCAGGAAATTCCTTGAAAGTAATTTCCTGATTGTACGTTCTTTGGCAAATGGCTCTCACCTAGTCTAGTTATTTATTGATTCCTACACTTTACCTGTCTACCCGCATGCACCCATCAGTCGGGCTCCTTGAAGAGGAGTCATCTTCGCAGCAGTCAGTTGTTGATTACAAGAAAAATCAAAAACAGCGGAGAGTACTGGCTCATCTCTACACGAATGGCACCTGTACACTCGCTAACCTGGCTGGTTTGCTGCACAATAGTGTCCCATCTGTCACCAGTTTAGTTGACGAATTAATCCAAACGAAATGGGTTACCGCTATAGGTACGGCCATCGGCAACAATGGTCGACGCCCTGTTCTGTTTGGCCTGAGTACCAAGCACCATTTTGTGGCCGTCATTGATGTCAGCACGCACGATACCAAGATCCTGTTTATGGATACCCAGCGTAACGTAGTATTTCGTGTCAACTATGATCTGCGGCTTAACGACAATGCGTCTTTCCTGACTACGCTTGTCAGTTATTTTACGAAGGCACTGGCTGATTCGCGCCTAGCCCCTGAAGAACTGATTGCTGTAGGTATATCCATGCCCGGTCTGATCGACGCCCGGCGAGGTATCAACCTGACGTACAAGAAGCTGAATCAGACTGAAGACGCCTTAACGAAGTGGTTCTCGGAACAGGTTGATAAGCCGGTTTACCTGATTAATGATACGAAAGCAACCGTACTGGGCGAGAGCCGGTTTGGAGGAGCGCAGGGCAAAAAACAGGTACTGGCTATCAACATCGACTGGGGTGTGGGTTTGGGTATCATCGTGAATGGCGAGGTCTTCCAGGGGGCCAGTGGTTTTGCGGGTGAGCTGGGGCATATTCAGGTTGATCCGGAAGGCGAACTATGCTACTGCGGTAAAATTGGCTGTCTCAACACCATTACGTCGGCTTCGGCTCTGGTTCGCCGGGTGCAGCGGGATATACTCGCCGGGCAGGTTTCCAAACTGGCCAGTTTCCGGGATCAGGTTGAGCAGATCGATATCGATGAACTCATCAATGCCGCACATCAGGGCGATTCGTATGCCATTGATATTCTGCACGATGCGGGTTTTCAATTAGGAAAGGGCCTGGCCGTAGCTATTAATCTGTTTAATCCTGAAATGATTATCATCGATGGTGTGCTGACGAGTGCGGCTGATTTTATACTGAATACTATTGAACAGGCCATCAGCAAATATTGCCTGAGCGATTTCCGGAATGACATCACGATCGAACTGACGCAGCTGAATGGTAAGGCCAAATGGCTGGGCACACACGCCTACGTAATGGAAAACATTTTTGCCAATTACTAAGCCCTGATTTTTAAGAACACCGCCATGGATTCAGTCTGATTCCTCTTTTTCTCGAACACGAAACGACCGACGTTACGTTATGAAACAGTTCCTTACTACAGGATTTATCCTGCTGTTTGCGTATGCCGTTTGCGCACAAACGGTTCACTCCTTTACGCAGGGCTTGTCCATTGGTCCCTGCCACCACTATGGCCGCGAGGCACTCTATACTGATCAGCTCGCTTATCTGCTGTATCAGAACAAATTACAGGCACCAACAGAAGGGCAACCTTTATCAGCAGATAGCCCGCAGGAGGTAAAATGGCAGGCGGTGTCGGCTGATAAAGACCATAAATTCAGAGGGCGATCCTTTAACAACGGGTATTTGTATCTGACCTACGATTCGAATAAAGAACAGTCGGCTCTGCTTCATACTACCGGCCACAACATGGTCTATGTCAATGGCGCCCCGCACGCAGGTGACCCCTACGCGAGTGGATGGCTTTACGTGCCGGTTATGCTCAAAAAAGGACGTAATGAATTTTACGTACGCACGTCGCAATTTTCCCGATATCAGGGGCTGATGACAGAGCTGATTTTCCCGGATAAACCCATAAGCCTGAATACGGAAGATCCCACCCTGCCCAGCATCGTTGCTGGTAAACAGACTGACCCACTTTGGGGCGCCGTTGTTATTGTGAATACCTCTGCCAAATCGTTAACAGACTTACAGATTCAGAGCGAGCTAGAGGGCAAACCACTCATAACGGACGTATCGGCCGTAGCGTCCATGACAACGCGTAAGGTGGGCTTTCGAATCAATCCAACCGGGGTAAAGCAGAAAGGCGACATAAAAGCACAGATTCGGCTGTTGCAGGGTGGCAAACCTCTCGACGAAAAAGAAGTCAGCCTGTCGGCTGTGGAGCCTTCCAGCCATCAGAACTATACATTCATCAGCAAAATCGATGGCAGCGTTCAGTATTACGGCGTAGCTCCTCAGCAACAGCCCGATGGAAAGGCCCCTGCCCTGGTGTTGTCTGTTCATGGGGCAGGAGTTGAAGCCAGCGGACAGGCACGCGCCTACCGGCCTAAGGATTGGGGCGTCATTGTGGCCCCAACTAATCGACGCCCACGGGGATTTAACTGGGAAGACTGGGGGCGGCTGGATGCGCTGGAAGTACTGGCCATCGCCAAAAAACAGTATAAGCCTGATCCACAGCGTATCTATCTCACTGGCCACTCGATGGGTGGCCATGGTACGTGGTATCTGGGCGCTACGTTCCCTGGCAACTGGGCGGCCATTGCTCCCTGCGCGGGTTACCCAACGCTGGCCGACTACGGTTCGCACGACGGTAAAATTCCAACAGAAGGTGGTACGCCAATGGAGAATCTGCTGCTGAGAGCCAGCAATCCCAGCAACGTACTGGCATTAGCTTCCAACTACAAGCCGCTGGGCGTTTATGTGCTGCATGGCGACGCCGACCGTACGGTATCCGTTGAATACGCCCGGCAGATGCGGAAGTTGCTCGGTACGTTTCATCCTGATTTTTCGTATTACGAATATCCCGGAGGATCACACTGGTACGGAAATGAAAGTGTCGACTGGAATCCTTTGTTCGATTATTTTCGGGGGCACCGTATTCCGGTCGACAGCGCCGTTCATAGTATCGATTTTACAACAACCAGTCCCGCTATTTCATCAACTATGCACTGGCTGACAGTTGAGCAGCAACTCCAGCCGATGCAGCTAAGCCGTGTACAGCTAAAGCGCGATAAAAAAGAAAAACGCATTACCGGCACTACGGATAATGTCGCTTTGTTGAGCTTCGACTTAAGCGATTTTCAAGCTGGCGAATCAGTCTCGATTTCGCTCGACAGTCTCAACACGATCAGCTACACGGTTAAAGGCGCGGCTGATAAACTATACCTTTCTCGAAAAGTGCAATGGGAAGTGGGCAGCAAACCACCCATTGAACAAAAAGGGCCGCACCGTAACGGTACGTTCAAAGAGCCTTTCAACAACCGAATGGTATTTGTTTACGGAACATCGGGTACGCCGGATGAGAACAATTGGGCGTATAACAAAGCTCGTTATGATGCCGAAACCTGGTACTACCGGGGCAACGGCGCCATTGATATGATTACCGACAAAGAGTTTATCGCTGGCCAGTACGCTGATCGGGGCATAGTTCTTTACGGCAATTCGGCTACCAATCGGGCATGGGCTAAACTGCTGGCGAACTGTCCTGTGCAGGTAAATCGGAGTCAGATAACCATCGGGAATGAACGCTACACAGGCCAAACGCTCGGGGCGTATTTTACCTGGCCTCGGTCCGACAGCCCAACGGCGTCGGTAGCTGTTATAACCGGAACGGGGTTGCCTGGTCTGAAAGCAACGGATGCAAACCAATATTTTGCGGGCGGTAGCGGATTTCCTGACTTTATGATTTTCGACCTGACCATGCTCCGCGATGGGATTAAAGGAATTCGAAAAGCAGGCTTTTTCGATAACAACTGGTCGCTGGTCAATGGGCAGACCGTCAGCCAGACAGAAGCGCCCTAATGAATCACGTTGAGCGGTATCATTCAGGCCGAATGACGTAACGTTTTTATTTCGTCAATCGGATTATCTGTTGAAGGTGGGGAATCCGATTGATGGAATTCAGTAGGCTGGGCGGGAGAATGGGTTAGCAATTCTGTTACTGAACACGTCGGCCAACCAGAAACGGTATGTTAGCCGACGTTACGTGTTTGTGACCATCATAAACGTAGACAAATAATCGATATTGACCAGCAACTGACGGCAAACGAAATGAAGTTTCCGGCCGTTTTGCTGAGGCAATTAATCCTTCGGTTGGCATTAAGCTGACGTCCATATAGTCGTACTGGTTAATGAGAGCGGCCTGCGGCCTAATTTCCCAGTAATAAGACAATGAGTCCTTCTCGGGGTCTGAGGCTGTAATACGTGCCTGATGCAGGGTAGCCGAAGCCGGAAATGAACGGTACGTCGAATCAATTCCATCTACTTCTATTTTACCAACTTCGGGTGCCAGATTTTTAGGAAGCCGTCCGCTCCACAGTTGCTGCATCGTTTCTACAAAAGGAGTTTCGTTGCCTTCTGCATCGAAAAAGCTGTACCATGTATGCGTCCCTTCTTCTTTGTTGCCCCAGTAAAACATATAAGCGCCCAGGCAGTTGGGCGGCTGGGAACCGATGTATTTCAGATAATTTTTCTTAATAAAATCGATCTTATTCTGCCAGGGCAGTTCTATAGGCGCCTGCCAGCGGGCAACTCTTGATTCCCAGTGCCCCAGCGTTCCAAACTCCGAAAGCATATACGGCCCAGTCCAGTCCGCTTCTTTCAGAACATCACTTAGCTGATACAGCGCCCCATATACGTTAAAAGATATAATATCAATGGCCGGGCAACGATCTTTAATAAGCCAGATAGTACGTGCCTGAGTTGTGCCAATGGCCGTCGTTATCGGATGATGCGGATCAAGCTCATGGATCATACTCGCGATCCGGTTGACCTCATCATAAACCCCTATATTTTTTGCCCGTAAATTCCATTCATTGCCCACACACCACATCAGCAGCGCTGGATGGTTTCGGTATTTCACGATTATTTTACGGATGCGTTCAAATTGTTTGGCAACTGCTTCTTCATCGTAATAATCGAATCCGTCCAGATCCCGCTCGACCCATAAGCCAAACATGACGGTCAATCCCAGCGCCTGCGCCTGATCCAGAATACGCGCGGCATCGTGATCCTCCCAGATTCGAATGGAATTACCACCAGCTTCCTTTAAGCGTTTAAACTGATTAAAACCACCAGCGCCTTTAATGAAAAAGGGTTTCCCATTTCTCATTAAATTCCAGCCAGTATCTGTTTTGTACAATACAGTCGATTTACTATTTGCAGGACGATTAGATTGATAATTTTTATTGGAATTGGCTTTATTACATTGTTCAAAGGAGAGACTAATAAGTATACCTACTAAAAATACAATAAACTTCATGGATAAATAGTTGAAAAATATAAAAGCATAATAGGCATTCTATCCGTATAACACCCCAATCTATCTAAAGTACAGTATTAATGCAAATTTAATAAAATACGTACTTCCTACGCCAACCTCTTAGTAAATAGAGGGATATCGCATTAGTTATTAAGCTTCATTAACTTATTTCTTCGTAATTTTAACGGCATACAGCTATAATTACATACTATAGATTTATAGTTTCCTATCTTGGATTAGTACAAAACATATGATCAGGCATCTATATAATAAGATTAATAATTCTATTACTGATAAAAAAGAAATTGTAGTTATCCGAGTATTGATTCTGACAGGTATCCTGTTCCTATTTGCGTTTGTACTCTTCTTTTTTAAACCGGAGAATCGGGGCTATTCCTGGCTTTTTGGGTTGCTAAGCATTACAGTCATATACAAACTTTTACGGCTGTTGCACGAGTGGTATCACTACTGGGAGGTAATTCCACCTACCCCCCGGCTGTGACGAAAACCTGGACCGTAGACATCCTGACAACCTTCTGTGCGGGTGAACCTTACGAAATGATCGTTAAAACGCTAAAGGCGATTCAGGCAATCAACTACCCCCACACTACGTACTTGTGTGACGAAGCCGACGACCCGTATCTACGTCAGGTTTGTGAGCAGCTCGGCGTGCGGCACGTAACCCGCACCAACAAGAAAGACGCCAAAGCCGGTAACATTAACAACGCTTTACAGCAGGCCACCGGCGAAATATGCCTCGTTCTGGACCCGGACCATGTGCCTGTACCTGATTTTCTGAATCGTGTGCTTCCTTATTTTGAAGATCCGGCAATAGGCTTCGTTCAATGCGTACAAGCCTACTCCAACCGTAAAAAAAGTTTGATAGCTTTTGGGGCAACCGAGCAGACGTACAATTTTTATGGTCCCCTGATGACCTGCATGGGTCATTACGGTACAGCTCAGGCAATTGGTGCAAACTGTACGTTCCGGCGGGCTGCGCTGGATTCGATTGGCGGTCATGCCGCGGGCCTTTCTGAAGACATGCACACAGCTATGCTGCTGCATGCCAAAAAATGGAAGTCGGTATACGTACCCTTGCCACTCTCATATGGGCTGGTACCTGACACGATGGCCGCGTACTGCAAACAGCAATTAAAATGGGCCCGGGGTACGCTCGAACTGTTAGTAACGACCTATCCCCGCGTATTTAGCCAACTAACCTGGCGGCAGCGGCTTCATTACTTAACAGTTCCTCTGTATTATCTGAACGGAATTGTCCAGTTTATCAACCTGCTGATTCCAATTTTTTCGCTGATCATGATGCAGCTTCCGCTAAAAATGGAGTTGCAGTGGCTGGCTCTGGCCTACATTCCTTTGCTGGCGATTTCCTTTCTGATTCGGCAGTACGCGCAGCGATGGCTGATCGAAAAGCATGAACAGGGCATCTACATAATTGGTGGATTTCTTACGAGCGGTATCTGGTGGGTTTATACAATGGGCTTTTTCTATACGCTGTTTCGCGTTGATGTCCCCTATCTGCCAACGCCTAAAAATGCTAAGCCTCAGAATAACTTCCTCCTCTGCCTGCCCAATATTATCATGGGGCTTGTTACCCTAGGGGCTATTAGCTATAGTATATATTATTATGGCCTGTTGGCTATAAATAACATATACGTACTTATGATGGTTGGCTTTGGGCTGATCAATGCGTTTATTCTGGGCATGAACGTATTCATCGGACAGGAGAAACTACTTGCTTCCGTTAAACATAGAATCCAGCACAGTTCCTTTCGTCGATCACATCGCTGGAAACAATCGATTACTATCTGGCGAATTCAGTACAAAGTTTACGGCAATTTACGCTCATACGCTGTTCCGCTATACGGAGGCCTGATTGCCATCACCACGATTTTCCTTGTCAATACGTATCAGAAAACCTTTGGTAGATTAAGCGGTGATGTGAAATACGCGACTTCTCAGCCGTTTTATTATAACCAGGCAGCTCTGTCAGCTCATCGATCGGCTGATCCACAGGCGTCATTTATTGCTCCACATCACCTGAGATGGCCCCTTAGAACTGATAAGGCTGCTATTGGCCCGGATTGGAGTATGCAACCCAACGAATTGCCGCTTCTCTACCTGGAACCTGCCCTGACAAGCCGGTCAGATACAGGCATTCAAATGTTTTTGCAGGACATTCATCTTGGAAAACACGACCCGGCACTTACGAAGTTTGTCCGTCGAATCAAACACTATAACCGGCCGGTTCTGCTGGCATTTGCTCCTTTTTTCGACGACACAACATTGGTCTGGGGTACACAGAAAGAAACACTCCTGGCAACCTACCGCGATACGTTCCGGTATCTGGTCCGTTTCTGTCAATCGAATAATGTCACGAATGTTACCTGGCTCTGGTGCCCAACTTTCCCTGGTACGATCTCATTTTTCTGTCCGGGAAAAGAGTATGTTGACTGGATCGGCTTGAGAGTTGTTAATAATCCTTCCCTGGCCCCTGATAAAGAAAGCCATTCATTTGCCACCCTTTATCAACCGCTGCATAAGACGATCAGGCGCCATAAAGTGTATGGTATTCAGCAAAAGCCCGTTCTGATTACCGAATTAACCACACTGGTCCAGCCAGATCAGGAAGAATGGCAGCAGGAAGCATTTGATCTGATCCAGGAACGATATCAGGAAATACGGGGTGTCGTCATAAATTCGCCAAAATCAGCTACCTCAATGGCCAGTACGCTACCAACGGGGAAACCGAAATTACAGCAGGTTCAGGCGGTTCATTAATTCGGCTTTGTTGGCCCGGCTTATCGGAATCACTTTGGTGGAAACGACCAGATTACTCTCTTCGATATCGACAATTTTTTCGAGGTGAATGATGTAGGATCGATGCACGCGTAAAAATTGAGATCCCAGCTTTTCTTCCAGCGATTTCATGGTGGTATAGGCCACAAATGTCTGATTGGTCGTTACAATTTTTACGTAATCGCCCATGTTTTCAATGTACAGAATCGAATCGTACGGCACACGAATGTAGCGGCCTTCGGCCTTTACGTAGATAGCTTTCTGATCGCCCGGCTGTGCACGTACGCTCTTCGAACGAGCTTCCAGTTCCAGCGCCTTTTCCACCGCCATTTTGAAGCGAATCTGCGTAATTGGCTTTTTCAGATAGTCAGTTACCTGATACTGAAAGGCATCAAATGCATATTCGGTTTTGGTAGTTGTCAGAATCACCTGCGGTGTTGTTGGCAGCCGTTCCAGCAGATCGAAGCCCGACAATACGGGCATTTCAACATCGAGCCAGATCAGGTCTACGTCTTCTTTTGATAATAATTCCAGGGCTTGTGTCGCATCTTCGCAAACGGCCACCAAATCAAGCGATTCGTGCTGTTCGCACAAACGCTGCAATGATTTGCGCGACATGATATCATCATCGACAACTATACATTTAAGTTGCATAGCTTATTTTTTTGTCAGGTAGTTCTGTAATTGAGCGTGCAATAACGGTTGTCGGCTATTGAAATTAGCGCGAAAGGTTTGCCAGAGATTCTGAACGACAGCCGGATCGGGTTCTGATTTCGTCATGTCCTCCAGTTGAATCATCATGGCTTCCAGATCCGATAAACCCACCATAGCCAGTCCAGGCTTCAGTTTATGGGCTAGTTTACGTACTTCAGACCAGTTTTGCTGCTGAATAAGCGGCTCGAACGTATCAAACTCCGTCACTACGGATTCCAGGAACATGTCGAAGATACTGGCCGCATAGTCGACATCATCGCCGTACAATTCCTCAAGCCGGCCATAATCCAGTGACTGACTTTCAGCCAGATCGACCGATGGATTCTTATTGGTTACCATCGACTGTTTTTCGCTGGCATATAGTTTGAGAACTTCCAGCAATTTATCAGGCGAAAATGGTTTCGACAGAAACCCATTCATCCCCACTTTCACCGACATTTCTTTCTGGTCCAGCATAGCCGATGCCGTTAAGGCAATAATGGGAACCTGCTGATTGAGGTTGTCAATGGAGCGGATGGCAATCGAAGCTTCGTAACCATCCAGTACGGGCATTTGAATGTCCATCAGAACCAGATCAAATTTCTGCTTCTTGCATAGATCTACAGCCTGCTGCCCATCATTGGCGATAGTGAAGGTTACTCCCCATTTTTTCAGCAACCCACTAACGTACCGCTGATTCATGAGGTTATCTTCGGCTACCAGAATAGACATGTTTTCAATATTATCCAACCTTTGGTTGAGCGAATCGGTCTTTGTTTGCGGGTCTTCTGCCATTGCCTCCGTATAGGGGATACTAAATATAAACGTAGTGCCCTCGCCTTCTTTACTACGTACCGATATCTTCCCCTCCTGCAGTTCGATGAGCTCTTTGGTGATGGCCAACCCGAGACCCGTGCCCTTATGCTTGTGTCCGTGGGGGCTTACCTGCCGAAATTTCTGGAATATTCGTCCCAGTTTATCATTAGGTATGCCGATACCTGTATCCGATACCTGAAATTCAATCCAGACACGACCTGTCTCTTTTTTCCGAATCTTAGCCATCAGCACAACGGAGCCCTCTTCCGTAAACTTTTCGGCGTTGCCAAGCAGATTCAATAAAATCTGATTCAGCATAAGCTCGTCGCCAATGTATTTGCCCGTGATCTGCGCATCGAGCATTACGTCCATGCTTATGTTCCGCTTCTGAAGCCGCATCTGAAATATCTTCTGCAGACTACGTAGCAGCCCCACCAGATCAAACGGTTGTCGATTTACTTCAACCCGACCGGCTTCAATTTTGGCCATATCCAGCAAGTCGGAGATCAGGGAGTGCAGAAAATCGGCGGATGATCGGATGATATCCAGAAATTCTAACTGCTCCTTACTTGGCCGCGTATCGTACAACAGGTGCGTCATGCCGATGATGGCATTCAGGGGTGTGCGGATTTCGTGGCTCATATTGGCCAGAAACTGCTTTTCGGCCTGTCGGAACTCCTCCGCCTGTTTATGAGCCTGCTCCACCGCCATTTCCAGTTGCTTCCGTTCGGTGAGGTTGTAATGGATACCAATCGACCCAACAATTTCTCCACTTTCATCCACAATTGGCGCTCCGCTGATCAGCATCCATAGCACCGATCCATTCTTATGGCGCAACGGAATTTCGTAGGATGAGGCTACGCCCTGACTACGTAATACCTGCTGCTGTTTCAGAATCGCGAGGGCTTCCGGAACCGGAAACAGATCGGAGGCATTCTGACCAATCAACTCTTCGGGCAAGTAGCCCAACATCTGCCCAAACCGCTCATAAGCCCGAACAATAACCTGATTATTATCTACTTCGAGCAAGCCCAGTTCCATGTTGTTCATAATGCCCCGGTACTTTTCCTCGCTTTTTCGCAGCTGCTCGCGAGCCAGAAATTTGTCGGTTACATCTGTATAGCGCCACAGATGCCCCATGTACTGTTCATCCCGGAAAACCGGGATGAAATCGCGCTCAAACCGACGTCCATCCGCCATGCAGATATCTTCTCCGATGACAACCTGCTGATTTCGAAGAAGCTCATCGATACGCTTTGTTGCTTTTTCGGGTTCTTCGAAGAGATGTGCCAGTTGCTGAAAAGAGATTGAACGGCTAGTGCCCTCCTGCTGCAATGCTTGCGTATCTAATCTAAACAATTCGCAGAAAGGGCGATTGATCAGTACAATAGCGTGATTTTCATCCTCAACCATCACCGCCGACAGGGAGCTGGAGATGACGGCAGCCAGCCGGATTTGCGCACTCACCAGGGCATCTTCCGCTTTCTTCCGATCCGATATATCCCGGGCAACCGCTACGAGTTCACGCGCTCCGTCTTCCTGTATCACCAGCCGAACTGTCTGCCCGATCCACCGCCGGCTTCCATCTTTACAGAGAACCGGAAATTCCCGGTACGTATGGTCTACCCGTTCGCGCAGCATATTGATGTAAAATTCCTGTAAAGCCTCCCTATATTCCGGAACAACCAGAATGCTATAAGGCTTACCTAACAGCTCTTCTTCCGTATAGCCCAGTAGTCGTTTGACCACCGGACTTACGTACGTAAAAGTGCCATCAGCGGGTTCTGCTTTGTAAATAATATCCTGAACTGATTCGATCAATTGACGATGTTCCTGATCACTACGTTGTAACTCCTGTACTTTTTCCTCTAGTTGCTGGGTAAGTGTATCATTCAGCAGCCGACACCGCTCGTTGGCCTCGTTGAGTTCCTTGATTTTTTCCGCTAACTGTCTCTCCGCGTGCTGACGGGCTTCACGTTCCTGGTGAACGGACTGAGTCAAAAGCTCTATCTCCTCAACTCTCATATCGCAGGTGAGCACACAGCTCATAAAGACTACTTAGATCCATTTCTAAGAACTATTTCCCTCAAAAAGTAAATATTTTACAAACAATAAGCCGTCTTAGAGAATATACATTTGTAGTAAATATACTAAGTGGTATAGTAACTATCTATTATATACCCTTCGTTTTATTTCCAGACGGCTTGTAAATCGTCGGCAGCTTTACCGCTACTTTTCGTCAAAAAACGCGGAAATCCTGCTATTCATCGAAAAACAAGGAAACTGGCTTCCCAGGGCTACTAATTTCATCCTATCAAATTCATTTAACAGCAGACACGGCGATGAAAATGTTCCTTTTGTTTCCAGCTATTTTAGTACTTGAGTTCATTATTGCACTGCGCCATTCTAAGCGGAGCTACCAGGCTGTAAACGGGGAGCAAGTCGCTGAAAGTGTTCAGTTTTTCAACATGTACAGGCTATTCATTTTTGCCCTGACGGTTGAAGCAATTGCCAGTTTATAATCCCGCGCGCAGTCTATTGTATCGGAAAAGACATCAGCCTGGTTTGGACGTCTCGGCATGAGGAGTGTGTAAAAACTTCTTACCCGCCTGTTTAAAATTAAGCAGCGACCGAAACATACTGAAAATCAGCACGGGCAGCACCATAAAGTCGCGAACCGTTATTTTCTGAAACAAACTTGCCGGGATCGAAATGAACAGGCTGGCCATCAATAAGCCAAGCAGCCCCCAGGCAAACAAGAGCATCGACTGGCCACCGACCAACAAACTAATGAGGGCCATCAGGCCCAGAACAGCCAGAAGGATCATTCGGGGAAACAATAGCGATTTAACCAACGTATTGAATGCTTCCCCATTACCCCGTACCAATTGTTGAATGCCTGTTTTGAAATAGGCTTTGATAAAATACAATTGGGCCGCTATCCACCGAGTACGTTGTCTTTGGAACACTGCAACATTTTGAACTTTTTCGTCATATATGATAGCATCCTGCAAGTACCCGATTCGAATCCCTGCTACGGCCAGCAACATTTCAAGTTCCTTGTCGTACCCGCCTACCGTCTGAATCTGATTCAGAGCGCGCTTCATTAATACGGGTTCAAATGCCATACCTGACCCGATCAACGAAGCCGACAGACCAAGTGCCCGCTGCCCTGCCCGAAACAGATTATTGTTGATCTCTTCGTTCATGGCATCAAAAACAGCCACACTCGTATTTGTATTCTTGGCCGTACGATGCCCTTGTACAACGCGCCAGCCCTGACTAAACGCCTGATTGATTCGCTTCAGGAAATCGGGGGCCATGTGGTTATCAGCATCCGAGATGAGCACAATATCATACTCGTTCTCTGGCAACGAATTCAGCGCATACGAAATGGATTTTTGCACCGTCGATTGCTCAAAATGAACCGGTATAACCTTAATCGGATACTGGGAAAGCGTTTTCAGTGTCTCGGGAAGAAACGAATCAGCGATCACAATCAGATCATATCGATCAGCGGGGTAATCCTGCTGAAGATTAGCCAGAACGGATCCCAGAATAACCGAATCTTCTTTGTAAGCCGGAATCAGCACGGCAAAACGCCTGAGCTGATCGACAGTAGTAGTAAGGGGTAGGTCATCTGCCTTGCCCAAACGACCCGCTAAGGCCGACACAACTAAATACAGAACGTTAAATGTCAGATAGCCAGCAACTAAAAGCCAAGCAATGTTTATCAAAAAAAACATTGTATAAATAGAGATTGTAGAGAATTGATGATTTCTGCAGAAAAATAACGTAGAGAATCAAAGCTAAACAAAATAGACATCCTTTTAATATATAATTCCCCTAAAATTAACTTCTTTGTTTAAGAAAAGCTAGTTTTAGGAACAATTAATACTAAGAGGCTGCTAAATGGAAAAGATAACATCTACTGTAACTGTACAAATTTTACTGGTTTTTATCATGTTTAAGACCAGCTTGGGTGCTTTGTTACCAAACAAATTAGACCGGACTCGTGAGCTTAGTCACCGAATTGCGGCCTCTCTACCCGGTCGTATTGAGGCTGAGGATTACTTTGCCATGCAGGGGATTCAGAGTGAACCCACCGTCGACACTGGGGGGGCCTCGACATCACCTGGATCGATGCCGGTGACTGGCTGGATTATAACGTGACCGTGCCCCACGACGGGGTCTACACCCTGCGCTTCCGGGTGGCCAATGCCTACAGCGACGCGGCCCGTTTTGAGCTGCGCTCGGCAGGGGGCAACGTACTGGGCTCGCTGGCAGTACCCCGCACGGGGGGCTGGCAGAGCTGGCAGACCATCAGCACCACCACCCACCTGAGTGCCGGCACCCAGCTGCTGCGGCTTCAGGCCGTGCAGGGCGACTGGAACATCAACTGGCTGGAAGCGGCCGAAAGCCGCCCGTTGCCAGCCAAGCTCGAAGCGGAGAGTTTCGATGTGGCCACCGATGTGCGGCCCGAGTCGACCAGCGATGAGGGGGTGGGGTGAATCTGGGCTACATCGATGATGGGGACTGGATGGACTACAATGTCAAGGTGAGCACGGCGGGGCTGTATACGTTCAGTTTCCGGGTGGCCAACAGCTACGGCAATGGCCGCATCGAGATTCGTACTGAGTCGGGCAGTGTGCTGGGAGGGGTGGATGTGCCTCGCACGGGGGGCTGGCAGAACTGGTCGACCGTCAGCACCACGGCCACGCTGGCCGCTGGCAGTCAAACCCTACGTATTTATGTGGTGAGCGGATCGTTCAACTTCAACTGGTTAGAAGTTGATTTACCGTTAGCTGCGCAAAATATATTGAGTCGCATAGAAGCTGAGGATTACTTTGCCATGCAGGGGATTCAGAGTGAACCCACCGTCGACACTGGGGGGGCCTCGACATCACCTGGATCGATGCCGGTGACTGGCTGGATTATAACGTGACCGTGCCCCACGACGGGGTCTACACCCTGCGCTTCCGGGTGGCCAATGCCTACAGCGACGCGGCCCGTTTTGAGCTGCGCTCGGCAGGGGGCAACGTACTGGGCTCGCTGGCAGTACCCCGCACGGGGGGCTGGCAGAGCTGGCAGACCATCAGCACCACCACCCACCTGAGTGCCGGCACCCAGCTGCTGCGGCTTCAGGCCGTGCAGGGCGACTGGAACATCAACTGGCTGGAAGCGGCCGAAAGCCGCCCGTTGCCAGCCAAGCTCGAAGCGGAGAGTTTCGATGTGGCCACCGATGTGCGGCCCGAGTCGACCAGCGATGAGGGGGGTGGGGTGAATCTGGGCTACATCGATGATGGGGACTGGATGGACTACAATGTCAAGGTGAGCACGGCGGGGCTGTATACGTTCAGTTTCCGGGTGGCCAACAGCTACGGCAATGGCCGCATCGAGATTCGTACTGAGTCGGGCAGTGTGCTGGGAGGGGTGGATGTGCCTCGCACGGGGGGCTGGCAGAACTGGTCGACCGTCAGCACCACGGCCACGCTGGCCGCTGGCAGTCAAACCCTACGTATTTATGTGGTGAGCGGATCATTCAACTTCAACTGGCTGAACGTAACGGAAGGCGGCATAGTGCTTTCGCCTGCTGTCATTTCGTTTGCGGCTCTGGCTGAGAAAACGACGGATGATGGCGAGTTCAACCTGACGGCAACAAGCACCAATACAGAAACGCCTGTTACGTTTACCTCATCCGATCCGTCCGTTGTGTCCGTTTCCAACGGTTCCGGTTTATGGAAAGCGTCGATTGTCGGTGCGGGAACTGCCACCATAACGGCCTCACAGGCAGCTTCTCCATCATTTCTGGCGGCTGCGAACGTGTCTCAGATTCAGACAGTACGTATGACATCGTTACTGGCAGCTGACAAGAAAATTCCGATTGATCCAAAACGCTGGTATCAGCTCAACAATGCAAGCAATGGGCTGGATGGCTTATTTGATGGTGTCACGAACGTAACGGTTGAAACAGGCTGGGGTAAAGTTCTACCCAATTATGATTCGTATTATCCTCTGCTTGATGGAGAGTCGATGACCATCGAAAGCTTACGATTCTATGACTTCGTAGGTAATTTTTCGGCAACCCCATTGACCTTGTCGATCATTACCAGTGATTGGGAGCGTATTCCTATCGCTACGTTTACCGGACAACTGTACGGAACCTGGGTGGGTCCATACCCCAATCGATCCACCACGGGTAATGCCCAGTTCAAGCTGGATCAACCCATCAGCAACGCCCGCTATCTGGTTATCAACAGCTGGGGCGCTTTCCCGACTGAGATGGAACTCTATGGCGCGTATACGCCGTCGGGGCAGGCACGGACTTCTGCTCCGGTAAAAGAAGTAAAGTTGAAGGATATGCTGGGTGTCAATGCCTACGAATGGAATTTCGAGGATGGCAACTCGCCCTGGAAAATCAACGAAGACAAAATGAACGTCGTGAAAAGTTTTTCCGGCATTCGCCATTATATGGACTGGAATAAACTGGAGCAGGCAGAAGGCAGCTATTCATACAATCCGACCATGAGCGGAGGCTGGAACTACGACGCCATTTATGAACGCTGTAAAGCCGAAGGCATTGAAGTGCTAGCCTGCCTGAAAACAATTCCCGACTGGATGGTCGATACGTATCCGGCAGATCAGCGTGATGGCGAAAATACACCGCTTCGATTCGGCAAAGATTTCTCGGACCCGAATTCTTATCTGGAACAGGCAAAGATGGGCTTTCAGTACATAGCTCGCTATGGCAGCAATCCGAACGTAAATCCAGCCCTGCTGAGTGTCCATTCAACCCCCCGCTGGACAGGCGACAACCCAAATACGATTAAAATCGGGCTTGGCCTTATCAAATACATCGAGTGCGACAACGAACGGGACAAGTGGTGGAAAGGTCGTAAAGCGTACCAGACCGCCCGCGAATATGCGGCAAACCTGTCGGCGTTTTATGATGGTCATAAAAACAGCATGGGCCCCGGCGTGGGGGTCAAAAATGCCGACCCAACTATCAAAGTGGTAATTGGGGGGTTAGCGTCGGCTTCTATTGGTTCCGATTACCTGAAAGGCATGATCGACTGGTGCAAACAGTACCGGGGTTACAAGCCCGACGGCAGCGTAAACCTGTGCTGGGATATCATAAACTACCATATGTATTCCGACAATACGTCATCCTCGCAGAGCGGGTCTTCTACGCGTGGTGCCGCGCCTGAGGTAACGCCCATCAATCGGATCGCTGAGGATTTCCGGCAAACGGCTCACAGCCAGTCGTACGATATGCCCGTCTGGATCACGGAAGCAGGCTATGATGTCAATCAGGGTAGCCCGCTTCGCGCCATCCCCATCGGGAATAAAACGGCGCTTGAGACACAGGGCGACTGGATTTTACGGACATCGCTGATGTATGCCCGACTGGGTATCGAAAAGCTGTTTTTCTACCAGCTCTACGACGACAACTCAACGGGTGGCATGTTCGGTACGTCGGGCCTGGCAAATGGCGATAACATGACTCGTCGGCCAGCCGCTGATTACATGTACCAGACCAAAAAACTATTTGGTGAGTATAGCTACAAAGAAACGATTGGCCGCGACCCAATCGTAGACCGCTATGAACTGAATGGACGGTCGGCTTACGTACTGGTAGTGCCGGATGAAATAGGACGTACTGCTTCATACACGCTGGACCTTGGCAACGCTACCCAGGCCCGGATTTATCGCCCCAAAGCAGGCAGCAACGATATGGATTTGCAAATCCTGAATACCAACCAGGGCAAATTGCAGCTTACCGTTACCGAAACCCCTGCGTTTGTTGTTGCCGGCGACGTAGCACCAAACGCCAGAAAAGCAGAATCGGTGCTGGCGCAGACGGATGTAAAAAGTCTGGACGAAGTAGTGCGGGTCTTTCCGAATCCTACTGCCGATTTCATCATTGTTCAGGCGGAGCGGCCTTCTGATGCTGCCATTAACATCAACATATTCGACGCCAGCCTGAGCCGGTTACATCAGGAGACGAAGATCAACAAAGTGGGCAATCAGTTTTTCGGACAAGTTGATCTATCCCATTTACCGGTTGGTGTTTACCTGGTTGAAATAAAACAC
Organism: Spirosoma sp. KNUC1025; assembly: GCF_045160025.1. Taxonomy (GTDB): domain Bacteria; phylum Bacteroidota; class Bacteroidia; order Cytophagales; family Spirosomataceae; genus Spirosoma. The sequence continues at coordinate 6,905,009 of NZ_CP087139.1, forward strand.
GGCCAGGAACGTGTTGTACGAAAAGTGATAAAATCAAATTAACAAAATTCAATTTTTTTTAACAAAAACAAACATTTAATATATGATATAGTGAGTATGTAGATAATTACTTATATTTGAAGTAGAAAACTAAATGACACTATTGAGTTAGTTATCGTTTTGAAAATAAGTAGTATATCTAAGCATACGGCTAGTCGCTTTCGTTGGTTAATCCTGCCGAAGTAACTTATACACCATAGCTCTGATGGCTACACCCAAAACCGGTTGAGCCGTCAGAGCTAATGAGTAATCTTTATAATCTCTTACTATAACTAGTTTACCATCAACAGCCTCTGGTTGCCGATGGATGTAGCCAGGCTGCTCTACTGCCATATCTATACTTGACGTGTATGCAAAATAACGTAACGGATTGAAGACAGACGACATCGATACGTATTAAACAACTGATAATCAATATACTATTATACAACATTCTTTATTTACACTCTTGCTATGAAGTCCATTTACCACGTATTAATTGCTGAAGACGATGCGTTTATGCGGAAAATTCTACGCCAGACGCTGAAAGACGATTTTGAGGTTACCACTACGGAGAATGCCATCGAAGCCTTATCGTGGATGGAAGCGGGCAACCCAGTCGATATCATTCTGTCGGATATTCAAATGCCGCACATGGACGGTAAAGACCTGCTGGGTATGTTGCGGGCCAGCCCGCGCTTTCATAAACTGCCCATCATTATCCTGTCGTCCTTTTCAGATAGCGATACCCGCATTAAGTTCTTCAACCTGGGAGCCGACGACTACATCGTTAAGCCGTTCAACCCAAACGAGGTTAAAGCCAAAATTCTAAGCGTATTACGTCGAACGGAAGCCAATACCGGCTTATCATCAAGCCATAGCTGATTACCAGAAACCTATTATTTCCGACAATCATGCAAGGAGTAAACCAGAGTAACCCACCGTTAAGAATTCTTTATGTTGAGAATGACAATCAGCAGGTTCAGTCATTCCAGCAGGCCTTTCAGTCGCAGGCTGACGTAATTAATGTTCCGGATGGTAAATCCGCTCTGGCCCATCTGAACGAAAAAGCAGCCATCGACCTGATTCTGTATAACGATGAACTGGATAGCGTTCCTTTTTTGAATGGCTTACGCTCGAACCGTAGTGTGACCAGACTTCCTGTTGTACTGCTAACCGACCGGTCTGGTATTGACCTGTCGGCCCAGCCGTTCCAGGGATATGTGATTGACGCATTTCCGCACAACTACGAAGCAGAAGACCTTCGGCTACGCCTGAACTACTTGATTCAGAAAAAGAATACGATCAAAAAGGGCATATCACGGCGAAGTCGCCATCGATCCGCATTCCAATTGGCAAGCGGCTGTTCGATATCGGGCTTTCTTTTTTCATACTGGCAATGGCGTCGCCCATACTGGTCGTTGTGGCCATTCTGATCAAGCTTGACTCAAAAGGCCCGATTTTCTATAGCTCCAAACGTGTCGGAACGGGGTTCAAGATATTTGATATGTACAAATTTCGCACCATGCGGACCGATGCCGATAAAATGCTGGCCAGCATGGCGGCTCATAATATGTACAACAAACCGACGGCCGAAAAACCCGTTGATGAGCGATGCGAAATCTGCCAGCTAGCCAACACCGAGTGCCAGCGGCCCTTGTTCATGGACCAGAAACAGATCTGCGAAACGCTTCACCAGCAGGAGCAGAAGGCTAAGGCCATGTTTTCGAAGTTTAAGGAAGATCCCCGCGTAACGCGCCTGGGCAAAATACTACGGAACACCAGCATCGACGAACTGCCTCAGCTTTATAATATTCTGCGGGGCGATATGTCGTTTGTTGGCAACCGGCCACTCCCCCTCTATGAGGCTGAGAAACTGACGGTTATCGGTTATAACCGGCGATTTGCAGCACCCGCTGGTCTTACCGGGCTCTGGCAGGTGATGAAGCGTGGCAAAGCCAGCGTATCGGATCAGGAACGGATTCAGCTCGACGTACTCTATGCCAAAAGCTACTCCTTCCGTACAGACATGCTCATTCTCTTGAAAACTCTCAAGGCAGTATGGCAGAAGGAAAACGTATAAACGCGCTCCCCCTGATTTCGCTCATTACCATCAACTACAATCAGGCGGTGGTAACCTGCGACATGCTGGAGTCGACCCGCTCCCTGACCTATCCACACTATGAAATCATTGTTGTGGATAACGGATCGAAGGAAGACCCGACAGCCCGTATCGAGCAGGGAAATTACCCGAACGTAAAGGTAATTGTCAGCCCCGAAAATCTGGGGTTTTCGGGAGGCAACAACCTGGGTATCCGACACGCAAAAGGCGAGTATTATTTTTTACTGAATAACGATACGATTGTCACGCCAAATTTACTGGAACAGCTCCTGGCTCCCTTTCAGCAGCATTCAGCCATCGGTGTCGTGTGTCCCAAAATACGCTATCACGACCAGCCTACGGTTATTCAGTACGCTGGTTATCATCCGCTGAATCCGTACCGGGGTCAGACCTGGGCCATCGGGCTGATGGAAACAGACAAAGGGCAGCACGACCAGTCAGGCCCAACGTATTTTGCTCACGGGGCTGCCATGCTGGTCAGTCGTGACGTACTGAAACGAGCGGGTTCGCTGGACGACAGCTTTTTTCTCTATTACGAAGAACTGGATTGGTCGGCACGAATTCGGCGGGAGGGCTTTGAGATTTATTATCAGGCCGAGGCCCTGATTTTTCATCGCGAATCCATGAGTGTTGGTAAAATGAACCCAATGAAGGTGTATTACCATACCCGCAATCGACTGTGGTTCATGCGTCGGAACGTAACGGGCCTGCCCTTGGTGGTTTTTTACCTGTATTACTTTGGCCTGGCTTTACCTAAGTCGCTGATCCAGTTTTCGTTACCCTGGCAACCGACGTATTTAAAATCCATCAAAGAAGCAATCATCTGGAATCTTACCCACAAGACTACTAAACAGCCGGAAACCAAACCATCACCCATGGCGGTGGCCGCTTGATCGGGCTTTATCAGTACTCAGCATATGGAATTACTGCTACTTATCTGCATAGGACTTGTCATTTACACTTACCTGGGTTATGGTATAGTCGTCTGGGGACTTATCAAAGTGCTACCCCGTCGGAAGGCGGTGGCGTTTTCAGACGATTTCACCCCGGATGTTACGTTGATCGTACCCGCTTATAACGAAGCAAACTGCCTGCCGGCTAAAGTGGCCAACTCACTAGGGCAGCTTTACCCGCTCGAACGAATCCGGTATCTGTTTGTAACCGAAGGGTCGACCGACGGCTCCGATGAATACCTGCGTACACACTATGGCAGCTCAATTGAGGTGCTGGGTGGCAGCGAACGTCGGGGTAAAGTAGCGGCCATGAACCGCGCCATGCAGCAGATCAAAACACCCATCGTCATTTTTACGGATGCCAATACGCAATTGAATCCGCAGGCGGTTCGGAACATTGTGCGCCATTTCCGGGACCCACAGGTTGGCGCAGTGGCTGGCGAAAAGCGGATTCAGACAACAGACAGCGAATCGGCTGCCGGATCGGGAGAAGGACTCTACTGGAAATATGAATCGCAGTTAAAACGCTGGGATGCCGAACTGCACACCATTGTGGGCGCAGCCGGTGAATTGTTTGCCGTTCGGACTGAACTCTATGAGCCCGTCTCAACGGATACCATTCTCGACGACTTTATCATTTCGCTAAAAATAGCGGGCCGGGGTTATCGGGTGGCGTATGAACCGGAAGCCTACGCGCTGGAGCGGCCTTCGTTTTCCATTATCGATGAACAGAAACGTAAAATACGGATTGCTGCCGGTGGCTTTCAGTCGATTGCCCGGTTGACGAATCTGCTAAATCCGTTTCGGCATGGCCTGCTTACGTTCGAATACGTATCGCACCGGGTTATGCGCTGGGCTGTTACGCCCTTGTGTCTGCCCCTGATTTTTCTGCTCAACGCCGGGCTGGTCGTTCGCGATGGCTGGGCTACCGGTTGGGGGCTTCTGCTGGCCGGTCAGGTTCTGTTTTACGGAGCCGCCTGGCTGGGCTACGTCCTCGAAAAGCGGCAGATGCGCTGGAAAGCCATTTTTGTACCGTTCTACTTCACGTTCATGAACGTTTGCGCGCTGGCTGGTCTGATTCGCTACCTGCGGGGCAATCAATCCGGAACCTGGGAGAAAGTTCGTCGGGCTGATACTGTCGATATACTTACGTAACGCTTCTTTTCTGGCATTAATTAACGATGGCACAACTCGCTTTTTTACCGAACAAAAATCAGTCGTCAAACCAATTCTGGCTATATAGTCTGCTGGGCGGATTGTATACCGTTGGTACGGGCTTGCTGATCGGCAAATTGGGGGTTGCGGGCGCCGTACTTTCGATTATCGCTCCGGTTGGTCTTACGGTACTCACCCTGGTGATACTGGACCCTCGGGTTGGTCTGTTGATTTATTTACAGCTTGGTTTTCTGATTGGGCTGACGCGCTTCGTCACCATCGAATTTCCGGTTGGTCTGATTCTGGACAGCCTGCTGGCACTGACGCTATTCAGTCTGATGCTGAATGGTCAGCGGATGAACTGGGGCCGCATGCGGAATCCGGCGTTTATTCTGATTGCTATATGGTTCCTGTTTACCGTCATCGAGATCGTCAATCCCGAAGCGCCCTACCGTCCCGCCTGGTTCTATCACGTACGGCCTTTCTCCCTGCACTGGTTCATGGTAGCCTGCATTGTCATGGTATCGCCCATCACCCGCCGGGATATTCGCATTCTGGTTATTACCTGGCTGGTCTGGTCGTTTTTGGGTGCCTTATGGGCTTTCAAACAGCAATACATCGGTCTGGCGCCCGCCGAAGTGGCCTGGCTGAATAACGGCAATGCCAAAACCCATTTGCTCTTTGGTCAGCTACGTTGTTTTTCATTCTACTCCGATGCGGCCCAGTTTGGGGCCGAAATGGCTGGGGTTACGTTAGTGTCGGTTATCTACGCGTTCGAAGAAAAAAAGCTGCTGTATAAACTTGGCTTCTTGCTGTTAGCGCTGGTTTATTTCTGGGGGTATGCGGTTTCGGGTACACGTAGCGCGCTATTCGTGATGCTTGCCGGATTCCCGTTCTATCTTCTTCTGAAGCGGGACTTTCTTAAGCTGTTGATCGGCGCCATTCTGGCCGTACCCCTGGTGTTGCTACTGCTATACACCAGCGTGGGTAGTTCCAACTATCAGGTTCAGCGGATGCGGTCGGCGCTAACGCCCATGAACGATCCCTCGTTTCTGCTACGCTTAAAAAATCAGGAAACGTTGGCATCCTTCCTGAAAGACTACCCCTTTGGCGCCGGTATTGGTACGTCGGCCGATATGGGAGCCCGGTTTTCGCCCCAGCATTGGGCCGCTCAGACGCCCCCCGACAGCTGGTTGGTTGAAATCTGGATCGAAACCGGGCGCGTAGGACTGACTCTCTACATCCTGATGCTGGTGGGTCTGATCGGAATCGGCGTATACCGGGTCTGGCAATTGAAAGACCCCTGGCTGGTTAAAATTATGTACGCGTTTTTGGCCGAGTTTGTGGGCATTTGTTTCATGGCCTACTCAAACCCGGTCCTCGGTCAGTTCCCGACAATTAATGTCGTATTCATCAGCAGTCTGCTCATCGCTACCTGTTACCGCTGGGATCGTAAACCAACGAAAGATACAGCAACAGAACCAACAACTTCGCTCAGCGCCCAGTATGAAACAATTTGACAGCATCATCTGCATCGCCCAAACCCCCTGGAAAGGTAATTTCCAGAAGGCTGCCGTTCAGCTAATGACCGAGCTGTCGGCCCGTCATCGTGTGCTTTACGTCGATTACCCTTATACGCTTAAAGATGTAGCACAGGGCGTAGCGGGTCGGCCCGATATGCCGGTTCGGGAAATTATGCGCTTGCGAAGCCCGCTTGCTGAACTGACGCCGAAACAGAAAGAAGGTGCCCTTTACGTCTGGACCCCCCCGCCATACTTCCCATCAACTGGTTATCCCAAAAACGGCACGATCAACTGCTGCCATGGAATACCGATCGGTTAGTGCAGGGGCTTCAGGACGTAATGCGTCAGTTGAGGATGCACCGGCCGCTGGTTATCAATACTTACAACCCGGTTTTAGGCGTACCGATGCTGGGTAAACTCAATGAGTGCGCAACGATTTATTATTGTTTTGACGAGATCACCACAGCAGGCGACTGGATGAGCCGTCATGGCAAACGCTACGAAGATGCGTATCTGCAACGCGTCGATGCGGTTGTAACGACCTCCGAAACATTACGTCAGGACAAGTCGATTCTACAGCCACAAACCTATTGTGTTAAGAACGGGGCCAATTTCGAACTGTTCAACCTGACCCGGCAGCTAGCCCGAAAACAGCCACCTGTCAAGCCCGTGGTCGGTTATCTTGGTTCGGCCGATAACCGCATCAACATTGACCTCATGGAGCACTGTGCACGCACGATGCCCGATGTTGAGTTTCAGTTTATCGGTGAGGTTCACGAGCCCGCCCTTCCCAATCGGCTGGCCGCTTTCCCGAATGTTACGTTCATTCCGCCCCGCCAGCCGGATGAGCTGCCGCCGTTGCTGGCAAAGTGGAGTGTGGGTGTTATTCCGTTCGTTTGTAACCGGCATACCTACACGATTTATCCGCTGAAAATCAATGAGTATCTAGCATCAGGTCTTTCTGTCGTGTCAACACCGTTTTCAATTCTGGATGACTTTACCGGTGTAATAGAGCTGGCCGATACACCTGAACATTTTGTACAGGCCCTCCAACGCGCCCTGGCCGATACTACCCCTGAGCGGGTGCAGCAGCGGGTCGACATGGCTCAAAGCAACTCCTGGGAGCATCGGGCAAGAGAATTTGAAGCTATAATTCAGCGGGTACCCAAAGCCTGGCGACAGGAACAACCCGCTTAACAAGATTACCCAACCGTAGTGACTTTATTCAGCAATTAGAAAATATGAAACAGTACTCAATTAATTCACTTATCCGACCTGCTAAGCTATTATTACTTAGTCTGGCTGTAATGGCAGGGTTACAAACGATGAGTTATGGACAGGGAGCCACTCCTCCGCAAACGTCGGCGGCAAAACCCGCTGTTACGCAGGGGGCAACGTCTGTTTTGGATAGCATGACGTTTGACTTCAACCGAGACATTTCCATTCAGCTTATCCCATTCGAAGAGATTTTTCAGATAGCGCTCAAGTATTCATCGGTCGTAAAGTTTGAAGGCTCCATTGCCAGCGCTCAACAGGCAGCGTATAGTCTGTCGAAGCTGCAAATTTTACAAAACGTAGGAGCATACTACAATTATTCTACAGGTAATCAGGCGATTGTATCGACTGGCCTAAATGCAGCCGACAAGCTAGGGCAAATATCAAACGGATACCGCACGGGTGTTAACGTAGCGATCAGCCTGCACGATTTATTTGGTCGTTCTCAGCAGATCCGGCTGGCCCGGAGCAATTACGAATCTGCGATGGAACGCCGACGTACTTCCGAAATTGGTCTGAAACGGGAATTATTCAATCTGTACCAGGACCTGAATCTGTCGCAACGCATTTTACAGATCCGTCTACGTGACGAACAGGTTGCCCTAACGGCTTACCGGATTGCAGAAGTTGAGTTGCAGAAGGGGAAAATCACGCCAGAAGCTCATGCGTTCAACAGCAGCCGTTACGCCAACACCCAATCGTCGGTAGAGGAAGCGAAGTCGCAGTTCATCAAAAATATCTACGCACTCGAATTACTCGTCGGGGTACCCATTTATCAATTGAAACGTAACTAACCTCATGACACTACAAGGACTTGGTCGGATTCTGAAACAGCACCTTATCTGGTTTATCCTGTTTCCCTGCCTGACAGCAGGCGTAGTCTACTACCTCACACGTAATGAAGCCAAAGTGTATAAAACCAAGGCTACCGTGTATACCGGTATTACGTCGGGATACTCCATCCATTCGGCAGAAGCCGGTTCGAATGTGGATTATTCGGCTATCAGCAACGCGTTCGACAACATTCTGACAACGCTCACGTCTTCACAAACGCTTTACAATGTAGGCGTAGATATGTTGAGCCAGCACCTGCAATTAACCAAACCGACAGAGCAACAGCTTTCAGCGGCCAGTTTTCAGCAGTTGCAGCAGGCCATTCCCGCTACCCTACGCCAGTCACTGATTCGGCCAGGTGACCCGGATTATACCCGCCAGCGGATCGATAGCCTGGCTCATGACAAAACAGATAACCCGATTAAAGCGCTGTTATCCAATTCAAAATCCTTTTACTCAGCCGATTACATCAGCAGCAAGCTAAAAGCTAACCGAAAAAACGCCAGCGATATGCTGGAAATCGAATACGAAGCGGGCGATCCGGCCGTGGCTCAACAGACGCTGACACTGGCGGTGAACGAATTGAACCGACGCTATACGTCGCTGAAACGGGGCGAAACCAACCCGGTTATCAAATATTATGAGGATAAAACGAAGGAGGCTAAGCGGCTGCTCGATAATGCTGAATCAAAACTGCGGGCATTCAATGTTCAGCACAACGTTCTCAATTTTGAAGACGAGCTAAAAACACGGTCGTCTACGCGCGAAGCGCTGGTGGGTGAATACAATACGGAGGTGATGCGGAATCAGGCGGCTAAAGCTGCGATGAACGCCCTGAATCAGCGCATGACGCAAGGTGGTAACGTCCTTAAAATCAGCACCGCCCTGACTGATAAACAGGCCGAGCTCACAGCCGCCGAAACCCAGCTGATCAATGCCCGAACCAATGGGCAGCCCCAGGCGGTTCTGGATCAGCATCAGGCAAAAATCAAAAAGCTGTCGGACGATCTACAGCAGATTGCGCAGAATTATTACGCTGCCGACAACTCCACCGACGCTGTTCCGAAGATGCGACTGATTAACGAATGGCTGGCCAAAGTGCTGGAGTTCGAAGAATCAGGCGCCCGAATGGAAGTGATCAAAAAACGGCTGGACGACTACCAGAAGGAATCAACAGGTTTTACCCCGCTGGAATCTGAACAGCGGCAGTTGTCGCGCGATATGACCGTAGCGGAAAAGGACTACCTTAATCTGGTTCAGGCCTTAAATCAGGCTAACACGCATCAGCAGGATATTGCTATCGACGGGTCCATGTCGATTCTTGATCCACCCGCTTTTCCGTATTCACCTCAGGCACCCAAGCGTATGTTTTTCACCTTGCTGGGCGCTGGTGTAGGCTTTATCATCGCGTTACTTCTGACAGCTATCCGGGTTCTGATGGATAAGCGGATCAACTCGCTGGACGAAGCCGAACGACGTATCGGCAGCCCTGTTACGGCACTGTTCCCAACGGTTAAGAAATTTGCGGTCAAATCGAAGGCCAGTCGGGCTGCGGTCAGCATGTTCGAGCAACTGGGTAATGCCATTAATATTGAAATCGAGCAGCGGCCACCGACCACCTACCCACCCCTGATTACATTATTCAGCATCCGGTCGAAACAAGGCAAGACCTGGTTTGCGCACGGCCTGGCGCGGATGTATGCCGAAGCGGGTGAACACATTGCGTATTGCTATCCGCGGCTCTCCGAAACGAATCAGAAGTTCGAACAGGATGGTATCTCCTTCATTCCGTACGATGTACCGGCCAGTTTCATGAACGTACGCGAACTCGACGATTTGCTGTCGGCCGAAGATGCGATGTCGCTGAGCGGGTTCAACAAAATCATCCTGGAATTACCGGCACTGGTGGGCAGTCCGATACCGCTGCATCTGGTGAACCGAAGCGCGGTATCGCTGATGACACTAACCCTTCACACCCTTTGGGGCCGTCGCGACAAGCAGTTGTATAACCTGTATACCAAAGTGGCTAAACACCCGGTACTCATCGCCCTGAATAAAGTAGAAGGCGGAGATTCGGACGCACCAACGCTCGGTGATATTGAGCAGGGTATGGTACGTACCAAGCGATATGCTGAACCAAACGAAGTAACGCAACGATAACCGAAATCATTTTTTAATCAACCGTTGACATGAGTCAAAAGCAGGAGGCAATTAGCGGAGGAAAGTGGATGACGACGTCCACGGCCATTTCCACACTGTTCCAGTTTGGTCAGGTAGCCATTCTGGCCCGGCTGCTGGAGCCCTCTGCTTTTGGCATTGTCAGTGTCAGTACGTTGATGATTGCGTTTTTTGGCATTTTTGCGAACCTCGGCTTCTCCAATTCGATCATTTACAAACAGGAAGAAGATCAGCAGGTATTATCGACTATTTACCTCCTCAATCTGGCGCTGGGGTTATTGATTGGCCTGGTCATTTTTTTCAGCTGGCCGCTGGTCGTCGGGTATTACAAAGAGCCCCGGCTGGAAAACGTCATAAAATTATCGTCGCTGTACTTTCTCATCGTTTACGTCGGTCAGATTTACTTTTTCCTGCTCCAGAAAGAGCTTCGGTTTAAGTCGGTAGCGAGTATCGATATTACCGGAACGATTGTAGGCACCGCCGTTACGATTCTTCTGGCCTACAATGGGCTGGCTGAACTAGCGCTTATTTTGGGGCAGCTGGTGCAGCAAACCGTAAAGTCGACCCTTCAGATCATGTACGGCGCCAAGTTGTTCAAGCCCGTACTTAAGTTCGATCTGAATCTGATAAAAGACCATCTGCGTTTCGGTCTGTATAACGTGGGCGATAGTCTGGTTGGGTTCATTCAGGCCAATTCAGATAACATTCTGGTGGGCGGTATGCTGGGAGTTAAACAACTGGGGTACTATACGCTGGCATCCCAACTGGCGGTTTTCCCGATCAACCGGCTTAATCCGATTATTCTGCAGGTTGCATACCCGATTCTGGCCCGCTTCAAAGGCGACACCAACGAGCTGAAAAAGTCGTACCTGACCATTCTGGACTTGCTGAGCTTCATTAATCTGCCCCTGCTGGCGGGTCTGTTCATTACGGCCGATAGCCTGGTTCCACTTTTCTATGGGCCAGGCTGGGAACCAACCATTCTGCTGATCCGCATTTTTGTTTTCGTCAGCATTTTCACCTTTATGAGCAATCCGCTGTTTACGCTGGCTTTTTCGAAAGGTAAACCCAAGCTGCTGTTTGCGCTGAATGTACTAACGCTTTGTGTCAAAATTCCGCTGGTATACATATTCGCCCAGTATTGGGGCGTCACGGGTATAGCATTGGCCTTTCTGGCAGCAACGATTGTCAACGTACTGTTCAATTTCCGAATTGTTCGCTCACTGATCGGCTCTTTCTTTAGCGAGTTTGCGCAGAATATCATGAAGCCGATCCTGTTTTGCCTGGTCATGGTGGGTGCCATCACCCTCTACAAATCGTACGCCGATTCAATTAGTGTCCTCAACATTACAGTGCAGATCGTGTTGGGCGCTCTGATTTTCGGTGGTCTTACACTCCGCTATAAAGTACCCCTCGCTGAACTAAAAACCCTGGGAAAATCGGCTTGATGCCATGTCAACTCTACCGCTTATGCAACAGCTCGTTCTAAAATCACTGTACGTAGTGGCCCGCCTGAAATACCCGCAGCTTCGTAAGGATCTGAGCTATTTCGTGCGCGACAATTACTACTGCAAGCTGGTTCAGGGACGCTATCTCCTGCACGACTACGTACTGAAGAGAAAATACAAAGTCATTAGCTATCAGGGCGAATTTGATCAGGAACTGCGCTACGTACTGCCCTTTGCCTACTGGCATCATCTGAATGGTACGCTGAGCAAAACCATTTCGGCCCAACATACGAAGGAGTTCTATTTTTTTAGTCCGAACCACGAAGAACGCTTCAAGCAGCGCATCTGGACGGAGTCGTATGCCCATTACGACGTACCGAACATGACGCACAGCAACTCCTACAGCTTCCGAAACTGGGCGCAGGTGCCGTATAAAGCCCATTTCCGGAACGACATTTTCGTTTTCGGGAAGCCGCTGCTGGTGATCGCCAATAAATACAATATTGAGTGGGATCAGCCACCCATCAATTTTCTGGATATCCCGACGCTGGATCAGATCATCAAAACCTACGGTACTAAATATCAGATCATTTACAACCGTCCGCTGCCTACCCAGATTGTGCAGGATAATAGCGAAACCATGCAGCTGAACGAGCATGCCTGGCTGAAAGAGCACCATCCGGATGTGATTCTGATGGATGATTTGTATAAGCAGTATTACCCGAAAGTGGCCAACAATTACAATCACCTTCAGCTAATGGTGTATGCCAACAGCGACCACTTCATTTCGATGCATGGCGGTACGGCAGCGCTGGCAAGCTGTTTTGGCGGAACGAATATTATTCTATCGAATCCAAACTGGGGAATGGAGCACCACTTCAACGAGTACGAAAACCTCTTTCCCCGGTTGTCGGGCGCGACGATTCTGCACGCCAAAGACCGGGCTGAAGTGCTGAACTATCTGAACAACTACTATTAATAGCATCCACAATATGATTATCAGTCGAATAACCAGTGGCTTAGGAAATCAGCTTTTTCAGTACGCCGTTGCCCGGCATCTGGCCCTGAAAAACAAGACGGCTTTGTATCTGGATCTGAGCTATTATAAGTATCAGTACGATACCGATACGCCCCGTTCATTTAAACTGGGTCATTTTTCGGCGCCGTATCGGATTCTGCAGGAGTCGCCATTAGAGTACGTATCGAAAGCGACCAAACTGTTGCCCAATCGAAGTATGCCCCCATTCTTTCTGTTTCTGAAAGAAAAGCATTTTCACTTCGACGAGTGCGTTTTAAACGCTCATGCGCAATGCATTACCCTGGACGGATTCTGGCAGTCGGAAGCGTATTTCCGGGAGAGCGCCCATACGATCCGGCGCGAGTTGATGCTTGTCGATACGCCAAGCCCTGAGTTTGCCGACTACGAACAGCAAATACGGGCCGCATTGACACCCGTTTCCATTCATATCCGGCGGGGTGATTACGTAAACCACCCTGAGTTCAGCAAGACCTTCGGTTTTGTCGGCCTCGACTATTACGAACACGCCATCGGGCAAATGACGGATAAAGTTAACTATCCTGATTTCTTTGTTTTCAGCGACGATCAGGAATGGGTACGGCAGAATTTGCCCCTGCCCGACAATGCCGTTTTTGTTCAGAACACAGGCCCCGACAGCGACGTAGCTGATCTGGTACTGATGAGTCGCTGCAGGCATCATATTATTGCCAATAGCTCATTCAGCTGGTGGGGCGCCTGGCTCAACCCTAATCCGAACAAGCTGGTGATTACCCCTAAACAGTGGTATAAGAACAAACCCACCTGGAATACAAAAGATTTGCTTCCATCAGCCTGGATGGCCCTTTAACCAAGGCCGCAAACCTGCCCAACCGTAACGTATCATGACGAAGGTATTAATTGATCATCAGAAGTTTAGCACGCAGAAGTACGGCGGAATCAGTCGCTACTTTGCCAATATTATTCAGGGAATCAAGCGCACCGATACCATTACGTATCAGTTGGGGGTGCTGCACGCCAAAAACCACTACATCCAGAGTGAACCGCTACTGATTAAAGGCAATCTGAGCGACCGGGTGCTGAACCGCAACGATCGGTACGATTATCAACTGAATCAGCTCTACTGCCGACGGCTGCTGACTAAGTCGGATTTCGATGTGTTTCACCCAACGTATTATGATCCGTATTTTATTAAGGAGCTGCGCAAACCGCTGGTGATCACGATCCACGACATGACGTATGAGCGGATGCCCGAATACTTCTGGAATCAGGACCCGCTCACTCACCAGAAGCGACTCAACATCAAACGGGCCGATGCCATTATCACCATCTCCAATACAACCCGTAAAGATCTGCTTAGCTTTTTCGATGTAGATCCGAAAAAAGTGTCGGTTATCTATCACGGCATCGACGTAGAGAGTCCATTGCAGGTTCAGCCGGTAGCCAATCTGCCTAATCAGTACGTACTCTTTGTTGGCGACCGGAGCGGTTACAAGAATTTCTATCTGTTTATGAATGCCTTCCAGCAACTGGCGCCCCGCTTTCCGGACCTGAACGTAGTGCTGACGGGTGGCGGTAAACTGGAAATTGCCGACCGCGAATTTCTACAGCGTCTGGGGCTGAGCGACCGGGTGCGTCATATAAACGCGACCGACGAGCAATTAAATTATCTATATCAGAACGCCCAACTATTTGTGTATCCATCGCTGTATGAAGGTTTTGGCCTACCGATTCTGGAAGCGTTTAAGGCACAGTGTCCCATGTTGCTGAGCGATACCGAATGCTTTCGGGAGGTAGCCACCGACGCAGCCGTGTATTTCAAACCAACGGATATCGATGATTTGATTCATAAGCTGGAAACCACGCTGAATGACCGTGAGCTAAAAGCACAGCTGATTAAAAACGGAACGAAACGGCTGGCCGATTTTCCGCTTCAGAAATCGATCGATCAGACACTGGATGTTTATAAATCATTAGCCTGACAAACGCCTGTTAGCATGAGATTTCGAGCAGTTGATTCATTCCGGGGCATGGCCGCTATAATGGTAATCTTGTTCCATCTGCAGCACCTGGACGTACTGGCGGGCAACGCATTCATTGCCAAAAGCGACATATTTGTCGACTTCTTTTTTGTGCTGTCGGGCTTTGTTATCACGCACAGCAATTACAACAAAATCACCAGCCTGGCCAGCATCAAATCCTTTGCCCTCAGACGGTTCAAGCGATTATACCCTCTGCACCTGTTTACCCTTCTGCTGGTCTTACTTTTCGAACTTTTCCGATTTGGTGTCGACCGGTACGCGGTCCGGCTGACTAATCGCGTCTTTGGTCCAGATAAAACGTTTTTATCTTTTCTTGCCAACCTAACGCTGACGCAGTCGCTTGGTCTCTTTGATGGCGTAACCTGGAATGGGCCCAGCTGGAGTATCAGTGTCGAATTTTACACCTACATCGTCTGGACGCTTTTGCTGGTGCTGTTTTGTAAAAACCTGTGGATCATATGTACGCTTTGCTTCAGCCTGATCGCCTGGTTCATTGTTCAACACCACGGCAGCATCATCTATAACTACGACTATGGATTTGTCCGCTGCCTGTATAGCTTTCTGATCGGTATGCTGGCCTACCGGCTAAGCCGTCGGATAGTAATTGAAGAGAGCTACTGGCAGAGTTCATTTGCCGAACTGCTCCTGCTGACACTGGCGCTTTTCTCTGTCAGTTCGTTTACGCACACTGAAAGCTGGATGATGCCGCTCCTGTTTGCGGTTGTCATTGTAGTTTTCTCGCAGGAGAACGGTATGATCTCCCGGTTTCTGGCCAGTGATCGCCTGGAGTTTCTGGGTAAACTATCGTATTCCTACTACCTGAATCATACCGTTGTACTGGCGGCTATGGATATCCTGCTTTTCAAGCTTATCAAGCTGCCACATTCAAGAACTGGTGAACTAACATACATTTCCATTTGCCTGATCAGTATCCATTTGCTGTCTGTTTTTACGTACCGATACGTTGAGCTGATTCTTCAATCGGCTCCTGCAAACCGATCCCGGAAAACAATGGCCGACATGGCGGCTATTTAGCTCGAACATTTATCTTTTTCAACTAATGAACATTTTCAACGCACCTGCCTGGATCAATAGCTTTAGCTATCCGTATTCCTCATTCAATGATATTCCCGAGTCGGTTTTTGAGGCCATCAATCAGGATCTGGAGCGCGTCCAGGACCCCAACCCGCTGGTTAGCGTGGTTATTCCGGCCTGGAACGAGGAAGTGAATGTGTTGCGGAGCATTGCCTCACTGGCGAAAATGAAAACCCACATCCCGTTCGAAATTCTGGTTGTCAATAATAATTCCGTCGATCAGATGCAGGACACCCTGGATAAGCTTCGGATACGTAGTGTGTTTCAGCCCATTCAGGGCTGGGGACCCGCCCGCCAAATGGGCCTGGAGCAGGCGCGCGGAAAATACATTCTGACAGCCGACGCCGATTGCCTGTATCCACCCGACTGGATCAACGAAATGATGAAGGTGCTGCTTCAGCCAGGGGTAGTCTGCGTCTACGGCCGCTATTCCTTTATTCCGTCGCCGGGTTTTGCCCGCTGGAAATTGGCCATGCTCGAAACCTTGAAAGATAGCATTGCGGAAGTCCGGCATATGAAACGCCCTCACCTGAATACGTACGGCATGAGTTCCGGCTACATACGGGAGTATGCGCTGAAGGTTGGGTATGTCATGCATAAGATACGGGGTGAAGATGGTCGGCTGTGTTTCGATCTGATGAAGTTTGGAGCTGTAAAACAGGTTAAAGCCGGGAACGCCCGCGTCTGGACGGGTACCCGGACTCTCCAGAAAGACGGCAGCTTTTCGAAAACGCTTTTTCTGAAAATAGGCCACGAGCTACGTCGCCTGAAGGGCATGTTTGTTGCGCAGCCCCCGCACGATACGAAAACGTCACTGAATCCCTAGAACTTCCGAAAACAGATTTCCATCGTTGGTCATGTTTGTTCATTCGCAAAAATCGGTTTCTGCTTACTGGTTCTGCCTCCTGCTTCTGGTATTGGTCACCAATACCGTATGCCGGGCGCAGTGCAGTGAAGGAGCTATTATCTGCGAAACATTCGGGGCCGGATCGAGGGGGGCGCTGCCACAAGGTCAAACGAGTTTTGCCTATCGGGTGCCGCCCTGCCCCAGCGATGGTGAGTATAACGTAACCGATACGGTACCCGGCTATTGTCATGGCAGCGCCTGGCACGAAGTGCGGGAAGACCACACGCCCAACGACGTACGTGGCAATATGTTTGTCGTTAATGCGTCGTACCAGCCAAGCGAATTTTTCAGTCAGAAAGCCATGGGCTTATGCCCCGGCGTTACGTATGAATTTTCGCTATGGGTGCTGAATCTGAACCGGGAGTTGCAGGGGGGCAGTGTGACGGCTATAAACTACGCAATCCAATCATTGCCATGCGGGTCGAGCAGGCCGATGGCACGCTGATTGAAGAAGTTGTTCAGCCAGCCGTTCCTCGCACCACAACTCCTACCTGGGTACCATTAACCATGCAGTTTGTCATCAAAACGAACACCAATGATGTAGTCGTCAAATTGATCAACAAAGGACTTGGCGGATGCGGCAATGATCTGGTAATCGACGACATTGCCTTCCGGCCCGTCCACCCTACCCTAACCATTCAGTTCGTTGGATCAACTGGCTCAGAAATAACGATTTGCGCCGACACCCGCCTGACCATGAACGTCGGAACGGCAGCTGGTTATCCGAACCCGGTGTACCTCTGGCAGCAGAGTCGGGATGGTCAGACCTGGATAGCCGCACCCGGCACCGGCACCGCTATGTATACCATCAGCCCTGTCCGGGCAGGCCGCACATTCTATCGACTTCGGAATGCGCAACCCATCAACGCCGATGCCGTTGGTCGGGCACAGTGCTCAGCAGAATCGAACGTACTGATTGTCAACGGTCGCGACGATGCTCCTTTTAGCCTGGGCGACGATGTTACGTTTTGCGAGGATGCGCCCCATACTTTCCAGTCGCCAGATCCGCTACCGGCAGGCACTACGCTGCTTTGGTCAGACCAGAGTACGGGGCGTCAGCTAACCGTAACAACCCCCGGTACGTACTGGCTGGAAACAAATTTAAACGGATGCACGTACCGCGATTCGGTTGCTACCCAAACGCAGAATTGTCACCCCGAAGATATTTACGTACCCGAGGCCTTTTCGCCCAACAACGATGCTGTCAACGACAAACTGATGGTCTTCCACGCGGGTACGTTCTCGGCTTATACGTTTCAGGTATTCGACCGCTGGGGCAGTGTTATTTTTCTGAGCCAGCAGCCCGACGTGCACTGGGATGGTACGTTTAAAAACCAGCCCTGTTCCGCAGGTGTCTACGCCTGGACGATTCAGTACAGTGTTGTCAGTACGTTAAAAAAAGATAATCATTTTGCCCGGAGCGGCCTGGTCATGCTAACCCGGTAAGTACCCACTGGCGGTTCTGATTAGCCATTGGTCAGCCTGCCGGAAACCCTAAAACACCGATTACATACTACTATTTTATACACCACATATTAAGCCTAATCACGATGAAGCCTATTACATGCAGCGTACTGGTAGCAACCTACAACCGCCCGGTTGCACTGGAACGATGTTTAATAAGCCTGTTTCAGCAGAGCCTCCTGCCACTGGAAATAATCATCTGCGACGACGGATCTGCCGAACCAACGCGGCAGCTTATCGAACGGATGGAGCCCCTGAGTCCAGTACCCATGTTGCACATCTGGCAACCCGACGACGGATTTCAATTAGCCCGGATTCGCAACATGGGTATGGCAGCGGCCAAAGGTGATTACATCATTCAGATCGACGGCGATGTTATCCTGCATCACCACTTTGTCAGAGATCATATGCACCATGCCCGGCCCGGATTTTTCTTTTCGGGTACGCAGTATCACCTGACGCCAGCCATAACCCAACGGCTCATTGACGAACGTACCTTGTCGCTGAAGGATGCGATGCGCGAAGCCTCTCAGCATCAGTCGCCCCCCACGTCCTTTAAAGAGGCTCTCCAGCAGTCGCGCTGGAACTGGGGTCGTACGCGAATACTACCACTTCAGAAACTTGTAGCCCGGTTCTATCATTGGGAAACGCACTACCAGTACGTATCGGGTTGCAGCATGGCGTTCTGGCGGAACGATCTGATCCGGGTAAACGGCTACGACGAACAGTTTACAGGCTGGGGCTGGGAGGATACCGACATTGCCCTTCGGCTGATGAACCTGGGCCTCAAGCTCCGTTTTATCCGCTTTGGCGCCATCCAGTATCACCTATATCACCCGCAGGCATCCCGTGGTCTTGAACATACGAACCAAGCCCGAGCCATGCAGACGATCCAGCAGAAATTAACGGCCTGCGCCTACGGTATGCAGCAACATTTTCAACTACAGACGCCCACAGATTAACCCTATTATTGAAATGAACGCAGTTTCTGGTATCAAACCCATTTCAGGATCCGCAGATTCCATGGAAAAGACATACGATTTCCCCGAGATCACGCTGCTGATTACACATTACAATCGAAGCCATTCTCTGGAGAACCTGCTGAAAAATTACCAGCGGCTGAATTGCCGGTTTGGTGATATTGTTGTGTCGGATGATAGTAGCGCTGACGTCCACCTCGCAAACCTGAAGAAATTACAGGATCGTTTTCCCTTCCGGATTATTACAACGCCCAAAAACAAAGGCTTAGGCAACAATATTAACAAAGGGCAGGATGCAGTAACCACGCCTTATACGCTCTACGTTCAGGAAGATTTTGAACCCGCTCCCGAATTTCCGGAACGGCTTGCCGAATCGGTCAACATTATGGCTGAGCGCCCTGACATCGACATCGTGCGCTACTACGCTTATCTACGTTATCCTTATCTGAAGCCCTTCAACGATCATTTTTCAGAAATGTACTTTCCAGCCTGGGCTACTAATTACAACAAATTGCATTATTACAGCGATCATCCGCATCTTCGGCGCAGTACGTTTCTGAATCGGTTTGGTCGATACGTAGAAGGCATAAAATCCGACAAAACAGAATACCTGATGTGTGTTTCGTTTCTTCAAAATAAAGGGAAAGGGCTCTTTTATAATGATTATCGAAACTTATTCCATCAAAAAAATAGTCAGGAGGAGCCAAGTACGGTAAGCCGAAAAAACTGGTCGACAACTGGTAATCCATTGATCGCTTTTGTCCGCTATTTCTACCGCCAGATGAAGTTCAATTATGACATTTACCTCAGAAAGGTATAGGGTATTATTCTCGTTAACGGGTTACTATTTACCAAATGAAACATAGATTTCAGGTTCTCGATATATTCAGGGGAATTTTTGCCTCTATTGTGGCTTTATTCCATTTATCGGGCTTCTCCAATACGCCTATTCTGAATAATCCTTTTCTGGAGAACTCCGACATGTTTGTCGATTTCTTTTTTGTGTTGTCGGGCTTCGTTATTGTCTATAATTATGAATCAATTGCCAACGTCGACCAATTCAAACTTTTTTTACAGAAAAGACTGCTGAGAATTTATCCGCTCCATCTGCTGATGCTGTTGCTTTTTGTACTTATGGAAGTTTCCAAGCATTTCGCTTCAGCTTATATTCAGGTCAACAGGCTGGAGAATGAACACAACAATATCTACAGCTTTTTCACGAGCCTTTTTCTGTTAAATTCTGTCAAACTATTTGACGTAAAGGATGTTAGCTGGAACATTCCGAGCTGGTCAATCAGCGCCGAAATGATCTGTTACGTTGTTTTTGGCTTAACCTTACTTGGGCTTAGCCACTATAATATGCAGCGTAAAAAGAGCACGATTTTTTCGCTGATTGTTTTAATCGCTATTAGCTTGCTCATTATCATAACGCATACTTTCCAGGTTAATTTTTCGTACGATTACGGTTTTCTGAGGGGTATCATCGGTTTTTTCTCGGGAGCACTTTGTTATTTTGCGTTTAACACGTACTACAATTCTGTTAAGCAGGTAAAGGATAGCCTGTTCGATTTTTTTGAAACAGGCATACTCGCTATTATTTGCATCATGATGTATTATGGCGCTATTCTGAAAGATATTAGCCTGGTCTACGAAATTGCTTTTTTCATAGCCATTTTTATTTTTTCGTTCGAGAAAGGAATTCTGTCCAGACTGCTCAAAAAATCTACATTTTTGAAGAATGTAGGCACGTACAGTTATTCGATTTATATGACGCACGCGCTACTGCTTAGCCTATTCAATATAGTCTTTATTCGTGTGCTAAAATTTGAGCCATCGTCGTATTCATTTCTAGTATTTTTAAATTATTATTTCATTTATAAAGTGTCGCAATGGACGTATACGCACATAGAAATGAGGTTTAAATTTAAAAAGAAAGTTATGCAGAAAGTGGCCTATAAAGGCTCGGCCGTTTAAGCGCAAGCTTTGTTACCAACCTATTCTTACAAAAAAGAAACGCGCTTATCCAGCGCGTTTCTTTTTTGTAATTAATCAGACAATTCTACCAGCGATTTATTTCGCTTTCAGGTAGGCGAAGGGAATGATCATTTCCTCCAGCGATACGCCCCCGTGCTGGAACGTATTGCGGTAGTGATTGACGTAGTAATTGTAATTATTGGGGTACGCAAAGAAGTAATCTTCGAGCGTAAAGACGTAGGCTGTAGATACGTGCGGCTTTGGCAGAAATAACCGCTCTGGCTTACGTCCCACAAACAGGTGGTTGTCATCAAATCCGAGGTTTTTCCCCTGCTTGTACCGCAGGTTTGTGTTTGTTTCCCGATACCCGACAATTTTAGCGGGTTTCTGGACCCGAATCATGCCGTGGTCGGTGGTCACAATCAGGCGTCCGCCCTTAGCCGCAATTTTCTGGATAAACTCCAGCAATGGAGAGTGTAAAAACCACGACCGCGTAATGGACCGATAGGCCGACTCATCAGGAGCCAGTTCTTTAATCATCGCCATATCCGTACGGGCGTGCGACAACATATCCACAAAGTTGTACACAACTACATTCAACTGATTCTGCAACAGGTTGTTGAAGTTATCGACCAGCGATTTTCCCTGACTGACATTCAGAATCTTATGGTATGACGATTTGATGTTCAGGCGGCTCTGCTCCAGCTGACGGCGCAGAAACTCATCTTCGTGGTTATTCAAGCCCTCGTCTTCATTGTCATCATTTACCCACAAATCGGGGTGTTTGCGTTCCATTTCGCTGGGCATCATACCCGAAAAAATAGCGTTACGGGCAAAACCGGTCGTTGTCGGCAGAATCGAGTAGTAGGATGATTCTTCTTCTACCGTAAAGTATTCGGCCAGCAGCGGTTCAATCACTTTCCACTGGTCGTAGCGAAGGTTATCAATCAGAATAAAAAATAAAGGTGCTGCACTTCCGCTCTGATCCAGCAGGGGAAACACTTTTTTCCGCATCAGTTGGTGCGACATAACCGGGCTGGCAATTTTAGGGTCGTTGAGCCAGTCTTCGTAGTTGTCGATCACAAACTTGCAGAACTCCGAGTTAGCCTCGCTCTTCTGCATGTTCATCACCTCCAGCATACTTTTATCCTGCGAGCCATCCAGCTCCAGTTCCCAGTAAATCAGCTTTTTATACACATCGACCCACTCATCGAAATCCATGCGGTCGTTATACTGCATGGAGATGTTGCGGAAATCCTGCTGATAGCCAATGTTGGTCCGCTCAGTCACGAGCCGCTTGTTGTCCAGAATTTTTTTGACCGACAGCAGAATCTGATTCGGGTTGAGGGGCTTGATCAGGTAATCAGCGATTTTAGAGCCAATGGCTTCTTCCATGATGTGCTCCTCTTCGCTTTTCGTAATCATAACAACCGGCAGGTTTGGCCGCATCTGTTTGATCTGAGAGAGCGTTTCCAGGCCCGTCATACCGGGCATCATTTCATCCAGAAATACGACGTCATAATTGGTATTTTCAACCTGATCTAGCGCATCGGCTCCACTGTTGACCGACGTAACATCGTAGCCTTTATTTTTCAGAAATAGTATATGGGGTTTTAGGAGATCTATCTCGTCATCGGCCCAAAGTATCGAATAATTTTGCATATGTTCAGGATTCGTTTAATCGTGGGTTTCCTTAAAAAAATCGTGTAGCTCAGGATACACAAATGCACTCTTGTTTAACATCAAACGTGTGGTTCTGTTCGGAAAGATCGGTTAAACTGGTATTTTAACAAGATTTAACAGGCCAGACAGGTCGTTGACACTGGTTATTTATCCGTTTATAACGGGTAGCCAGGCCCTTATGGTATCGAACAAAACACAGCTCAAACCACCCTGCGAGAACAGAAAAAGAAGCACAACAAACCACAAACTGTATGGTACGTTCAGATAAAAGCCGCCATATTTTACGTTATTTTTACAACGTAAGTCGTAGCTAGCTGGTAAATAGCCACAAACCGCCGGGTATCTGGCTAACGATAACCTATGAAAAAAATCTCTATTAGCTCTATTTTACTGATACTGAGCGGTATTGTCTATAATCAATCCGTTCAGGCTCGTCCGGCGGCTCCCATTCTTACCACGATTACTGATTCAGTTGGCGTTGAGAAAAAGGAGGCAAACGGTTTATTTTACACCGCGTTAACGAAGGGCAAACGCTGTATGCCATCGCCCGACGCTACGGCCGTTCGGTGGCCGAAATTCGGGCGGCCAACCCTGATTTGAAAGAGTCCGTTCGCTACAATCAGCTTGTCAGAATTCCAGCCTCGGAGAAGACCGTTGCCCGGAAACAGGAGAAGGACGAACAGCGCGAGGTTAAAACGACCAGCAAGCCCGTAACAGCCGAAGTCAAGGCGCAAAAAAGTCCGGAACGCGAATCGAAACGAGCCGAAGACCCCGGTAAAGCCGGTATCCATGTTGTCGATGCGGGACAAACCCTGTATAGTCTGGCCAGCCGATACGGTGTGTCTCAATCGGATCTGCGCAAATGGAATAACCTGTCGGGAAACAACGTACTGATCGGGCAAGCCCTGATTGTGTCCGAAAAAGCATATCAGGTACGAACGCCGTCAACGCCCATCGCTACGTCTAAAACAACAGACACGCCCGCTCGAACGCCGACCAGTCATACACCGGAATCCCGACCCACCTCTACCCCAGCCGAGCCACGTAACGCCGATCATCGGACCACAACGCCGACAGAGCACCGTACGGATGAAGAAGTGGCCAACCGTACTCGTCCGGATGCCGATGCCACCAACCGGTCTAACGCACCGGCCGTTGAGCCGCGAGCACCCGTCAACACCAAACCAGCCGACCCGGAAGCCGAAGTAGAATCGCCCCGCCCTGGAAATGATGCCCCGATGCCGACCTATGGCCGACGGATATCAGATAGCGGTGTAGCGGAGGTAATTGAAGGAACGGATGGATCAGGCAAATACCTGGCTCTGCACCGTACCGCGCCCATCGGAACGCTGGTACAGGTACGTAACGAATTTAACAACCAGAGCCTTTGGGTGAAAGTAATTGGCCGCTTGCCCAACACCGGTATCAACGATAAGATACTGATTAAGTTATCAACGCAGGCGTTTTCGAAACTTTCGCCCGAAGATCGTCGTTTTCGAGCTGAGGTAAGTTATATTGTTAAGTAAAATGACTAATGAATAATTTACGTTGCAACCCGCTCAGGTGATTTTCTAACGCTGGATTGCTATTCATTTTTCATTATACAGTGTACATTATTTTACTATGGAGACCAAAGAAGAACGTATTGCCCGCCGACACCGCGAACGCGACAAGCAGATGAAAGCCTCGCCAGGCTACGTAACATTCAGTATTATGTTTACGCTGGCGTACCCGTTCATCGCTGTGTTTACGTTTGTTATGTCTACGCTTTTATCCTGTCTGTCAGGTATTTCCCGGGCAATGGCGTGGGTCGTTAGTGGCGGTAGTAGTAAGTAATGACTGATCTGACGGTTTCCTTAAAAGACTTTTTGGATGCGAAGGCCGATCAATACAATCGGCCTTCCTTTATTGAGCGCGACCCGATCAGTATTCCGCACCGCTTCAGTCAGAAACAGGATATTGAAATTATGGGCTTCTGGGCTGCCGTACTGGCCTGGGGCCAACGTCCGGTTATTTTAAAGAAATCGGCGGAACTGGTCGAGCTGATGGATGGCGCTCCTTACGACTTTATCCGGCATCATCAGGAAAGCGACCTGAAGCGATTTCTGGCCTTCAAACACCGGACGTTCAACGCCACCGACGCTTTATATTTTCTGCATTTCTTCCGAACGTATTACCAGCAAAACGATTCACTGGAGGATGCCTTTCTGCCTTCGTCCGAAAATGTCAACCTTACTTCGGATTCCAGCTTGATTGAACGTAGCCTGATCGCCTTTCACGACCGTTTCTGTGGGCTTACGGATTTCTTTCCCGAACGTACCCGCAAGCACATTGCGACACCCGCCCGCAATTCATCATGCAAGCGACTTCTAATGTTTTTACGCTGGATGGTTCGTCAGGATGATCGCGGAGTCGACTTCGGCATATGGACCCGCTTACGTCCTAACCAGCTGGTCATGCCAATTGATGTACACGTCAACCGGGTAGCGCGGCAGCTTGGACTACTAACCCGCCCACAGACTGACTGGAAAGCAGCCCTGGAGCTGACAGACGCGCTAAGAGCCTTCGATCCAGCCGATCCGGTACGTTACGATTTCGCTTTATTTGGCCTTGGCGTTGAGGGCGAAATGTAAATCGGAGGGCATATTAGCAAATTTTAACAAACAATAGCCGAATAGAAAGGCTTACTATGTTTGTAACGACCTGCGTTTATTCATCATGCCGTTTCGAATCACTACACAACCGTTTGGGCCGCTACCGAGTGGCACCGCTTCACTCACCGAATACCTGCTCGAGCATACCGAATCGGGGGAATTCATTACCGTCATTCCCGAATTTGGCGGTATTCTCCGTCGTCTGGTGCTGCGGAAAGGGAGACGTCTGTTTGCATTGCTCAAAGGGCCCGAAACACCACAGGAGCTGCTGGCCGATGAAAGTTACGCCAGCGCCTTGCTTTATCCGTTTCCAAGCCGCATCCGGCATGGCGTTTATCATTTCGAGGGCGAAGATTTTGCCCTGAAACTGAACGAAATGAAACGCGATAATTCAATCCATGGCTTTGTTCACGGCCGGGCCTTTTCGGTGGTTAGTCAGGACGTAACGCCAACCAGCGCCCGCCTGACCTTGCGCTATGATTACGAAGGCGATACCATCGGCTATCCATTTCCGTTTATACTGACCGTTACGTACGAATTAATGCAGGCTAACCTGCTGGCACACGGAAGCAATCCTGAAGCCGATAAAATGTGTGCGTTACGTATTCATTATGCCGCTCAGAACATTAGCACAACCCGTTGTCCGGTAGCTTTCGGCTGGCATCCTTATTTTACATTCACCGAAGAATCCGTCGATCATCTGTTGCTGTCGTTACCGGGTCGGACGCCTATTTCGCTCGACGAGCACAGGATCCCCAATGGTCGTCATCCTTTCGAGCCGGCCAGTGACATAAATCTTCACGGTATCGAATTGGATTCCGCTTTTGCGATTGAACCCACGACCGAACCAGACGCACCAGAACCGTACGCCGAAACGGTGTTAACCTCTCTGAGCACTGGGGTTCGTCTGGTTGTTGGGCAGCAAACCGGCGAGGGCAAACTGAATTATTTAGTGTGCTATACCCCTACCCGACGCGACAGCGTAGCGATAGAACCGCTCACGGCTAACGTCGATGCCTTCAACAATGGTGAGGGTCTGGTGGTTCTTGATCCCTGGGAAGAGCTTTCTGGAACCATTTGGGTCCGGCTGGATTAGTTCTTGAGGCCATTTATTCGGTTTCGGTTCAGACCGATCGGCAGGATAGGCCTTCAACCCAGCGCAAACTAATGAAGGCCAGCCATTTAAGAGATTCACCTGAACTAGTATAAGTCAGGCTTCGGAAGCTTTGTAGGGTACCGCAGCATCCAACGCTGTTTGGTCTATTCAGCCCTGATCGCTTCAGTATGCATCTGTCAACTACTACGCTAATAATTGGTGCAGGTCCGTTTGGCCTCGGGCTGGCCGCTTATTTACAAAGCCGGCGGCACGATTACCAGATCGTTGGTAAGCCTATGGAGTTCTGGGAGCGGCATATGCCTGAGGGAATGCTGCTACGCTCAAACACCAATTGGTATATCGATCCCGATCATCAGTGGACTATCGACCGATTTCTGAGCGTGCATTATCCCTCCCGGCTGCCAACCGACCCGATTTCGCGTGAGCAATACATTGGCTACATGAACTGGTTCAGGCAGCAGGCCGACATCAACGTAACACCACATTACGTCCGTCAGCTACGTCAGGAGGATCAGTCGTTCAAAGCAGAGTTGGCTAATGGAGATACAGTTTCGGCGCAGCATGTCGTACTCGCCACGGGTTTCCAGTATTTTGCTCATCTGCCAGCTAACCTGTTAGCCTTGCTGCCTACGGAACGCTACCAGCATACGTGCGACGCTGTCGATATGGCGGCCTATCGTGGTCAGCGGGTTTTGCTGATTGGCGGGCGTCAAAGCGCCTTTGAGTCAGCGGCTTTGCTAGCAGAAGCTGGTGCCCGGCACGTGCACATTAGTTACCGTCATGAAACACCCCGATTCGAAGAAGCCGACTGGTCGTGGGTCGACCCCATTGTTGAGCGTATGGCTGATTGCCCCAGCTGGTTTCGGGACTTGTCAGCCGAAGAGCAGGAGGAGTATCGGTATAAATTATGGGCAGAAGGTCGTTTGAAAGTTGAACCCTGGCTCGAAAACCGGATTCGTCGGTCTGAAATAAGCCTGCACCCCGTACAGAAATCGTATCCGCTACTGTACAGACTGATCACTCAATAAGCATTGGATTAAGTTCAGGCGAACAGATCAATGTTGACGCGATAATGCTGGCTACGGGTTATCAGGTCAACGTAACACGGTTACCATTTCTAGCACCAGACATCCAGGAAAAACTCCTTTTGCAAAATGGCTTCCCTTTGCTCGATTTACATTTTCAGAGCAGCGTTCCCGGATTGTATTTCAGCAGCTTCCCAGCCGGGCATTCTTTCGGCCCGTTTTTTGGTTTTACCGTAGCCGTCCGCACAGCCGCAAAATTGATCGGCCATGCCCTTCTGACGGCAGACAAGCTCCCGGACTATTCGTTAGCCGATTAAAATAATCTCAACGTACATAGACAGGGAAAGTCCTTACCGCTTTTTCTTACCCGAATAATTTCCCGGGAATTTCGGCTTTCCAGCTTTTTCCGTTTTGGGGCTACCCAGCAAACGCTCAGCTAAATCCGGGCGGTTGAGTTTATTCAGGCGGTTTCGAATCCAGTCTTTGTATTCAGGTTTATACCAGAAAAAATAGCGATTCTGTGCCTGTTTTTCGTCCCGCGTTTTGGCCGTTTTCACAGGCTTGAGCGTATACGGATGTACGCCTGAGTAATAAATAACTTCAGCCACCGTCATAGGCGTTGGGGTAAAATCCTGCACCTGTTCGAGCTGGAAACCAAGGTCTTTTGTTTCGGCGGCCAGGTTGGCCATATCCTGTTCCTCACAACCGGGATGTGACGAAATGAAGTAAGGAATCAGCGGCTGCTTCAGGTTATGCTTCTCCGAAATCTGGTCGTATTTCTTTTTGAACAGTTTGAAATACTTAAACGACGGTTTCCGCATGATTCGCAACGTATCATCGGCGGTATGTTCGGGAGCGACCTTCAACCGACCCGAAACATGGCGCGTAATGAGTTGTTCCATGTACTCGTCGTGGTTGCCGTCGGCGTTGTTTTTGTTGAAATCATCAACCAGCAAATCGTATCGTACCCCTGAACCGACAAAGGCTTTTTTGATGTTGGGGTTCGCATCGACCTTGCGGTACAACTCCGTCATTGGTTTATGCGACGTATCGAGGTTCGAGCAGATAACCGGGTGGATACAGCTTGGGCTCTGACAACGGGCGCAAATCGATTCGTCTTTGCCCTTCATCTTGTACATATTGGCCGATGGTCCGCCCAAGTCCAAGATGTAGCCTTTGAAGTCGGGATGCTTTGTGATTTCGTCAACTTCTTTCAATACCGACTTTTCGCTGCGAGACGCAATAAACTTGCCCTGATGCGCCGAAATGGTACAGAAACTACAGCCCCCGAAGCACCCCCGGTGCATATTGACCGAAAACTTAATCATATCGTAGGCCGGGATCGGGCCACGCTTCTTGTATTTCGGGTGGGGCATACGGGTGTAAGGCAAATCAAACGACTTGTCGATTTCGGCTTCTTCCATCGTTTTAAACGGCGGATTAATCACCAGTACCTGATCGCCAACTTTTTGGATAATTCGGTTGGCCTGCCACTTATTCGACTCAACCTCAACAATTTTGAAGTTAGCCGCATATTTGATTTTATCTTCCAGACAAACCTCATGACTCGCCAGCTCGACGGTATTCCAGTTGTTATAATCGCGGAGTTCAGAGTGGTTATCATGCATAAACGCCACCTGATTGATGTTGCGCATAGACGAAAACGGCACACCCTTCTGAACCAGTTTCAGAATTTCACGAAGTGGCTGCTCACCCATGCCATACACCAGCATGTCGGCCCCCGCATCGACCAGAATAGAGGGTAATAATTTATCCTGCCAATAGTCGTAGTGGGTTACCCGACGCAACGAAGCTTCAATACCGCCCAGTAATACCGGTACGTCAGGATACAACGTTTTCAGAATATTGGAATACACAATCGTGGCATAGTCGGGCCGGAAGCCCGCTTCACCACCGGGTGTATAAGAGTCATTGGAACGCAGGCGTTTGTTGGCCGTATAGTGGTTCACCATGGAATCCATACAGCCCGCCGTAACCCCGAAGAAATATTTTGGCTTACCAAATTTCTTAAAATCGCGCAGATCGTCTTTCCAGTTGGGTTGAGCGATAATGGCTACACGAAACCCTTCACTTTCCATGATACGTCCGATCACAGCGGTTCCGAAGGCCGGGTGGTCGACATAAGCATCCCCCGACACCAGCACAATATCAACTTCATCCCAGCCTCTTTTTTCGACTTCTTTCATTGTCAGAGGCAACCAATCTGTGAGGGGTCTTTCAATCATGAGTAAGCTAGGTTATCTAGCTAAAAAACATTGTATCGGCGAAATAATTCAATGATTGATAATGAATTGTGGATTTTTAAACGGGTGTTTGATTACTTTTTTGGGTCCTGGCTACGCAAATTCACGCCTGAAACCTTACTATAGAGCCTATAGCAACCGACTGGTCGAAGAATGCAACAACAATCTGTCGGAACGTACCGACTGTGTTCCGGCTTTGGCAAAACAATAAATAATTAGGTAGTTGTCTTTAGCAAAATGATTCGCAGCCAGCTTATGAACGCTATTTTACGTTCTGCGAATCCATTTCCCATTTAATCACTTGTTTACTAGGGTCAAAACATAAGAAGCCGTGAAGCAAACTAACGTAAGTAACAGTCCTAAAAAGGGAATATTAAACCAGTATTTTTCTGCCAGCCAAAGGTAAAAACCAATGGTGAGAATATTAAAAACAAAAAAGAAATGGTCAGATTGTAAAACGTTAAAATAGCGAAGGGCTACGTAGAAATTAATAATACCAATAAACATTACACCACTGCTGTGACTTCCATTAAAACCGATCCACGCCTTCCACATGGTTATTTCCCGGGTTAGGATAGGAGAAGACGATTTCATTTCTTCAATCATTTTTTCATTTGCTGACGAAAATCCATTAGTGAAAAATGTATAATACAAGTGAATAATTCCTAATACTACAGCAGGTACAGACCCTATTGCCCAAAGATATTTTGCTATCATCGTTTTGTTTTTAATCGATAACGAATCGTCTTCTTCCGAAGCTTATCTACTACCTGACTTGTAGCGACGTACTGCCTGTTGCCGGAATACCCAGACACTACTTATTGTCTGTCCTGATTCTTAGGGCCGCCTGCTAATCCGACGGGCAAGTAAGACGTAAATTACGCTTATCAGGCAATATAAAAACCCATCCCTTTGAACAGAAATCCCCAGCCAATCACGTAGTAGGTATCGTACAGCTGGATGTCAACAGCATCTCCTCCAATCAAAAAAGAAGCAACCAGTAAGAGCAAGCCAGGACCTAAAAAAATTAGTTTAGTATTCATAGCGAATCTGCCCTAAACAAAAGTGGCCTATGTTTTACTAACCACTAGGATTTTCTGAAGTTGCAGGCAAGTTACGCTGTAGACACCACTTGTTCGCTCCACTCACACTTAGCACCTAAGAATGCTGCTTGTCTACCGTAACGGGTTACTGCAAGATTACTTAACGAACAGTATCTCTGCGGCTTATTTCGGCTTGAATATTCTTTAAGCTTTGTGAATTTCTGGAACCAATTAAATAAGAGAAAACAAGCAAAATAACAGGAAGAATAAAACTTTTATGGGTAGCAGCATAAACAGCAATACCAATCAGCAAACCGATAAACACGGCAGTCGTGATTTTTTGTGATTTCATTTTTTTCTCTTCTGACATTAATTCGTCAAGTGTCATCTTAGAGTAGTCCTTACTTGAAAACATAATGATGTTTAGGTTAAGAAAATTTTGAAACTGTAGGGGCTTTTTTGGTGCTCAAATTATGCTTGTCGACCGTAGCGAATCTACTTTTTATCCGGCCGATAAGCTGCAATCTGCTCACCGGGCGTTTTTCCTGTCTCCTGGAAACTACCCTATTCGTTAAACCAACTTGTCAAGGCGTTTCGGTCAACTCCTTAATTGCTCTGGTGGCTTGCTCATCTGTAGAGTTAAAAGTCAACACTTTTCTGTAGTACTGAATTGCCTTGTTTTTATCGCCTTTGGTCTGATAGGCTCGCCCTAAACTGCGGTGAGCCCCTGCTGCGCGTGGATAGTAGTGTTCATTCAGGCGCAGCAACTCAAGTCCTTTGTCGACCTGGTTTTGGTTCTGTATCAGGAAAATGCCCGCCTGATTCATGACTTTGCCAGGAGGCAACAGATTGACACCTGCTTGCGTAAATACCTGCTGATAATGCTGGCTTATGCCCTCACTTCCTTGTGTGAGGAACGTTTGATACGGAAATTCATAGCCCTCAAATATGAACAGAAGCCCATCATACAAACTTCGGAAAGGCACAGAAAAATGTGTTTCCTGATCATAGTACGTATAACGCGTTGAAAGCTGTTTCAAACTGTTGCTGCCCAAACTAGCATTGAATGCATCAAAAGCTTTACCCCTGGCTCCGGCGTGTTGCCCTGGCTCAAAGGGGTTATTGGCCTGACTAATAAAGAGTTTTGCAGGAGCAAAGGGCTCGCGCCTAAGCAGAGAATCGGCCTTTTTGGGTAAATAAGCGTTATTCCAGGTTAGCGTCGGATCAATGGCGATATAAGCCTTGAAATGACTCTGATCCAGTAAACAGTTTAGCGTGAACAGACCTGCCAGCGAATGACCAACTAATAATCGATAAGGCACTGTTCGGTAGCGCTGGTCGATGTGAGGCAAGAGCTCCTGCTCCAAAAAATCTAAAAAGTAGGATGGTTTACTGGTCAGATTTGAGGTCATATCACGACTCCGATTGGTGTTGCGAACCCCAACGACAATCAGTTCAGGAATCTGTTCGTTTTCGCTCGCACTTAGGTGTTGAATCATGCTAGCGGCATAACGAAAGTGGGTATCGGCATCCAGCAGAATCAGTACCGGGTAATGCTTTTGTAAGTAAAAATCATCGTTTTCATACGAGGCAGGCAGACTGATAAAGAAAGACCTTTTTTCATGTAAAAGTCGAGAATAGAGGGTATCTTCTTTTCCAATCGTAACCGAGCCAGCGGATTGACTTTGGCTTTGAAATGGCAGCGCTAAAAGGAGAAGGGCCAACCATACCTGGTAATGCATTGACATTGGTTTACTATCCATATCGACACAAGCTAGTATTCCGAAATATAGGTTTCGATTAGGTTGTTAGACGGGGTGTTTCCAGAGTCACACAGAAGCCCGGCCAACGAGTCAAATAGCCTACCTGTCGAGACGCGCTTTGTCGACCGGAAGCCAAATTCTACTTGGTTTTCAAAACGTTACATCATTCGCTATTACGCTGCATTAAACACCCACATAAGGATTGATATAGTCGCAAGATAGCTTATTCCATTACGTTCGCCTGATCTTTACACACTTGTTGGGTTTGGCGGGAAAGCTTCATACCCGTTGCCTGCAAGAGTAACAGTAACAACGCACAATCCGCCAGGCTAAATCAATCAGTGGGGCCGTCTAAATACAGATATAGTTCTTTGATAAGCCCATTCGCAACGATGGCAATATCCATACCACTGGCGATAGGTGGCGCATCGGCCGCTCCCAGTGTCCAGGATACCTGACTAACGCCATGATTGATGACGGCTGGCTTGGTGAGGGAAAAGACAAATCCAGGGGCCCATTTGGCTTGTAGGGTTCTGATGAGCGTATCAATCGCCTGATGCCCTTTAATCGCCGTTCCCTGATCGCTTTCATAAAATAAAATATCAGGGGCATAAATCTGCTGCATCACGTCGAGCCGCTTTTCATCGTTACGTTCACTCCACACCTTCAGGAGGCTATCTTCCAATAATTGCTTATCATCCATATTTGCTTGAATCAGTTTGGCAGCTAAATCTACCCCCATCGTTCTAAAACCAAAATACGGCCAAAAACAAATCCAAACCTATCTACCTCAGGCGTTCATCCTCTCAGAGGTAGCTTGGAAATGGAAACCTAAACCTATCTAGTTTTGACGTATCATCTGTCAAGCGGGACACTATTGCTCACACTCTTCTAAATAGTCCACCCTACGCCAACGGGGTGTTGATAGTAGGCGAGTGGCTCGCCTGAACACAAGCCGCTTGCACCTTTACACCCTTGTTTGGGATGTACTGTTAAATTGCAACCGATTGATTATCATTCGTCCGACAAAAGGGCGATTTAACAGTTCTTCTGGGTTTGTTCGCTCGCGAACTCGGTGATGGTTGGGCTGAGAACTTTCCTTCGGGACATGCTTCTTGTCGCCTGATAAGCCACCCACGCGGAGCGATGACGATGTACTTTCCACTTTTTTGCACCTCCAACGTTTAAATGTTTATGCACGTGTGGTATTGGCAGTACTCTTGCTGATTGAAAAAATTATGATGCCGTGATACTCGTCCGCCTAATTTAAAACGCCCTACCACACTTGCATAAATACCCTGTTGGTGGTAGTTTTTTGAGTTTTCTGGTTTCCGCTCATTACAATTACATCACTTTGTTGTATCGTATTTCCAATTCTTACAAATAAATCGTAGCGCATCATAATACGCAGGAATTGGCTCTGTCATGTGGTCTTCATTAGGATAATATTTATACTTGTGTTCAAATGTTTTCAACCTATTCTGTTTAACTAGTTTATCAAATTTTAACAAATCATTCCGAAAATCACCATCTTCATTCCCTACGCTATAGAAAAATTTTTTATCCCTCATTGGTAGTTTTGGCAGTTTTTGTTCTGCCAATGGTAAAATATATTTATTGCCAAACCATAGCGAAGGACTTATTGCAATATAAGCATTAAACATATCAGGCCGCGTAAGCATGCAATTAATGACTGTAAGACCACCGAATGAATGGCCGGCCAATATTTTGAAAGGACTTGTTTTATAGTTAGCCTCCATGTAAGGCATCAATTCCTGTTGAATAAAGTTTAAAAACTGCTCATTGCCACCGGATGTCTTATAGTTAGAAGACACTTTACCGTCAAAGTTGATTAAACTATTAGTAGGAGTGAGGTCTTTTACTCGGTCTAAACTAACAATGCCTACTACTATTATTGGAGGAATAATCTGCCAATGCCTTAAATACTCTACATATGCAGAAAGGATGTGAAAATGATTCTCCCCATCTAAGAGATACAACACGGGCAACGCCTTATTTATATCTGTAGAATCGAGTTTTGGAACATTAATGTATATCTGGCGGTCTTGATTTAGCACTTGAGAATGTACTAAATGCACACTGTTGGCGATATGATTATATAACTTTGGTACTTGGGCTGTTGCCTGTGAAGCGAGAAATATAAAGAATACTATGAAATGCTTCATATCATTGACGAAAAGCCCGATAATAGTGTATAAATGTTAAAGTGCCTCGTTCAAAATTGCCATCAACTTGCCGATTGCCGTACTTTTACCCTGTCAGTTGCCACCCTCCGAACGAGCCAAAGCCCAGCCTCTGGGAGGTGTAACCTGTCGCCGAAATGCGCCTACGCCACATACATGGCCGGTTCACCCAACTGTTAGGTTTGCTCCTGTGACAAAACCAAGAACAGAGTCTCGCCTTTGTCGCTAAAAAACAAGAACTTTAAAAGGGCAGCGGGTCGAGCTAATCACCCAACCAGGCGGCAGGCCTATCGGTGCGATGCAGACCCCGCTGGCCCCTTTGAGAGCAGAACCGGGAACCTATAGGAATTCAGGCTTGGGGCCTACTATCACAGTTACGTTCGCCGTTCTGGATACTCGTTTTGTGCACCGTAAAAATGGCAAAAACCATGACCACTTACAAGTACTTCATCGGCACCGACATTGGCAAGACTACAAATGCAGTTTGCGTCATCGATGAGCTGGAAAACCGTAAGCTTGAACGGACTATACCAAATACCAAAGCAGGCATGCAAATGCTACTGGCTAAGCTTCAGTCACTGGCTGACTTTGACCTAACTACGGCTTTATTCTGTATGGAGCATACGGGGATTTACTGCCAACCCTTGGTCAGCTTTTTTTACCCGATAGGGGCCAATCTGTGGCTGCAATCCGCCGTGCATATCAAACACTCACTGGGTTTGAAACGAGGCAAAACCGATAAGGCCGATGCCCGTCTGATTGCTAAATACTGCATTCGTCACCAGCGGGATAAACGGCTGTTGGCTTTGACAGACAGCGTATTAGCTACAGTTCGCCAACTTGCCCAGCAACGTGAGCGGTTAATGGAGATGGCTAAGCAAATCACCGACCTGAGCCAGGACTATCAGGCCATGGGACTGCTCACCGAGTTAAAGCTGCACCAGCAAACCAGTGATATAGCCCTAGTAGCCCTGCGAAAGCAGATCAAGGTGGTGGAAGCTCAGATTGAGCGGCAAATCAAGACTTCACCTGAATTGAAGACAAACAGTCTCTATTAATGAGTATACCGGATGTGGGTCTGCAAACAGCCCTATTCATGTTAATCTTTACCGGTAATTTCACCCGTTTTGACGACCCTAAAAAACTGGCCAGTTATGCAGGAGATGCGCCGTTCGCTTATGAGTCAGGAACGTCAGTACGGGGTCGAACGGAGGTGAGTCAGATGGCTAACATGAAGCTAAAACATTTGCTGCACATGGCGGCTTTGGGAGCGGTGCGGGTAGAAGGAGAATTGAAGGCTTATTTCGAGCGAAAAGTAGCGGCTGGAAAACGAAAAATGAGTGTATACAATGCCGTCCGTAACAAGTTAGTGCATCGCATGATGGCGGTTATGGAACGGCGAACGCCTTACACTTCTATTTTAGAAAGAATTGTATAATTTTTAGTTGACAGGACTTGTTTTGTACATAGGAATCGACCATGAGTGCTGATGGTGAGCGAGTCACTCCACTGAAACGAACGTACTTTCGACCTTTACACACTCATCATGTTGGGCTGCAACCTTCCTACGGGACGTGCTTCTTGTCAGCGGAAGCTTGCCCACGCGGAGCGAAAATTCTACTTGTCAATAAGATTACTGAAATTCTATTTTGGTTAGACTGTCGATGTGAATGGGCTTAACGGCAAGCGAGATAAAGTGTGACTTGCTGCCAAAGAGTAAACTGTCTTTCAAGAAAAGTGAGTCGAAATATAGTATAGTCTTTTTGCCTTTCGAATCAGTCAGTCGAACAACTGTATGTGGCATTACAGGACGCTTAGATAGGTTGCCGTTTTTGTCAGTAACTTGTACTTTTTCAATGCCATTATAAAAAATCTTTTGTCCTCCTTTCAAAGCAACCCCTAATAAACCAAGCCGAAAATCGTAGGAGTCCTCGACCTTGTTAGGATCTATTTTTTGTAGTTGTTCTTTTAAAGAGTTTGGGGTCATATAGTACATCTTACAAGCACTGAGCATCAGTAACAAACTGAGGCCTATCAAATTTTTGATTCTCATTCTCATTATTTAATTTGAGTTACTTAATCGGGGCGTGCCCTGTGTCGCACGCAACATGCCCAACTT
The DNA here is from genome assembly GCF_045160025.1 of Spirosoma sp. KNUC1025. Lineage (GTDB taxonomy): Bacteria > Bacteroidota > Bacteroidia > Cytophagales > Spirosomataceae > Spirosoma. Next base: position 6,941,864 of record NZ_CP087139.1, read on the forward strand.
GTCAAAGCCCGCCTTTGTGGCGGCTGACCTGTCGAGCGGAAGCCGACCAACGAGCCAAAAGAGCTTGCTCTTGGGGCGGCTCCACTGTCACCGGTAACCTGCCTTGTAAGCCCAGTTTGGACCCGCCACCCGCGAGGGCTGATGGGCAACGAGCAAATATACTGAACACAAGCAACTGCCAACCTTTACACCCTCGTTTGTATGTACGCATGCTTTCTAACTATCTCATTATCAAGCCACCCCTAAGTTAGTGAAAAGACCTAAATCTGCGCCTGTGATGCCAAACTTGACCAGCTTTTTCTTCATCTGACGAATCTGTTGCTGCTTCACCTGAGCCACATCCCGCATCAATTTGGTTGGCTCATACGCTTCTTCCCTCGTCAGCATCTTGTAAACCACTACCGCCAACTTTCGAGCCGTTGCCGTGATCGCTTTGATCCGGCCAGCCCGGTAAGCAATTCGCTGGAAAAAAGCGGTCATTGGATTGGGCTTCTTCATGTTGCCCAGCGAGTTGGCCACCATCCGAAACGTGTTGGGTAACGTCGACTTGTTCTTCAACGTCTTGCGCGACAGTACCTTACCACCTGACGCTTTGTTATTAGGTGTGAAGCCTAACCACTTGGCAAACGCTTTGGCCGAGTGAAATTTAGTGATGGCTTCACCCACTTCGGCCATAAACGTCAGCAGCGCATCCCGACCAAAACCGGGAATATTGCTCAGGTCAACCCCCAACAGCTTGTGGGCATACTGCTCAATGGGCAGTCGTGGCGTGTTGCGCGACTGACGCAGTTTCTGACGACCCTTTGTCGGATCAGCTACGGTGGCTGGCTGGTCGAGTCCCTTTGTATGGTCCGTGAAGTGCTGATCGAGTTCCTTGTCTAACCCGGCGATTTCAGCCTGTAAATTGACATAAAGTCGGTAGTTGCTACGCACTTCAAAGCGCATAGCCCGGTTCCAGTTACCCCGCAGCAGCTCAATAATTTCAGTCGGCTTCTTTTTGCAACCGCTATCGACCAGAGCGGCCAGTTTAACCGGGTCTTCTTCCCCTTGACAGATGGCGGCAATCACCCGTAAGCCTGATACCGAATTGGTGTCGGTCAAGACCGTATCCAGCCGTACATTACCCGCCCGTAGTGCTTTCTGAATACGCCGAATATAATCGGCGGCATCTTCAACAAGACTTCGGCGTAGCCGCACCAAAGGCCTAATAAGAGTCGAAAACTCATCGGGCAGGAAGATCGGTGGCAGCAAGCCCAAACTGTGCAAAGTACGGATATGAATGGCATCCGACGTATCCGATTTAAACCGGCGGTAGTTTTTCGTATTCGCTCCTGAGGTTACAAGTACGTCAAATCCAGTTTCTTGAAGCACATTAACCAAGGCTCGTTCGTAGCCACCCGTAGCTTCCAGAGCCACATGTTTGACTTGATTATCGGTCAGCCACTGAGCTAATCGAAACAGCTCTTTGGTGGAGACCCCAAACTGTTGAACGTGTTGCTTAGGGTCGTCACCCACGGCCACTACGTGAAACTGGGAGCCGATGTCGATGCCCGCCACCTGCTGGTGGACGACGGGCATTGAGAGATAGTTGTCTTGCTTTTTCATGCTTGGAAGCGGGTAAGCAGGGAAAACAAAGGGCTATCAGCGGGCTATTTTAGATAGACGATAATCAGGATGTACGGAGTAAAAGCGGAGGCTTTTCTACCAGTTGGGTTCTCAAAGCATCAAGGAGCATACCCTTTGATGACGAATAGCCAAATCGAGCAGTTGGACGGGTTGATAAGCACCAACAAACAGAGACGACTTTCCCACGAGGGCTACTGACAGCCAGGTAAAGATAAGGTCAAAGAGAGGTCTGCTGTTCTCATGCGTTCTTCTGGGTTCGTTCGCCCGCGAACACGGTGGCTGTTGGGCTGCAAACTCTCCTCCGGGACGTGCATCCTGTCACAGGAAAGCGACCCGTGTAAAACTTCTCTTTATTGACTGCGCACAACATCTACTTTGAAAGTTTTTATCATGTTCTGATAGTCAGTACTTTCAAAATTTAATTCAGGAAACCTGTCAAACCATTCCACTACTGAACCTGCCTTCTCAGCTTCCCATTGCCGAGTTATATCGATTCCGAGCTTTTTCCACTGTACAAATGGGCCGTAATTCACTATTTCAGCTACAATTAAGGTGCAGGAAAAGTCACAATCATCAGGGCACATCAGAATCGGGCAAACTGAGACACTGTTTATGTCTGGAAGTATCGTTTTCCAAACTACCTCTCGTTCTTCTTTACGATCTAACCAAGGTAAAAGAGTTGGAATTAGGCCCTTATACATATTTCCAGGATACAACTCTTCCAGCTTTTCATCTAACCAAAAGTCATCTATCCGAAAATTTATAAAGTCATAATAGCCTTCATAATCGCTTTTATCTAGTACGCCCGCAATTTTATTCATCTTATTATACTTATAGAGTGGCCTAACTGGGCGGTTCTCGTGTCGCAAACAAACCCAAAAGTTACCCAACCCCAGCGTTTCTCGTGTCGACCGAAGCCGAGCCACGAGCCAAACGGCCCGCCTTTGGGACGTGCGGCCTGTCGCACACAAGCCCACCGCTACGTTGTTTTTCAGCCTGTTCGCATCACCCAACACCCCTGAGTGTTGATGGATAATGACGCTATGTTACTAAACAAACACTACTTTCAACCTTTACACACTCAGTCTGTTGGGCTGCTACGTGCCACCGGGGACGTGCTCCCTGTCACACAAAACGTTAGATAATTAGACAGATTCTCCATCAAGCAACAATTTGATAAGATAGCCTTCCCATAATAGGCCAATTAGTAATGCTGTTAAAGGGAATATTTTCTTGGACTCAGATTTATAAACAAGAAGAGCATACCCGATTAAGGCAGGCCCTGAGAACAAAATTGCAAACATGCCGATAAGACCACCCAAAAAGGGAATAGACTCAATATTTGCAAAGACAACAAATTGAAACCAGGCAATAGATAAAACTAAAGCAAAAAAGAAGATTCTTGACGGTTTTACTTTGCTCATTGTTGCTACTTGTCAGTCAGTTCTTGCTTATTTCTTCACAACTCTAAATAATTAGGCGTTTCCTGTGTCACACGCTACGTGCCAAACGAGCCTAAAGCCCGCCTGTCGGGGCGATTCTCGTGTCAACGGAAACCACCTAACGAGCTTGAAGTTGCCCTATCACTACGTTACTCGTGTCGACCACAAGTGGGCTACTACGTTGTTTTCAGCTTGTTGTGTCCACCCAACGTAATATTGGGCGGAGACTTAATTAACGACAATCCGTTGATCGTCAGTTAGAAGTCGTTAATTGTGTCGTTTACTTTGCATGGCAACAATTTGTTACAATTTGACTACTTATTACGTCACAAGAATATAAATATCCTTGATTATTTACAATGATATGGCTGATAAAATTTTTAGTAGCACCCACATCGAACGCATCTGGAATATTGACGGTTATCCTGACTATTTCTTTGCGGCCGACCACCAGTTATATCGCTTCGATTCACGTGGGCGCATTCGACGAAATAAACAGATTGTGATTGGCTACACCACGGGCTATGTCCTGAAGAGTAAATTCTTTAGCCTCGCCAAACTCCGGCCTATGTTACGTCGGCATACGCCTACAGATCATCCAACGGGCTTTTGAGGGTGCTGATTTTGTCGGCCGTCACATGAGTGTAGCGCATGGTCGTTAGTATACTTTCGTGCCCGAGCAACTGCTGAATATACCGAATATCAAGGCCCGATTCGAGCAGGTGCGTAGCAAAACTATGTCGCAGGGTGTGAATACCACCCCGTTTCTGTATACCCGCAAAGCGGACTGTCTCACTATATACAGATTGAATCACACGCTTATCAAGCGGCTCCTGATTCTCCGCATTTTCAAACAGATACGTCGTTGGCTTATACTGCGTCAGGTAATTGGTCAAGGTGGTTTTAAGTTTATCCGTCAGCATGACCACCCGGTCTTTTTTGCCTTTGCCGCCCCGAACCATGATCACATTACGATGCCGGTCAAGGTCATCGATACGTAGTCGGGCTACTTCGCTTAGCCGCAAGCCGGTAGCATACACCAATTTGAAGAGGGTTAAATATTTCAAACTGGTTGTGGCTTTGAAAATAGCTTTTACTTCGACCACGCTGTAAACCGTGGGAAGTTTTACCGCCTGCCGGGGATAGGCTATCTCATAAAACTCCTTCTCGCGTTGAATTACTTTCTCGCAGTAGAATTTCCAGCTGTTGATGTGAACGTTTATGGTTGCACTACTTAACCGTTTCTTCTCAACCAGATACAGCAAATACGCCTGGTATTGATCTTTAGTCAATTCCGCTAGTGACGTAGGACCAGCGTATTGAATTAAGGCAATAAGGGCCTGTTTGTAGTTTTTAAGGGTCTTGTAGCTATAGTTCTGAACACGTAATGCCGCGCTCACGGCTACAATAGCCGGATGCCGATCGTAATTCCGCATGGGCGGAGCGTAGCGGAAGGGAAGTCGGTGTGTACCAGCGCTTCGTTTAGGCAGTGGTGGCCAGGTTGGGTTAGTAGCTTGCTCCACCTCGGCCGACGTAGCGGTGGGTTTATACAGTCGCACAACGGCTTCATCGAATCGGCAGTACGCTTTACCGAAAAGTTTGCCAAGCCGGACAATGGATTCGCGCGTATTGGGCACAACCCAGCAACGGCGCGAATAGCTCCAGCGTCGACCCGGCACCTCCCGTACCAGATCATTGCCAGTGGGGTCGTCGGGAAAAGAAACAGCCAGAAGAGCCGGGTCTCTGTCGTCAATGCGAATAGTAATCATAAAAAAATAGACTTTCGGAACAGCGAAAAGTATCACCGTTAACGCGTCCAAAAGTCTATCGTTCTATCACTTACAGTTCAAACGTAATGCCCTGCGCCAGCGGCATTGTGGTGCCGTAGTTGATGGTGTTGGTTTGTCGGCGCATATAGGCTTTCCAGGCATCAGAGCCCGATTCGCGGCCACCACCCGTTTCTTTTTCGCCCCCGAAGGCGCCCCCAATTTCGGCGCCCGACGTACCGATGTTTACGTTGGCAATGCCGCAGTCGGAGCCAACCGCCGACAGAAACCGTTCGGCTTCACGAAGATTCAGGGTAAAAATGGCCGACGACAAGCCCTGCGGCACGGCATTCTGCTGCGCAATAGCGTCGTCTAACGTAGTGTATTTCAGAAGGTATAGGATCGGCACAAAGGTTTCCCGCTGCACAACGGCCCACTGGTTTTCGGCTTCGGCAATGCAGGGACGAACGTAGCAGCCAGACTCGAAACCCAGTCCGTCGAGTACGCCCGGCTCCACAACAAACCGGCCGCCCGACTCACGAATTTCGTTAACCGCCAGCTGGTAACTTTTTACAGCCTCCCGGTCGATGAGCGGCCCGACATGGAATGTTTCATCCAGCGGATTCCCGATGCGAAGCTGTGCATAGGCGTTTTTGAGCCGGTTCTTAACGTCGTCGTATATACGTTCCTGCACAATAACCCGGCGGGTAGTGGTACAGCGCTGACCGGCCGTTCCGACGGCACCAAAAACGATGGCCGGAATTGCCAGATCCAGATCGGCATGTTCAGAAACAATAATAGCGTTGTTGCCGCCCAATTCGAGCAGGCTCTTACCCAGACGACCCGCCACCGACTCCGCCACGGCTTTACCCATGCGCGTACTACCCGTAGCGGATACAAGCGCGACCCGTGGGTCGTGGGCGAGCCACTCGCCTGCATCGCGACCGCCCGTAATCAGGCAGGACACGCCTTCCGGAACATCGTTGTTATGTAATACTTCGCCGATAATCTGTTGACAGGCCAGTGCCGTCAGGGGTGTTTTTTCGGACGGTTTCCAGATGCATACATCGCCACATACCCAGGCAATCATGGCGTTCCACGACCAGACAGCCACCGGGAAGTTGAAAGCGGAAATTATACCAACTACACCCAGTGGATGCCATTGCTCCATCATGCGATGAGCCGGTCGTTCTGAATGCATGGAGAGGCCATAAAGCTGGCGGGACTGCCCAACCGCAAAATCGCATATATCAATGATTTCCTGCACTTCGCCCAGTCCCTCCTGCAATGATTTGCCCATTTCGTAGCTGACCAGCGTGCCCAGCTCTCGTTTATAGCGCCGAAACTGTTCGCCCATCTGCCTGACGATTTCGCCCCGGCGCGGGGCCGGAACCAACCGCCATTCGGCAAAGGCAGTCTGCGCGGTTTCGATAACACGGTCATAATCAGCGCGGGTCGATACGTAAACCCGGGCAATCAGTTGCCCGTCGGCCGGCGAATAGGAATCAAGGGTTTTGGGAGTACCCGAAGTCAGAGTATGCCAGAATTGCTGGCCTGTGCTGGTGCCAGGCTTAACAGGCTGAGTCGGCAGCGGAAGAATAGACTGCATACGATGGATTTGTGGTTTGTTGATAATCGGCAAAACTACCCGGACCGAGGCATACAATGGCCATCGGATACTAAACTTTTTGTAGAAAACTCAGTTAGAACAAGGGAGTTTGCCGCTAAACAGGCAACTCCCGGGTTCAGCCGACTCTACGGAATGTCTCTATTATAACTTTCTGTATACTAGATCAATAGAGCCAGAACCATTCAAAATCAATCAGGCGTCTTACTATACTCAATAATCAACGTTATGAAAATCAAGTATTCACTCAGCCTTGTCGCCTTAGGAATGGCGCTGGCTGCCACACCCAGCCTGGCGCAAACAACGCCAACGGGAACCGCCACATCTACTACGTACCCGCAGGGGGCTATTGCCCCGGATTCGATGCCGATGAAAGCATCACGTGAACAAAAGAAAGCCATGAGACAGAATCGTCGCAACAAAGGGTCACAGACGGGCGGCACCACCAACACATCGGTGCAGGATGCCCGATATCGGGAAAGCTCGTCCAGCGATGGTACGTCGATCAACAACAGCAACACAACTAATTACAACAGCAACAACGTAACGACGGCCCCTACCGGCGCTGGTAGCAACCCAAACTCTACCACTTCGTCGAGTACGCCCAGTAAGCCTAGGGAGTAGACGTAATCATTGGAAAGTAGGTGTCTCTCGCTGGAACTCTTGGCAACATCAGTAGATTAAGCAAAGAGGTTTGTTTACGTACTATTATATACGTAATAACCTCTTTGCTACTTATTGCCCTATCTATGTGTCAATCATAAATTTTCGATTTATCTACCTGGTCATTATTGACTTTTTAATTTCTGTATATATTTGGCTCACTTAATACCGTCTGCGTGAAACGTCAGTCTTCTTTAGTTTCGGAGAGTGTGCTGCTGGAAAAGCTTGTCCAGCGTGATCAGCAGGCCTTTCAATGGCTTTATGACCAGTATTCGCCCGCTCTGTACGGTATACTCCTGCGCATTGTGCGCGAAGAAGAGCAGGCTCAGGACCTTCTCCAGGATGTTTTCATTAAAATCTGGAAAAATTTAGACGCCTACGACGCCAGCAAAGGTCGTCTGTTTACCTGGATGCTGAATGTAGCCAGGAATACGGCTATTGATTCATTACGATCTCGTAAAACGCAACCATTCAGCGAAATCCGAACGGATGAAGAGAACGTACGTATTATAGATCAACAACATAGCACCGAGCAGCCCAATCCTGAACACATTGGCATTAAGGACGTTGTCGACAAGCTAAGACCAGAACGCAAACAACTGATTGATCTGATCTACTTTGGTGGTTACACCCATGAGGAAGCAGCCGATAAGCTGAAACTTCCGCTTGGAACTGTAAAAACCCGGGTCCGCGCAGCCTTGCAGGAATTAAAGGAACTATTTAGACTATGAATGTAACGGAATACATAGCATCAGGTATCTTGGAGTCTTACGTCATGGGTGCAGTAAGTACCCAGGAACGGCGCGAGGTTGAGTGCCTATCGTCTATCTATCCCGAAATAAAACAGGAGCTCGACCAACTGACCGAAGCCCTCGAAGAATATGCGTTCCTGCATAGTGTTGAGCCTCCGGCTGCTCTTAAAACCAAACTGCTACAACAACTTGATTTTGAAACGCCAGCGGTGCAGCCGCTAAAAGCAGAAGAGACCATCGTTCGGCCCATGCCGGTCGATCCGTTCACGGGCGGGCCTACCTTCCGCGTTACGTGGATTGCGGCAGCTTCAATGGGACTGTTGCTGCTATTTTTCTCATTCTATTTACTTTCTCAGTTACGGTCAAACCAGAAAACGCTGGCGTCAACCCGAAGCGCCAACGAATCATTACAAACGCAATTGCGTCAGATCCGCGAAAAACTGACGCAAACGGACAATACGCTGGCTATGGTGAGCCAACCGGGGCTGCGAACAATGGAGCTACAGGGCAATGAAAAAGCTCCACACAGCAACATCCTGCTTTACTGGAACACGCAAACCCACGAAGTGGCGGTGCAAACCCGGGCGTTGCCTGCGTTGCCTGCCGACAAACAGTACCAGCTCTGGTCGATGGTTAATGGGAAACCCGTTGATGCGGGTGTGTTTGATGCCAGAAACGAAAGCAAGTTGATTCAACGCCTGAATCGGGCGGTTACCAGGGCGGAGGCTTTCGCCGTAACCGTCGAAAAACGAGGAGGTAGCCCCACCCCTACGCTCTCTACCCTACTGGCCCTGACGCCCATAAAAAGCTGAACGAGACGGTCAACTTTCTTGTTATTTGTATAGCAGCCTGACGTTGGTCAAACACGAGTTAATGTATTGAAACCAAGCCCAATTTCAGGTAAATCTAAATCCATAAATGCGCTAGAAGCGTACGTTTCTAAAGCGTTGTCCCCATTTTATCCATGAAAAATCTCCTGCTCTTATTGTTACCTGCCTGTCTGGTAGCAGGCGTTGCTTTTACCAATAGTCGGGCTGTTAGCCACTTAGTGCCAACAGCTAGCGCTACCACACGTATTACCGACGACACGCCCCCGAAAAAGGTAGTCAAGACCGATGCCGAATGGAAGAAAATCCTGACGCCGGATCAGTATGCCGTTTTGCGTGAGCATGGTACGGAACGCGCCTTTACGAGCCCGCTCAATAATATTCATGACCACGGTACGTTCTATTGCGCCGGTTGTCATACTGCGCTTTTTTCGTCTGATACAAAGTTCGATTCCGGAACGGGCTGGCCGAGTTTTTATATGCCCATTTCTAAAAGCGTAATCAAAGAAAACGTAGACAAATCGTATGGCATGGTACGTACAGAAGTGGTTTGTAACGTCTGTGGAGGCCATTTAGGGCATGTTTTTAACGATGGTCCTAAACCAACCGGGCTTCGATACTGCATGAATGGCGTGGCCATGACGTTTGAGAAGAAATAAAGAACTAGTCATACAGGAAGCAGGGACGAAAGAAGAAAAGAAAGGCTGGTAGCCGACCGTTTTCTCTTCTTTCGTCTCTGCTTCCTGTCTATCCTTTCAGCCCGTTGTTGATGCCGCCCGGCTTTTGTATATCACATCGGTCGAAAATACGTTATATTTGGTGCCCGGCCACTACGTCTGGGCTTAAACATGACCGGCCTGGGGCCCAGAATGCGGTTTTACGTTACGTTTTATGGCGGCTGGTTGCAGTAACTGCTTTCGGGCAATGCCGTACATTAGTATAAAGTTTTCTTCGATTACATACGCATGAGTCAATATAGGGAGCGATTCCGCGCCGTTCGGCACGCTTTTGGCGCGTTCCGACGACGAGTTCGACAACGCCAGTCTCTGCTGGGAAACGTCAGGCGTGGAGTTGGCCGACAGATCGCTCGGGTAGCCGGTGAAGAACGGGTTAATTCATGGACTGCTACGTATCGTGCTTACCGCGACCGGTTTCGCTCGTTTGTCCATCAGTACATTGATCCGGACTTTTGGTACTATCCGGTTCTGAAAACAGGCATCAAGGTCTTTTTATGGGCGTTTCTGCTACTTGGCCTTTACGTTTTCACCCTCAACAATAATTTCCTCTACCTAACGGGCGAAATGCCCAGTGTGGAAGAACTGAAAAATCCGAAGCTTAATCAGTCGTCGGAAATTTACTCGCAGGATGGCGTCATGATCGGAAAGTTTTATGCCGAAAACCGCACGCCAATCAAATACGAGAACATTCCGAAACAGCTGATCAATGCGCTGATCGCTACGGAAGATGCGCGTTTCTACGAACATGGTGGTATCGACCCACGCGCCATTGGCCGGGCGGCTGCCAGCCTGGGAAGTGAAGGGGGCGGCTCGACTATTACGCAGCAGCTAGCCAAGAACCTGTTCAAAACCCGCCGGAATACCAATTCGGGACTCCTGACCCGGATTCCGTTTATCCGAAAAATTATTTACAAATCGAAAGAGTGGCTGATGGCCCTCAAGCTGGAACGGAACTTCACAAAGCAGGAGATCATTACGTATTATTTCAACACCGTCGATTTTGGCAGTAATGCCTTCGGTTTGAAAACAGCGGCCCGTACGTTCTTTAATAAAGTGCCCGACAGTCTGAACGTACAGGAAGGCGCGGTACTGGTTGGCCTGCAGAAAGCCACAACCAGCTACAATCCGCTCCGCCATCCCAAGCGTTCCCGCGAACGACGTAATGTCGTGATTGCCCAGATGGCCAAATACAACTTCCTGACCAAAGCGCAGGCCGACTCCATCAGCGCTTTGCCGCTGGAAACCGACTTCACGCCCGAAAATCCGTATTCGGGACCTGCCAGTTACCTTAAAAATGCCGTTCAGGATTACGTCAAAAAATGGGGTGAAGAAAACGGCTACGATCTCTATACTAGTGGCCTGAAAATTTATACGACCATTGACTCACGGATGCAGCACTACGCTGAAGAAGCCACCAGCGAGAAAATGAAGCAACTGCAGCGGACGTTCGATAACCACTGGCGTGGCCGGAATCCCTGGACCAATGAAGATGGAGACGAACTGCCGGGCTTTATTGATTCAGTAGCCCGCCGTACCGAACGCTACAAAACCCTGAGTCGGCGGTTTATGCCCCTTTACCCCGATTCCATCATGTACTACATGAAAAATAAGAAGTACAAGATGCGGGTGTTTAGCTGGACTAGTAAGCGTGGCTATGACTCAACCGAAATGACACCTTACGACTCAATTGCGTACTACAAACACTTTTTGCAGTCGGGCATGGTGGCGATGGACCCACGTACGGGCTACATCCGGGCTTGGGTAGGCGGTCTGGATTACGATTATTTCAAGTACGATCACGTAAAACAGGGCAAACGTCAACCCGGCTCTACCTTTAAGCCGTTCGTTTATACAACGGCCATCGACGATACGCTGATCAACATGGCTCCCTGCGACCGGATTCAGGACAGGCCGTTCCGCAAAGAATACCGCGAAAATGGGGAAGACAAAATCTGGGAACCGCGTAACTCAACCGGCTATTATACGTATTCAAACATGACGTTACGTCGGGCTATGGCTCGATCCGTAAATTCAATCACGGCCCAGCTTACCGACCGCGTTACGCCCGAACGCGTTGCGCAATACGCCCACCGAATGGGGATAAAGAGCCGGCTGGAAGCGGTGCCGTCGATTGGGTTAGGGTCGTCGGACGTATCGCTGTACGAGCTGGTGGGTGCGTATTGTACGTTCGTGAACGACGGCGAATCAACAGAGCCGATGATTGTTCAGCGTATTGAAGATCGCGATGGAAATGTCATTGCCACCTTCACCAGTCAGCACCAGCGCGCCATTAGCCCCGAATCAGCCTTTCTGATGCGGTATATGCTTCAGGGCGGCTTGCAGGAATCGGGTGGTACATCGCAGAATTTGTGGTCGTTCAACCTGTTTAAAAACCGGAATGAGCTGGGTGCTAAAACAGGAACAACCTCCAACAACTCCGACGGCTGGTTTGTCTGTATATCCAACAATCTGGTTGTAGGGGCCTGGGTCGGTGGCGACGACCGGAGTATACACTTCCGGTCAACGGATCTTGGCGAAGGCGCAAAAACAGCCCTGCCGCTGGTGGGGAGTTTTCTGGAAAAAGTATATGCCGATCCGAAATTCAAGACGCTTCAGGGACCATTCCCCAAACTGGATAGCGTAAGCAAAGAATACCTGAATTGTGGTTATTCGGGCGATGAGGAAGAAAGCAGTGAGTCCGACTCAACCGATACGTCGGGTGAAGCAGTGGATTCAACCTTCGTTTTGCCTGCTCCTCCGCCCGATCAGACAACAGTACCCGATACTACCGGTCACTAAATAAAGGCCGTTAGCAAAAACTTTATGCGCCGGTTTTTGTAAGTATATTGTCCGGAACAGTTCCGCACGACACCTTATGACTAAAATATTGCGAGTTCTGCGTTGGGCTTTACTTACTATACTTATACTGGCTGTTGGTGTGTTAGCAGTTGCCTGGTTTATCGATTCCCGACAGACAGACCAGGAATTAGCCGACGAATTTCGGGGGCAGCGTATCCGTCCGGAAATCCATTATTATCAGGTTCGTCAGCCAGGTCAGGCTACGCGTACCATCCGGTTTATGGAAACGCCTGCTCCGTCGGGCGACTCAGCCCTGCCGGTTATTTTGTTTGTTCATGGCGCCCCTAGTTCGCTGTCTTTCTTCAACGAATTTTTTAAAGATACAACTCTGCTGAACCGGGCGCAACTGGTTGCGGTAGACCGGCCCGGATACGGCTATTCTGACTTTGGGCAGGTCGAAACGTCAATTATCCGTCAGGCGGAATTGCTGCAACCGCTCATCGACCGCTACCGGAAAGCACCTTATCTGATGGTCGTGGGCTCTTCTTATGGCGGTTCGGTATCGGCCCGACTAGCGATGAATAATCCGGGGCGTGTCAATCACGTCGTGTTTGTGTCGTCGGCACTGGGGCCGGGCCTGGAACGGACGTACCCGATCAGTTATTTGGCCGACAGCCCACTCGTTCATTGGGGAGTTCCGCCCCTGCTGCGGCTGGCAAACGACGAAAAACTGGCTCACCGCAAAGCTCTGGAAGCCATTCTGCCCGACTGGCCTAAGATTCGGTCCAATATCACCATGCTGCATGGGCAACTCGATGAACTGGTTTATCCGACCAATGTGGTGTTTGCACAACAGCATCTGATCAATGCGCGGGTAAAGCAATTCTTACTGCCCGAAAACCGGCATGATATCGTCTTCAATAAACGCCGGTACATGACCGAAATCATCCTCGACATCCTGACGCACCACGTCGTCAAAGAAATCGTTCGGGTCAAATCAATAGCTGTGAAGTGAGGAACAGGGAGAAGGGAAAAAGAAAAATGAATTCTCCTGGTTTTTTCTGCCTTCTCCTTTTCCCTTCTCCCTCTCTTCAAACCGTTATTTCCACCCTGTTACGTTCGGGGTCGAGTGCTACGCTTTCATAATACCCGTCGCCTGTCCGGCGGGGACCGTCAACGATGGTAAAACCATCCGACCGTAGTCGTTCGGTCAACTGGTCAACGGTGGCTTCGCTGCCAACCGACAGGGCTATATGCGTAAAGCCCATCCACTGACTTACGGCTTCTCCCTGATTTTCCAGAATACCCGGCATCTGCATAATTTCCAGACGAGGGCCGCCATCGGGAAAGCTCAGAAAATAAGACGAAAAGCCCTTATGAACGTTGCTGTATTTGTCGTTGGCCGTAGCCCCGAAATACGTTTCGTAAAATGAACGCATCTGCTCCAGATTGCGGACCCACACCGCAACATGTTCAATAGACATAGGCTGTACTTAGTAAAGAAGCGGTTAGATCGTCATTCCCCTACCAATATAGCACGGTAAATCAACCGATAAAACTCATTTCTTCCAGTCAGAAAAATACGTTCACAGGCTCTAATTGGTCATTTTAAAAAAATTTAAAATAATATTTCACTAAAGTGAGTATTGGCACCATGTTCCTGCATCTTTACTCCAAAAGAGCATAGATATTACTTGACGGTATGCAGGAATACAGGAATCTTGAACCTGAAGAATTAGCAGCTGATTCCTCTTTTCAACGATGGACATTAGATAACGACCCCGTAGCAGGCGCATTCTGGACTGAATGGTTAGCCGAGAATCCGGACCAAAAAGAACTGGTTGACAAGGCGCATTTTTTATTGACGACCATTCATACCCAGTTTGAGCAACGTATCAGTGAGCAGGTGCCCCTTTCGGATCTGGAAATACAGCAGGAGATCAGCCAGCTTTATAAATCGCTCGAGACACGAAAACCCGAACCGGTCAGATGGATTCATTTCACACCGATGCAGTATGGAATGGCAGCCAGTCTGTTAATGCTGCTGGGGCTGTTCGGATGGTACGTTCTACAGCAGGCTTCGACTAAAAAAGAGGTTACGTATCAGGAGCTGGTAGCTCAGGTGAAGAGTCCGCTCGCAGAAGTAAAAAATACGACAGATAAACCAATGGTGGTTAACCTGCCAGACCGAAGTACCATTTTGCTTTATCCGAAAAGCCAGATTAGTTATGCCAGGCAGTTTTCAGGCATCAAACGGGAAGTTTATCTATCTGGTGAAGCCTTTTTTGAAGTTTCGAAAAATCCGTCAAGGCCGTTTTACGTATACGCGAATAGTCTGGTAACGAAGGTATTAGGGACCAGCTTCATGGTGCAGACGAACGAAAGCACGAAAGAAGTAAAAGTGGTTGTGAAAACCGGGAAGGTATCGGTTTATGCACAGGAACAGGTACCCTCGCCAAGTCAGAAAGAAGATTATAAACTGGGTGGCACGGTACTGACGCCAAATCAGCAGGTGGTTTTTTCGGCAGAAGATACACGCCTGGTCAGAAGTCTGGTGAAAGAGCCAGCTTTACTGGAAAAAGACGCTCAGAAACAGATGTTTGCCTTTAAGCGGACGCCCATTGCGGAGGTTTTCGCTACGCTCGAAAAAGCCTACAGTATAAAGATTATTTTCGATGAAGAGGCCATGAAAGATTGTTATCTGACCGCTTCGTTGGCTGACGAACCTCTGTTCGATAAACTGGACCTGATCTGCCATACCATCAACGCCCACTACGACCAGTTAGACGCATACATCGTGGTTGACAGTAAGGGTTGTAAATGAGTAACGTATTAGATTCCAGCGATTCCGTCAGGAAGATGTTGGAAGCCCGATTTTCTGAATGAAAGACGTTATGAGGACGTATTGAAACGAACCTAAGCTAACCCAAAAACGCCTATGACCGATCCGTCAACAGCAGACATTTCCTAAAAAAGCAAAGTCGAAGATGCGCCAACACCTTCGACTTGAAATCAGCCCCTCGTGTAAGCTCATTACGACATCCGCAGAAGCGGACTGGGACCTTATTGTGCCGAATAATTAAATCCGACAAAAGCCAAAACTATGTCAAAAAGACTACTTTGTCAAAAGACAATACAGAAAATCATGCGCATTGGCCTGTACCAAGCCTTTCTTTCTGTTGCCTTTGCAACCTTCGCTCACGCCTTTGAGGTAAGCGGGCAGAAGGTGCTTGAGCAAAAAGTGACCCTCCAATTAACCAACGCTGATGTGGAGCGGGTTCTGGACAAACTGGAAACCGTTACCCGGATCAAGTTTATGTACAATCCGCAAATTTTTGGGGTTGAACGTAAAGCCAATTATAAATTTCAGAACGAACTGCTCTCCGACGTACTCAACCGGGTTTTGTCGCCCTATCAGGTAACCTACGAAGTATTCCAGGAGCGTATCATCTTAAAACGTCAGGAACCGCAGTCTGCACAGCCCGAAGCTCAATCGACACTACGTCAGGAGGCCCCTAAGCGCAAAATAACGGGGAAAGTTCTCGATGAAAAAGGAGCAGGACTACCCGGCGTAAGCGTAGTGGTAAAAGAAACACAGCGCGGCACGACAACCGTTGCCGACGGTACGTTCGCGCTGGATGTTCCGGAAGAAAATTCCATACTGGTTTTCAGCTTTGTGGGCTACAAACGGCAGGAAGTAACGGTAGGAAACCAGACAAACCTGTCGGTGAGTCTTGAACCGGAAGCCAGCACCCTTGGTGAAGTAGTGGTAACGGCCCTCGGAATTGCCCGTGACAAAAAAGCGCTGGCGTATGCCGTTACGGAAGTTAAAGGCAGCGAATTTACGCAGGCTCGCGAGAACAACGTAGCGAATGCGCTGACGGGAAAAATTGCGGGCGTTAGCGCAACGGGTATGGCAACCGGCCCCGGTGGATCAAGCCGTATCATCATCCGGGGAAATGGCTCGCTGAACGGAAACAACCAGCCGCTCTACGTAATCAACGGTATGCCGATGGACAACAGTACGCCCGGCGGTACGGCTGCTGACGGAAACGGCATGAACGTAGACCGTGGCGATGGCATTGGCGGAATAAACCCCGATGATATCGAATCCATCAGCGTGCTGAAAGGTGGCCCGGCGGCAGCTCTTTACGGTGCCCGTGCTTCGAACGGGGTGATTCTGATCACGACCAAAAAAGGAAAGGGTCAAAAAGGGGTTGGTGTCGAAGTAAACAGCAACACGACGTTTGAAGACATTGCCGTGATTCCAAACTGGCAGTATGAATACGGTCAGGGCGTGGATGGCAAAAAACCAACGACGGTTACGGAAGCGAAAAGCACTGGTCGCCTTTCGTATGGCGCCCGGATGGATGGCCAGCCCACGATTCAGGTAGATGGCCAGTTGCATCCGTATTCACCCCAGCGCGATAACCTGAAAAATTTCTACCGCACGGGCAGCAACTACATCAATTCGGTGGCGTTCACGGGTGGCAATGAGTCGGTAAACTTTCGGCTGGGTCTGAACAATACGCAGTCAAACAGCATCGTCCCCAACTCTTCCTTCAGCAGACGAATCGCCAACCTGAACCTAAACGCGTTTTTAGGCAAAAAATTAAGCATTGAAACTGTTTTCCAGTACAATCTGGAACAGGCCACAAACCGCCCCAAAGTTGGCTATGCCGATATGAACCCGCACTGGGCTACGTATCTGATCGCTAACGTCGTTGATATCCGCAGTTTATCGCCGGGTTATGATCCGGTAACCGGCAAAGAAATGGAATGGAACCCCGTACCTGCGGCACCGAACCCTTACTTTGTGGTCAATAAGTTCAAAAACGACGACACCAAAAATCGTTTCATCAGTCAGGGAAGCATCCGCTACGACATTCTGGATAACCTGTATATCAAAGGTCGTGTGAGCCAGGACTTTTACAGTTTTCAGTCGGAATACGTACAGCCAACCAACAATGCCTATCAACCGCTGGGTACGTATGAGGCCCGCAAAACAATGTCGTCGGAAACTAACGGGATGCTGACGCTTAATTACAATACAACTTTTTTTAAGGATCTGACGTTCGCGGCTCTGCTGGGCGCTAATGCGCAGAAAGCTATTTTCGATCAGACCATCATTGCGGGCAACGAGTTTACAGTGCCGTATTTTTACAGCTATACCAACCTGGCCGCGTCAACGACCACGCCTACGTACCTGAGAAGCGCCATCAATTCGGTGTTTGGCTCGATGGACTTTGGGTATAAAAACATCGCCTATCTGACGGTTTCTGGTCGGCAGGACTGGTTTTCGGTGCTGAACCCAAAGAGCAACAGCATTTTCTATCCGTCCGTTGGGGGATCGTTTATTCTGTCAGATGCTTTCCGTTTGCCGCAGGCCATCAGCTTTGCCAAACTGCGGGCATCCTGGGCGCAGGTAGGGGGTGCTACGGTAAATGCCTACCAGATTTACCAGTATTATTCCATGCAGCAGGGCGGGCACAATGGCCGTCCGGTGCAGGGGCTGTCGTCTTCGCAGGTGCCTAACCCCGACCTGAAACCACTAACCTCAACAACCTACGAAGGGGGCATCGAAGCCAAATTCCTGAACAATCGGCTGGGCATCGACCTGACGCTCTACAATCGGAAAACCACCGACGATATCGTAACGACCAACATTGCTCTTTCGTCGGGCTATACGTCGGCACTTCTGAACGTGGGCGTACTTAGCAACAAAGGGGTTGAACTACTTCTGACCGGAACACCCATTAAAAAGGCGGATTTCAGCTGGGATGTGAGCTACAACATGGCCTACAACAAAAGCAAAATCGAACGGCTAGCGGATGGCATAACCGGTATCGACATTGGAACAGGCGTAGGTGGTGGCGTGGTACGTAACGTGCTGGACAGACCATACGGCACAGTGTGGGGATACCGTAAGAAAACGGATGCCAATGGCAATGTCGTCTTCAATACCGCCAGCGGGTATGCCGTGCGGGGGATCTCGAAGAAATTGGCCAGGGTACTCCTCCCCTCACGATGGGTATCACCAACAATTTCCGCTACAAGAATTTCTCGCTCAACTTCCTGATTGATGGCAAATTCGGCAGCATCGTTTACTCAAACCTTTATCAGTATGCGTATCGGTTTGGTCTGCCCCAGGAAACCCTGCCTGGCCGCGAAACAGGCGTAACCGTAACGGGTGTAACGCCCGAAGGAGCACCCTTCACCAAAACCTGGAAAAAGGAAGAAGTCGATACGTATTACGACAACGACAAGAACTACACGGCGATGTTTATGTTCAACAACGACTTCATAAAACTTCGTCAGGTAGTTCTGAGCTACAACCTGCCCGTTGGTAAACTTCCGTTCCTGAAACTGCAGTCGGCATCGATCTCGCTGGTGGCGCGTAACCTGGCAATTCTCTACAAAGACAAGAAGAACCAGTACTTCGACCCAGAATCTGGCTACACCAGCACCAATGCACAAGGGCTGGAAGCCTTCGGTGTACCCCGGACCCGGAGCCTTGGCGTGAACTTAATGGTGAAATTCTAACCAACAACATTCTGACAATGAAGCATCTGATCCAAAAAATACTCTGTGCGGCTCCGTTTTTCCTGCTTTTGTCGTCCTGCGATAAAGGCTTCGAGGAAATGAACGTAGACCCCAACAAATACTCTCAGGTTGTACCCGAATACCTGTTTACCCGAGCGCAGCTGGATGGTGTAAGCACCAATTTCACAGGAGCCGCCTACCTGACCATCGGGCAGTCGATGCAGCATTTCGCTACGTATAAAGAGGTGCCCGCGGCCGGTGACAAATATTTCAACTACAATTATTCGACCGCGAACTGGGATGCCTACGCCGGAACCGCAGCCGGGCAGGGTTCGGTAATTTCCATCCGTCAGGTTATCGATGCCGTATCGGCCAACCCAGCCAATGTGAACAAACTTTCGGCAGCCCGCATCTGGAAAGCCTACATCTTCCACCGACTGACGGACTTATACGGGGATATTCCTTATTTCGATGCCGGAAAAGCACTTTCTGACAAGAATTACGGGCCAAAGTACGATACGCAACAGGCCATTTACGCGGATCTTCTGAAGGAGCTTGATGAATCGATTACGGCTTTCGATGCAACCAAAGCAACTTTCGGTAATGCCGACCTGATGTTTGGCGGAGACGTAACCAAGTGGAAGAAATTTGCGTATTCACTGATGTTACGTCTGGGGATGCGCCTGAGCGAAGTGGATGCGGCTACGGCCAAAACCTGGGTTCAGAAAGCCATAGCTGGCGGAGTCATTCTGGATGATGCCGACCGTGCGGTGATTGCTTACGTTGATGGTTCGCAACTTGCCAGCCGGAATTTCATTGCCAACGGCTTGCTGAGCACAGACTATATTACACCCGGTGGCGACAACGTTGAGGGCGGCAAGCTGGCCAAAACGCTGATCGATTACCTGAAGACGGCCAAAGACCCGCGTCTGAACGTAATCTCCATCGTCTGGACCTCTACCGACGGCAAAACGTTTTCGGCTGACACCACTACGGCGCTACAAAGTGGTATGCCCAATGCGGCTTACAACAGCCTGCCTGCTAACTTCAATTCGTTTTCGGAACCCAACCCGAATACGCTGCTGAAATACAGCGCTCCACTGATTGTGATGGGCAATGCGGAAATGAACCTGCTGCTGGCCGAGGCTGCTGTCCGGGGCTGGTACACAGGCGGTACAGCTGCTGCAGCTTACGACAATGCCGTAAAAGCGGGTATGCGGCAATGGTCATTGTTTGGCACGGGCGGGGTTATCTCCGATGCTAAAATCAATGCCTACCTGGCAGCGAACCCGTACAAAAGCAGCGGCACCGTAGCGCAGCAGATTGAACAGATCAGTACGCAGAAATGGGTATCGCTTTTTCTGGAAGATGAATATGAAATCTTCTCCAACTGGCGTCGCACGGGTTATCCGACACTTACCCCTACCAACTATCCGGGTAACCTTACCGGCGGAAAAATCCCAACTCGTTTTGTAATTCCGGATTCGGAAGGAACGTATAACCGAACCAATTTCATTGAAGCCCGCACACGCCAGGGCGGTACCAATACGCTCTCAAGTGTAGTCTGGTGGGATAAGTAAAAAAGAACGGATTTCGTGTTCGGTATTGGTACGTAACAACTTAATACCGAACACGAAATTTCGAATTAACTACCGATAACCTTTATACGCTATGCCAGCACAACGCCGATCCATTTTAAAACAACTGTTCACTTCTGTAACCAGTGTAGTTGGGCTAGGCGTAGCTACACCGGATGCTGCAGCCAATAGTCAGATCAACGCTACGTCCGACAAAGAAGGGATCGAAACAGCCTTACCCCAGGATGTCCCGCTGTATTCGAGTATGACGAAAATGGGGAACATGATCTTCATTTTTGGCATTGGCGCCCATTTCGAAGGCGACATCAAATCGCACACCGACCACGTACTGAAGGAAATGGAAAAGGAACTGGTGAAAGCGGGCTCATCGATGGAAAAAGTACTAAAAGTGAGTGTGTTCCTGCACGATCTGGAAGATTACAAGGGCATGAACGACGTGTTTAAAGGCCGATTTGGCAGCAAACCACCCGTTCGAACAACGGTGGCACCGCATGCAGGCGTACCGGGCGATTCGCTGGTTGAGATGGATTGCATTGCGTATGTATAGGATCAAAAACCTTCTTCAGGAGGTTATGGGGCAAGAGAAACGTACCGTTCCCGCACTTGTGATTCTGCTGGGATTGTATCGTTTTTCGTTCGCTCAGGTCAGCGATACGACACGATATCTTATCAAAAAAACGACTGATTTTCAGGTGAATGGCATAGGGGATTATGCCGGATGGAATAAGACTTCCTGGGTACCCATTACGGTTCAGGAATCAGCCAACCGGGCCCTGACCACGAAAACCAAAGTCTTGTACTCCGAAACGGGGATTTATTTCCTTTTCCAGTGCGACGACGAGAAACTGACGGCTACTATTGAGGAAGATTTCGGGGCTTTGTTTAAAGAAGATGTTGTCGAAGTGTTTCTCTGGCCCGACCCCTCGGTACCGATTTATCTGGAGTATGAAGTCTCGCCCTTGAATTACGAATTGCCGATTCTGGTGCCCAACATCAACGGGAAATTTCAGGGCTGGAAACCCTGGAACTATCGGGGTAGCGCAAAAACCCAACACGCTACGTCGGTCCAGGGCGGCAACAAAACCAGTAACGCATCCATTAAGGGCTGGACAGCCGAGTTTTTCATTCCATACCGACTCATGAACCCAATCGTTTCAGCGACGCCTACGTCCGGCACTACCTGGCGGGGTAATCTGTACCGTATTGATTACGATACGGGCTACCAAACCTGGTCGTGGAAAAAAACGAGTGGAAGTTTTCATGAATTCAAGAGGTACGGAACGCTTATTTTTGAGTAATACCTGTATTAACTAATAACCTATCATGCTTAATCGAAGAAGTTTACTCAAGCACTTATCCGCTATGCCACTGGTTGGTGGTCTTTTTGGCAGTAGTGCTCCGTTGACGTCAGCACTGGCGGCTCCGGTTCTGGCTCCTCGAAATCTGGTCAAAGAACTCGGCATACGTACCTTCATCAATGCGGCCGGTACGTATACCGCCATGACCGGCTCGCTCATGGAAGAGGACGTAATCAACACCATTCTGGCTTCGTCGAAAGAGTTTATGATGCTCGACGATGTACAGACGAAAGTCGGCGAAAAAATTGCGGCCCTCACTCATGCTGAATCAGCCGTGGTGTCGGCAGGATGCTTCTCGGCTATGACGCTCGGCCTGGCGGGTGTGTTGACAGGCATGGATCAGAAAAAAGTAGAAGCCCTGCCCCATCTGGAAGGTACGGGCATGAAATCAGAGGTGATC
Source organism: Spirosoma sp. KNUC1025 (assembly GCF_045160025.1). GTDB lineage: Bacteria > Bacteroidota > Bacteroidia > Cytophagales > Spirosomataceae > Spirosoma. Next base: position 6,964,002 of record NZ_CP087139.1, read on the forward strand.
GTGCAGAAAGGCCACAACGTCGGCTATTCACATGCGCTGACCAATACGGGCTGTAACATCGTTTTTGTCGAGACAGTTGAAGAGCTCGAAAAAGCCATCAACGACAAAACGGCCATGTTGTGGTTCCTGAATATTCAGTCCGACAAAGGTAAAATCATGCACCAGGAATGGGTAGCGCTGGGCAAGAAGCACAACATCCCAACCATGATCGACATTGCCGCCGACGTACCGCCGGTCGAAAATCTGTGGAAATTCAATGATATGGGCTTCGATCTGGTCTGTGTATCCGGTGGTAAAGCCATGCGAGGTCCACAGAGCGCCGGGCTGTTGATGGGTAAGAAAAAATACATTGATGCCGCCCGACTCAGCATGCCCCCCCGTGGTTCGACCATTGGCCGCGGCATGAAAGTCAATAAAGAAGAGGTGCTGGGAATGTACGTAGCGCTGGAAAAATTCATAGCCCGCGATCAGGACAAAGACTGGAAAATGCTGGAAGACCGCGCCAAACACATTGCCGATGCAGCCAAGAGTATCAAAGGCGTATCCGTCGAGACGTTCGCTCCCGAACTGGGCAACCATACCCCTACCCTGCGCGTCAGTTGGGATACCGCCAAACTCGCTCCCAAAGCCTTGCAGGAAGCCTTACGGAATGGTACGCCTTCCATAGAAGTTGTTGGCGAACCGATGGGCATAAGCATGACAACCTGGATGCTAAAGCCCGGTGAAGAAAAGATTGTGGCCAGCCGATTGAAAGAAGAATTGGCGAAGGCTTCGGTTTAATCGTTTGCAGATTCTCTGTTTTGTCATCTTCATAGTCGGTATGATGGAGATGACAAAACGCTGGTTTCGTGACAGGTTACAACAAAACTCCTCAATGCAAAAACTCCTTCTCCTTTTCTCTGTCCTTTTCCTAAGCTTCAGGGCCTACACTCAGCCCTATACGTTGCTGATTAAAGGCGGGCGTTTAATTGACCCAAAGAATAACATCGACGCGCTGATGGATGTAGCCATTTTGGATGGCAAGATCGCCCAGATCGCCAAATCAATTGACCCGAAGCAGGCACGTCAGGTGGTCGATGCCAAGGGAATGTACGTAACGCCCGGCCTAATCGACATTCACGGGCACGTATTTTATGGCACCGAACCTAATCACTACCTGAGCAATGGCGCCGTAGCAGTAGCACCCGATGGCTTTACGTTTCGCGTGGGCGTCACCACCATCGTAGATGCCGGTGGCGCAGGCTGGAAATCCTTCGATACGTTCAAGCAGAACATCATTCTGACTTCAAAAACGCGCGTTCTGTCTTTTCTCAACATTGTTGGCGAAGGGATGCGGGGCGGTAAGTACGAACAGGACACCACCGACATGGACCCGAAACAGGCAGCCAAAGTGGCGATGGACAATAAAAATGATGTCGTTGGTTTTAAAGTCGCTCATTTTCAGGGCTCAAGCTGGGCGCCCGTCGATCATGCGGTGCAGGCTGGAAAACTGGCAGACATGCCCGTTATGGTCGATTTTGGCGGTAGCACTCCGCCATTGCCGCTGAACGATTTGTTTCTGAAGCACCTTCGTCCGGGCGACATTTTCACCCACACATACACGCTTCTGCCCGGTGATGTTCGGGAAACCATTGTGGATGAATCGACCAGGACCGTAAAGCCGTTCGTTCTGGAAGCACGCAAAAAGGGAATTGTGTTCGACGTTGGGTATGGGGGCGCCAGTTTCAACTTTTCGCAGGCGATTCCGGCCATTAAAAGCAAATTCTATCCGACAACGATCAGCACTGATCTACATACGGGTAGCATGAACGGCTCGATGAAAGATATACTAAGCATCATGTCGAAGTTCGTAGCCATGGGCGAAGACGTACCAACTGTTATAAAGGCCAGTACGTGGACTCCAGCGCAGGTTATCCATCGCGAAAATCTGGGGCATCTGTCGGTAGGGGCCATTGCCGACGTAGCCATTTTGAGTATGCGTCAGGGTAATTTCGGCTTCTACGACAAGACAGGCTATAAGCTGATGGGCAAGCAGAAATTCGAGTGTGAGATGACCATCAAAGGTGGCAAAATTGTGTATGACCTCAATGGCATTGTCAGCCCACTGGGGCTAAACTAAGTTAAGAAGTGTTCCATTACAGCTCGGCGTGGTCTTTGGCTACGCCGGAGCGTTGTCCGGCCAGAAACCGAACTGATCACCAGCAACCTATATTTCGCTATTCCTGATATGCCAAAACGTTACCTTAAAGGACTCGTACTCTCACTGCTGCTAGGTGCCGGCTTTATCCAGCGCGAGTCAAAAAATGGACTGCCCATTCAGACGGACGAAAACGGTGGCCTGTTTTTGCCCGCTGGATTCGAGGCTACTGTTGTTGTCGATAGTCTGCCCGGACGCGCCCGGCACATTGCCGTCAATGAGAACGGCGACATTTACGTAAAAGCTCGGTTTGCCCGCGATAAAGACGAGTCGGTCATTGCCCTTCGCGATACCAACGGCGACGGTCGGGCGGATGTTATGAAACGCTTTGGCGGTCTTGCCCGCGAACGGGCCTATGGTACAGCCATGCGGATTTACAACGGCTATCTGTACTTCAGCTCCGAACTGTACGTCTATCGGTATAAACTAAAACCCGGTCAGCTGGTGCCCGACAGCCCCATGGAAGTGGTCATGACCGATGATCATAAGCACGGGATGCATGAACATATTGCCAAGCCCATTACATTCGACAAAGACGGGCATATGTACGTAGCGTTCGGCGCCCCATCCAACGGATGCCAGCCTGTCAACCGCACGCCCGGCATGGCGGGTATCGACCCGTGCCCAATGCTCGAAGATCACGGAGGTATCTGGCAATTTGATGCGAACAAAACGGGCCAGACGCAAAAAGATGGCCGTCGGTACGCTACGGGCCTGCGGAGCGTTGTGGGCATGGACTGGAATTTCGCCAACAACAGCCTGTATGCCCTGCAGCATGGCCGCGATGACTTTCTGATGCTTTGGGCTGATAAGTATACTCCCTGGCAAAGTGCCGTTCTCCCGGCCGAAGAACTTTTTCAGGTAAAAGAGGGGATGGATGGCGGATGGCCGTATTGCTACTACGACCAGGTGACTAACAAAAAACTCCTCAATCCTGAATATGGGGGTGACGGCAAAACGGTTGGTCGCTGCGACAAGTGCGAAAAACCTCTGATCGGATTTCCGGCTCACTGGGCGCCAAACGACATGCTGTTCTATCAGGGCAACAGTTTTCCGGATCGGTATAAAAACGGCGCCTTTATTGCTTTTCACGGCTCCACCAACCGGGCACCTTACCCACAGGCTGGTTATTTTATCGGCTTTATGCCGGCAAAGAACGGTACGCTCTCCACCGACTGGGAAGTTTTTGCTGATGGCTTTGCGAGCGTCGATCCAATTGTCAACGTAAGCGACGCTGTCTATCGGCCAATGGGTATTGCCATGGGACCGGATGGGTCGCTGTACCTGTCAGAAACCGAAAAAGGAAAGATCTGGCGCGTTACGTATAAAGGCGACAAAACCAATTACGGGACGTCGCAGCTAGCGCAGATGGAAAAGCGTAAAAGCCTGTCGAACATCCGCAATCCGGACGTAATCAAAGACAATCTGGATCGCGACAAACCTATCGTGGGAAGTAAAGTGTATGGCGTTTATTGTTCTGCCTGCCATCAGCGCAACGGCATGGGCGACTCGCAGCGGTTTCCGCCCCTGGCCGGTTCAGAGTGGGTGCTTGGGGATAAAAAGAAGCTAATCACCGTACTGTTAAAAGGACTGGAAGGCCCCGTTGAGGTGAAAGGCCAATCGTACAACAACGTAATGCCCCAGCACAGCTTTCTGAAAGATGAAGACATCGCTGAAGTTCTTACGCACATCCGCACAAACTTTGGCAATACAGCCGACGGAGTTTCTGCTTCCGAAGTCAACGAGGTTCGGATGGCCTTAAACCCGAAAGAGTCGAAAAAACGTAAAAAATAACGCGTACAAAAATTGACAATGAATGATGCGTAATGAACAACTCCAGATACCTGAGTTCCAGATAATCCGCCAATGTTCATTACGCATTGTACATTACTCATTATCCATTATTTATCTGTCTTTAACCAATTAAGTATCGTATGAAAACCGAACGCCGTTCCATCCTAAAACGCCTTTTTGCATCAGCCGCCGGAGCCATTGGTCTGGGCGCTGCCACGAAAGCTATGGCCGAGCCTGTTGCTGAGCCAGCCTCCCATGTAGCCGAAAAAGAAGTCTTCAATGTGGTTCATCACCAAGACGTACCCCTGTTTTCCGGCTCCACCAAGTTAGGCAATCTGGTTTTTGTAGCGGGCAAAGGCTATCACAAAGAAGGCGACATCAAAGTACATACCGACGAGGTGCTGAAAGAGTTGGAAAAGGAACTCATCAAAGCGGGCTCATCGATGGAGAAAGTCCTTAAAGTGAGTGTATTCCTGCACGACCTGAACGATTACAAAGGCATGAACGAAGTCTATAAAGGCCGGTTTGGCAGCAAGCCCCCCGTACGTACTACGGTAGCCGTGTATGGTGGCGTACCGGGCGATTCCCTGGTTGAAATGGATTGTATTGCGTATATCTGATCGTTCTTCCGTGTGGTCCGTGTGGTGTCAGGTTCTCAAACCTGACAATTCGCGTCAGCAATAGTGTCGGTTTCTCAAAACCGACACTACGGTAAGAAGCCGACACCACGGGAGGAAACCGGTACTACAGGAAGAAGCTGACACCACAAGGAAACTACATCACCCATTCTATTTTTCTAACGCTACTGCCATGCTCAGCAGACGTAAAATTATCAAGCACTTATCGAGCGTTCCAATTCTGGGAGGCCTGCTCGGCAGTGAATTATCGGTTCCTTCAACCGCGGCCCCGCTGGTAGCTCCCAAACGAGATCTGTTTAAAGAATTGGGGGTTCGTACCTTTATCAATGCCGCCGGAACCCTCACCTACATGACAGGTTCATTGATGCACGAAGAAGTTCTTGATGCGATCAATTACGGCGCAAAGGAATTCTGCCTGCTCGATGAAATTCAGGACAAGGTCGGTGCTAAAATTGCAGCCCTCACTCACGCTGAGTCTGCCGTTGTTACGTCGGGCGCGTTCTCCGGCATGACCCTCGGTCTGGCGGGGATTCTGACGGGTATGGATCTAAAAAGGTAGAGATGCTGCCGCATATCGAAGGCACGGGCATGAAAACCGAAGTCATTTGCCAGAAAGCGCACGACATCGTTTACAATCACGCCCTGACCAATACCGGCTGCAAAATTATTCAGGTCGAAACGGCTGAGGATGTTGAGAAAGCCATCAATGAAAAAACGGCGCTGATGCACTTTCTGCACATTGAAGCCGACAAGGGTAAAATCATGCATGAAGAATGGGTGGCCCTGGGCAAAAAGCACAACATCCCAACCTCCATCGACATTGCCGCCGACGTACCGCCCGTTGAAAACCTGTGGCGCTTTAACGATATGGGTTTCAGCTTTGTGGTCGTTTCGGGTGGTAAAGCCATGCGGGGTCCGCAAAGTGCAGGGATATTGATGGGCAAAAAGGATATTATTTCGGCGGCTCGGGTTCATATGCCTCCTCGTGGATTCAACATTGGCCGCGGCATGAAGGTGAACAAGGAAGAGATTCTGGGGATGTACGTAGCGCTGGAGAAATTTATTAACGAAGATCACGACAAAGTCTGGAAATCGTGGGAAGATGGGGTTGCGCACATCGATAACGCGGTTAAAACCGTACCCGGCATTCAGACGCGGGTAGACGTACCGCCCCTGGGCAATCATACGCCCACGCTACGCATCTCGTGGGACCCGGCCAAACTACGTATTACAGGTAAAGACTTACAGGAAGCCCTCCGCAAAGGCGATCCGTCGATTGAAGTCGGCGGGGGCGGGCCAAGCAACATCAACGTAACCGTCTGGATGATGAAGCCCGGTCAGGAAAAGATCGTAGCCAAACGACTCAAGGAAGAGCTATCGAAGGCGGCTGTTTAGACGACTTCACCCTTAAATCCCTTGGAGAGTAAGCTGGCTACTCCAAGGGGAGTTAGGGGACTGGCTATTTCTCAGATACTACCCAACCCATGAAAAAACTTACGCTTTTACTGTTTATTACCCTCTATCTAGTCGGGCAACTTTCACGCGCCCAGTCTTACAGTGTCGTTATCAAGGGCGGGCACGTCATCGATCCGAAAAATAACATCAACGGCATCATGGACGTCGCCATCAATGAGGGCAAAATTGTTCAGGTCGCCAAAAACATTGATGCCAAAGGAGCTACGCAGGTCGTCGATGCGAAAGGGCTATACGTAACGCCCGGCCTGATCGACATTCATACCCACGTTTTTTTCGGTACGAATCTGGATCAAACCTACAGCAATGGTCCCAATGCCCTCCCACCCGACGGCTTTACGTTCAGAAACGGCGTAACAACCATTGTGGATGCAGGCTGCTCAGGCTGGCGCGATTTCGAGACGTTCAAAAAGCAAACCATCGATCTGTCGCAAACCCGCGTACTGGCCCTGCTCAACATTGTCGGCAGTGGAATGCGGGGTGGTACGTTTGAGCAGAACATTGCCGATATGGACGCCCAAAAAACGGCAGAGATGGCGAAGAAGTACCCGGAGCAGGTGGTTGGTGTAAAACTGGCGCATTTCAACGGGTACGACTGGACACCCACCGACCGGGCGGTCGAAGCTGGAAAACTGGCGAACGTACCGGTCATGATCGATTTCGGCGGCAGTACCCCCACCCTCTCGATTGAAGAACTGTTTCTGAAACGGTTGCGGCCCGGCGACATTTTTACCCACTGTTTCGGACAGTTGAAAACACGGGAAGCCATTGTGGATGCGAACACCAGCAAAGTGAAACCTTTTGTGTGGGAAGCCCAGAAGAAGGGACTGATCTTCGACGTGGGCTACGGCGGTATTAGTTTCGCTTTCTCGCAGGCCATTCCGGCTATCAAAAGTGGCTTCCTGCCCAACACAATCAGCACCGACATTCATACTGGCAGTATGAACAACGCCATGAAAGACATGCTGAACGTTATGTCGAAATTTCTGGCAATGGGGATGGATCTGCCAAGTGTCATCAAAGCCAGTACGTGGAATTCAGCGCAGGCCATCAAACGGCCCGAATTAGGTAGCTTGTCGGTAGGTTCAGAGGCTGACGTGGCTATTCTGAATATACATGAAGGAAAGTTCGAAGTTCGTGATACGGGTATGTTTGGTTTTTTTGACTACACGGGCTACAAAATTGAGGGAAAACAGAAACTCGGCTGCGAAATGACCATTCGAAAAGGCAAAATCGTGTACGATCTCAACGGCATTGCCAACCCCGTCATCGTTACGCAGCGACCCCGCTCCTAGGCATTCGGTTTCTTCACGTTGCACCAGGTTGAAACGGGATGTAGTTTTACAACAAAACCACTTGTAATAGCTATTTTTCAATGAACTATTTGCCTAAACCTTACTTAATCGTTTTTGCTGCGCTTGCCCTGCTGACTCAATCACCGCTTCGTGCCCAAACCATGTCGAAAGAGGAAATGACGTTCCTGACTTCCGAATGGAAAGGGGAACGCTTCCCCGACGGGCGCCCTAAAATTCCGGATGATCTGCTCCGTCGCGCCAAAGACGTAAACACCGAAGAAGCCTGGACCATTCTGCGTAACGAAGGCTATAACTGCCAGTTTGAGCGGGGCTGGAAAATCATTCATCCCGACCAGCCCCTTGTCGGGCGGGCCGTTACGGCGATGTATCTGCCAAGTCGGCCCGACATTGAAAAGCTTGTCAAAGAGCGGGGAACCAAACAGGGACGTATCGGCAACACCAACTCCTGGCCTATCGATCAGCTAACAAAAGGTGATGTATACGTAGCGGATGGTATGGGCAAACTCACCGACGGTACGTTGATTGGGGATAACCTGGGCAACTCCATTTATGCCAAATCGGGTACGGGTGTCGTTTTCGATGCCGCAGCCCGCGACCTGGAAGGTCTCCGTAAAATCGAAGGGTTCAATGCCTACGTGCGCGATTGGGACCCCTCCTACCTCAAAGATGCCGTACTGATGGGCCTCAACACGCCGATACGTATTGGCAAGGCAATTGTTATGCCCGGCGATCTGGTCCTGGGCCGTTCGGAAGGAGTCGTTTTCATTCCGGCTCATCTGGCCGAGAAAGTCATAGTAACAGCCGAATTCATCGCCCTGCGCGACAAGTTCGGGATTTCGATGCTGAAAGCGGGTAAGTACACCCCTGGTCAGATCGACAATCAGTGGACCGACGCCATTAAGGAAGATTTTCTAAAATGGCTCGATAAAAATCCAAACGAAATTCCGATGAAGCGAGCCGAACTGGACGCCTATATGAAAAGTAGAACCTGGTAATCAGTCGCTTTTTTCTTAAACTCCTTCTTACCGATAATGACCTCTAAACTATTCTGGGGCGTTGCCGCCATCAGCCTGCTCGTTGCATTGGGCATGGCAGCAACTGGCCATCTGGCACAGGCTGGCCCGTTATTCATACTGTTCTTTCTGAGCATTGCACTGGCTTTCCGAAGCAGCGAAGCGCTCAAAGGCTTTGCCTATACCATCATGATTTTTGCGGCCGTTACCACCGCGCTGTATTACCCCACGTATTTTGTTGAAGTCAACGGGTTCAAATTCAGCAAGCTCATTACGCCCCTGATTCAGCTGATCATGTTCGGTATGGGTACATCGATGAGCCTCGAAGATTTTGTCGGTGTGGTAAAAATGCCGAAGGGGGTGCTGATTGGTGTGGTTAGCCACTTCGTTATTATGCCTACAATTGGTTTTACAATTGCCAGCAACAGCGGTTTTCCACCCGAAATTGCGGCTGGAATCATCCTGATTGGCTGTTCGCCTAATGGCATGGCTTCCAACGTAATATCCTACCTGGCCAAAGCCAATCTGGCCCTGTCCATTACCATTACGGCCATTTCGACCATGCTGGCCCCCTTTGTAACGCCTATGCTGATGAAGTTTTTTGCGGGCGCTTTGGTCGACATCAACGTACTGGATATGATGTGGGACATTTTTAAGATGGTGATTTTTCCGATTGGCGCCGGACTGCTATTCAATAAGTTTCTGAGTGGGAAAGCCAAATGGCTCGACGACGCGATGCCGCTGGTTTCGATGTTTGGCATTGGTTTTATCATCACCATCATTACAGCCGCTGGACGTGATAAGCTCTTAACCATTGGCCCCTCACTGATTGGTCTGGTGCTGCTGCACAATCTGTCGGGTTATTTCCTCGGCTACTGGTCGGGCCGACTTTTCCGAATGAGCGAGCGCGATTGCCGAACCATTGCCATCGAAGTTGGTATGCAGAACGGCGGACTGGCTTCGGGCCTTGCCAATCAGATGGGCAAAGTGGCTACGGTTGGTCTGGCACCCGCTGTCTTTGGTCCGCTCATGAACATTACCGGGTCGATTCTGGCATCGTGGTGGCACCGTCGTCCACCCAAAGAAGATGTGCCGGAATCAGAGCAGGTTATCCTCAATAAAGCGTAACGATTTGGCAAACATTGTTCGTAAACTTCCCGAAGGCTTTGAGCTTTCGGGAAGTTCTGTTCAGTGATACGCCATTAAATTATAAAACCTGATCATGAACCAATCAAATCTTACTGCCCGCTTATTTAGTACGTTAATAGCAACCGGACTGATGGCTGGACTTGTCGCTTTTCATGCCGATGAGTTATTTAAGTCGACGGCTTTTACTCCCACCAATAGCTTTACGTCGGGCGCTGAAGGACCAGCCGTCGATAAAGCGGGAATACTCTATGCCGTCAATTTTGCGAAAGAAGGAACCATTGGGCAGGTCACGCCTGACGGTAAAGCCAGTCTGTTCGTTGAATTGCCGGCAGGAAGTGTTGGGAATGGGATTCGATTCAATAGTAAGGGGGATATGTTCATTGCCGACTACCCGAAGCACAACATCCTGAAAGTGGCGAAGGGCAGTAAACAGGTCAGCGTGTTTGCTCATGAAGCCCGTATGAACCAGCCCAACGACATTGCCATCGATAAAAAAGACCGGCTGTATGCCAGTGACCCGAACTGGAAAAATAATACAGGCAATCTTTGGCGAATTGATACGGATGGCAAGATAACCCAACTGGAAGCCAACGTGGGGACAACAAATGGCGTTGAGGTCAGCCCCGACAATAAAACGCTGTATGTCAACGAGTCCATCCAGCGTAAGGTGTGGGCCTTTGATCTCGCAGCCGATGGGTCGATCAGCAAGAAACGGCTATTAATTGAATTCCCTGATTTTGGTATGGATGGTATGCGTTGCGACACGAAGGGAAATCTGTACATCACGCGTCACGGCAAAGGAACCGTAGCGAAAGTATCCCCCGCCGGAAAGCTGCTTCAGGAAGTTACACTAATTGGCAAAAAGCCAAGCAATATTGCCTTTGGTGGAAAGGACGGCCGCACAGCCTACGTAACCCTACAGGATCAGGGAAATATCGAAACCTTCCGCGTCGATGCCCCCGGTCAGGAATGGGTTGTTGGTCAGTAGTCATTGTACTACGCTGTCATTGGGCATGGTATTTCTAGAAGCTGTTTGAACGGCTAGGCTCGTGAAGTCAGGTTCTCAAACCTGACTCGGGCGATTTCTTAAAACCGGTTGCAGTGAGTCGGGTTTGAGAACCCGACACCACGAAAAAATTAATGCCCAATGACTGCACTCATCGTAACCAGCCAGTACGTAAAAAAAGCCATCTGACTTTTGAGTGAGCCAAGTGCCCTGAACAGCAGATTCGCTACCGACTGCCGGTTAATTTCCATCAGTTCGGCAATCTGCTCATTTTCCAGCCCTTTATAAAATTTCAGGAAAACCACTTCCTGCTGCCGTTTAGGCAACATATGGATCGCCTGACGTACTTTATACTGGCTTTCGGAATCGGTTTCGTGCTGCTCAATTTCCGTCTCTACAGTTTGCCAGTCCGACAACTCATTTACTTCCTGGCTGTAAAGCGACGATAGCGTATGTATGGGCTTACGAAACTCCTGCATCAGCTGATTACGCAGCGATTTGAACAGGTAAATAGAAACGACCTGAATATTCAGCGTGGTACGTCGCTCCCAGATACGGATGAAAATTTCCTGGATAGAATCTTTGATAAACTCGCGGTCGGTGCTGAAGTTGGTGGCGTACGAAAACAGGGAGCGATATTGAGATTCGGCTAACTGACAAAACGCGTCCTTATCTCCAGCCTGTGCTCTATGCCAGAGTTTCAGAAGGAAATCGTTTTCTTCGCTGAGTCGCTGTTGGAGATCCAAAGTGCTTTCGTTCTATCAACACGTAAAATAATAGTTAAAATACCAAAAACGTACATAATAATCTGGTAATTGAAGATTTACCCAAATTATTCCGCTTCCAACTCACTAAAGTGCATTTTTAGGCCAACACCACTAACCTTCCGGAAGGTCTGGAACTTGTGAAAAACGGTTTTTCCTATTGCCAGGCGTTACGTAGAAAGCGAAGCCAGTTTTTGTAAAAAATATTATCGATATCTTCTGACGAGTACCCCCGTTTGGTCAATAAGCCCGTCAGATGTTGGAGGTCGGCAATGGTGTCCAGATCGGTGGGCGATTGTTCGGTACCATACGTACCATCCAGATCACTTCCGATGGCGATTTGCTGACTGTTGCCGGTGAGCTGGCAAATGTGGTCGTAATGGTCGATGATGGTTTCAAGAGTGATTCCAAAATCGGCCGGATTGCTTGTTCGCTGCGTGAAGCCGGGCTTCATCATCCAGGCATCAAAACATCCGCCAATAACGCCCCCCGCTCGGTCAACTGACGAATCTGGTCATCTGTAAGCTGGCGCTGATGGGGCACCAGCGTCCGGCAGTTATGGTGGCTGGCCCAAACAGGTCCTTTGTAGAGGTCGAGGGCTTCCGTAAATCCTTCATCAGTCAGGTGCGTTACGTCCAGAATAATACCCAGCCGGTCCATTTCCCGTACCAGATCGCGTCCCTGTGCCGTCAGCGGGCCACTCAGCCCCGTACCCGGCGCGTACCGGCCGGTGCTGTAGTGAGCCGGGCCAAGTGCCCGCAAACCATACGCATAGGCTTTTTCGAGATAGGAAAGCTTAACGATCGAATCGGCACCTTCCAGACTCAGAATATACCCAACGGGTTTCTGCTCATTCGGAAGTGTTTCGTCAAGCCAGAGTTGCAAATGGGCTTCCAGACCGGCCCGATCCCGAATCTGAATCATCTCGCCCGCATCTTCCATCGCTTCATACCAGGCACGCTGACCTTGCGTCGTAGCCCATGCCTGCTCAGGCGAGTTCCAGCCCGCTCCTGGCAGGTTGCCGTTGCTTTGATTGAAACGGGCGATCTGCGTGGCTACAACCAGGCCAATATTTCCGCGTCGGAGGTCGGGCAGCGAAACGGTACCTTTTGCCCGGTCGATCTTGTCACTCATTCCGGCTTCAACTTCCCGTATCTGGTGAGCCGACAATCGATAATCGCGGTTCCATTCCAGCGCGTTCAGCGACATATCCAGATGAGCATCAATAATAAAGGGTCGTTTTGACATATTGGTCATGGGTGCTTGGTCATTGGTTATTTTGCTACGCTGTCATTAGTGGTTGGTAATTGGGCAGACGTTTGCCCGGTAGGCTCGTGGAGTCAGGTTCTCAAACCTGACTCGGGCGGTTTCTCAAAACCGACACCACAAGACACAACCAATAACCCAATGACCAACCACCAATGACAGCGTAGCGAAATGACCAGCTTATTATTCGTTTGCTAATTTATTTTTGACCACATCGGCCGGGTATTTCAGAGCCAGTCGGCGAATGTCGTAACTAAATTCTTCGTAGGTTTTCTGCCAGGCTTCGGCTTCTTCGGGTGTGTACTCATAAAAACCCTGCGCGTTCAGAACACCCTTGCCCCCCGCCTTCACAATATCATCGATCAGGGCCGGTACGTCTGTCCGGTTGCTCAGCGTGGGAAACAGATCTTTCATTACGGTATGGTAAGCGGGTACGCCCGTCAGGTCCATCCAGCGAAAGACGCCCGCCAGCATCATCCAGAAACCGGCGCTGTTCCGAACGGCCCGATCAACGTCTTCTACCGTAGCATACCCATTTTCAACCAGATTGAACGCTTCCCGATACATGGCATACATCAACCGGTTGGTGATAAAGCCCCGAATGTCTTTACGCACCAGCGTCGGTTCCTTCGCCCAAAGCTGCGACAGTTCATAAAGCCACTCGGCGTACTGAACGTCGCTCAGATCACCACAGATGATTTCCAGAAAGCGGGTAGTATGTGAAGGCTCCATCCAGTGAAGCCCTAAAAACCGGGCAGGCAACTGAGTCTGGCGCTGAAGCAAACTGATGGGAATGGCCGACGTATTGCTGGTAATAATCGTTTCGGAAGAAACAACGGCTTCGATTTTAGCGTATACGGCCTTTTTGATATCGACATTTTCAAGCGTGCACTCGATCACAAGCCTGCAATTTTTCAGCAACCCGTAATCTTCGGTTATCTGAAGCCGTTCGAAATAGGTTTCCGGCGAATCGGTTATCAAGCCTTCGTGCAGGGAGTTCATCAGGTGAGTCCGTACTCGTGGCTCGGCAGTGGCCATATCGCCCGGAATCGGTGCAATAGCCACTACCGGATGGCCTGCCATCAGCAGACACGTAACAATACTGCAGCCCATCAGGCCTAAACCCACTACCCCAACTGGTATTTCTGCCGGATTCATCGAATAATTGATTTTACTGGTTTACGCGAACCGGAAGTCCGCAAGATCAATGATACGTATCAGTCTGCTTCGGGCGAACTAAAAGTTCGCGTTACAGCACCAGCGCGGGCATCCAGAAAACCCCGTCGCCGAGCCACCGGTACCGTTCATTTTTCAGAAAGTAGTTTGGATAGCGCTGGATACTGTACAGCGTCAGACTCATCAAGCCGAGCATTAGCGCGGAGCGTTGGGCAAACCGATCACTGGCCAGAAAACAAAGGCCCAGGCCAGCCGCAACCACAACGAATGTAAGCCAGCGCAGAATCAGGTCACAGCGCTCCGTCCCCCAGGCGGTTGCCAGCGAAAATCCAGCCAGATCAGGGCGGTCGGGTGATCCGGCTTCGTATTGCTCCAGCACGGCAAACAAAAGCAGGTTCTGGAAAGCAATTCCCATAAACATCAGACATTCAGCTACATCGACTTTGCTGACAGTTGGCCGCTGTACCCAAACGCTACCCCAGATACCGGCCGTGTAGAGAACAGCAACCAGCGGTTCTTTCAGCAACAAAGCCGGGTGTCGCGCCGGAAGGCGGAAAACAGCCCCAACGTAAGCAATACAGACTCCCCCAAGCACAATACCGAATTTAATGACACTGCCCGGTAAAAAAAAGGTTAGCGCCAGGGCTACAGCACTTGCCACGGCAACAACGCGCCACAACAACGTAGCATGCCGACGATGAAACTGATGCCTGGGCGTTAAGGGTTGATTCGATAGATCCCCTTTCCTAACATCCAGAAGTCGGTCGACGGTGTAGATGATAAACACCACTAACGCCAGCACAATGGGTGTAGCCCAATGGATCGGCTCCACGTCGGACAGTCGCGCGACCATCCGGCTGGAAAGCACGGCGCCGACCACCACAAGAAAATCTAAATAGTAAACAGTACGCAGATAAGTACGCAAAATAAAAACTGTTGAATACGCTAATTTATTCGTTTGCGGAAACCGATACCGGAGCTGCTAACCAGGGCTCCTGACGGCGAACGACGTCGATAGACTGACCCACCCGCAAAGTGCCCAGTGGATTTTCACCGCTCAGGTCTGCCAGTACGTTCTGACCAAACAGAATTTTATGTTTCCACTGCCGGTACGTCGACAGCGTTCGCAACGGTTCTTTGCCAGGTTTAGCCGTTTCGGGGTCGATGGTTGTCAGCACACAACGAGCGCAGGGCTTCACGCCATAAAAATCCATTTCACCCATCCGAAAATGCGCCCAACTGTCTTCGTCGTACGGCTCGCTGCCGCTCACAACAATGTTGGGGCGGAAACGTACCATTGACAACGGTTCTGGCGCCCGTTGGTTTAGATAATCGAGCGATGCCTGACCAATCAGCAGGTACGGATAACCATCCGCAAAGCTCACCGCATCGTTATCGGGGTCTATTGCATAATCCGGATCAACGGCCCGACGAGTGGTTTGGGGCATAAACACCAGTCGGCAAGGTTTTTCAAGAACCTTCGTAAACCATTGGTCAGCCGCTGCACCAACCAACTCAGCCGGTACGTCTTTACTATCCCAGATCGAAACCAGCATCGTTTCGCCCGAATCGCCGGAATTTTCTGAAGATGAAAGCGTAAGTGCTACTTCCAGTACGTCGTCAGGACGATCCCGGTGCCACACCCGTAACGTATCGCCATTGATAGCCACATCAATCAATGCCATCTGATGGTTCGTTCGCTGGGTCATAAACTCGCCTGCTGGCGTAACCAGCATGAACCGCCGGTCGTAGCGAAACCCTTTGGGCTCAACCACCACTTCGGGCACCGAAATGCCGCCAAGTGATTTAATCGGGTAAATACGAAGTTCAGAAATTATCATTGGACAATGGTCATTGGTCTTTCGTGGTTGTCATTCGTCATCGGTCAATTATTGTCTTGTGGTGTCGGACGGTCGGCCGCAGCCGTTCTCAAACCCGACACCACGTAATAACTAATGACCAACCACTGATTGCTTAAAAACTCATTCGGGGCAGAGGGCTGACGGTTTGCGCCGTAAAATCCCCCTGCTCGTATTTGAACTGGGCGGCCATCGCAATCATGGCCGCGTTGTCGGTGCAATACTCAAATCGGGGAATGTATACGTTCCAGTCCTGTTCCTGACCAAGTTTGGTTAGCGCAGTACGTAACCCGCTGTTGGCCGATACGCCACCGGCAACGGCAATGTTACGAATACCCGTTTCGCGGGCCGCTCGCTTCAGTTTCGTCAGTAACATCTGCACCAACGTGTGTTGAATACTGGCACAAATATCGGGCAGATTCTGCGTAATAAAATCTGGATTCGTTTTTGTGTTATCGCGCAGAAAATACAGAATGGCCGTTTTTATGCCGCTAAACGAGAAGTCCAGATTCGGCATCTCACTCATCGGAAACCGAAACGCCAGCGGATTCCCTTCTTTAGCATATTTGTCGATCAGGGGTCCACCGGGATAAGGCAATCCCAACAATTTAGCCGACTTATCGAAGGCTTCGCCAACGGCATCATCCAACGTCTGCCCGATAACCGTCATCGACAGAGCGGCATCCACGCGTACGATCTGCGTATGCCCTCCGCTCACTGTCAGACACAGGAATGGAAACGTAGGCCGGGGGTTTTCGATAAAGTGGGCCAGCACGTGTGCCTGCATGTGATTCACTTCGATAAGCGGGATATTCAGGCCCAGTGCCATGGCTTTGGCAAACGACGTACCAACCAGCAAGGAGCCCAGCAAACCGGGTCCACGCGTAAAAGCAATGGCAGATAGCTCATTTTTCGGTAGATTTGCGTCGGACAAGGCCCGTTCGACAACCGGTAAAATATGCTGTTGATGCGCTCGTGAAGCCAGTTCGGGCACTACGCCCCCGTACTGCTCGTGAATTAACTGCGTAGCTATTACGTTCGACAAAATATGCCCGTCGGCTAAAACAGCCGCCGATGTTTCATCGCAGGAAGATTCAATGGCTAAAATTTTCACCGAACAAAAATAATGAATAATGATTTCTTCATGAGTAAACAATGGAAGTTCACGCTAAACCGTTCCCTCATTTAGTAGTCTAACCAATGGTTAAAATTCATTATTCCTTGTAAATTAGGCCTTTCCGGTACGGATGCGTCAGTTTTTCTCCATATTCCTCAAAACGCTGCTTTACCTGTTCCTCACGGTGCTGGGTTTAGCATTGGGGATTCTGCTGAGCCTGCAAGTTCCGGCCGTACAAACACGCCTTGCCCAGAAAGGGGCAGAGTGGCTCTCCCAAAAGCTCCTCTTTCCCGTTGATATTCAGGGAGTTTCAATAAAATGGTTTGATTCATTAACCCTCGAAGGCGTTCGCATTACGGATCGGGAAGGGCAGCCGATGATAACCGTTGGGCGGCTCGATGCCAACTATAATCTCCGGAATCTTCTCGATTCAGCGGCCCATAATCTCCACCTCGACGAGGTCGTACTGTATAAACCCGATGTCCGGATGATTAAGCACCTGACAAACGGCGATACGAACCTCGATGATTTTATTGCCCGGATTGAAGAACTAACCTCCGACCCGACAAAACCCAGTGTTCCGAACCAGAACGTACCGTTTACAGTAGCGCATATTCATCTGGTCGATGGCGCTTACACGCTCGAAGATCCGCGTGAGCCGTTCATGCACAACCCTAAGAGCTTTGACTATAACCATTTTACGCTCCAGAATCTGAATGCTGAGGTAAGCGATTTTTTAGTACTGGGCGATACCATTGCCTTTGAAGCCAAGGGGCTATCAGGTATTGACCGCGACTCACACATCAAAATCCGACAACTGGATACGCGGTTTCTGTATTGCAACACCAAGATGGAACTGGGGCGATTGTATGCCCATATCAACAACTCCATCATTCGTAATGAACTAACGTTTCTGTACGATAAACCATCGGCGTTCGGCGATTTCAACAGCCGGGTGCTTATGCACGCCCGATTCCGCAATACAAAAGTGCAGTCGAAAGATTTAGGCTATTTCTCCGACTATTTACGTGAACTCAACGAAACCTGGTTGTTGAGTTGCAATTTTACGGGTACCGTCAACGACTTCCGGCTTCAGAATACTGACCTACGGTTCGGGCAAAATGGCCGCAGCCGGTTATCGGGCTTTATCGCCTGGAAAGGATTGCCCGACATGGATAAAACCACGGTCAATTTCGCCTTCACGCCCTCGGTTGTCAACATGGCCGATATCCGGCAGTATTATCCGGATTCGTCGTTCAACCACACGATTCAGAAACTGGGGACAGCTGCCTTCAACGCTACGTTTGTAGGCACCTTTGACAACTTCAAAACAAAGGGGACATTCCAAACAGCCATTGGCAACGTAACGGGTGATCTGGCCCTCAAACTTGCCGATAAAGCAGACCAGACCACCTACACAGCCAACCTAAAAAGCGAAAATCTGGCCCTGGGGCAGTTAATTAATCAGCCCGATCAGTTTGGCCGACTCGATGGCGAAGGCCGGATTGTGGGGCATGGCACAGATCTTGAGCGGGCCAGCATCGATTTCAGCGGACAATTCGGACGGTTTGGCTGGCAGGGGTACGAGTATAAGAACGTAGAGGCTAAGGGCAATTTGCAGAAGGCTCTGTTTGAAGGTCAGATGCATATTCATGACCCGAATCTGGCCTTTGACCTCGATGGTTTGTTTAATCTGAAAGCTCCCCGGAACCGATACGATTTTCGCGGCTCCGTACAACATGCTGATCTACGAGCACTGGGTTATCTGAGCGATTCGCTGGCCGTCAAAACCAATATCGACATTCGGCTGGAAGGAAGTAAGCTGGACGATATTGTTGGAACAGCTACCTTCGACAATGCCGTTCTTAGCATCAATAAGCGTAAACTGAGTGTAAACAAACTCACGCTGTTTTCGTCCATTGAACAGCAGCCGGTTCCTGTAACGGATTCAACGCGTCAGGAAAAGATGCAGTCGCAGCGCTATTTTGATCTTGACTCCGACTTCCTGACCACTCGTTTGCAGGGCAATTTCCAGCCACAACGTACCATCGATGACCTGAAACGGTTAGTACGTGAATACCAGCTCTTTTTCAAAGGCGACGCAGCTGGTATGAAATCGTATTACGAACAGAAGCGGCAGCAGGCGAAGCGTCTTGCCGGAAGATCGACGGTACCTACGCAGCGTTACGGTGTTGATTATCAATTCATCACAAAGAATACAGAGCCTCTACTGACGTTTTTTGGCCAAGCGGTATACATTGCTCCATCAACCCGGCTTGAAGGCCGGTTTACGGAAGACAATACGTCTTTTCTGACGGCTACGGTCAAAACCGACTCCGCGCAGTTTGGGAAAATAAGCCTTGGCCCTACCGATCTGGATTTGACTACGTCGAAGTTCACATACGATCAGGAAGTGCTGGCAACGACCGTCATTACGTCGAAACGGCAGTTGTTCAGCACACTTCTGCCCACACGTAATTTGCAGATTGAAGCCTCCTGGGATGTCGATCATATTGATTTCACCAGCGATATTGAACAGGCCGATAGCATCGGAAAATTCGTGAATCACGCCGATCTGAATGGCGAATTACGATTCAAGGGGGATGCTATCGACCTGACGTTCCGGCAATCGAAGGTGCGCGTACTGGATGGCGACTGGGTGCTTAATCCACAAAGCCTGATTCGGAAAGTGGGCGATGAGTATACCATTCGCAACCTGTCGCTTCTAAACGAGAACCAGTTTGTGCAGGCATCCGGTAAAATTTCACCGGATTCCATTCAAAACCTGAACCTGGAAGCTCAGAATTTCCTGCTGGCCTCCCTGAATCCGCTTTTAAATACCAACCTGGGCGGTACGCTGAACGGTACGCTGGCTGTACGAAACTTTTACAATACACCGATCCTGGAAAGTACGCTGGCCATTACGGCCCTCTCCTATCAGAAGGCGCTAATCGGCGATGTTCGTGGGCAGGGCGAATGGGACCAGGCTGCCCAGCGCCTGAATGTAGACGCCCGAATCAACCGCAACGGCGCCGACGTAGTGACGCTATTGGGAACGTACACGCCTAAGCTAAAAACAAATCCACTGTCACTAAAGGCGACGCTGACGGATGCCGATCTTGGTCTGCTGGAACCGTTCACGACAGGGCTTTTCTCGAATCTTGGCGGTATTGCCAGTGGCGTGGTGGCCGTTCGGGGAACACCGGGCTTACCCGTACTGATGGGCCAGGTGGCTATCAAAGGCGGACGCGGCCGTTTCGATTATCTGAAAGCCGACTTTACGTTCGACGACAACATTTATTTCGGTGAGAACGAGATCATTACCCGGCAATTGACACTGCGTGATCCGCAGAACAATACAGCCGTTATCAGAGGGGGCGTTTATCACGAAGGCTTCCAGAATTTTACCCTTGGCTTCGATGCTGATTTGAAGAATTTCAAAATCATGAATACGACGGCCAAAGATAACGATGCCTTTTATGGGCAGGCTGTTGTAACGGGCAAGGCCGAACTATATGGCCCGCTCGACAATATTACGATACGTTCAAATGCCGTCAGCAACAGAGGTACCCGAATATATATTCCATTGGATGGCGCTACGTCGGTAGCCGATGATGAGCAGATTCGGTTTGTTAACCTGAGCAACACAGGCTCAGGAAAGAAGGCCAATCAGGTAACCAATCGGGCCGGTTCGCAACCGGAGGGAGAGATCGATCTATCGCGTATTCAGATGGATTTCAATTTTGATATAACGCCCGATGCCTATTGCGAAATTCAGCTGGATCGGCAGACGGGCGACATTATCAGTGCTTACGGGCAGGGTCGGGTAGCGATGAAGGTGGACACGAAAGGCGACTTCACCATGACGGGGAATTATGCCATCCAGAAGGGTGAATACACGTTTACGTTCCAGAATATCATTAACAAGCGTTTCCAGATTCGACCCAACAGCCGGATTACCTGGACGGGTGATCCGTATGGAGCGTTGCTGGACGTAACAGCGGCCTATACTCAATATACTTCACTAGCTCCACTGATACCGGGCCAGAAAACAACAACGAGTGCTGACCAGGGTCGACGGTATCCGGTTGATCTGGTGATTAAGCTTACCGGCGAGTTAGGTAGTCCGGCTATCAGTTATGATCTGGATATCAAAGAATACCCATCATCATCGGATTACCGGCAGGCCGTAACGGCTTTTGAATCGCGATTACAGAGCAACGACCAGGAGCTGACCCGCCAGGTGAGCAGCGTTCTGCTGTTCAATCAGTTGCTTTCCGAAAACACCAGCCTGTTCGATCAGGGGCAGGTAAACAGCGGTGTCGCCAACAGCGTCAGCGAATTGCTTTCCAACCAGATTAGCCGACTGGCCTCGAACCTGAACGAAAATCTGGATATAGGTGTATCGTTTGGGGGGTTTACCAACGGTACCCAATCCGAAAATCTGCTCAATAACCTGCAGCTGCGATTCTCTTACCGACTCTTGAACGACCGGCTACGTATCAGCCGGGATGGTGGCTTTACATATGGCCAAAGTCAGTACAACGCGGCCAGTCTGCTGGGCGAGTGGACACTCGAATACTTTATCACACCCGATGGGCAGTTCCGGGCTAAAGTGTATAATCGGAATCAACAGAGCATTTTAAGTCAATACAGCACAACCAGTACCATTACAACAGGCGGTGGTTTAAGCTTGCTGTATACCCGTTCCTTTAACCGTCTCTTCGGTAGCAAACGTACGACACCGGGTGTGGCTCCCGAACAACCGGCCGAAGAGATCGCTCCTACTCCCGTTACGACATCCGCAAACCGGGGTCGAGACACTTTGTAATGTCTCTAATCACTGCTTTGCACGTCCTATTGTCATTCCGCTCCGAATTATGTTTACGCGTTCTGTAGTCATTCTTTTTGCCTTATTTTTTTCGTTCAGGACTGTCTTTTGTCAATCAGCCGACCGCTATCAACTCATCCCGTATCCAGAACAGCTTGACCCGCGGGCAGGTGAGTTTGTTATCAGTGCCACAACCACAGTGATGGTACCGTTTGCCCAGCCCGACCTGAGAATGATTGCCGAATCCTTTGTGAATCAACTTAACCGAAGCAGTGAGCTGACTCTTGCCGTAAAGAACATGAACAAGATGGCGATACCGGGTAACCTGATTCAATTTCTTCCCCTGCGCGACACAACCCTGGGTGAGGAAGGATACCGGATCGACATCACGAGTCAGCTTATTACGGTCGAAGCGGGCCATCCGAAAGGCTTTTTCTATGCTGTTCAGACGCTCTATCAACTACTGCCGCCTACGGTGTTGAGCAGAGAACAATCGACCCTGAGCCGGGTAGCCGACCTTCCATCAGCGCCCCGCCTGCTGCTCCCAACCCTGGGTGTGCCTGCCTGCCGGATTCAGGATCGGCCGCGCTATGCGTACCGCGGCATGAACCTCGATGTAAGCCGCCATTTTTTTCCGGTAGCCTTCATCAAAAAGTATCTGGATGCAATGGCCCTGCACAAATTCAATACGTTTCATTGGCATTTGACCGATGATCAGGGCTGGAGAATTGAAATAAAAAAATACCCGAAACTAACCCAGATTGGCGCACATCGGCAGGAAACGATAGTCGGGCATTATGATGATTATGACCCACAGGTGTTTGACAATAAGCCGTATAGCGGGTTTTATACACAGGACGACATTCGCGAGGTTGTTCGGTATGCGGCTACCAAATACATCACTGTAATACCCGAAATTGAACTACCCGGCCACGCTACGGCGGCTCTGGCAGCCTACCCCGAGTTGGGCTGTTCGCCACGATCGCTCAAAGGCAGGCCTTACAATGTTGCTACCAAATGGGGCGTATTCGAGGATGTGTTTTGCCCAACCGAACGAACCTTTACGTTTCTCCAGGACGTACTGACGGAAGTCATGGCGCTGTTTCCGAGCCAGTACATTCACATCGGTGGCGATGAGTGCCCAAAATCCGTGTGGCGAAAAAACGCCTTTTGTCAGCAGCTCATCAAACGTTTGCACCTGAAAGATGAACGGGGTTTGCAGAGTTATTTTATCACCCGGATGGATCGGTTTGTTACGTCGAAAGGCCGCCGGATTATCGGCTGGGATGAGATTCTGGAAGGTGGTCTGTCGCCCAATGCTACGGTCATGAGCTGGCGGGGGATCAAGGGCGGTATCGAAGCCGCTCGTCAGCACCATGATGTCATTATGACACCCAGTCCATTCTGCTATTTCGACTATTACCAGGGCGATCCGGCACTGGAGCCAACGGCATTTGGTGGTTCATTACCTCTGGAAAAAGTCTATCTCTACAACCCTACGCCACCCGAACTGTCGGCCGACGAAGCAACGCATATTTTGGGCGCACAGTGCAACTTATGGACCGAATATATTGATACGCCCGAACAGGTTGAATACATGCTATGGCCGCGCGCGGCTGCCCTTGCCGAAGCGGTCTGGACACCCCAATCGAAACGTAATTACGATGCGTTCGCTCATCGCCTATCGACTCATTTTGAGCGATTAGCCTATCTGAATATCAACTACGCACATACCGTTTACGACGCGGTTCCAACAGCCAGCCCAACACCCGATGGCAAGGTAGCCGTAACTCTGGCAACAGACAATCGGTATACGGGCAGCCTGGCACCCGAAATTCGCTATACGCTGGATGGCGCTATTCCGTCCCCTAAATCAGCACTTTACGAAAATCCCCTCTTACTCGACAGGTCGGCCACCATCCGATCCGCTACGTTTCAGCGAAATAAGCCACTGAGCCAACTGGCCAAAGTCAGCAGGGAATACCTGGTGTCGAAAGCCACAGGCAAACCGTATACGTTACTGAATGCCCCAATTAGTACGCGTCCAGACAAAAATTATAGCCTTACCGATGGGACAACGGGCGGTATTGGCGGCTATGAGGTATCGGGAATCGTTTCTTTCTCAACTGATTTCAGTACCGTGATTGACCTGGGCGTATTACAGCCTGTCGGACGTGTTCGCATCGGCTTTCTGAAGTATACTGCCCGCAATGTGTGCCTTCCCAAACAGGTGGAGATTTCGGTTTCGGAAGACGGAAAAACCTTTACCCCCGTACTAACCGCGAATACAAACGCAGCCGAAAGTGGTAAGCGGACTTTTGTCCGACTCCCGTTCGACTTTACCCCTTCACCGGCGCGTTACGTACGTATTATCGCCCGCAATGTTGGCAGAGTACCCGCCGGATTGCGTAATCCCGGCAAAGCGGCCAAACTTGCGCTTGATGAGATTGAGATAAACTGAGATCCCATGACATTCTATCAGGAACAGGTCCAAAAACTACGTGATCAGGTACTTCCGCAATCGTATCAGGTTGGGAAAATCATTCGGGCGAAGCAGTTTATCGATACCAATTTTTCCGATACGATTGATCTGAACGCGATTGCTGAGGCTGCCGCGCTGTCCAAATTTCACTTTCTGCGGCTTTTCAAAAAATGTTACGGGCGCACTCCCCATCAGTATTATACAGAACAACGGCTCCGTAAGGCTAAACAGCTTTTACGAGCGGGCGTATCGACGGCGGACGTCTGCGATACACTCCATTTTGGCAGTGTTACTACGTTCACTGGCTTATTTAAGCGATACACCGGCTCAACTCCGGCAGCGTACCAGCGAAAAAGCAATAGTCAAGAAGCGGAATTTCTGATTTCAATGGATCTTTGCCCGGTATCAATACCGCGATTACATGAAAATCAAACTCCTGAGCATACTGGTTGATAACCAGGACAAAGCCCTCAAATTTTATACGGAAATTTTAGGCTTCATCAAGAAAACGGAAATACCGATGGGTGAGCATAAATGGCTGACGGTTGTATCCAGAGAGGAGCAGGACGGAGCGGAAATTGTGCTCGAGCCCATGGGTTTCCCACCCGCGCAGACCTACCAGGCATCCTTATACGCAGCGGGAATTCCTTTAGCGGCTTTTCAGGTAGATGACATCCATAAAGAATACGAACGGTTAGCGGCCCTGGGCGTTACGTTTAGCATGAAGCCTACTGCTATGGGAGCTGTAACACTAGCCGTTTTTGATGATACCTGCGGCAATAACATTCAACTCTATCAGGTACACTAACGCCAGTATTGAATGATTGAATTGTTGAATGATAGAATGACTGAATAATTCAGTCATTCTATCATTCAACAATTCAATCTATGGATACCTTCCGGCTGACAACGGCGAATGTCGGCTACATCGAAAACCGCCAGCGGCTTTGGCTCCGACTCGATAGCTATTTGCAACGTAGCGAGCATTTGTGACAACGTAACGAAACCCAGCGCACGGGCTTTCTGCCGAACCCCGGGAAACAGTTCGGCCAAACCATAAAGTGGCAGCAACAACACCGGCCACCAATGACCTGGCCCAACAACGTACCAGGGCCGAATGAATGTACAGTTCAACCCACGTTGCCGGGCCATTGTCTCACCTATCTGCCGAACCTGCTGATACGCCTGCATGATGCGAGTGGGTTCCTGCGCTACGCTTACGTAAACAAAATGGGCCACCTGGGCTGTCTGAGCTGCCAGGATAGACTCACGTACAGAAACCAGATCAATTTGTTTGAACGCTTCGGCTTTGGCGGGCGACGGATGAGCCACCCCCAGCAGTTGTACAAACACGCTCCCGGCCGGAATCAGGTCGGCAAAGCTAGCGGCATCAAACGGATCAGCAACGACAATTTCGGCCCCTACGGGCACTTTTTGTTCTGAACCGGGCCGCACCAGGGCGATGACGCGATGCCCGCGCCGTAGGAGTTCACGGATTAATCGACGACCCATATAGCCAGTGCCGCCTGTTATAAAAATAGTTTTCATGTTGTGCAGATGGGCGTTCTGACCTTATCTACACAAGCAGGGGCGTTTGGGATTTGAAACCAGTCAATTTTTGTGGCAGCATTGTTTGCATATTAAGCAGCAATTTTCAGGCGCTGGATAATGGCCTTAACGGGCCTGTCGGAAATTACCCGAACAGTATGCTCAAGATCGACCGGTACGTCCAGATAATCGCCTGCAGAGAGTTGCACCAACGTACCCCCAATCGAACACTCGCAGCGCCCCTCCAGAATCAGAAAACTCTCGCGCTCGTCGTGGTGATCTTCCGGATTAATCGATTCCCGGACCCATACTAAAAATTGCTCTACCTCGTCATCCTGACGTAGCACATGCCCGAACAGATTCCGGTAGCTGACCGGGGGCTGAATCGACGCAACTGTTCGCTGCCACTGATCGGCGTCGGAATAGGCATTGATCAATGGCAACGCATCCAGATTAAAAGCGGGCGCCTGACCCAGCTGGCTAAGCTGCATCATCACCTTGCTTTTCAACGTGGGGCTGGGCGTGCGGGGCTTATCAAGAGCATACTCATTCAGTACGTCGGTCAGGCTATCTAATTCGGCCTGTATTCGCGGAGATTTGCTCGCCATTGCTTCTACCACCTTGGCTTCATCGACGCTGAGGAGCCCTAACACGTATTGTTCGAGTTGACCAGATTGCAAATATTCCTCTTCGTTAACGTGCATCGCTGAATATATTTTTCAATTGCTGTAATGCCATTCGGGTTCGGGTTTTTACCGTACCGAGTGGCATGTTCAGGTTGTCGGCTACTTCCTGCTGGGTATAGCCTTCAAAATAAATAAGATCAATCACCTGACGCAATTTCGGGTCAAGTTTTGCTACTGTATCACTTACGCCAATATGGCTGATATCAATGGCATCGACTATTGTATTCCGTTCTGTATATACACCGTTGGTAAGGGTTTGGATGTCTGTAAACTCCGTGTTTCGGTTCGAACGCAGATAATTAATCGCGGTATTACGGGCAATGTTCAGCAACCATGTAAAGAGCCGCCCCTTGCTGGCGTCGTAACGGTCTATGTTCTTCCATACTTTCACAAAGGCATCCTGTAGTAAGTTTTCAGCGTCCTCGCTGTTCTTAACGATCTTACAAATAATACCCAACAAGGCTGGTGCATACATGTCATAGAGAACAGAATACGCCTTCTGACTACGGACTCTCAAAGCCGTAATCAGCTCATCTTCCAGAATAGGTGGAGGTTTTTTCATAGGGAGTGAAGGGCTTTATCGAACGCATATTTTACCAACTGTTTCGACTGAATGACCTGCCAGGCTGAGTAAGCTTCAATTCTGTATAATCTCCTGATTCTATAGTAATATTACCAGATGCCTGTACGCAGGAACAGCCTGCCAAGCTTTACTTACTTGAGTATTACGCTCCTGACTATCAAGCCATAACGAAATTATCTGGATAGTGTTAGTGTCCAAAATAACGCTAAATCGGCTTTGCATGGCCAAATATAATCTGACAGTCAGATTGTTAGTCTGGCATTTAGTATCCGGTCAGGCCAGAGCCGTAGCTTTTTGATACAACAGCTTGCTTTTCTGAGCAATTGGCCGCTTCTTGTAGCTATATCTTCTTCTTCATGGCAGAAAATCTTTCGAACTCTGTTTCGTCGGCCGGTGTCGCTACGGAACCCACCGAATTTAATCGATCCTTGAGTCTGCTCGACTCCACCCTTATCGTTTCCGGATCTATGATTGGCTCCGGCGTCTTTATTGTCACGGCGGATATGGCGCGTAACCTCGGATCGTCGGGCTGGCTGCTCATGCTGTGGGTACTTACGGGCGTATTGACGGTGGCCGCAGCGCTTAGTTATGGAGAGCTGGCGGGCATGATGCCCAAAGCTGGTGGGCAATACATCTATATTCAACGGGCATTCGGCCATTTGACGGGCTTCGTATACGGCTGGACCGTATTTATGGTTATCCAGACCGGCACCATTGCCGCCGTAGCAGTGGCCTTTACAAAATATACGGCTGTTTTTGTTCCGGCACTTGGCCCCGACAACGTATTGCTGGCCCTCGGCCCGATAAAGGTTACCCTGGGGTCATTGTTTGCCATTTCGAGTTTGGTGCTGCTTACTTGGCTGAATAGCCGTGGCGTTCAGAGTGGCAAATTCATTCAGAATATTTTCACCTCCGCCAAATTAATCGCCCTGCTTGGACTCATTGTGGTTGGCATTACCATTGGGTTGAGCAGTGGGCTCTTGTCAACAAACCTGACCAATGCGTGGGAGGCCAGCAGTACGTCGGCCACGGGCGAGGTCATTCCTTTGGCAGGTATGGCTCTCATACTGGCCTTTGGTACGTCAATGATTGGGTCGCTCTTTTCGGCCGACGCCTGGAACAACGTAACGTTCATTGCGGGTGAAATCAAAAATCCGCGTCGGAACATTCCACTAGCCCTGTTTTTCGGGACCCTTATCGTTACAACGATCTATTTTCTGGCGAACGTTTCCTATCTCTCTTTACTGCCGCTGAAAGGCTCACCCACTGGTACCGACATTATCAGCCGGGGTATTCAGTTTGCCGAAGCCGATCGGGTCGCTACGGCCGCCGTCGAAACAATTTTTGGTAACGTAGCGGTGGCGGTTATGGCCGTCCTGATCATGGTTTCCACCTTTGGCTGCAACAACGGGCTGATTCTGGCCGGAGCGCGTCTGTACTACGCCATGGCTAAAGACGGGCTGTTTCTGAAGCAGGCATCGCACCTGAATCAACACGCTGTGCCGGGGCGGGCGCTGTGGCTGCAATGCATATGGGCATCGCTGTTATGTCTGTCGGGCAGATACGGCGATTTGCTGGATTACTGCACCTTTGCGTCGCTGCTTTTTTACATCATTACCATTATGGGCCTGTTTCGGCTTCGTCGCACAGAACCTAATGCCGAGCGGCCGTACCGTGCGTTTGGTTACCCCATTGTACCAGCGTTGTACATCATTGCCGGGCTGACGATCTGCGCAATATTATTGTATACCAAGACCTTCAATACGGGCATGGGCTTACTGATTGCCGGGCTGGGTATACCGGTTTATTTCCTGACAAAGCGCAGTCAGTAATCCTGGAGGCTACTCTCCTTTTTTGTCAGCCCACGACTTCGGTTGTGGGCTTATTTTTTTATTCACCGGCAACAAATCCTACTGATTCTACACTTCAACAGCTTTGTTTAACACTTGATCGACATTCAACTCGCGCACCCCATTCATGCCTGATAGCTTTGTTTCGTTAATCAATTATCAATCATGCTATTTTTCTTCAAAACTACACCCGCACACCAGCATCTCATCCTTCTCACTGGCCTTCGTGCCTGTTTCTGAGATGGACAGATCACCGGCGCTCTGAAGCGTATTAACTCGTCTTATGGCTGTTTCTAATTTGGAAGGCCAGACCGAGATAAGACAAACAAGCCCCTAACGAACAGAAGCGGTGTCAACTCACACTGACACCGCTTCTCTGCATTAGATCTGGCAGATACTACTGCTGGAAGTACTCTATCCTATCGGCATCACTGTTGTTGATGATTTTTACTTCTCCGCCACTGCCCGCAGCCAGTTGCGTCACTACGCTTAACGTGCCCGACGTAGCGCCCGGCGTCAGTATACCATCAATCCCAAACGAGAGAACATTGCCGGCTGCTACTACCTGTGTCGTGGTCAGTACGTAGTAATCAAGCTCTGAGGTATCATCAAAAGTCCACGCACTGTTCTGCACCGCACGGCCTCCAACGGATGTTGCTGTGCCTGAGAAAGTCAGGCTGATCTTGGGGTCTTTATTGATTCTGACCGTGATTGTCCCGTTCGAACTTACTGAATTAAGTTCTACAACATCACCAACAACCGAGAAGGTAGACGTACCGTAACGGGTAGACGGACCAGCATGAATCACAACGGTTAAGTCTGGCGTAGGGGGTGCCACCAGATTGAGGCCAATGAGTATAGGGTCATGGTCAGATGACCGGAATTGGTCAGGACTATACAAACTGGCTTGTTGGGCCAACGTTTTGTTTTCCGTATTGTAATCCAGCACCGTCGGTTCGTCGGCGTTGATATGCCATTTTTCGGCTCCTGAAACCTGAGATGCCAATGAACTGGTCGCTAGGGCGTGATCGAGCGAACCAACCTGACCATCAAACACATACGAGTATGAAGTAAGCGGGAGCAGATTGCCGAATCCGGCTGCAGCTAGTGTTGTAATCGGATCTTCTTTCGCGTATGCGTTCAAATCGCCAATGATCAGGTAGTCGGGATCGGTTGTTCCGGTAGGGTTTGTTGCTAACCAGTCGGCCAGGTCCTGCGCCTGCCGGGTACGGGTACCATTCGATGCGCCCTGCCCGTCAGCAATATCCGCGTCGCCATCTCCACCGGAACTGGAACCCTTGGATTTGAAGTGATTGACAACAACCGTAAAGACGGCACCCGTTGTGGTTTGCTTAAACGTTTGCGCCAGGGGCTGACGACCCACTAACGTAAAGGCAGCACTCGTCGAGAGAGAAGCGGGGCCCCCGGCAACGCTCACGCTTCCCAGCTTGTAAATCATGCCTACCGTAATGGCATCTGTCGATATACTGGTGCCCGGATTGACGAATGTATAGGAAGTTGTACCTGAAAGCGTATTCAGGCCATTTACCAAATCCTGAATGGCGCTGGCTGAGCCGTAGCCATCGTTTTCAACTTCCATCAGGCCAATGACATCAGCGCCTGAGTTGTACAGATTCTGAAGAACTTTTGTGCGCTGACGGGTAAGTTCATTCTGGTTATTGGCACCCCGCGCCGTTGGAAAACCTCCACCCGTACCATCACCATTAAAGTAGTTGAGCACGTTGGCACTAGCCACTTTAAGCGAACCGCCAACCGTAGGCGGAGTTGTCGGCCGGGCATTTGTTGGCAAGAAATTCACCCCGGTATTCAATTGCAGGCGGTAGCCTTCAAAACGCTCATCCAGTACGGTTGTGATGCTGGCAATCTGATCACCTCCCCGCAACGTATTGGAAGCACTCAGGGGAAGCCCACCCCGGCCGAATAAAATTGGATCTGGATACGACGTACTGCTCCCATCATCCAGAATGATTTTTCGCTTGGCAATTTCGGCCAGATACGTAGCGTAACCGGCAACACTGGGTGTATTATACTGCGTGTATTGATCCAGTCGGGCATCGGTACCGCTTACGTCACTGGGGCCGGTAGCGGATACAACAATCTGCCCATATTGACCTAATTGAAAATATTCTGTTACAGCCAGATTACCCGTTGCAGCGCCCAGGGTCACCAGCATGCCTTCGTAAGGCTCCAGATCAGCTACATTGGCAACCGGCAGGCTTATCACAGCAGGAGCTGGCAGGGTACCTGGTCCCAGATTAACAACGGCAATAAGGTTTGACAACTGGGTTAAGCTGCTGTTGTTTCCACTGGCACTACTGGTAAATTCAGCAACCGTACCCGTTATTTTAACTTTGTCGCTTTCGTTGCCCGTAAAGAGGCCCGCCGGATCGTAAATAAAAATACCTTCCGACGTAAGCGGGTCAGCGTCGGCATCCGCATCTTCTTCCTGCACATAAAAGCCATTGAGCTTTGCCGACCCTAAAAACTTACGGGTGACAATCCCTTCGATACTCTGAGTACCACTGAACGATGTGTTGAACGTAGAGCCGTTGCCCTGAATATCGTGGATTTTAACCAGGGTTACGGGCGGCAGAACCGTAAAGGAGAACGTGTAATCGGCGGCCATGTTATCAGCCGTTCCATCCTGATCCGAGATTTGGGCGGCCAAAGCCGTTACGGTCACCGTTTCACCGTCCGAGAAATCCGCGTCCGGGTTTAAGGTAAAACTGGTGGGGCCACCTGCCAGCGTAAACGAATGCGGGCCGCTTGATGAGCCAACCAGGCTAAACGAACTGGCACCAGCCGTTACAGACTCCGAAAAGGTTACGCTGATGTTGGTGTTCGGCGCTACGTTGGCGGCTGAGTTGGCGGGGCTTGTACTGGCCACCGTTGGTGGTATATCCGCTGCTGACACAATAGTACCAAACAAGCTAACATCATCTAGCCGGAATGTACCCGTCGCCGAAGCCGCAGCGCCACCGCCATCCGCCCGCACCGTGCCGAAGGGGTAAAAGCGGAACGTAACGGTTCCTCCACTGACAGTGGTAATGGGTGCCGCAAAATTCCAGGTTAATACAGTACCGCTTGTCGGGGTCGTCGATGTTGTCATGTCTACCCTCGTCATGTTGAAATTCGCGGCATCCGTGCTGTACGAAACGATCAGCGAATTAGGAGCTGTATTACTCGCCTGTCTGAAAAAAGAAAGCGATGTAAGGTTGAGCGAATACCCACTATTGGCCGTAATACTGAACTCAATGTAGCTGTTGTCTGATCGCGTTGCCGTGTTATTCAACGTAGTGCTGTTGAAAACGCCACCTGCCGTAGTACAGGTAATAGTTTGTCGGCTTAAAGGTGTAGCTGTAGCATTTATTGCCGAAGCACTGGTGAATGAATTTCCCTGGGTTGGGCAAGCCGTTGTTCCATCAAATGAATTTTTGACCAACAATTGCGCATACGCTGAATTCGAAAGTATGCCTATCAGCATCAATATCAGAACATGATAGGGCAGGGGCTTTTTTAAATTGGAATAAAGCCTGAACACGGTGAAAATTTTCCTCATTACTTTTTTGTTAAATTGAGAAATTAATTGTGGTAAAGTAAGCGATTGAGGTTGGCTTATAGTCGCGGGTGAATGTCGGATAGGTACTTGCATACTACGTTTCCTGCCCGTTTTTGTGCCCGGTTTATAAGCATGGTAAAGCCAGATTATTGCCTGACAACTAATACGTTAGTCCTGATTATTAAGTAGATGTGGTGGATTAGGGTGAAAGCGTTCACAGAATAAGCATTAGCCGTTATCAGTGGCGGGTGTGCTGAACATATTTCTGACGCTTTACTGGCTGCCTAACTTAAGAAGCCCAAACCCGGAGGTTAGGGGGCAGTCATCGATTCTGGAGAAAAAATAATGCATTACACGATTAAAAAGTAAACAATATTCAAACGTACAAAAAGACAGATTTTTATTTACCAAGCAGCGTTTTTACAATGTTTTCTTTTACGAAACAGGAAAATCTCCGCATAAAACAAAACAATCTATTTAAAGTCATATAACCTTTGTGCTGACCTGCTTCGTGATATCACCATAGTAAAAGGTCCTGATTTATTACCAGTAGCAACTCTAATTTTTCGTGTCTGCTCGGCTGAATTCGTTACGTTATGCCGTTACCCGGAAAGCCATCATAACTATTTATCGCCCAAACTGTTTGTGTGGCAGTACGGCACTCATTTCCAGCACTAATGGTAAATTTTCAGGGAAACGAAACCGTTCGCATGGAGGCATTCAGCGATGGTGTGTTTGCAATTGATATCACCCTTCTCACTTTTCAGCTAAAAGCCCCCAGCTTAAGGGCAGCCACCTCCAGCCACTCACTGGCCATGGCGCTTTTTGATCAGTGGCCTAACTACATCGCCTACTTTGTCAGTTTTACCACGATTTTCATCATCTGGTTAAACCACCACCGGATGTACAATGTTATTCAGCAGAGTGATTCGCGGTTTATGTTTTACAACGGATTGCTATTACTGTTGGTCAGCATTGTTCCGTTTACGACCTCGTTACTGGCCGACTACATCAATACGCCAGCCCATCAGCTTTCATCCGTCCTGTACATGCTGCTGTTTGCCGGTATATCCTGGACGCTGCTTATCATGTGGAATTACGCAACGGATAACTACCGACTTCTTAAGCGGCCAGCCGCCGATGTTCGGATTCAAACGGTACGTACTAGCCACCTGATCAGCACCGTTACGTATGTACTGGCGGCAGGGCTGTCTCTTTTAGTACCGTTTTTAAGTATTTTAGTCGGTTTAGCAATGGTTGTTTATTTATCCAGATTGAAATATCACCGCGAAAAAGTGATATGATACGCTGTGTAAAGCTATGATAGTTAAGAAATTAGGCGGGTTTCTCTGCATCGGATTGTTTATCAGCTGGGTCAGTGCCTGTACGGGCGTAGGACCTTCTACCAGCCTGTTTCGATCAACCTCTCCTCACGATCAGTATGGACAGTCGCTGAAAGAAGCCAGGCTCGACCGAACGGCTCTTGGTACGGACTGGCTGGAAGCCGGGAACCGGGCCCTTCGCGACTCCCTCAAGATTTCAGTGCCGTATCGTGAAAGTGGGTATTTCTCGGCCAATAAAACGTTCGCTGTGGGCTATCGGCTCGATGCCCAGCGGGGCGATCGTTTTCTTGTACGCGTCGAGACACAGGGCCAGAAAACAGCTCAGGTATTTATTGACGTCTTTTCTCTTGACGACCGAAACCGAACCAGCCTGATCGCAGCGTCAAAGGCCGATACGAACGTACTGGCCTGGGAGCCGCGAAAAACACAAACGTATCTGATTCGCATTCAGCCCGAATTGCTGCGAAGTGGCAGTTACACCATCACCGTCACGCGTGAGCCTGCATTGGCGTTTCCGGTTCAGGGACGCGACAGCCGTCAGATCAGCAGTTATTTCGGCGCTTCCCGCGACGGAGGACGGCGACGACACGAAGGCGTTGATATTTTCGCACCAAAGGGTACGCCCGCCCTCGCTTCGGTGGATGGGATCATAACTGGTGTGGGGTCGAACAGCCTGGGCGGCAACGTAGCCTTCCTGAGCGATAACGACCGAAACATCCGGCTTTATTACGCTCACCTCGACCGCTGGAATGTCAGCAACGGACAACGGGTATCTGTTGGTGATACAGTTGGTTTTGTTGGCAATACGGGCAATGCGCGAACAACAGGCCCGCATCTCCATTTCGGAATTTATGGTTTTACAGATGGGGCTACCGATCCTCTGCCGTTCATCCGACTCGGACGAGGCCCCGCCCGGCAACCCTTACTGGCCGAATCGCGACTGGGTGATTCGGTACGGGTGTCGGCCAGCAAATCCCCGGTTCGGCTGGCTCCAACTGCTGACGCACCTGTTCTTCAGGAACTTCCGAAGTCGTCGGCTTTAACAATTATTGGAGGCACCGAGGCTATGGCTTCGTGTCGAAACGCCGGATGGGCTAATGGGTTACGTCGCTAATAACACGATTGAAGGCGAAAAGCGCCCGCTTCGCCGACTGACATTACCTACCTCCGGAAAATTGGTGGATGCCGCCGGTGGACAGGCAGGCATCCTTAAAACCCTGCCAATGGGATCACCTTTAGATGTATTAGCCGTATCGAATTCGTTTCAGCTGGTACGTAGTGTTGATGGGCAAACAGGCTGGATATTCTTACCAATAGGTATGGAAAAACCGATTAACGCAACCGTTCGTTAAAATCTGGCTAAAATCTTGTTTAGACATTATCTAAATTACGATATGTGATCTATCTTTGTGTTCATTCGCGTAACCATGACAAGTACTGTGCCCGTAACGTACCAGGAAGTATTTCGAACCGACAAAGGAGTAGTTTATCAATGCGATGCCAGCAATCGCCTGATTCTCGAATTTTGGGATACTCACACCCAGTTATCAGTCCGCGATTTTGCGCAATTTCGGCGGATGGTGGAAACGGTCGATGTTCGGCAAATGGCGCTCAGTACCGAAGCCGCTCATGACGTTGAAATTCTGACGCCCCCTCGCTCCGAACGCTGTTATGTTCTGACGCTCTGTGAAATCATTCATCTGCGCGAACTTCTTAATGGCGCAAAACTTATGCTGGAGCTTAATTCGATGTTGCGTGAATGTGGGTGCAGCTTCCCCGAATAAGCATACATAGACTTTTTCTAAATTTCCTGATAATCAGCCGACCCTATAACAGGAGTCGGTTTTTTTATGTTGTTTTGCTATATAGATTTCTCACCGGTAACGGTCACATATCATGAAAGATTTAGCAAGACTACGCACCTCTGTTAAAGAAAGTGTCGAGCTGGCTCTGAACCAGCAAATACAAATGGAGATGATATCCTCCTCTAAATATCTGGCGATGGCAGGCTGGTGCGACCGGAACGGGCTAGATCATTGCGCCGGGTTTTTCTATAACCAGTCGGAAGAAGAGCGTAAGCACGGCATGAAGCTATTTCATTACCTCTGCGACCAGGGTGCTACCGCGTATTCACCCGAAGTTCCGGCCGTTAGTCAGGAATTCGATTCGCTACGTTCAGTTTTTGAAGGTGCTCTCGATCAGGAAATTGCCGTAACGGATTCGATCAACCGCATTATTGGTATCTGCCGCCGGGAAAATGATTATGCCACTGAAGAGTTGCTGAAGTGGTACGTAAAAGAACAAATGGAAGAAGAGTACATTGCCCGTCGCTGCCTCGAGCTGATCGATCAGATCCCGGCCGACCAGGTGTACTATCTGGATAAAAAGCTCGCCAGCGTTACGTACGACGGCAATGTTTTTGAATAACCGACCTATGAGATAGTTGAAAGGCATCCGAACTGGATGCCTTTTTTCGTTAAACTGGTTTGCGGGAGAAACCATAATAAGACGGACTGAAGTTTGTTTGTATAAAGTCTAAATAAATATAATTTTGTAAAAATGACTTCTCACAACGTAATCTATTAATCTCCATGCGTTTGGCTCTGCTTTCACTTGCATTTTGTGGGATCCTGATGAGCGTTCAGGCTCAATCGCTCCCAAAGGCTGACGATGTAGCAGCCATCAAGGGACAATGTGGTTGCCACGATGTCAGCTTTCTTTATGCAGAAACGTTTGCCTCTGACAAGACCTATTCGTTTAAAGATCGGTATACGGCCAAAGGAACCGAATGGGTATTTGTGGAAGAGGAATCGCCAACAAAACTGGTTATCCAGCATTTGCTGGTGATCAGCGATTCACTGGTAGTTAAGCACTGGCGCGAAGACTGGATTTATCAGAACACCAGCCTGCTCAAATTCAACCAGAATGCGTCCTGGAAACGGGAGAAGCTTACTCCAGCGCAAACCAAAGGTCAGTGGACGCAGAAAGTTTTTGAAGTAGACGACAGTCCCCGTTATGAGGGTTCCGCAACCTGGATTCATGCCGATGGCCGAACGTACTGGGAAAGCACGGTAGATGCCCCTCTCCCCCGTCGTGAATACACCAAACGTTCGGATTACAATGTCATGCGCCGAACCAATCACCACGAAATTCGTCCGGATGGGTACGTTCACGAACAGGATAACGACAAAATCATTCGCACGGAAGCAGGCGATCAGCTTTTGGTGTCGGAGAAAGGATTGAATACGTATAAGCGTACCGATGAAAAAAAATGCCAGGCCGCTAAAAGTTGGTGGGCTGCCAATCGGGCGTATTGGGCAGATGTACGCTACGTCTGGAACGACCTATTGGCCAATCGGGATGCGGTGGCGATTAAGGGGCAGGTGAAAGGCCAGGTACTCAGCAGAGAACTGGATGATCTGGCAGCCTCTGCACAGAAAAGCACCTATAATACGGCTACAGGTCGCCAGCTTATACGTCAGACTATCGAGAAATATTTGAAGTAAGTGGAATAAATCAAGTACACAGGATATAAAAAAACCTGCCATCGTCGGATAGCAGGTTTTTTGTTGGGGCTGAACTCTCTTAGCGAGCTGCGCCATAATCCTGGCCAGCGCTCTCAGGGAAGTTTTTCATGATACTGGTCACCGTTTCGCGGAAGGCCTGATCACGATCCCGTTCTTTATTGCGGTTATTCATCTGTCCGGTAGCCCAACCCTGCCAGATAATATCATTGGTGCGGGCGTCCAGTACGTTAATGACTACGCGATTTTCTTCATACTGGCGTGAGTAAACATTGTTCCCCATACCACCGTACCACCAGGAATAAGGTGAGTACATGTTATTCGACTGGATTTGCTGTCTGTCTTTCGAATCGGTGAAGAACCGAACAATCAAATCCGCTTCACCCTGCGTGACGGGCTTGTAGCCGCGTGCTTTGAGTGATTGATCCAGCGCATCGGCAATACGGCGTTGGTTTAGGTTGCTGCCTACAATAGGGTCAGCGTTACGTTGCCGGTCAGCTTCAATACGATACGTTGCAAATTGCCGAACGTTTACTTTCGCATCGTAATCGTATTTAACCGTAATAGCTGGGGCGCAGGACGCCAGCGTACCGGCGACGAACAAACTAGTGATTATGCCTTTGAGTTTCATGTACTTTGAGTCGTTAATTACTGTCAAATCGATTAATAAACGTTGGGAAAACAACCATTCGTATATGACACTTTAATAACTAAAAATGGGGGCTATTCGTTCCTATTTTTATGTCATCCCTATGGATCTCTATTTACGATAACTATCTGACAGTCAAACCATAAACTGTCTTTAAGTATTTTTAACAGAGCATTAATCCATAATTTTTTACAAAGTACGGAATGGTACGTTTTGCCAACGATTTTTTGTCTATAAATAATACCCAGTTTTTGGTCGAACCGTTGCAATGAGCTGGTAAAAAAGTTCGTGCCATGCGCACTACTGACCAGAATCAGCCTTACGCCTAAGTAATCTCAAGTGCTGCCCAAAGTCATCCCGCTAATTTTACCAGGCATACTTGAATGAAATAAAGCATGAAAAAAGCGCTTCTACTTACCGACGGCTCTGTGGATATGGCCCTCTCACTTGGCCAATGGCTTAACAGGCAAACTGAACCCCTTGAGTTGACCGTTGTGTATGCCTACGCGCTCGTTCAGGAAGCAAATCAGCCGTTGAAAGCGGCTGCGCATCGGGAAGCAAACCAAAAGGCGACTGAGAATTTAAATCGTTGGCTTGATTTTCTGCCCCAACCCTGGCCGGATAAACTACGTACCGAAGTACTGCTAGGCAATCCGGAGTTGGTGCTTACCATTCATCTGCTACTGCGCCAGTATGATTATTTACTGATCGATTTCTGGCAGAAAGGTATTTTATCGGCTTTTGTTGCCTGCCAGAATCAGATTACTACGCAACTGCACTGGCTTAATTTACCCGAAGGGTCTAATTGCCCGGTTGACGTGCTGGAATCCATTGAGCAGGCTTTGCAGAAGGAACCTGTTCTGGTGATGGCGAAGAGCTAGGTTTGCTGCGCTTCTACGGCCAGCAAATACACCGTCATCGACTCACCATCTGTCTGAATCCAGTTGTCATATTCAGAAATTGCCTGAAGGCGCTGCTCTTCGGTGATGTAGCCAGCTTTGACTAGCTGCGGCCCCCGCAACTCAGCCACCTCAGCCCATAAACGACTGGTAACAGCAAAGTCGGCATTTCCCCGGCGGCTTATTTCAAACTGAGGTTCAACCTGTATACTCTGAAAACCAATCTGGCGCATCAGCCCGTCCAGATGGTCGGCAATGGCGTTATCAAAACCAGCATCCTTTCGCCATGCTAAAAAAGCATCATAGAACAGGCGCATGGACATCGGGGGTTCCGGTGTCCAGCTGAGTTTCTCGTGGTTGAAGTCGAGTATCGATAAAAAGCCCCCCGGCTTCACAAATCGCTTCATATTCAGGAGTGCCTCTTTGGGCTGAGCCAGCCATTGCAACGTTCGGGAGCAAGTCACTACGTCAAATCGTTCGGCCGTATCAAAGGTGTAAACATCGCCCTGTTCGAAAGCCAGCCCCGCATGATCAGGCGCATTCTGACGGGCCTGATCAATCAGATTCGGGTTTGGATCAATGCCAAGCACGAAACCGGTTGCACCAACTTTTTCGTGAATACTACGGGTAATAGCGCCTGAGCCGCACCCTACGTCGAGCACATGAATACCTGGTCGAAGAAATTTCAGCAGATTCTGGTTGGCATTCTCTACGGTTCTACGCTCTAAAACCGGGTTATGAGCAGCCGGCATTTTGGCCCGTTCGGTAGCGATCTGATCAGCCATAGGAGTAAGGGTAGGTTAGGGTAAAAAATGAGAAAAACGCTGTAGTCGAAGAGGTTGAATATCGAAATCCGTTTGTCCAGACAAAGCTAACTGGGCCAGAATTTGCCCCACAGCCGCCGAATGTTTAAACCCATGTCCCGAACAGGCTGAGGCCAGCACTACGTCAGAACTATCGGGGTGATGATCGATAATAAAATCTCCGTTGGGCGTCATGGTATACAGACAAACCGCTGATTTAATACATGCATGGCCAATACCGACAAAATTAGGCGCTACGTACTGGGCATACATTTGCTGGATTTCGGCTTCGCTAATTGTTCGGTTTACGGTACCCGGCGTGGTCGTCTGCACGTATTGTTCGGTTGCTATCTTTCAGTCCCCCCGCTACGCCCCCAATGGCCGGAAAACCATACAGATCCCGGTCGCTCAGAATATACACCGGCATATGGTCTGGCGTATAAAGGGGATAGTCACCCTGAATATCAAACCAGTACTGAACCTGCCGATACACCTTAAGTAAGTTCCGGTAGGGACTATCCCTAAGCGACTCAGCAATCCAGGGGCCGGACGTCAGCACTAATTTACGGGTCTGATAAACAGCCCGTTCTGTTTGTACGCGAACCATAGTACCGACGGATTCGAATGACAGCATACGCTCGTTGACTTGAACGGAAGCGCCGTTCTGCCGTGCCTGCGCCAGTTGGACCGAAACACATACTTCTGGTCGTAAAAACCCGGCATCTTCCTCAAAATAACCGATGTCGTCATCCAGAAACTGAAACTGAGGGAAGCGCTTCCGAAGTCTGTCGGCATCCAGCACCTGATGAGCAATTTTAAACTGTTCAGCCGCCTGTAGGGTCGTTGTCAGCCAGCCCGGTTTGTTATGCGTTTGTAGCGTTGAGTTTTCTTTCCCTACAAAAAGCCCACCCGTAATGGTCAACAGTTGCTCGCCTGTACGCTGCTCAAGCTCCCGCCAGATTTCGTACGAACGTAACGCGAGCGGCACAAAGTAAATCCCCTCCCCGATAGCCTGCCGGGTAATTCGGCTATCGCTGTGCGTCGACCCCAATGAATGCGGAGGCTCAAACTGATCAATGCCGAGTACATTGGGCGTTTGTTTTGAAAGCTGATAAAGGGCAGCACTTCCAACGGCGCCTAATCCAACAACTATTGCGTCAAAAACCATGCAGACTGATTTATTCGTCAAGCTTCCCCGGCAAAGATAAGGGCAAACGCTCCTCATCAACTCCGCCCCTGACAGCCAACATTACGATTGCCTTATTATGAATATTTTAACGGCTCGATAGCAGTATTTCCAGAATAGAACCGGCTTTATTTGAAGTCGTTCGTCAGGCCAGCTTCCAGCGACTATTCTTTCTCAACTAAAAATCCGGAATTAAGCTTCCGAACCCTAAACTTGCATGCATACCTTCAATATTAATCGTCGTCGTTTTCTCCAGAGTTCATCAGCGGCTCTCGCTCTTTCTACGTTTGGAGAACGAGGTTTAGATCTTATCAACCCGCCCCAAACACTCCGTGTAGGACTGATTGGTACAGGCTGGTATGGCAAAAGTGATTTGCTTCGATTGGTTCAGGTAGCTCCCGTAGAGGTGGTAGCCTTGTGTGATGTTGACAAGCACATGCTTGAGGATGCGGGTAAACTCGTCAGTCAGCGCCAGAAATCGGGCAAGGTTCCCAAGCTGTACGGCGATTACCAGAAAATGCTGGCTGATAATAAGCTGGATATTGTTCTGATTGGTACGCCCGACCACTGGCATGCGCTCCAGATGATCGATGCTGTAAAGGCTGGTTCGCACGTGTACGTTCAGAAACCGATCAGCGTCGACGTAATGGAAGGCGAAGCC
Source organism: Spirosoma sp. KNUC1025 (assembly GCF_045160025.1). Classification (GTDB taxonomy): domain Bacteria; phylum Bacteroidota; class Bacteroidia; order Cytophagales; family Spirosomataceae; genus Spirosoma. The sequence continues at coordinate 7,005,395 of NZ_CP087139.1, forward strand.
ATGGTGGCGGCAGCACGCAAATACAATAAGGTGGTTCAGGTGGGCACTCAGCGTAAAAGCACCCCACACCTGATTACGGCCAAGAAAGAGATTGTGGATGCCGGACTGCTTGGTAAAGTATCGCACGTAGAAATGTGCTGCTACCTGCATATGCGCAACAACGGCAACCCGCCCGTGCAGGCAGTGCCTGATTTCCTGGATTACAACATGTGGACCGGACCAGCACCGTTACGTCCGTATGATGGTCTGCCCCACGTCCGCTGGTGGCGTACCTTTATGGAATACGGCAACGGCATCACGGGCGACATGTGCGTGCATATGCTGGACACCGTGCGCTGGATGCTGAAACTTGGCTGGCCAAAACGTATTAGTTCCGAAGGAGGTATTTACGTTCAGAAAGATGGCAAATCCAATATCTCCGATACGCAATCGGCTGTTTTTGAATACGATGGCTTAAACTGCGTTTGGCAACATCGTACCTGGGGAACGCCCAATAACCCCGACTACCCCTGGTCGTTTACGCTCTACGGTGAAAAAGGAACGCTGTGGGCCAGTACGATGCAGTGTGATTTTATTCCGGATGATAAAGAGGGTAAGAAAATCCACCTGGATGTTGTTTACGAGAAAGAAAAGTATCCTGAGGATCTGACCAAGCCGACCAACCCCAAAATTGAACTGAATGCGGCTCCGGCAACCCGGCTGCATATGCTTAATTTCCTGGACGCTATCGATAAAGGCACCCGCCCCGTGGCCGACATTGAGGAAGGACATATTTCGACGGCGAGTTGTATTCTGGCCAATATGTCCATGAAAATGGGGCGGCCCGTTGTTTATGATCCGAAGAAACGGGAGATCGTGGGTGACCGGGAAACCAGCAAATTACTCGAACGCCCCTACCGCGACCCGTATAAACATCCCGATCCGAACAAAGTATAGCTAATTTTTTTGCTAGTCCGACTTGACCCCGACAGGTTCAGCTTACATAACTGACCTTGCCGGGGTCAATCCATACTAAGAACCACCAATGAACGTACTGACTTTTCTTCTTTATCTGCCGTTGTTAGGATCGATTGATAGCAGCAATGTCGTTGAAAAAACCACAGCACCAACCAAAATGGCCAAAGCCGATACGCCCTGGAAACTGGTCTGGGCCGATGAATTCGAGACAGACGGGCTCCCTAATCCTAAAAACTGGAAATTTGAGCAGGGTTTCGTGCGGAATCATGAGCTTCAATGGTATCAGTCGGATAACGCCCGCTGCAAAAATGGCTTGCTTATCATTGAAGCCCGGCGGGAACATCGACCCAATCCGACGTATCAGGTAAACAGTGACAGCTGGCAGAAAAACCGGGCGTTTATCGACTATACAGCCTCCAGTTTACACACAAAAGGCTTACACAGCTGGCAATACGGACGTTTTGAGATGCGGGGCCGTATCGACACAAGCCCCGGTATGTGGCCTGCTTTCTGGACGCTGGGTGTTTCGGGAGAATGGCCATCCAACGGCGAAATTGACATCATGGAGTACTATCGAAACCAGTTGCTGGCCAACGTAGCATGGGGAACAAATACCCGCTATACAGCGAAATGGAGGACGACCAAAAAGCCAATTCCGTCCTTTAATGATCGCGGGTGGGCGAAAAAATTCCATACCTGGCGGATGGATTGGGACGAAAAAGCGATTCGCCTGTTTGTTGACGATCAGCTGCTGAACGAAGTTTTGTTGAGTGAAACCATCAATCAGGATGGCACGGGTCGTAATCCTTTCCAATCCCCTCATTACCTGTTACTTAATCTGGCCGTCGGGGGCGACAATGGGGAGATCCGGCTGTCATTACGTTCCCCAGGCATTTCGAAGTGGATTATGTGCGAGTCTATCAAAAGTAAGCCGTTTTCGTGGTCCGTGGTATCAGTTTTGAGAAACTGACACCACGGACCACGAAACTGACTGAATCACGGAATTGTCTACGGTTTTATCAGGATTTTACCCCACCGGCCATGGCGGTCGGCATGCTCAACCGCTTCGACAATCTGATCGAGCGAATAAGACGCTTCAACCGGCAACTGAATATGCCCGGACGCCAGTAAGCTGATTACCTGCTGCGCCACTTCCTGCCGGGTATGGCTATCAACACGACGCATCCAATCCGTAAGCCAGAACCCTTTAACCGTCAACTCCCGGAAGATCATCAAACCCGCATTGAAAACTGGCTCCTGCAAACTCAGCACCCCGTAGATAATCATCGTCCCCCCTTTACCCAGACATTTGAGTGCTTCGGAAGTTGTATGTCCACCTACAGCGTCGAGTACGCAGGCCACCCCAGCGCCTTCTGTAATCTGCTTCACGCGGGCAGCCATGTTATCGGTCTCCGTATTGATTATTTCGGTCAGGCCAAGCGCTTTCAGTTCATCATTCAGATCATTCCGGCGAACGGTACCAATGGTTTTAATGCCGCGCATCCGGCACAGTTGAATTACGATTTTGCCAAATGCTGACCCGGCCGCCGTAATCATCAGCCAGCCGCCCTCCTTTACGCCCGAATCCTGCACCATAGCATAGGCCGTAAAGGGATTTACAAACAACTGGGCGGCCAGATCATCCGATATGGTATCGGGTACGGGTATCAGACTACGCTGGTGAGCAATGGCATACTCCGACCACGTACCAATACTGGTAAAACTCACCCGCAAACCAGTTCGCATCTGCACACCTTCACCCAGGGCATCCACAATTCCGACCCCTTCAAACCCGGCCCCCGATGGCAACTGAGGTCGAATGCCATACAGATTCTGCACAAACATGAGATCGGATGGATTGATGGGGCTGGCAATGACTTTTACCCGAACTTCATTCGGCCCGGGCTCTGGTAAGGAAATCTCAGTTGATTTGAGAATTTCTGCAGGTTTACCAGTATGTTCAAATACGATGCTTTTCATTTGTCGATGCGTCAACTAGCTGTTAGTCAATAAAGGAATATTTTTCATTACGTTTGGAATGGCGGCAAAAATATGATTTAATTTGCACAAATTATTCCTAAACCTTGAATATAGTGGTTAGGCGTCAGTTGATGATCAATAGGTAAAACAGTTGTTAAAACGCCTTATTGATTTTCAACTATCGACTAACCACTATTAATTTTCATGCTCACCTCTCCTTTTCTTGGCGAACTAATCGGCACGCTGGTTCTTATATTGTTGGGTAATGGCGTTGTCGCCAACGTAGTGTTAAAACAAACAAAGGGGGAGGCATCGGGCTGGATCGTGATTACAGCCGGATGGGCGTTTGCTGTAACAATGGGCGTGTTTGTTGCGAAAGCGTTTGGCAGTATCGATGCCCACCTCAATCCAGCCGTTACGCTTGCCTTCGCTGTTGCCACCAACGATTATAGTCACATAGTGCCGTACATTACCGCCCAGATGATTGGCGCATTTCTGGGTGCTACGTTGGTTTGGTTACATTACCTGCCTCACTGGGCAGCTACCCCCGATCCATTCGACAAGCTGGCGTGTTTTTCCACTGGTCCGGCTATTCGCAGCGTCGGGGCTAATTTCCTGAGCGAAGCCATGGCAACGCTGGTGCTGATTCTTGGTCTGGCGGGCATTTCGTCTAAAAACCTGGGGGAGCTGGCTATTGGCGTCGGACCGTATCTGGTGGGCATTCTGGTATGGAGCATTGGGCTTTCGTTAGGCGGTACAACCGGTTATGCCATGAGCCCCGCCCGCGATTTTAGTCCACGATTAGCGCACGCTCTATTACCGATTCCGGGCAAAGGGTCTTCTGACTGGGGTTATGCCTGGATTCCTATAGTAGGTCCACTGGTTGGTGCAGCCCTTGGCGGGATATTGATTCGGTGGTTTGCTTTATAATTCTCATTCTTTTCAACATATGCCTCAGTACGTAGCTGCCATTGATCAGGGTACCACCAGCACACGTTGCATTGTCTTTGACCGACAGGGTCAGATTGTTTCGCTGGCTCAGAAAGAACACAAACAGATTTATCCGCAACCCGGCTGGGTTGAGCATGATCCTGAAGAAATCTGGCATAATACGCTCGAAGTGATCGCCCTGGCTCGTATCAAGGCTAAGTTGTTTTCACACAACATTGTGGCTATTGGCATTACAAACCAGCGGGAAACTACCGTCGTCTGGAATCGCCGGACGGGAAAACCGTACTATAATGCCATTGTGTGGCAGGACATGCGCACTGCCGACTTAGTAGCCCACTACGCGAGTGAAGGCGGACCATCCGGTGGGGGGCAGGATCGTTTCCGTCCACAAACAGGGCTTCCGCTGGCTACGTATTTCAGTGGTCTGAAACTGAAGTGGCTGCTCGACAACGTACCAGGCCTGCGCGAAGACGCTGAGCGGGGTGATGCGCTTTTTGGGAATATGGATACGTTCGTCGTCTGGAACCTGACAGGCGGCACCAACGGTGGTCTGCACCTGACCGACGTAACGAACGCCAGCCGGACGCAATTAATGAACCTTCAGACCCTGAACTGGGACGATCAGTTGCTCAATGACTTTACCGTACCCCGCGCCATGCTGCCCCAGATTCGGCCAAGCAGCGAGGTTTACGGAACCGTTACGTCAGAAGCCTTGCCGGGCGTTCCGATAGCAGGCATTCTGGGTGATCAGCAGGCGGCACTGGTAGGTCAGACGTGCTTCGAGCCAGGTCAGGCCAAAAATACGTATGGCACGGGCTGTTTTCTGCTCATGAATACGGGTACTGAACTACGAACATCTACCTGTGGCCTGCTCACCACCGTTGCCTATCAGTTTCAGAATCAGCCGGTTCATTACGCCCTCGAAGGAAGTGTTGCCATTACGGGTGCGTTGGTGCAGTGGCTACGCGATAATCTGGGTATTATTAAAAAAAGCACCGAAATCGAATCCCTTGCCCGTTCCGTTGAGGATAACGGCGGGGCTTATTTTGTGCCCGCGTTTTCGGGGCTTTACGCGCCCCACTGGAAAGCCGACGCGCGGGGTGTCATTGCAGGATTGACCCGTTTTGTCAACAAAGGCCACCTGGCGCGAGCGGTTCTGGAAGCAACAGCTTACCAAACCGTTGACGTAGTACGGGCCATGGAACAGGATGCGGGCGTTTCGCTTAAATCGTTACGCGTCGATGGCGGTATGGTTGTCAATTCGCTGCTGATGCAATTCCAGGCCGACATCCTGAACGGTCCGGTGGTTTGCCCTAAGATGACGGAAACGACGGCTCTTGGCGCGGCTTATGCGGCCGGGCTGGCGGTTGGTTACTGGCAAAATTTAGATGATTTACGTCAGAACTGGGGCATTGCCAAAACCTACGAATCAACTATGGACGATACGGAGCGGAAACGGCTCATGCGGGGCTGGCAAAAGGCAATTGAGCGGTCGTTTGGGTGGGAAGAGCAGTAGCCTCTTACCCACTTCGTTAAAGTTCTTCGGGTTTCGGCTTCAGTTCTTCGGCCAGCATCAGGCGTGTTTGGGGCAAACTTTGCGGGTATTCATCGCGGATAAAGGCAATGAGGTTTTCGCGCATGTGACAGCGTAGATCGAAGGCCGAAGGTGCGTCGGGGGCCGAAACCAATATCCGAATCTGGATGCAGGTGGGGGTGGCATCGGTTACCTGTACGGCAAAACTTTCGCCCGTCCAGAGCGGGTCGTTTTCGGCAAATTCGCGCGCCTTTGCCCGCACTTTGTCAACGGGAATGTTATAATCCAGATAGATAAAAATACTGCCAATTATGGAGGCATCGGAGCGGGTCCAGTTCTCAAAAGGATTTTCGACGAAGTACGTAATGGGCAAAATCAGCCGACGCCGATCCCAAAGGCGAACAATGACACTTGTCAGGTTAATTTCTTCAATACGTCCCCACTCTTTTTCGACCACTACGGCATCGTCCAGGCGAATCTGCTGGTTAAACGCGATCTGAATGCCTGCCAGCAGATTCGCCAGTGTTTTCTGAGCCGCAAAGCCAATTACTACCGATACAACCCCCGCCGATGTTAGTACGCTCAAGCCCACCTTACGGCTTCCCTGAAATGAAATCAACAGCAGTGAGGTGCCAAGAATAATCACGAGAATGGCCGCCAGCCGGCGAAAAAACGGACTTGGGTGACAAACTTCCGTTGCGAAAGGTTTGCGTCCTTAGTTGTGTCATACTGACGAATCAGACGCAGTTCACCCACCTTCAACAGCTGAATAGTTAACCAGGTACTGGTTATTAAGAACAGAACTTCGGCAGCTTTATCGGCTACGGGGTGGCTACGTAAAAAGCGTGCCGACTGAAGATTTGTAGCCAGCAGAAACAGCAGTGAGGGTACAAACGCCCAAAACGCCCAGCGAACATAGGTTTGCAGAAGGGTTATCGTTTGAAACGGTCGGCGACGCACGATGAACCGGATGATTTGCGTCACGACAAAATCAATGGCCAGGCCCAATACAAACGCGGTAATGAGCAATATCCAGCCCGACAGATCGCGGTTAGGAATGTACCCAAACCAGCGGACAATAGCCCGTATCCATGTATCTAATTGCTGTTGCATTCGTCAGTACCGGAATTTTTAAGATTGAAACAATCCACAGGATTCTATTCGCAGAGTGTGTCTGCTACGTCAGCGTTTGGCAGAGAATCGTAAGGTCTACACTATACACGCACAAAAATAAGAGCCAGTGTTTACTGGCCCTTCTTAAAAATCCGATAATTAAACTTATGCCGTCAAGCTGCTCACGCCAACAGCGGTTTCACAACCTTCCCATGAACGTCGGTTAGGCGGTAACGGCGGCCCTGACTTTTGAAGGTTAATTTTTCGTGATCGATGCCCAATAAGTGCAGGATCGTTGCCTGAAAATCGTGGACATGAACCGGCTCTTTCACTACGTTATAACCAAAATCGTCGGTTTCTCCGTACACCATTCCTTTCTTGACACCCGCTCCGGCCATCCAGACTGTAAATGCTCGTGGATGATGGTCGCGACCGTAGTTATCCCGCGTTAGTTTTCCCTGCGAATAGGCTCCGCGACCAAACTCGCCCCCCAGATTACCAGCGTATCATCCAGCAAACCCCGTTGTTTAAGGTCTCGAATCAGTGCCGCAGACGGCTGATCAACGCTTTTTGTCTGAATTTTTATGTCGTTGGGCAAATTGCCATGCTGATCCCAGCCCTGATGGTACAGTTGCACAAACTTCACGTCTTTTTCAACCAGCTTACGCGCCAGCAGGCAGTTGGCCGCGAACGTACCGGGCTTGCGGCTTTCAGGGCCGTACATATCGAAAATATAGTCCGGCTCTTTTGAGATGTCAAGCGTTTCAGGAACGGACGTCTGCATCCGATAAGCCATCTCGTACTGCGCCATTCGGCTATTGATTTCCGGGTCCAGTACGTGTTTAAACTGCTCCTGATGCATTTTGCCTAAATAATCGAGCATCCGGCGACGGCTGGTTTTGTCGATACCCGGCGGGTTGTTCAGGTAATAAACCGGATCGGGGCCAGACCGAAACACGACGCCCTGGTGCACCGAGGGTAAAAATCCATTGCTCCAGAGTTTGGCGTAAAGCGGCTGATCACCATCCCGCCCTTTGGATAACAGAACGACAAAGGCCGGAAGATTTTGATTATCAGAGCCCAAGCCGTAACTAATCCAGGACCCGAACGATGGCCGACCCGCCTGCTGGCTTCCCGTCTGGAAGAACGTAACAGCCGGGTCGTGATTGATGGCTTCTGTATGCAGGGAGCGCACAAACGTTAGATCGCTGGCAATACTGGCCGTATGTGGAAGCAATTCACTGATCCACATCTGGCCGGGCCCGTATTGTGCAAATTTGTATTTCGAGGCAGCCAGCGGAAAATGGCTTTGCCCCGCACTCATTCCCGTCAGGCGCTGGCCGTTACGTACCGATGCCGGCAAATCCTGGCCCCACATGGTTTCGAGTTTCGGCTTGTAATCGAACAACTCCAGCTGCGAGGGGGCTCCGCTCTGAAACAAATAAATTATCCGCTTTACCTTCGGAGGAAAGTGAGGCTTGCCCACCGCCGGATTTTCACCCGGTGAAGTGGCCCCGGCAAATAAACTGCCCGGATTCAGTAGCGACGCTAACGCAATTGTCCCCAAACCGGCACTGGCCTGTCCCAGAAAATTCCGGCGGCTGAGTTGGTCATGTAGTTGATCCTGAAGGTCCATTCTGGTCAATAGTCATTGGTAACTGGTCATTAGTCATTGGTCGTTAGTTATTAGCCAATGACCATCGACTAGTTACCGTTTTATTATCGCTTCATCGAAATTCATAATTGTACTTGTCACGACGGTCCAGGCAGCTAACTCAGCCGGATTCAGCGTTTTATCAACCGGATATTCGCCTACCGTCAGCAATTCCGAAGCGCGCTTTGGATTCTTTTTAAAATCCGCCAGTTCTTCGGCATATAGTTGCTTCATCAGGGCTATTTCCTGCGACCGGGCCGGTCGACTGATCACAGCTTTAAAAATCGACGTGATACCCTCGGTGCCGGATGCACCAGCACTCGACATTACACGTTGTGCCAGCACCCGCGCGGCTTCCACAAACTGCGGGTCGTTGAGCGTAACAAGGGCTTGCAAGGGTGTACTTGTTTTCTGTCGTTTAACAATACACGTGTGCCGTTCGGCAGCATCAAAATTGAGCATCATGGGCGCAGGCGACGAACGTTTCCAGATCGTATACATCGACCGGCGGTATAAGCTATCGCCCTGACTTTGAATGTATTTCACCGCATTCCGCGTGGCCAGCGCTTCCCAGATTCCCGCAGGCTGATACGGCCGTACGCTCGGGCCACCAATACGTTGTGTGAGCAGTCCACTGGCAGCCAGTGCATTGTCGCGCACCTGTTCTGCCGACATTCGGTAACTCGGTCCGCGGCTCAGGTAAATATTGTCGGGGTCTGCTTCCCGCGCGGCCTCTGGTACGGCCGACGACTGCCGATACGTTGCCGACATCACAATCAGCTTATGCATTTCCTTGGTATTCCAGCCTGTCTGTCTGAATTTAACGGCCAGATAATCCAGTAATTCAGGGTGAGTAGGCAAAGCGCCCTGGTTACCAAAATCATCGCTATTCTTGGCAATCCCCTGCCCAAAATACTGCTGCCAGAACCGGTTCACCATTACGCGGCTAAACAACGGATTTTCGGGCATTAACAGCCACTTCGCCAGGCCCAGCCGGTTTTGAGGAAAATCATCCGGCATGGGCGTCATACTATGAAGTACTGCTGGTTTAACGATTTCGCCCGGGGCATCATAAGCACCCCGTTTCAACAGATGGGAAACCCGAGGGTATTTCTGCTCGCTCATGACCATTACCTGATCGGAGTTTGTGTAGAGCATCAGTTCTTCGCCCCGTAATGTCATCGCATCGGCAAATGTCTTCTGATAAAGCGAATCCTGTGTGGTTACGTAATATGTGTATAAGCCCGCCCGTTGCAAAGGTGTGCGTTTGGCAGCTGGTGTCCGCAACGCTAGGGCCAGCGCATCAGGACCACCCGCCAGATGCGTCATTTCAAAGGGCGACAGGCAGCGCTTGTAAATCCGTAGTTCATCAACGGCTATATCTTTGTAAAAATAGTCGTGCATTCGACCGACGTAGAACGGGTGCTGCGCCCAGTGCGTCTTGTTCTTTCCATAAACGATGCTGTGCTGTAGGTTATCCGTCACCACCCGCGTTCGCATGGGTTTCCCATTCAGATACAATGTCAATCCCTTTGTCTGTCCACGGCCGTCGTACGTAAAGGCCACCTGAAACCACTGATGTACAGGCGCTTTATCGATAGATTCAATATCGAGTGCATTGGCAGGCCACACGTGGCTAAGTGTCAGTTTGAGCCGCCCATCGGCTAATAGATCGAGTTGATAACCACGCTGCCCATCCATCGGCCCCGTCGTACGTCCAAGCAACGTAGCGGGATTATTCGCTTTAGCCAGATTAAACCAGCTACTAATCGTGAATGGCTCATTCTGCTCGAAAACCGCAAAATCGGAAGGCAAGTTGATGTAACTATCACCGGGCAGGTAACGGGCATTGCCAAAACGCCCCGGTACGCTGTAGGGCAGATTATCCGAATCGCCACCTAATCTGGCCGGAATGGTGTCATTTACGACATTGGCAAACGCATTACGCGGATCTTTCCAGAGTTCTTCTTTGGTTTTCCTGGTAACGGCTTTTTTCTCTTCGGGCTTCTTTTTGCCAAGTTTCTTCCAGCGCTCTTCTTCCTGTTTGCGTTTTTCAGCCTCCAGCTTTCGCTTTTCGTTATCGGCCTTTACATACGCTTTAATATCCGTCCGGTCGGCTTCATCAAATGAATACCGTGCAATCAGGCCCGCATCCGAAAGCTTGTCGGGCGCCGGAACGCTCCTCACCCACTGGCTGAATCGCTGTTGATAATCAGGCCGGTTGATGTGGAGCTGCTGTTCCAGCGGAGATAGTTTCTCCCGAATGTATTTCAGACAAGCTTCTGTTTCAGGGGTTGTCAGCGTTATCGTCGGGGCCGCTTCACCGTTATAGGGAATCTGTCCGCGTTCGTTGTTGGTGTTAAAAAAGGCAAACAGCGAGTAATAATCTTTCTGACTGATCGGGTCGTATTTATGATCGTGACAGCGGGCACATTCGGTAGTCAGCCCCAAAAAAGCTTTACCAAACGTATTGACCCGATCCGCTACGTACTCCGTTCGGTACTCTTCGTCCACAATGCCGCCTTCCTGACTTTGCTGGTGATTTCGGTTGAAGGCCGTAGCCAGCAGCATATTCTTAGTTGGTTTCGGCAGCAAATCACCAGCAAGCTGCCAGGTGACGAAGCGGTCGAACGAAAGATTTCGATTAAAAGCGCGAATGACCCAGTCGCGATACGGCCAGATCGTTCGGAGCCCATCATCCTGATAGCCATCCGTATCGGCATAACGCGCTACGTCGAGCCATTCAACAGCCTGCCGTTCACCGTAATGCGGACTGTTCAGTAGCCGATTCACCACGTTCTCGTATGCATTCGGCGACGTATCCGCCAGAAACGCATCGACCTCGGCCGGGGTTGGTGGTAGGCCGGTCAAATCAAGCGTAACACGACGTAGTAAGGTTGTTTTATCGGCTTCCGGCGCGTGAGTTAATTTTTTGCTTTCCTGTTTGGCCAGAATAAAGCGGTCAATGTCATTTTTCACCCATTTCTCGTCGTTCACCTTTGGGATTTCGGGCATAGTGGGCGCAATGAGCGACCAGTGTTGCTTGTATTCTGCCCCCTGCTCCACCCATCGAACCAGCATGGCTTTTTCTTCAGTCGTCAAGGTCAGGTTCGATTTCGGCGTTGGCATCACCTCTTCGGGGTCAGTCGAGAGAATCCGATGCACCAGTTCACTACTCGCCAAATCGCCCGGAACGATAGCCGTATGCCCACTTTTGGCTAAGGCTTCGTAAGCCCCTTCGGGCGTATCCAGCCGAAGACCCGCCTGCTGTTTGGCTTTGTCGGGGCCATGGCACGCAAAGCAGCGATCCGACAGAATTGGCTTTACGTGCAAATTATAATCGACCTTTTCGGGCAATGTAGCTTCTGCCGCCACAATCTCAGCTGGTTTCTCAACTGATTTGTGGCAAGCCGTTAACCAGATTGAGCCGCCAAATAAGCCAGCCGTTGCGCTAAGCAGAACGTATCGAAACCGTATGTCAGACCAAACGGGCATACCAGCGAACAAATTGATAATGAAACGATTTTACAAAATTAAAGACGTAATAGGCACTGAAATTGACCAATTTTATCCTCTAAACAGCCAATTTTGACACGTAACAGGCGCTTCGCTCAATAAGAAGGAAACTCATAAAAACTATCTAAGCGACAAGCAGCCCAAGCGAGGCAAACTAATCTCCTCAACAATAAGCCGACTGCTTTTAGTTCTTTAATTTGGATTAAAATTATTCACAACATAATTTTTTCAATAGAAATTCCGGCGCTGTTCTGTAAAAACTGGTATGCCTGAGAATTTTAAACAGGCTCTTAAGTTTATTTTCAAAAGTTTAAACAGACACTGTATAGTGAATCCATTAATTTGGGGCCTCAAACTAATTGTATCTTTTCCTCATGCCAACCAACGATCTCTCGCCAGAGGCAGCCTTCGCGCAGCTGGGTCTTTCGTTACCACCAGCCCCCCAACCGATGGGCGTTTATAAACCTTACCTCATTGATGGTAACCACCTGTACGTGTCCGGCCACGGCACCGTCAAGGATGATAAAAGTCTGATTATCGGACGTATCGGTGAAGACATGGACATCGAAGAGGGAAAATTAGCGGCTCGTCAGGTTGGTCTGGCTATCCTTTCCACCATCCGCACCAACCTCGGCAGTCTCGACCGGGTAAAGCGTGTCATCAAGGTTCTTGGCATGGTTAACTGTACCTCCGATTTCAAACGCCACCCCTACGTCGTGAACGGTTGCAGCGAATTGTTTGCCGCTGTCTGGGGGCAGGACAATGGCATCGGGGTGCGGTCGGCGGTTGGAATGGGGTCACTGCCCGACAATATCCCGGTTGAAATCGAAGCTCTGTTTGAACTCGTCTGACCGATGGAAGAAACGCCCTGGTACTTAATTAACGACCTCTCTCAGCTCGATACGCCCGCTCTGGTGATCTACACAGATCGGGTACAACAAAACATCACGTTCCTGACCGAATCCATCGACGATGTGAATCGGCTACGTCCGCATGTAAAAACGCACAAGACGCTCGAAGCCTCGCAACTAATGCTCGACGCGGGTATCCGTAAGTTTAAATGTGCGACGATTGCTGAAGCGGAAATGCTGGCCCAATGCGGAGCACCGGACGTACTGCTTGCCTATCAGCCCAATGGCGTAAAAATTCACCGTCTGCTGGCGCTGACGAACGCCTATCCGAACACGAAATTCTCCTGTCTGGTCGATAATCTGGATACAGCCCATGAGCTTTCCAGACAGGCGGTAGACGCCGGTTTAGTCGTCCCGGTTTATATCGATCTGAATGTAGGCATGAACCGGACGGGCACCACGCCCGACGATAACGTACTGACCCTCTACGCCGAACTTGACAAACTGGAGGGGGTAAGACCCGTTGGCTTACATGCCTACGATGGGCACATGCGTAACCCGAATCTGGCGGCCCGCACAGCCGAATGTGATGCGGCTTTTCTTCCGGTTCAGCAACTGAGCGTCAAATTAGAAGCGGTTGGTTATGAACCGATTATCGTAGCAGGGGGCAGCCCGAGCTTTCCGATTCACGCTCGCCGGGAAGCGGTAGAATGCAGTCCGGGAACGTTTGTATACTGGGATCGTACGTATCGGGATATGTTAGCGGAACAATCGTTTCAGCCTGCCGCGCTTGTGGTAGCTCGTGTGATATCGCTACCAGGCCCAACAAGAGTTTGTCTGGACTTGGGCCACAAATCCATAGCGGCTGAGTGCCCACTGGAGCAACGCGTTACGTTTCTGAATGCCCCTGACCTAAAGGCAATTGGGCAGAGCGAAGAACATTTGGTGATGGAAGCCCCTGACGGTCACGCCTATCAGATTGGTGACGTACTGTATGGTTTGCCCAATCACATTTGCCCGACCTGCGCACTCTATGAACGCGGTTTCACGATCGAAAATGGTGCCGTAACCGGAGAGTGGCGCACAGTTGCAAGAGACCGGATTTTGACGTATTGAGGGCTGGTAGCACCTAGGTTGGCTGTTGCAAAAGTCTGGAAGACGCTCGATACACTTAAAGGGCTTATTCGTTAATAAATTGCCTTTAGAATTTGAAGAGTGAGATATAAACCGAACCAAGTTTTGCAACAGCCACTAACTTTATGTTATGAGAAAGATTTGCGGAACAACAGTCTATATTGCATTGACATGTACCCCAAATTGTTCAAATCGACTATGATAAACTTACTGCGTCATACCTTACCGGTTGTTTCCTTATTTCTAGTTAGTTTGATAGGATGGGCTCAATCGGTAAAACCGAAAGTATACATTGATCCACGGGGTACTCGATATACTCCACAACAATTCGATAGCATTCAAACAGCGAATAGAGGTAAGCCCATTGCTCAGATGAATGTAATCCACAAAGAGCATGAAACTCAGATTATCTTTGAAGTATTGGCTGATAATCCAATAGATCAATTTAAAGCAAAATGGATTGGTAAGCAGCTACCAACCTTCTCGTTAAAGGACATTCAGGGTAACGTATATAGCAACACCTCCTTGAAAGGAAAATTAATCGTTATTAATTTCTGGTCAACAACTTGTGGGCCCTGTATCGAGGAGATGCCCCTTTTAAGTGATTTAATGGCCAAGTACACAGGTAAAAATATTGTCTTTATTGCTCCTGCCCCTGAGTCAGCTGTCCGAATTCAGAAGCTTCTATCAAAACGTCGATTCACATACACTGTTTTGCCTCAAGCTCAAGGGCTTATTTCTGCTTTAGCTGTTGAGGGGTACCCCAGTCATTTCGTTATTTCCTCAACGGGTGTTATTGAGGATATTTACACAGGTTTATCGTCTAATTCCCAAACAAATAAAGCCATGCTCGATAATCGACTCATAGCTGCTATTGATAAGGTCTTGGAAAGCAACTGAACCTGTTGTATAAGTGGCATTATGTAAACCAAACTTTAAAAATGCAATTAAAAATAATCTATTTACTATATACTCTTTCTTAAATTTTTGGTGAAGCTTCTCGCGAACTTTTGTTAAGAACAGGTTGAAAACGTAAAATAATTCTTACGGCTCCGATGGCCCGGCAGCTTCTATTTCTTACAGCCAACTACTTCTTTGGTTCTTCGCTTTTTTGCTCATTTGATGCTTTGGCGAGTTCGGCAATGGCTTTCTCATCAAGGCCACCGATGATATCGAGTTTGGGCATGGCTTTTTTCAGATCAGCGATACCCTGCTCGGTCACTTTGGTTTGCCACAGATAAACAGTCTTCAGATTTTTCAGATTCGGAAGTTCAGCCAGACCAGCGTCAGTCACGGCCGTTCCATACAGATTCAGGTACTCCAGATTGGCTAATCCATTCAGCTGTTTGAGACCGGCGTCTGTGACTTTCGTTTGTTCCAGGTGCAGCTTCTGCAAATTCTTCAGTTTAGCAACCTGAGCTAACGTAGCGTCGGAGATTTCGGTATCGCCCAGACGTAACCAGACGATCTGACTGGCAAGTTTCGGCAAGATAGCCGCTTGTGCATCGTTGAAGCTACGGGCGTTTACCGCGCTAACTTCCAGCTGGTTCTGCTCTTTCGACAACGGCAGTACCAATAAGCCCATTTTCCTGACCTCCTCAATAACTTTTGGGTCGGCGGCCGGCAGTTTCATTGTCAACACGGGCGATTCAGGGGCGGGTCCGGCATTTGCTACGTTCGGGCCGCCTGATTCAACTGGTCCGTTACCACCCAGCGAAGCCAAAACGGGGCGAATGGCATCATTGACCTTTAGCTCCGATACTTTTTTGTCGAACGTAGCGCCCTGATCAATCCACCAGGTCAGTATAGCTATCTGGCTCTCCGTCAACTGAGGTTTACCTTTTGGCGGCATGTGGTGATCATCTTCTTCAGGCAACAGGCAGGCTTTTACCAGTTCACTGGTCTTGCTGTTGCCTGCCACGAGCACCGGCCCATCTTCGTACCCTTTTTTAATCTGATCGGGTGAATCCAACCGCAATTTAGCCTTCGATTTGTCGGCGTTATGGCATTGAACACAGCGTGTTTGCAGAATCGGATTGACAATCTGCTGATACACTTTGGCTTGATTCACATCCGTAATCGGCTCAAATTTAAGTTCAGGTTGTTTGGGCGATAAGCCCGCTAGTGTTCGGATTGGACCGGGCGCGTATTGTGTCAGATAATCCGAGCCATGCGTCAGGTTACCTCCCAGATGGCCGGTAGAAAGCAATAAGACCAGAGCTATACCCAGCGTTGGCAGGTACAGAATGGGGGCAAATGGAACGATACGTCCCAGATTCTCCGACTTAACCGCCCAGGCGATCCAGGCAAAAACGGCAACAGCAATCCCCTGCCATTTGTGCGAACTAAGCGTTTCGTCGTCATAGCCGCCTGCCAGCGACAGCATATACCCAAACAGGCAGGCCATCGTAGCACTTACCGCCGACCAGAATAAAATCAACGTAATGGTATGCACGCTCACCGAATTCCGGCGAGTAAGTCGGTCTAGTTCGAGCAGCCCGGCAATCAGCAGAAAACCAATCGGCAAATGAACTATAAGTGGGTGGAAATGTCCCCAGAAAAGTACCCAGTCAGCAGGTTTTTCAGCCGTAGCCTGAAGCAGCATTACTATCTTCATTATTCGTGCGTAAAATCAGGCAACTCGCTCAAGCTTGATGGGATACGTTTTTTTGGAAGCCCACTGAGCGACATAAATATTATGATCTTCATCCACCAGTACGTCGTGCGGATGTAAAAATGGCGAGTTGTTACGGTCCTTTCGCTGCTCGGCTAGTTTACCGTCCTGATAAACCGGTTCCGTACCGCCCGGCGTGGATACAACCCGGTCGTTTTTATCCAGAATTGTAATGTAGCCTGAATCTGGATAGGCGTCGGACGTACTCCGGAAAACAGCCCCGTAGATATTCTCTCCATGAATAACCGGCCGACAGATGTAAGAACCCGGCAGCGGAATGGTCGACAGGTATTTCCCATCCAGCGAGAAGCGCTTAAGCGCGTTGTGCCGACGGTCGGTAACCAGCAATGTTGGGTTGCTCGCTACCCGCCGATCAACCACAATGCCGTGGCAGCAGTCGAACGTATCGTTGGTTTCGCCTTTGCCACCAAACGTCCGTATCAGTTTACCCGATTTGTCATACTGCATGACGTAATTCAACCCATACCCGTCTACTACATAGATGTCGCCGTTAGCTGGGTTGATGGCCGTTTCGGTCGGTTTAAATTGGGTAGGATAATCGTATTTACCGGTTTCTCGCGGGTAGTCAATTTTCATCAATTCCCGTCCTTTCAAATCGGTTTTAACGACCTGATGACGCTCATAATCGGTTATGATTAAATATTGATCGTTACCTTCTCCACCCAGTGTCAAACCATGTGCGCCGGGGTAGGTAGTCCCCCAGGTTTCGAGCAGTTTACCCGATTTATCATAAATAAGCACATTGTTTTTGGTCTCGTTGGTAAGCAGAATGATACGTCCTTTAGCATCCTCTACCATCTCATGGCAATCATTTACCGGATTCTTGCTGGCATCCAGAACACCCCAGCCGGGCACAACACGGTACCGGAAATTATTATGGCCAATCATAGTGGTTTCCGTGCTGACGGAGCGCGTTCTGGCCGAAAGCATTGACGGGGTTGCAAGGCCGGTTATCGCTGCTAGCGACGACTGCCGGATAAATGACCGACGCGAGTGAAAGGAAGCCATGGCATTGAAAGTAGAATACGTTTCGGTCAAAAGGACCGAATCCGTAAACTTTACTGCAACTGGCCTCAGGGAGAAGCCTGACAGGCAATTAAAAAACCGGCTGCCTGTCGACTGACGTATACGTCGATCAACAGGCAGCCGGCAATTCATTGACAATCGTTTACTTCTCCCCGCTTTCGCTTTTTGTGTCGTCAGGACGACCACCCCGGCCGTGGCGCATTTTGCCTTTCATCGACTGAAGTTTGGCAAACTGATCGGGCGTCAGAATGCTTTGCAACTTTGCTTTAAAATCATCAGCGTTCGCTTTCAAAGCCTGCGCTTTCGCACGGTTATCATCGGAACTGGCCTGAATAGCGTCTACTTTCTGCGCACGCGCCAGGGTTGCATCATACAATTTCTGCGACGTAGCTTGGTCTAACCCTAAGTGCTGCGTCATCCGATCGGTCATCTTACGGGCCCGGGTTTCGGGCGTACCCATTTGATGATCCCTCATAGACCCGTTACGTCCCATTCGGGTGGTTGTCTGCGCTGGTGAATCGGGGGTAGCCGTTTGTTGAGCCCAAAGCGGCAGTGAGAGGAGAGAGAGCATAAGCCCGCTCAATGCAATTTTCTTAAACATGGTCCTTATTCGTTAGATACGAATCTAAGACGCAGAAAACAGGCCCGGGTTTAATGCCTTTTTTGAATTTAATTACTTCTTAACTGCTGCCAGACAGCCTAGAGTGCAGTAATGAGAGCAGCAATTTGTTCAAGCCCTTTGGCATCGGCTTCACTGAAATCGTTTAGTTGATCACTGTCGACATCCAGCACCATCCTTACGTTTCCCTCCCGATCAAATACCGGCACTACGACTTCTGATTTTGAAGCCGAACTACACGCAATATGCCCCGGAAACTGGTCAACGTCAGGTACCAGAATGGTTTCTCCACGTGTATAGGCCGCTCCGCATACGCCTTTGCCAAATGCAATACGTGTGCAGGCAATCGGTCCCTGAAAGGGCCCAAGTACCAACTGATTTTCTTTTGCGAGGTAGAAGCCAACCCAGAAAAACCCGAAGGCTTCTTTCAGGGCAGCCGTAATATTGGCAAGGTTAGCTACCAGATCGGTTTCTCCCTCAATCAGGGCGGCAATCTGCGGAATCAGGCTGTCGTAAATAGCCCGACGGTCAGTGGTTTGGGGAATAACAAGTGTTTCAGCCATGGGTCAACGATTATCAAACGCAGTCAGGTGCTACGTAGCGTTTGCTATATCCTACTGATTCCTGACACGCTTTGATACGTTTTAGTTTCTGGTGAAGAACTGAATAAGCACAATACTTACGGTTGTGAATAACGTACTGGCAACGACCCGGATTAAGGTTGGCACAATCAGTGCCAGACTGCTCGCTTCGATGAAGAATAAAGCCGTATGATGAATGAACGTCAATATCAATACGTAGCGGAAAAAAGCGCCTGCGCCCAGTTGCCGCAAACCAAATTCTATGCGGGTTTCAATACCCGGTACGTCAATTTGTGTCCGTACAACAAACGGTCGGCAATAAGCCATCAGCACCGTAGCGGCTGCGTGCATTCCCAGCGTGTTATAAAACGTATCGACCACAACGCCCGTCGCAAAAGCGATCAACAACACCCAGGTCTGGCTGGTTTCGTTCGGCAGCAGCAGAATGCAGGCAATGTAGATAAAGCAAAACGCGTAATCGAACAGCACGACATTCCGAACAAGCATAATCTGCAGGATCAGATACAGAACGAACAGGAGTATCGTAGACAGGATTTCGCGTAGGGTCATTGTGGGGTATTGGTCGATTGGTCGGCCCGTCAGTAGCACTGATTTGTCAGCGACCCGCCGACTCATCAACGGATTAATCAGCTAACTATTTTTCTTTTTCAACTTGTTTTTCCAGTTGCTCCTGTTCGGCCTGCAATCGGTTTTCAATCACATACACAAACGCCAGATTGCTGAAATCGGTCGACAGGTCGAGCGTAATATCATGAAAAGTCTGGTTTGGCTGCAGACCAATTGAGCGAACACGGCCGACCAGAATACCTGGCGGAAACGTTGAGTTCCGGCTCGACGTAACAACTGAATCGCCCTTGCTAACCGGCCTATACCGGGATATATCCAGTAGCTTAATCAGTTTTGGATCAACTCCGTCCCAACGTGCCGTCCCGATCTCGTTGGCTTTCACCAACTGCGAGGATACCAGATATTCCGAATGCAGAATAGACGTAACAATCGAGAAGTGCGGATTACAAATTTTCACTTTTCCGACAACCCCCGTTGGTGATATTACGCCCATGCCTGGCAGCAGCCCATCGTCGGTACCTTTATCGATCGTAATGTAATTATTGGCAAACTGAGTGGTGTTATTGACCACTTTGGCCACCGTAAATTTAAACCGACTGGCGAAGGCTGAATCAGCCTGATAAGCCGCCGGAGCCACGGGCTTACTCTGCAACAGTTGTGTCAGTCGCGCGTTAAGCTGCTGATTTTCCAGTGCCAGATCCGCATTTACCTCCCGCAAACTCGCATATTCATTAGCCGCATTGGCCAATGCCAATACCTTTGCCGCGTAGCGGTTCGACGTATTGAAATACGTAGCACTCCAGTAATTGCTGGTGTTGATGATGAAGTAGAAGCAGAGAACTTCCAGCAACACAAACAAGATGAAATGACGACTTCGGATGAAAAAGTCAACTAACTCTCCCATAATAGTGTAGTGCCGGGCCTTTAGCCCAACTGTATAGCAATTGGCACACAGCCGGGTCAACGGCCCGGCACTACGTTAGCTGATCAGAACGGACTTATACATATCGAGGTTTTTGATCACCTCGCCCGTACCTTTCACAACGGCCTTGAGCGGATCATCGGCTACGTGAATGGGTAGTTTGGTTTTGGCACCCAGCCGCTTGTCGAGCCCGTGCAGCAAAGCCCCTCCCCCTGTCAGGTGAATGCCGTTGGTGTAAATATCAGCCGACAATTCCGGTGGCGATATTTCCAGCGCTTTCATGGTAGCTTCTTCGATTTTAGAAATCGACTTGTCGAGTGAATAGGCAATTTCGCTGTACGTAACCTTAATTTCTTTGGGAATCCCCGTCATCAGGTCACGGCCGCGGATTTCGTAGTCGGCGGGTGGGTTATCGAGTTCAGGAAGAGCCGAACCGACTTCCATTTTGATCTGCTCGGCCGAACGTTCGCCAATCAGCAAATTGTGCTCCCGGCGCATGTAATCGACAATGTCACGGGTAAACACATCCCCGGCAATACGTATCGACTGTTCGCAGACAATCCCCGATAGAGCAATTACCGCGATTTCGGTCGTTCCACCGCCAATATCGACAATCATCGTGCCGTTGGGCTGAGTAATATCAATGCCAATACCGATGGCGGCAGCAATAGGCTCGTGCACCATATACACTTCTTTCGCGCCCGCATGTTCGGCTGAATCTTTAACCGCCCGTTTTTCTACTTCCGTAATGCCCGAAGGAATGCAAATCACCATCCGGTGCGATGGCGAAAAGAGCTTACTACCGGTATCTATCATTTTGATCATCCCCCGAATCATTAGCTCGGCTGCCGTAAAATCGGCAATCACGCCATCTTTCAGTGGACGAATCGTCTTAATATTTTCGTTTGTCTTTTCGTGCATCTGCATGGCTTTATGGCCAATTGCCAGCACTTTGCCGCTTGCCTTATCCATTGCAATAATCGAAGGCTCATCTACCACAATCCGGTCCTTGTGAATAATCAAGGTGTTCGCTGTGCCCAGGTCAATCGCAATGTCGCTGGTTAGAAAATTAAAAAGTCCCATTAGTATGTTAAACGCAGAACGCCCTATTACGAATACAGTTTTTGAAAAGTTTGCAAAAATAGAGATTCTTAGCCACAATGATGAATGAAGAATGACGAATGATTCTGAAATGCCCATGAAAGCTAATCATTTATCATTCTTCACGCATCATTCAAATTAGCGTTACTTTTGTGCTATTATGGGAATTCGTTCAGTTGTCAGTAAGCCTTTGGCTAAGTGGGTGGTAGAGCGCCAGCAGGGTTGGATGTATCAGCCCGCCGACGTTCAGCAACGCTGGTTTCGGCAGTTGATCAAAGTAGGTCGCCAGACGGTATTTGGCCGCGACCATCGCCTTAGCGACGTACAAACAATTGAGGAGTTTCGGCAGGCTGTTCCGGTGCGGGATTATGAAGACCTGAAACCCTATGTTGAGCAGATTCTGAATGGTGATACAGACGTACTCTGGAAAGGAAAACCCTTGTACTTCGCAAAAACGTCGGGCACGACATCAGGCACCAAATACATTCCCATCACTGAAGATTCTATTCCAAACCACATCAACTCAGCCCGCGACGCACTGCTTAATTACGTTAACGAAACAGGCAACAGCGCGTTTCTGGATAAAAAACTCATTTTTCTGTCTGGCAGTCCCGAACTGACCCAAAAAGCAGGCATAAACATTGGGCGGCTATCGGGCATCGTCAATCACCACGTGCCGGCCTATTTACGAACCAATCAGTTGCCCAGTTATGAAACCAATGTGATTGACGACTGGGAAACAAAACTGGAACGTATCATCGACGAAACGCTGCCCCAGCCCATGTCGCTGATTTCGGGTATTCCGCCCTGGGTCCAGATGTATTTTGACCGGATTCAGGAACGTACCGGTAAACTTATTAAAGATGTCTTTCCTGATTTCTCGCTATTTGTATACGGTGGCGTCAATTTCGAGCCATACCGCGCCAAATTGTTCGAGAGCATCGGCAAGCGCATCGATTCCATTGAAACATACCCAGCTTCTGAAGGCTTTATTGCTTTTCAGGATTCGCAAACCGAAGAAGGTCTGTTAATGCTGCTCGACAGCGGCATCTTCTACGAGTTTATTGCTGCCGATGAATTTTTCACCGACAATCCGCGTCGGCTGACGATTGGTGACGTAGAGCTAGGCAAAAATTACGCGGTTATTATCAACAACAATGCGGGCTTATGGGGCTACTCTTTGGGTGATACTGTCAAATTTGTGTCCAGAGAGCCTTATCGGCTGGTCGTAACAGGACGTATCAAGCATTTTATTTCGGCCTTTGGCGAACACGTAATTGGCGAAGAGGTCGAGAAAGCGCTGAAAGACGCAATGCAGAAGCATCCGGAAACTGAAGTCGTTGAGTTTACCGTAGCGCCGATGGTCAGCCCGAAAGACGGTTTACCGTATCACGAATGGCTGGTTGAGTTTGCTACTTCCCCAAACGATCTGGACGCGTTTGCCCGCGATGTCGACAACCGTCTGATTCAATTGAATATTTACTACAAGGATCTCATTACCGGCTCTATTTTGCAACCTTTAAAACTAACGAGCCTGCCGCGTAGTGCTTTTCAACGCTACATGAAATCGCAGGGCAAGCTGGGTGGCCAAAACAAAGTTCCTCGCCTGTCCAACGACCGAAAGATTGCAGATGGATTGGTAGAGATAATGCAGAATGCGTAATGAATAATGAAATAGCTAGTAGCTGACCGTGAGGCTATTTACTTCATTCGCGCCCTCTAAGAAGAATTAAACGTAACAGTCAATTTTGACTTGCTACAACATACATGACCGCAACGAAAAAACGTCATATTGCTATTCTCGGCTCAACGGGTTCTATTGGAACACAGGCCGTTGATGTGATAAAGGCCAACCCCGACCAGTTTCAGGTTGAGGTGCTGACAACGAATACCAATGCCGAATTGCTGATTCAGCAAGCTATTGATCTGAAACCCAACGTAGTGGTTATTTGCAATGAAGCCTATTACGACCAGGTTTTTGCAGCGCTTGACCCATTAGGCATTAAAGTCTACGCCGGGGCAAAAGCCATTGCATCTGTCGTGCAGATGGATACAGTCGATATGGTGCTGACCGCTATGGTTGGCTACGCCGGTTTGTTGCCGACTATCAAAGCCATTGAGGCCGGTAAATCCATCGCGCTGGCGAATAAAGAAACGCTGGTTGTTGCCGGCGAACTGATTACGCGACTGGCCGCGCAGAAAGGTGTAAACATCTACCCCGTCGACTCGGAGCACTCTGCTATATTCCAATGCCTGGTCGGTGAGTTTCATAATCCAATTGAAAAGATCATTCTGACCGCATCGGGCGGACCGTTTCGAGGAAAATCAAGGGAGTTTTTATCAACCGTAACGAAGGCTCAGGCACTGAAGCACCCCAACTGGACGATGGGCGCGAAAATCACCATCGACTCGGCTACGCTCATGAACAAAGGGCTGGAAGTGATAGAAGCCCGCTGGCTATTTGGCACCCGTTCGGATCAAATTGACGTAGTGGTTCATCCGCAGAGCATCATTCATTCACTGGTACAGTTCGAAGATGGAAGCCTGAAGGCGCAGATGGGGCTGCCCGACATGCGTCTGCCCATTCAGTTTGCACTGGGCTATCCGAACCGGTTGAAATCTGATTTCCCGCGCTTTAATTTTATGGATTATCCCTCATTGACGTTTGAGCAGCCCGACCGGGAAACCTTCCGTAATTTGCAACTCGCGTTCGATGCACTCGAACGCGCCGGCAACGCGCCGTGCATTATCAATGCCGCCAATGAAGTCGCCGTTGATGCCTTTCTGCACGACCGGATCGGTTTTCTGGAAATCTCGGAGATCATAGAATCGTGCTTAGCAAAAACAACCTTCGTTCAAACGCCCACCTACGACGACTACGTCCATACCGATGAAGAAACCCGTCGGTTAGCACAGGAGCGAATTAAAAGTTTGGTTTAGCTGTTTACATTATATCACTTACAATTGACGTTTTTACCACTATAACGTACCGCATTGCAGGCAAACCTCTTAGGTTAATAAACCTTTCAGGAATCAATTGACTACGTCAGAGTCGTTAAATAATCTTAAAATTGCTCGTATCATACCTTTGAATAAATGGAAATTTTAGTGATGGCAGGGCAGCTCATTCTGGGCTTGTCTATTTTAGTTGGTTTACACGAATTAGGTCACCTGCTGGCTGCCAAAGCATTTGGCATGCGGGTTGAACAATATTTTATCGGGTTTCCACCCAAAATCTGGAGCATCAAACGGGGCGAAACAGAATACGGAGTGGGAGCAATTCCACTTGGTGGTTTCGTGAAAATATCAGGCATGATTGACGAATCCCTTGATACGGCCCACACCGATACCGAGCCACAGCCTTACGAATTTAGGGCAAAGCCAGCCTGGCAACGGCTTATTGTGATGCTTGGCGGCATCATTGTCAACGTCATCGTCGGCATCCTGATTTTTGTTATCATCGCCTATAAAAATGGTAATACGTATCTGGCGGCTAAAGATGCAAAATATGGTATTGTGGCCTATGATCTGGCCAAAAGCATTGGCCTTCGGACGGGGGATAAAATTGTGAAAGTGAACGGGAAAGAAATTACTGATTTCAGCGAAATCCGCAGTTCCGATGTATTTCTGGGCGATAACAGCTCTTACACCGTTGAGCGCAATGGGAAGCTTGAAGATATTTATATTCCCAATGATTTTGTCGACAAACTGGCCGACAAAAAAGCCACGGGTCAGTTCATTGAGCCGATTGAACCGTTTAAAGTAGCTGAACTGGTTCCTGGCCAGCCAGCGAGTAAAGCGGGTTTAAAAGCGGGCGATGTCATTACCAGTGTAAATGGCAAACCAATTCAATTTTACCACGAATTTACGGAGAGCGTAAAGCCTCTTAAAAACAAACCACTCACGTTAACGGTCAACCGTAGCGGTAAAATTGATACCCTTCGGATGACGACAACCGCAGACGGTACGGTTGGTTTTTATCCGGAGTTTCTACTGCCGATGACAACCCAGGAGTATACTTTTGGCGAAGCGCTTAGCGTGGGTACCAAGCGGGCTTTTCAGGTCGTATACGATAACATTAAAGGGTTCGGGAAAATTTTCCGGGGCGAAGTATCGGCGTCGAAAGCCTTGAGTGGCCCAATTGGCATTGCCCAGAATCTGTTTGGCGGTATCTGGGTGTGGGATCGTTTCTGGACCGTAACCGGCTTACTGTCGATGGCGCTTGCCTTCTTCAACATCCTGCCGATTCCAGCCCTTGACGGTGGTCATGCCACGATTCTCGGCTATGAAATCATTTCAGGACGAAAACCTTCCGATAAGTTTCTGGAGGGCGCACAGCGTGTGGGTATGGTAATTTTGCTTAGCCTGATGGCATTTGCCATTTTCAACGACGTATTAAAAGCAGTTTTTTAAGTCTTGGCACTGCGTAAACTCCCAGCTATTTTTATACTACTAGTGGCCGGTTGCCTGATGGGCAGTCGGCCACTGACGCTTCATGATTTTCATGCCAGCGTTACGCAAATGCAGTATAATCCAAAGGAAAAGTCATTTGAAATTAGTATCCGCATCTTTACTGATGATTTTGAGAAGGCACTTTCAGCCGTTTCGGGCAGCAAAATTGCGCTTGGACCGAACGACAAAAACGATCCGTTGATCGAGAAATACATCCTTTCTCACTTCAGTTACGTAAGTCCGCAGAAACAAACGAAACCAATAAAATACGTTGGGCACGAAATTGAAGTCGATGCAAACTGGCTTTATCTTGAAATGCCTTACGCAGAACCATTTCGGGGCGGCTCGCTGAAGCAAAATGTTTTGATGGAATTCTTTGATGACCAGGTTAATATGGTAAATATCCAGTACCAGGGTCAGAAAAAAACGTTCGTCTTTCGCAAAAATCAGCCCGTTCAGGACGTTTCCGTCGATTAATAAATTTATCTAACTACTGACGGTAGTAATTAGTTAATTTTGCACTAGTTGCATACAGACTGCCATACGGTCATAGCGGAATGAGTTGGCATGTTGCTTGCAGCTGCTTCTTACCTTCCTCTTTCCATTATTTAGGACCTACCATATTATGAAGGCTGTCAGCTTGGCAGTGTATATATGATTTCAGAAAAAGAATTAGCTACCCGTTTGTTGCTGGCCGATTTCGACTCTGGACAATTTAGAAATTGTACCACTTGGTTCACCAGAAGGGGTAGACGACGATTACGATTTACCGGCGAACCTGCCCATACTGCCGGTTCGCAATACCGTTTTGTTTCCCGGTATGGTGATTCCCGTTACGGTTGGGCGGGCCAAATCGATCCGGCTGGTCAAAAAAGCATACAAAGGAAACCGAATTATTGGCGTCTCCGCACAGCTCAATCAGCAGAAAGATGAGCCAACCGCCGATGACCTGTACCGCTTTGGTACGGTGGCCTATATTATCAAGATGATTACGCTGCCCGATGGCAACATTACCATTATCATCCAGGGCAAAAAACGTTTTGAAATTCAACAGGTTGTCCAGGAAGAACCCTTCATCACAGCACAGGTCCGCCAGATTGACGATTCCTTTCCCGGCGTGACCAAAAAAGAAGGGAAGGCGATGTTGCAGTCGATTAAAGACGCTGCCTATAAAATGCTGCGGCTTAATCCGGAAATTCCGCAGGAAGCTCGTATTGCACTCGATAACATCGAAAGCCCGACGTTTTTACTGCACTTCCTGTCGTCGAATCTGAATGCTGATGTGGCCGACAAACAGCGCCTGCTGGAAACACTCGAAGGAAATCAACAGGCCAATTTGCTGCTGGAATTTATGCTTCGGGAGGTTCAGCTACTGGAACTGAAGCGCGAAATTCAGACCAAAGCCTCCTCGGATCTTGATCAGCAGCAACGCGATTATTACCTGCGCCAGCAGATGAAGGTGCTTCAGGATGAGCTGGGCATGGATAATCCTGACCGGGAGATTGATGAAATACGCATGAAAGCTGACCGCAAGAAATGGCCGGCTGAAGTGCGGAGCCATTTCGATAAAGAGCTGAACAAACTGCAACGTATCAACCCGATGGCGCCAGAATATCCGGTAACGATGAACTACGTCGAGCTGATGGTTGATTTACCCTGGAATGAGTACACCAAGGATAATTTCGACCTGAAGCGGGCACAGAAAATTCTGGATGCGGATCACTTTGGGCTCGAAAAGGTGAAAGAACGGATTATTGAATACCTCGCCGTGCTGAAACTGAAAAACGACATGAAGGCCCCTATTCTTTGCCTGTATGGGCCTCCGGGCGTCGGTAAAACCTCGCTGGGAAAATCGGTGGCAAAAGCACTGGGTCGGAAATATAGCCGTATGGCACTGGGTGGCGTTCACGACGAAGCCGAAATTCGTGGGCACCGTAAAACCTACATTGGTGCCATGCCGGGCAAAGTCATCCAGAATATTCGGAAATGCGGTACTGCCAACCCAGTATTTATTCTGGACGAAATCGATAAAGTCAGTTCTGATTTCCGGGGAGATCCATCATCGGCCCTGCTCGAAGTACTCGACCCTGAGCAGAATTCGACGTTCATGGACAACTACCTTGAAACAGAGTTCGACCTCTCCAGGGTGTTATTCATTGCCACAGCCAACTCACTCGATACCATCCACCCTGCCCTGCGCGATCGGATGGAAATTATTGACATTGCTGGCTATACCGTTGAAGAGAAAGTTCAGATCGCCAAAAAATACCTGATTCCGAAACAACGTAAAGATCACGGTCTGACCAATAAAGATTTAGTGATCGAAGATAAAGCCATTCTGCGAATCATTGAGGGTTATACCCGCGAATCGGGCGTTCGGAATCTGGAACAGAAAATAGGGGCTCTGGTACGTAAGATTGCCAAATCGGTAGCTATGGAAGAAGAATACAGCCACTCGATCAAGGCTGTCGATATTCCAAAGCTGCTCGGCGCTGAGATTTTCGACAAAGAGCTTTACGCCGACGACGATCTGGCGGGTATTGTCACGGGTCTGGCCTGGACGCAGGTTGGTGGCGAAATTCTGCTTATTGAGTCGAGCCTGAGCCGTGGAAAAGGCGTATTGACCTTATCGGGACAGTTAGGCGACGTAATGAAAGAGTCCGCTATAACCGCACTTTCTTATCTGAAAGCCCATAGCGACGAATTAGGCATTGATTACCGCATTTTCAATAACTACGACCTGCACATCCATATTCCAGCGGGTGCGGTTCCGAAAGATGGGCCATCGGCCGGTATTACGATGCTGACCTCTATGACATCGATTTACACCCAGCGTAAAGTGAAGCCGTATATGGCCATGACCGGTGAGGTTACGTTGCGGGGTAAAGTGTTGCCAGTGGGCGGTATAAAAGAAAAGATTCTGGCGGCTAACCGGGCAGGTGTTAAAGAGATTATTCTCTGCTCGAAAAATCGTAAAGACATCGAGGAAATTAATCAGGCCTATATCAAGGATTTGACCTTCCACTACGTCGATAATGTCGATCAGGTGCTGGACATTGCTTTATTACCAAACCAGGTTGGCAAGCCGATGAAGTTCGTATTACCCGACGAAAAAGATCATCGGGAAGTCGAAAAAGTGTACTGATAGTCAGCGTTAACAGACAAAAGCTATTGATGGAGCGGATTAATACAGATAAAAATCTGATTAATTTCGCTCCATTTGCATCTGTAGTAATCCTATCTTTATGCCGTGCTTGATCTCCCAAAAATCGCCCCCCAGTACCAGCAGGCTTTGTTACGCCAGGTGGTACCCTTCTGGCTTAAACATAGCAGGGACAAGCAATGCGGTGGGTATTTTGATATGCTTGACGCATCGGGAAAGGTTATTGAAGGCGACAAATTTGTAATCGATCAGGCGCAGCAGACCTGGGCTTTTTCCTGGTTGTATAATACCCTTGATGGTCAGACAGCCTGGCTTGAGCACGCCCGACACGGGGCCAGCTTTCTAAGCCGGTTTGCCCACGAAGACAGCCTGCATTGTTTCAATCAGCTCGACCGGCGAGGCCGACCGGTTGCTCCATCGTTCAGTTGCATACCGGATTGTTTTTCGGTTATGGCCTACGCACAGATTCACCGGGCGACAGGCGATGATGAGTGGGCCATGCTGGCTAAACAAACCTACGTAACGGTACTGGAACGACGGGAATTAGTTCGGCAGGCCCAGGCAACTACTATTGGTGGATTTCGGCCACTTAAGCACCTGAGCGAACCAGTGTCTTTCCTGAAAGCTGTACTGGACATGCAACCTCTGCTGGATGAAGAAACCTGGAAACAAAATCTGGATCAGGTAGTGCAGGAACTTCTCCACGAATTTGTTGATCGACGTACCGATGTACTTCGCGAATATATACTCCCGGAAGGTGCCTTTATCAATACGCCCGAAGGTCGCCGACTTGATGTTGGTCTGACTTTTCAAACCGCCAGTTATTTATTCGATCTCTATGCACAAAGCAACGTAACAAAACCCGCTCAGACAGGGCTTGTCAATCGTAAGCTAGCAACACAGGTTGTTACGTGGTGTTTGCAGCTATGCGAGCAGGCGTGGGACGAAGCCTCAGCCGGTTTAAATCAGTACGTAGATCTGAAAGGGCAGCCTTTTATTTTCCCCGACTGGCAACAAAAATGGGCGTGGGTGCATGTAGAAGCCCTGGCTGTTTTACTGAAAGGGTACGTTCATACCCAACATCCTGATTGTCTAAAATGGTTTAAACGTATTCACGACTACACCTTTCAGCAATTTCCAGATATAAAGCAAACAGGGTGGCATCTGGCTGTGGATCAATACGCACAGCCACTTTTACCAGCGAAAGCAATTCCAGCTGTGGGTTGCTATTCACTCATACGGTGTCTGACCGAAACGATCCAGTTATTGCCCAGGTGCGAAAAGCTGCAATCCGCACAGCAAACAGGCCGGGCCAGAGTTTCCCTTAAGTCCTAGCTGATCACCGCCTACCGAAGTGGAAGCACCATCAGGTCGCGATTGTTGGCCTGAGCAACTAGGAATTTGATAGTCGAATTCGTTTCGGGGACCATCTCTATAGAAAATGTGTGACTACCGGCCGGAAAAAAATTGGAAACAAGGGTTTTCTGCCGCGTATTATGAACCTCATCCAGTTGATAAAGATCGATTGTTAGCTGACAGGCTGCCGTTACCGTTGCTCGAACGCGCAGACAATCGGCCTGCTGACAGGTAAATTCGGCCAGCATTTTTTCGTGTACCAAATTCTCTGCCAGGGCTTGTTTGATTTGCTGAACCAATAAAGAAATGATTGGCGCCAGTCCATCAACAAAAATCAAATTCGGATTTTGAGCTAAAAAATCAGCTCTTAGCTGTGCGTTGGCTGCTTCATCGACACCCCGGCCAAAAGCAACCAGATCAAAATCGGTGCCGTTGAATTCCTGACTTGCCTGTTCAACTGCTTTAGTCATCGTTACGCTGAATCCTTCATCAGCCAAAGCCGACGCCAGATTGGAAAGCACCATCGGATTACGACCAATAAGTAATACCTGCTTGTTCATAGTGTTCTGTTGATTTGTCGTTGCGTTAACCTCGCCAAAGTTTAGAGCTTTGGCGAGGCTGATAACCTTTGACAAGAAGACGCTCAAACAGAGAAAAATACTTTACCGACCACTCATTTTTTGTAGCCGTTGATAGCGCCCCGCACGTTGCCAAATTTTTCCAGAAGGGCTTCCGCTTCTTCGCGGCTAACGCCAATTTCACTCATAACCATCCGAGCCGCTCTATCCTGCAACTTAATGTTTGTCAATTGCATATCGACCATTTTATTACCCTTCACCCGGCCTAGTTGTATCATAACGGAAGTAGAAATCATGTTGAGCACCAGTTTCTGAGCTGTGCCTGCCTTCATGCGCGTACTGCCCGTCACAAACTCAGGCCCTACAACAACCTCGACTGGATATTCGGCGGCCTGTGCCACTGCCGAGCCTTCGTTACAAACAATACAACCCGTCAGTAAGCCCGCTTTACGGGCCTCCTGCAATCCACCAATCACATAGGGCGTTCGACCCGAAGCTGCAATACCGATAAGCGTATCGTTCTCATCAGGTTCGTAGGGGGCAATGTCTTTCCAGGCTTGTTCAGGATCGTCTTCAGCAAACTCGACCGCTTTACGGATAGCACCATCACCTCCGGCCATCAGGCCAATGACCAAATCAAACGGTACGCCGTAGGTGGGCGGACATTCGGAAGCATCTACTACGCCTAAGCGTCCGCTCGTACCGGCACCAATATAAATTAGCCGCCCCCCTGCCTTCATGCGCTTTACAATTTCGGTGACCAGCGCTTCAATTTGCGGAATCGCTTTTTCAATAGCCAACGGTACGGTCTTGTCTTCCTTATTAATATTGACCAGCAAGTCGTGAACCGACATTTGCTCCAAATGGTCGTAATGAGATGTAGTTTCAGTAATCATAGTTCAAAAGTAACACTCACTCAAATTAGCGGACAAATAATCCGTTTTTTCTTGCCTTTTCAAAAAACATAACTTTTATTTACAGCGTTATTACACCAGCAGCGAAATTTCGCTAATTGTTAAATATGATTACCGAACAGCCAACCGTTGAGTTAAATCGTTTTAGCCGTACTCTTACACAAGAAGTTAGTAACCCCGCAGCTCAGGCTATGCTATATGGTGTCGGCCTCACTGAGGAAGATATGCAGAAGCCACAGATTGGCATCGCTAGTACGGGCTATGAGGGCAACACCTGCAACATGCACTTAAATGGTCTTTCTGTTTACGTAAAGCAGGGTATTCAGGCAAGCGGTTTAGTTGGTTTAATTTTTAATACGATTGGTGTATCGGATGGTATGACCAACGGCAACGATGGTATGCGCTATTCTTTACCCAGTCGTGACTTGATTGCCGATTCGATAGAATCTGTCGTAGCGGCTCAATGGTACGATGGCGTAGTAACCGTGGTAGGCTGCGACAAGAATATGCCGGGTGCCGTTATGGCAATGGCCCGTCTGGAGCGGCCTGGTATTATGGTCTACGGTGGCACAATACGTTCAGGTCATTACAAAGGTCAGAAACTGGATATAGTCTCGGCTTTCGAAGCACTCGGCAAAAAATACGCAGGCAATATTTCCGACGAAGATTTTAAAGGCGTTGTCCAGAATGCGATTCCGGGAGCAGGTGCCTGCGGAGGTATGTACACGGCCAACACCATGGCCAGCAGCATCGAAGCGATGGGCCTGAGCCTGCCGTTTAGTAGTACTTACCCAGCTACGCACGAAGGCAAGCAGGAGGAATGCAAAAAAATAGGCGCGGCCATGCGTATCCTGCTGGAACGTAACATTACGCCGAAAGAAATTATTACCCGCAAATCGCTCGAAAACGCACTCACCATTGTGATGGCGCTTGGTGGGTCCACCAACGCGGTATTGCACTATCTGGCCATTGCGCGGGCAGCGGGCATCCAGCTTACCATTGATGAAATTCAGGCCATCAGCGACCGGACTCCGCTACTGGCCGACCTGAAGCCAAGTGGTAAGTATTACATGGAAGATATGCTTGCCATTGGGGGTGTACCTGCCGTAATGAAATATCTTTTTCAGAACGGATTCATTCATGGCGATTGTATGACCGTAACAGGCAAAACTGTGGCCGAGAATTTAGAGGATGCTTCTGATCTGAATTTTGATACCCAGAAGATTGTATTCCCGCTGAGCACCCCCATTAAAGCAACCGGACACATCCAGATTATGCGGGGGAATCTCTCACCGACTGGTGCCGTTGCTAAAATTACGGGTAAAGAAGGGTTGAAATTTGAGGGTACTGCTAAAGTTTGCGAACACGAAGGCGAAGTGATCGATGCCCTCCAGAAAGGGGAAATTCTGCCGGGTCAGGTAATTGTGATTCGGAATGCAGGCCCC
The DNA here is from genome assembly GCF_045160025.1 of Spirosoma sp. KNUC1025. Taxonomy (GTDB): domain Bacteria; phylum Bacteroidota; class Bacteroidia; order Cytophagales; family Spirosomataceae; genus Spirosoma. The sequence continues at coordinate 7,038,525 of NZ_CP087139.1, forward strand.
AAAGGCGGGCCGGGTATGAGCGAAATGCTTAAACCGACTTCAGCCATTATGGGTGCAGGTCTTGGCGACAAAGTAGCGCTGATTACCGACGGGCGTTTTTCAGGTGGTACGCATGGTTTTGTTGTCGGACACGTAACGCCCGAAGCCTACGAAGGTGGACCAATTGCGCTGGTTCATAATGGCGACCGTATTACAATTGACGCGACTAATCGTGAGCTAACCCTGCACGTCTCGGATGAAGTACTGGCTTACCGCAAAAGCGAATGGCAACAACCCGCCCCGCCTTTCACAAAGGGTGTATTGGGTAAATATATCCGTAGTGTAAAATCGGCAAGTGAAGGCTGCGTAACGGACGAAGCGTAATCCTGACTGCTTATAAATATGACAACCCCGACACAAAACCAACAGATTCTCAATTATCTAATGCCGTATCAACCGGAACGGGTAGGCATTTTTGGGTCGTGGGCGCGTGGAGAAAATGGACCCGATAGCGATTTAGATATTCTTGTTAAACTGGGTAAGCCTATTTCGTTATTGACATTCGCACGAATGGAGCGTGAGTTATCCGAAACATTGAATATAAAAGTAGACTTGGTCTCTGAAAACGCACTTCAGAATGAACGTTTGAAACAGTACGTACTGAAGGATTTACAGGAAATTACCGCATGAAGGATGATATCCCGCTACTCATTGATACTGAGCAAGTTTACAATACATTATTAAGCGAAAGCAACACAACAAACTGAATACGACCTTAAACCGACCAAGCGTCATGGAAGCAATCGCCAACGTCCTGCCGGAAGTAACCGAAACTCCACCGGCCCCTGCTTATATCAACGGTTCACATGCCCTTATGCAGGCACTCGTGGCCGAAGAGGTCGACACTATTTTTGGCTATCCTGGTGGCGCAATAATGCCCGTATATGATGCCCTGTATGACTTTCAGGAACGTATCAACCATATTCTGGTACGCCATGAACAGGGTGCCGGACATGCCGCCGAAGGCTATGCCCGGGTTACGGGTCGGGCGGGAGTCTGTTTGGTTACCTCAGGGCCAGGCGCTACGAACCTTGTCACCGCGATTGCCGACGCCCTCATCGACTCAACACCGATGGTTTGTATTGTGGGTCAGGTTGCTAAAAAGCTACTAGGCACTGATGCATTTCAGGAAGCCGACATTATGGGCGTAACCATGCCCATCACAAAGTGGAACTATCAGATTACCAGCGCTGACGAGGTGCCTGATGTAATTTCGAAAGCGTTTTACATCGCTCAATCCGGTCGTCCTGGCCCGGTGCTGATTGACATTACCAAAAGTGCGCAGCTGGAGTTGATGACGAAGCCGTTTATTTACGAACGCTGCCAGAGCATTATCAGCTATAAACCCAGGCGCGTACCCAAACAGGAGCAGGTTGAAACCGCAGCCAAGCTGATCAATACAGCTAAAAAACCCTACGTACTAGTTGGCCACGGCGTTCAGATTGCCAAAGCCGAAGATGAACTGCGCGCTTTTGTTGAAAAAACAGGCATTCCGGTAGCGACAACCCTACTAGGCCAGTCGACCATACCTACCAACCATCCGCTTTACGTTGGCTGGCTGGGTATGCATGGTAATTATGGGCCTAACGTAATGACCGACCAGGCTGACGTTATTATCGCCATTGGTATGCGTTTCGACGACCGCGTAACGGGTGATGCCAGCAAATACATTACACAGGCGAAGGTCGTTCATATCGAAATTGACCCCTCGGAGATTGACAAAATAATTCATGCCGATGCACCTGTCGTAGGCGATGCGAAAGAAGTTTTGAAGGCGTTGTTGCCACTGGTCAATCCAAATGATCACACCGTTTGGCGCAATGAGTTCCGGAAATATGACGCAGTTGAGAATGAAGCCATTACGATACCCGAATTATCGAACAACACGGGCAAAATCAAAATGGCTGAAGTGATCGACATGCTTTCTAAGAAAACTAAGGGGGAATCAATTCTGGTGACCGACGTCGGGCAACACCAGATGATGGCCTCCCGCTATTACCAATTCCGTCGGCCGAATAGCCTGGTAACGTCTGGAGGGATGGGTACCATGGGGTTTGCGCTACCAGCCGCTTTCGGCGCGCAGGTTGGCGCTCCCGACCGGCAAGTAGTGGCCATTATCGGTGATGGTTGTTTTCAGATGACCTTGCAGGAACTGGGCACGATTGTCCAGAATAAACAACCTGTTAAAGCGATCATCCTGAACAACAATTTCCTGGGTATGGTACGTCAGTGGCAGCAATTGTTCCACGAGCGCCGGTATTCATTCGTAGAATTGCAAAACCCTGATTTCATTACAATTGCGAAAGGTTTTGGCATGGCCGGGCAAACGTGCAACGAACGCGAAGACCTTTCGGCCGCCCTCGATACGATGCTGAATCACGACGGGCCGTTCCTTCTGGAAGTGGTTGTGGAAAAAGAAGAAAACGTATTCCCGATGGTACCCGCCGGCACCAGTGTTTCGCAAATCAGATTGAAATAACGTGGTGTCGGGTTTGAGAACCCGACACACTTTAAACCGTGTCGGGTTCTCAAACCCGACACCACGACCAATGACGACATACACCATCTGCATATTCACTGAAAATACCATCGGATTGCTGAACCGCATTACGATTATTTTCACACGCCGACGTATTAATATTGAAAGCCTGACGGTATCAGAAACGGAACGTAAAGGCGTATCCCGTTTCACAATTGTTATCAAGCACGAATCGCGCGAGGAGGTTGAAAAACTGGTACGACAGATCCGTAAAATTGTGGAAGTGCTGGCCGTGTTCGGTTATCTCAACGATGAGATTGTTTACAATGAAATTGCGCTCTTTAAAATTTCTACGGCGCTGGGTAATAAACCTCTCGACGTAGAGACCATCAATCAGCAATACAAAGCCTGGGTTGTGTACTGGGGCCTTGATTATGTGGTGATTGAAAAAGCGGGCAATGATATCGAGATCTTCGATTTTTTCAATTACATCAAACGACACGAAATTCTCGAGTTTGTTCGCTCGGGACGTGTCGCCGTTGGTAAGACTGAGAAAGGACTTGTCGAATATCTTCCAGAAGCCGAATGGGCGCATTATATGTAGATCAATGGCTTTTCTGGTCAGAAATGGCAAAATTATAAACCAATAAGTAACCCCTAATACGAGTACAAAACCAATTAAACAATGGCAACGATTAATTTCGGAGGAGTTGAGGAGCAAGTTGTAACACGGGAAGAATTCCCGCTGGAAAAAGCACGTGAAGTACTGGCTAACGAAGTCATAGCGGTGATCGGCTATGGTGTTCAAGGCCCTGGTCAGTCGCTGAACATGCGCGACAATGGTTTCAATGTGATCGTCGGACAACGGAAAGGGAAAACCTACGACAAAGCCGTTGCGGATGGCTGGGTTCCTGGCGAAACGCTATTTGAAATCGAAGAAGCGCTGGAAAAAGGCACGATCATTTGCTTCCTGCTCTCCGATGCCGCTCAGATTGAACTCTGGCCGACCGTAAAGGCAGCGCTTAAACCCGGCAAATCACTCTATTTCTCTCACGGCTTCGGCGTAACGTACAAAGAGAAAACCGGTATTATTCCACCCGCTGACGTTGACGTTTTCCTAGTAGCTCCGAAAGGTTCGGGCACTTCGTTACGTCGTTTGTTTGTAGAAGGTAAAGGCTTAAACTCATCCTTTGCTGTCTACCAGGATGCATCGGGTAACGCCCGCACGAAAGCTATTGCAATGGGTATCGGTGTAGGTTCGGGCTATCTGTTCGAGACCGATTTCTATAAAGAAGTAACCTCTGATCTGACGGGCGAACGCGGTACGCTGATGGGCGCTATTCAAGGTATTTTTGCCGCTCAATATGAAGTGCTACGTGCCAATGGTCATAGCCCCTCGGAGGCATTTAACGAAACCGTGGAAGAGCTAACTCAGTCGCTGATGCCGCTGGTGGCCGAAAACGGCATGGACTGGATGTATGCCAACTGCTCGACTACTGCCCAGCGTGGTGCCCTCGACTGGTGGAAACCGTTCCGCGATGCGACCAAGCCGGTGTTCGAACAACTATACAACTCCGTAAAAACGCAGGAGCAGGCCGAAATCAGCATTACCCGCAACTCACAACCAGACTATCGTGAGAAACTCGAAGTCGAGCTGGCCGAGCTTCGCGATTCAGAAATGTGGCAGGCAGGTGCTGCCGTGCGTTCGTTACGTCCGGAGCGCAGCTAAACGTAATATCAAATGAATAATGCACAATGAATAATGGATGATGTAAATTCGTTGCGTCATTATACAGGACTCAACTTATTATCCAATATTCATTGTGCATCAATCAACAGACGAAGTTACCTTTCCCGATCTTGATAATATATACCTGGCCGCTGAGCGGCTTCAGGGTATTGCTTTCCATACACCCCTACAGGAAAATATTAACCTCTCGGATCGTTACGGAGCCAATATTTATCTGAAACGGGAAGATTTGCAGGTCGTACGCTCCTACAAAATTCGCGGGGCCTACAACAAAATGGCGAGCCTGCCCACCGAAGCACTCGCCAAGGGAGTTGTATGTGCCAGTGCCGGTAACCACGCACAGGGCCTTGCCTATGCCTGCCGAAAAATGGCGGTTCGGGGCACCATTTTCATGCCGACCACCACGCCAAATCAGAAGATCAAACAGGTAAACCTGTTTGGCAAAGATTTTGTCGAAGTAGTGCTGATCGGCGATACGTATGACGACGCTTTTTATGCCGCTATGGAGTTCGTCAAGACCCACGACAGTACGTTCGTTCATCCCTTCGACGACTTGCTGGTTATGGAAGGCCAGGGAACCGTGGGGCTTGAGATTTTTAAAGACTCAAACGTCAAGATTGATTACCTGTTGATGGCCATCGGTGGTGGTGGTTTGGCCGCTGGCGTTTCAACAGTATTCAAGCAGTTAAGCCCAAAAACCAAGCTGATTGGCGTCGAGCCCCTGGGTTCGCCTTCCATGAAAGTTTCAATTGATGAAGGGCATGTGGTCGCCCTCGACAAAATTGACAAATTCGTTGATGGAGCTGCCGTAAAACGGCCCGGCAATACTACGTTTGAAGTATGTCGTCAAAACCTCGACCGTGTGTTGCTGATTCCGGAAGGGAAAGTTTGCACAACCATCCTCAAGCTTTACGACGAAGATGCTATTGTGGCTGAACCGGCCGGTGCCTTGACCATCGCGGCTCTGGATATGATTAAGGACGAAATCCGGGGTAAAAATGTGGTGTGCCTGGTCAGTGGCGGCAATAATGACATTACCCGTACTGAGGAGATCAAAGAACGGTCATTACTATACGAAGGCTTAAAACACTATTTCATCATTCGGTTTCCGCAAAGGTCGGGTGCCTTCCGCGATTTCCTCAACGTACTAGGCCCCGACGATGACATCACCCGTTTTGAGTATACCAAGAAAACCAATCGGGAAACCGGACCAGCCGTTGTCGGAATCGAACTCAAACGACGGGAAGACTTTGACGCACTTATTCAGCGAATGCACGACCAGAACATCGTATACGAATACCTCAACGACCAACCCGATCTGTTTCAGTTTTTGGTGTAGATTGGTATAACAAAGGTTTCATCTAAAACGAATAAGCCATGGAAAGCCCTATTACGATTGATCCGGAGATTCAGTTCGGTACGCCTGTTTTTACAGGCACTCGTGTGCCTGTCGAATCACTGTTCTGGCATTTTGAAAGCGGAATTTCGTTAGATGCCTTTTTAGAGGATTTTCCATCGGTTTCGCGGGCGCAAGCAATTGCTGTACTTGATTTAGCCGGAAAAGCCCTTAGCTCTGACAAACTGCTACCCCTAATTTATGAAATTGCTGATTGACGAGAACTTACCTAAAATTCTTAAATAGTATTTCCCTGAACATGAGTTATCCACAGTTCGTGATATGGGTTGATAAAGTAAAAAGAATGGCGAATTATCAGCGTTAATGCTGGCTGAAGGATTCGATGCACTCATCACATTCGACAAAAATTTACGACGTCAACAAAATTTTGCCAAATACCCCATAGCCGTTGTCGTATTGAATGCTTTTGGAAATGCTTTCCCATTTCTGGAGCCGTTAATTCCACAGATGCGCGAGAGACTAAGGCACCCGCTACTACCTGTCGCAACTATTATTAGTTTATAACAGAGTATTTTACTGGACTCCGTTTACCTTCTATCTGACGTATTTAATACCGGAATCAGCTATTCATGCTTCGCGTTCCCTCATCCATTCAGCCTGACCAGTTTCAATCGTTGAGCATTCGGCGGACCGACGAATCGGAGATGACGTTTGTGGCTTACCGTAGCGACGTATATCCCGAACGTAATGAAGTCTTTTTTGAAGAGCATGCGGTCATTGTAGTGCTGGAAGGCGAGAAGAAATTCAGTTCTCCTACGCAGGAATTACACGTACGGAAAGGCGATATTCTGTTTTTCCAACGGGGCTGTTATTCCATGAACGAATCCATCGATTCCAGCTATCGGAGTCTGGTGTTTTTTGTGAACGAGAAACTCCTCAAAGAATTTGTCAGTCAGCACCTTACTTTATTTCAGCCTTCCCTGACTTCACTACCAACCGATCTTATTCTCTCCTTCTCTTCATCACCTACGTTTACTACGTTCATCGATTCGCTATTGCCCTATTTCGGGGCGAAAACGCCTTTTCTAAACGAGTTGCTTCGACTAAAATTCCAGGAATTGTTGCTGCACCTGCTCGAGCTCGACTCAACAAAACAACTACGCTCCATTCTCCTGCATATTTATCAGGGGCAGAAAACAGATCTTAATTACCTGATGAGTACGTATTTCCTCAAGCCGCTGTCAATGAATGAGTTGGCTAAATTATCAGGCAGGAGCCTATCCGCATTCAAGCGCGATTTTGAGGATCACTTTCATACATCCCCAGGGCACTGGATTCGTAAGAAACGGCTCGAACATGCTCATTTCCTACTTCGGAATACACATCAGAACGTTTCAGAAGTGAGTATGGAAATCGGTTATGAAAGCGTATCTCATTTTATAAAAGCCTACAAACAGCAATACGGTTTTACGCCGAAACAGGCTGCTTAACGGCAGAACCTCTTGGGATGGGATTCCGTCGTTAAGCAGCCTGCTTTATCATTAACGAAAGTACTTTTCCAGGGCTTTATCTTCACCTCGCCATTGAGCAATTTTGGCTAAAGCGTTTACCAGGGGTTCCTGAATAAAGCCGGGAATATCGGGTAGATACGTACCACTGTACCCTAGTAAAAGGGCCATGTGCCAGGGGTTTTTGGTGAGCCTTTCGTTAAACAATCCGTCGTTCGCCAGGCCGTAAGCCACTCGGATACTTTTCTCCAACCCTCTGGCCGGCATCGTTTTAACCTGAAGTAGTATTGTGGAGTCGGTTGGGTTGAAGAAATAATGCATCTCGCCTTTATGAGCAATGGCGCTGCCACCTTCGTTTATTACGTACTCTTTTCCGTTGCTCCCCACTTTTGCCTTGCCTTTTAACACGGTAAAATATTCGTCAAACGTTTTGTGGTAATGCCAATCATTTCCCCCGTGCGGTTCTACTTCCACTTGTATTAATTCGTAGGCGCCCCCCGTCTCAAAACCAGTTTTCAGAAACGTTGATTTATAATTCCCATCGCTGTTAATAATCGTCCGATCAGCTCGATTACCCATGCTCATATCCAGCGGAGGTAAAAAAGGGCAAAGCCTGTAATAGCCAGAAAGAGAGCGAGAATCAGAAAAAGGGGTAGGCCAACAAGCGTGTAAAGTAGTCTGACCCAGAGCCGGTTCTTACCTTTCCAGATACGTAATACGCCCGTTGGATAAAAAAGAAAAGTAGTCCATTTGGATGTGCGGTTTTTGGCTTCCGCTGGTGCTAGTGTTTGGTTCATGGTGTGTATTATTTGTTGTTTTTCTTGGGACAAATTTCTACCTTAAACAGCCTATACCGTTATCGATAAACGGATTTTGATTACGGCAAAATGGATAAAATCGAGAACCATGACTGGGGGCATATTTTCAGGGACATCTCGCAACGGGATGTATTCCGTAATAACCATTATGCCGAAATCGTAGCCAATTTCCATGAACCGGGCCTCGCCAATGCTCAGATTACAACAATCCGTACACCCGGCATTGAACTGATACAGGCAAATTTTACCACTGAGCGAAAGCTGGTGCTGGTTGATCCTGAAAACTCGGAAATAATAAGCTCTTCGTTTATTCTGGATGGCGATATCGAATCACAATTTTCCATCAACAAACAACCCGTGCGGCACTGGATAAATACACACGGATTTCAGTACACACCAGATTTTCAGGGTGAGCATATTATTCTCAATCGAAAAGTGAAAGCTATTTCACTTGTTTATGATAAACCTTATTTCAAAAGCATAGCGCAATCGGCAGGTTCAGCTTATCTGGACAACGTACTGGATTGCATGGAACGGGGCGAAACGTTATTGGTGGCGCCCGGAAAATTATTGCTTCAGCCTCGTATGGCCGAGCTATTGCAAGCCATTTCACAATGCAGTTTTCAGGGCCTAACTAAATATCTGTTCATTGAAGCGAAAATACTGGAACTGTTTGCCCTGCAAATGGACCAGCTTACTACTAACCGACAGGAGAAACAGGAATGGAGCCAGGCCGACCGGGAACGGCTGAAAGCAGTACACGATTTTATTACGCAAACCTACCTGGAGCCACTAACATTAACAGGCATTTGTCAACACTTCGGACTCAACGAATTCAAGCTTAAAAAAGGCTATAAACACTTTTTTGGCAGCACGGTGTTCGGCCATATTCACCAACTACGTATGCAAGCCGCACAACAACTACTGGCTTCGGGGCAAATGAATGTTTCAGAAGTCTCTTACCACATTGGCTATAACAACATTAGTAGCTTCTCGGCTGCGTTTAAGCAATATTTTGGCCACTTACCCAGCTCACTGAAAACTTACCTGCATACTACCTAAACTCAGGAATAAGTCCATACGTATTACTTCTGGCTTTCCAGAAGTAATACGTTTACAATTTCAGCTGCCATACAGTTTTACAACCAAATGAACTCGTTGAACTAAAATCGCTATTTTATGAGCGAATGACGAGATGTATAGTTCGTGAAGAATTATCAATTTTGTAAACTCGTTTCTCTGTCGCAGCGACACAAGAAAAGAATCAATAGATAATAGTTATCCTAGCAGCTATGAGTACCCCCAAAACTCTGTTCGATAAAGTATGGGACGCACATGTCGTTCGGCATGTTGACGATGGTCCCGACGTGTTATTCATTGACCGGCACTTTATTCATGAAGTAACCAGCCCAGTAGCTTTCTTGGGCCTTGAAGGCCGGGGCGCGCCGGTCCTGTTTTCTGGACGTACCTTCGCTACCGCCGACCACAATACACCTACCCTAAACCAGCACTTACCTGTAGCTGACCCACTGTCAGCCAACCAGTTAGCTGCGCTGGAACGTAATGCCGCCAAGTATAACATTTCACACTGGGGACTAGGCCACATAAAAAATGGGATTGTTCACGTAGTGGGCCCTGAAAATGGAATTACCCTTCCCGGCATGACCATTGTTTGTGGCGATTCGCATACCTCAACGCACGGCGCATTTGGAGCCATTGCGTTTGGTATTGGTACGTCCGAAGTTGAGATGGTACTGGCTACGCAATGCATCATGCAGCCCAAGGCGAAAAAAATGCGTATTACTGTCAATGGAAAGCTCGGGAAGGGCGTACTTCCTAAAGATGTAATCCTATATATCATATCGCAGATTTCGGCTAGTGGAGCTACAGGCTATTTTGTGGAATACGCAGGCGACGTATTTGAAAACATGAGCATGGAAGGCCGCATGACGGTCTGCAACATGAGCATTGAGATGGGCGCACGGGGTGGTATGATCGCTCCTGACCAAACGACGCTGGATTATTTGAAGGGCCGTGAATTGGCTCCCAAAGGTGAACAGTGGGACAAACTGGTGCCGTACTGGCAAACGCTCAAAACCGATGAAGGCGCTACGTTCGACGTTGACCTTATGTTCGATGCGGCCACTATCGAACCACAGATCACGTATGGGACAAATCCTGGCTTAGGAACGGGCGTAACGCATCAGATTCCTATGGCAGAGGCTGTAAAAGACGGAGCTGCGAGCTACAAAAAATCATTGCAATACATGGGCTTCGCCGAAAACGAATCCATGATCGGCAAACCGGTTGATTTTGTGTTTCTCGGAAGCTGCACCAACGGTCGCATCGAAGATTTCCGGGCGTTTGCGTCGGTTGTCAAAGGTCGTCAAAAAGCCGATAACGTAACGGCCTGGCTGGTACCTGGCTCACACATCGTCGAAAAGCAGATTCAGGATGAAGGTATTCTGGACATCCTGACACAGGCCGGTTTTCAATTGCGTCAGCCCGGCTGTTCGGCTTGTCTGGCTATGAATGAAGATAAGATTCCAGCCGGCAAATACGCCGTTTCGACGTCAAACCGCAACTTCGAAGGGCGTCAGGGGCCCGGTGCGCGTACGCTGCTGGCAAGCCCACTGGTAGCTGCTGCTGCTGCCGTAACGGGTGTTGTTAGCGATCCGCGCGTACTAATGGATAATGACTAATGTATAATGAGGGTTTCTCTTCCTGAGGTCTGATTTCACATTATTCAATCATTATTCATTTCACATTATTCCTTATCCATTCAAAAAAATGGCTTACGATAAATTTACTATACTCCGCAGTACGGCCGTTCCCATGCCGATCGAGAACGTCGATACTGACCAGATTATTCCTGCCCGTTTCCTGAAAGCCACTGAGCGCAAAGGATTTGGCGATAACCTTTTCCGCGACTGGCGGTATAACAACGACGATTCACCTAAATCTGATTTTGTTCTGAACAACCCGACCTATTCGGGTCAGATTCTGGTTGGTGGAAAGAACTTCGGCAGTGGCTCAAGCCGTGAACACGCTGCCTGGGCCATTTACGACTATGGTTTTCGTTGCGTAGTGTCGAGTTTCTTTGCCGATATCTTTAAGAATAACTGCCTGAATATTGGTATTCTGCCAGTAACGATCAGTCCGGAATTTGCCGATAAAATTTTTGCAGCTATTGAAGCTGATCCCAAAACAGAGCTTGAGATAAACCTGCCCGAGCAAACAATTACCCTGCTGGCTACGGGCGATAACGAAAGCTTTGCCATCAATGGCTACAAAAAACATAATCTGATCAACGGTTACGATGATATCGATTATCTGCTGTCGATGAAGTCCGAAATCGAAGCCTTCGCCGAAACGAGACCCTTTTAGCTCAATGATTGAATGACTGAATGATTGAATTAAGTAAACCTTGCTATTCAATCATTCAGTCATTCAATCATTCAATCATTACGAATGAAACGTCGTTACATTGAAATTATGGATACGACACTCCGCGACGGTGAACAAACCAGTGGGGTGTCGTTTTCTGCGTCCGAAAAATTAGCATTGGCGCAGTCGCTGCTTACCGAAGTCAAAGTTGACCGGGTTGAGGTAGCATCGGCGCGCGTATCGGCGGGTGAGCTGGAGGCTGTTCAGCAAATTACCGGCTGGGCGGCTAAAGCTGGTCTGCTCGATAAAGTTGAAGTACTTACATTCGTAGATGGGCAAGCCTCGCTCGACTGGATGCGGGCTTCGGGCGCGAAAGTAATGAACCTGCTGACCAAAGGATCTATTAATCACCTGACCCATCAGCTAAAAAAAACACCCAGCGAACATTTTGCCGACATCCAACAGGTTATTAGTCAGGCACAGCAATCGGATTTACAGGTAAATGTATATCTGGAAGACTGGAGCAACGGAATGCGTAACTCGCCCGATTACGTGTTGCAATACCTGGATTTCCTACAGACGCAACCGATCCGTCGGGTATTGCTTCCCGATACGCTGGGCGTCCTGACCCCCGCTGAAACCTTTACGTTTATTGATCAACTAGTAAGCCGTTATCCCGATCTTCACTTCGATTTTCATGCTCACAATGACTATGACCTCAGCATTGCCAACGTAATGGAGGCTATCCGGGCTGGTGCTCATGGCATCCATTTAACGGTAAATGGATTAGGCGAACGGGCAGGTAACGCACCCATGGCCAGCGCCATCGCCGTGTTGCGCGATTTCATGCCGGACGTAAAAATGGGGGTCGTTGAGAAATCTCTTTACCAGGTTAGCAAGATTGTCGAAACGTTTTCGGGGCTTCGTATTCCCGACAATAAACCTGTTGTTGGCGACAATGTGTTTACCCAAACCGCCGGTATCCATGCCGATGGTGACAAGAAGAACAACCTGTATTTCAATACGTTATTGCCCGAACGATTTGGTCGCAAACGTAGCTACGCACTCGGAAAGACATCGGGTAAGGCAAATATTGAAAATAACCTTCGTGAGCTGGGTATTCAACTGTCGGAGAACGACCTCAAAAAAGTAACGCAGCGGGTGATCGAGCTGGGTGATCAGAAAGAGGTGGTAACCCGTGAGGATTTACCCTACGTCATCTCCGACGTACTGAATACCAACGCCATAGCCTCGAGGGTGGAGGTACTCAACTACGTACTGACCCATTCAAAAGACCTTAAACCATCAGCTACGTTACGGATGCGAATTGATGAAGAGCAGTTTGAAGAAAACGCGCAGGGCGATGGCCAATACGACGCGTTTATGAACGCGCTCAAGAAAATTTACATCAAAAAGAAACTGTCGCTGCCCGTGTTAACCGATTACGCGGTACGTATTCCAACCGGCGGCCGAACCGATGCACTTTGCGAGACAATCATTACGTGGAAATACAAAAATCACGAGTTTAAGACGCGTGGGCTCGACTCAGACCAGACGGTGTCGGCCATTAAGGCAACTCAAAAAATGCTGAATACGCTGGATTGATACCGACGTTAAGTAAAGGCAGCAACCCTATCTCGCATTTATAGCAATTCGTTTAATAACTTCGTGTTCTTAAACCTAAGCGTACCAAACGCTATCATGTTAATTGGTCTTTTATGAGTCAAGCAAAACAAACAGCAGAAAAAGTAGAGTACAACGGATCGGATAATTTGGCCATAATGGGTTTTGCTGTCAATTATAACAGCGGTCTGTATAATTGGGTTGCCCGTGATGTTCGTCCAGGAGAAGCTGTTTTAGATTTTGGTGCCGGAAATGGAGAATACGCTAACCGCTTTCCGATTGGCAGTGTTGATGCCGCCGAAATTGACCCGGACCTGTTGCCCTTGATCAAACAGCCTGTTTATACTGACATCAACCAACTGCCGAAAAAATATGATCTGATCTATACCATCAACGTACTGGAACATATTGAGCATCACGGCGAAATTGTAAAGGAATTATACGCCAAGCTCAAACCGGGCGGACGTATCAAAGTCTTTGTGCCGGCTCGTCAGGAAATTTTCAGCAATATGGACGAACACGTCGGTCATTATCGGCGCTACGATAGAAAGCTGGTACGCCAGATTCTGGAAGAAGCTGGATTTCGCGTTACGGATTGTCGTTACTACGATTTCGCAGGCTACTTTATCTCACTGATTTATAAGTGGTTGGACAAAGACGGACGTATTACTAAAGAATCAGTCGTGTTCTATGATCGAGTTATCTTTCCAGTAAGTCGGCTATTCGATAAACTAACCATAGGGCAGGTAATCGGCAAAAATGTTATCGCTGAAGCCGTCAGGCCTTAGCCTGTGTTTTGTCCGTCCGACCTGGCTGTTAAACGAGATGAAACTAGTGCGTTTATTATCAATTTACATACTCGAAATGGGTAACGGGAACTTCGTTACGCTTTCGCTCTTTAAACAATGAAAAAACACATTCTCGTGGTTCCTGGCGATGGCATCGGAGCCGAGGTAACCACCGTTGGTAAGCAGGTTCTGGAAGTAATCGCCCATAAATTCGGTCATGAATTCACGTACGATGAAGCCCTGATAGGTCATGTCGCGATTGAAGCAACCGGCTCTCCCCTGCCAGACGAGACCTTAACCAAAATGAAGACTGCCGATGCCGTGTTGTTTGGCGCGGTAGGCCACCCTAAATACGATAACGACCCTTCTGCCAAAGTCCGACCCGAGCAGGGGCTGTTGAAAATGCGGAAAGAGTTGGGTTTGTATGCCAACCTGCGCCCAATCAAACTTTTTGACGAGCTGCTCGATGCATCAAGCATTAAACCGGAGATTCTGCGTGGTGCGGATATCCTGTTTTTCCGTGAATTAACGGGCGATGTCTATTTTGGGAAACGCGAACGGCTCGATGAAGGAAACACAGCTTACGACACCATGATTTATAGCAAATACGAGGTGGAACGTATCGTTCGGAAAGCGTTTGAAGCCGCTCGCACACGTGGCAAAAAATTGTGCTCTGTTGATAAAGCCAACGTACTGGAAAGTAGCCGCCTATGGCGTGAGGTTGTCCAGGCATTAGCCCCCGAATACCCAGACGTAACGGTTGAACATCAATTTATTGATGCCGCTGCCATGCTGCTGATTAAAGATCCTAAGCGCTTCGACGTAGTAGTAACAGGTAATCTATTTGGGGATATTCTTACTGATGAAGCCAGTCAGATTGCGGGTTCTATGGGTATGTTAGCGTCTGCATCGGTTGGCGATAGCACTGGCGTATACGAGCCCATTCACGGCTCTGCGCATGACATCACCGGTAAAGGTGTAGCGAACCCACTGGCTTCGGTATTGTCTGTTGCCTTGCTACTGGATATTTCATTTGGACTCAAAGCTGAAGCTCAATCAGTTATCGACGCTGTAGATTCCGTACTAAAAGCTGGTTTTCGTACTCGTGACATCGCTAATAGCAGTACGCCTACGGATAAAATTCTGGGAACTGAAGCCATGGGTAGCCAGATCATCGACCGTTTAACGGCTTAACATTCTGACGCTTTCTAATACGTTATATTCAGTACGCAATGGATTTTTGAATTAATTTCTGCTAGATAAATTCGTTAAAAAATTTGCTTGCCGCCTTGCAAACTTTTTAAAAACGCCTATTTTTGTAGCGTATTTACGCGAGTAGCGAAATTTCGCAGAAATATAATGCCTAACTCCTTATTATACCGACTGCAAAAACTAAACGTTTTTTAAGAACGGAGAAAAGGATATGCCCCATAAAAAGGCCCTTTCTCCATAAGAAAGGGCCTTTTTATCGTTAATCAGTTATTCCAATTCAATTAATATCGGACAATGAGCCAACGAGTTTATATTTTCGATACCACCTTGCGTGATGGCGAACAAGTACCAGGTTGCCAGTTGACCACTGAAGAAAAAATCGTGGTTGCTAAAGAACTGGAACGACTCGGTGTCGATATTATCGAAGCAGGTTTTCCTATCTCCAGCCCTGGCGACTTTCGTTCAGTTGTTGAGATATCCAAAGCCGTAAAAGAGCCAACGATCTGTGCGCTTAGCCGAGCTGTTAAAGGTGACATCGATGCTGCCGGAGAAGCCTTGAAATGGGCAAAGCGAGGGCGTATTCACACGGGTATTGGATCATCCGATATTCACATTCGAAATAAATTTAACAGTACGCGGGAGAATATTCTCGAACAGGCTGTAGCCGCCGTTAAACACGCCAAAACCTATGTTGAAGACGTAGAGTTTTATGCTGAAGATGCTGGCCGGGCCGACTTGGCATTTCTTGCCCAATTGACAGAGGCCGTTATTAACGCCGGAGCTACAGTCGTTAATATTCCCGATACAACCGGCTACTGCTTACCGGATGAGTACGGACGGAAAATAGCTTACATTTATGAGCATGTTTCAAACGTTCATAAAGCAACCATATCCATTCACTGTCATAATGATTTAGGGCTGGCAACCGCTAATACATTAGCAGGTGTCATGAACGGGGCACGTCAGGTCGAAGTAACAATAAATGGCATTGGAGAGCGGGCGGGCAACACGTCACTTGAAGAAGTGGTGATGGCGATAAAGGTGAAAAAAGAATTAGGTTTATACACCAACATTGATTCAACTCACCTATATCCAGTCAGTAACCTAGTCTCACAGATGATGCGAATGCCGGTTCAGGCTAACAAAGCTATTGTTGGCCGTAACGCTTTTGCTCATTCGTCAGGTATCCACCAGGATGGCTTCCTGAAGCATTCAGAGAATTATGAGATTATGAATCCACAGGATGTTGGTGTGCCAAAGTCCTCTATAGTACTCACCGCACGGTCAGGCCGTCACGCGCTCAAACATCGGCTTGAATTACTTGGATTCCGCTACGATAAGCCTACGCTTGATGGCATCTATTCAAGATTCCTGGACATGGCTGATATTCGGAAAGAAGTAAACGATAAAGATTTGATGGAATTGGTCCGATAACAAAAAGCCCGTTTAATGACGGGCTTTTTGATTTTATAGAACGAACAAAAAATCAAAACACGCTGTTTCGCCAGCACAAGACTGCTTTTATAACCCTGCTAACACTATGGCGCGTCCTACTCCAGAACTAATCAATGCACTTCGCAGAACTGCACAAAACCTTAAAAATGGAGCACCTTATCAATGGGGGCACATGGGTGGTTGTAATTGCGGGAATCTTGCCCAAGAGCTGACAAAACTTAATAAAGATCAGATTCACCGATACGCTATGCAACGACATGGGGATTGGAATGAACAAGCAGAAGACTATTGCTCTACCAGTCAAATGCCCATAGACTTACTAATAAATGAAATGCTTACGGCGGGGCTTATGCTTGAGGATCTGAAACATCTTGAACGGCTGGATGACAGACAAGTATTAGCCCGTTTCCCCCTTGACAAAAGGTTTTTAAAGCACAATGTGCGTGAAGACGTCATTGCCTACATGACAGCCTGGGCCGATTTACTAGAAGAACAACTACTGGAGAAGATTACGTTACCAAACATACCCAGTCTGGAGTACGTATAATACGAATTGAAGGCTCTTAACTTAGTTTTGCTATGCAGCGGGCAC